>MIAK01000011.1:0-9480 GCA_001829085.1 Sphingomonadales bacterium RIFCSPLOWO2_12_FULL_63_15 | reverse complement strand
TTCGGCTTAGACACCCAGTTCCTAATTCAGATCAGAGGCTTACGCCACTCCCGCCAACCCTTCAGGACACTTTTGGTGAATAAGGCGGGTTAGAGAGCCGTCTGAACGATATGGGAGTATCTAACCAAGAAAAGGTTCGCGATACAATTCGATCAGAGTCGTTTTCTATGAGCTTTCGCGAAAGAGCTTTGGCGGCGACCTGACGGCCTCTGCTAGACAACATAAAGCCGTCATCGACCCCAGCCACTTCGCAAAAATCCTCCTATTGCGAAGTCTGCCCTGCAAACCCCAAGCCCAGCAAAATCCAACCCTGCAACGGTGTGAACTTCACAAGCTTCGCACAGCACCACGCCCCGCCGCACCACCCCAAAAGCCACCCACGCCGCCCTGTCCTACTGCGCGCCCATCGGCTATAGGCCTTGGCCCGAACGGCAAAAGTGCGACATCAAGGCGAATATCAGTGGCAGACTATCAGGTGCATATCATCGGCGGCGGGCTCGCCGGGTCCGAAGCGGCGTGGCAGTTGGCGCAGGCGGGGATCAAGGTGCGCCTGTCGGAAATGCGGGGCAGCGGGGACATGTCGCCCGCACACCAGACCGAAGGCTTGGCCGAACTGGTCTGCTCCAACAGTTTCCGTTCCGACGATGCCGGCAAAAATGCCGTGGGCCTGCTGCATCAGGAGATGCGGCGGCTGGATTCGCTCATCATGGCGAGCGCCGAACCGGCCAAAGTGCCCGCCGGCTCCGCGCTGGCGGTGGATCGCCATGTCTTTTCCGGCGCCGTCACCCGCGCGCTGGCCGATCATCCCAATGTCGAGATCGTCCGCGAGCGCATCGACACGCTGCCGACCGAAGGCATGACCATCATCGCCACCGGCCCGCTCACCGCGCCCGCGCTCGCGACCAGCATCGGCCAGGCGGCGGGGATGGAGCATCTCGCTTTCTTCGACGCGATCGCGCCGGTCATCCACCATGACAGTATCGACATGGACCAATGCTGGATGGCCAATCGCTGGGACAAGATCGGCCCCGGCGGCGGCGAGGGGAAGGATTATATCAACTGCCCGATGGACAAGGACCAATATCAGGCCTTCGTCCAGGGGCTGCTCGACGGCGAAAAGACCGAGTTCAAGGAATGGGAGGCCAACACCCCCTATTTCGAAGGCTGTATGCCCATCGAGGTGATGGCCTCGCGCGGGCCGGAAACGCTGCGCCATGGGCCGATGAAGCCGATGGGGCTGGACAATCCGCGCACCGGCCGCTGGCCCTATGCCGTGGTGCAGTTGCGGCAGGATAATGCGTCGGGCACGCTCTGGAACATGGTCGGTTTCCAGACAAAGCTGAAACATGGCGCGCAGGTGGAATTGTTCCGTACTATCCCCGGCCTCCAGAACGCCGAGTTTGCGCGGCTGGGCGGACTGCATCGCAACACCTTCATCCAAAGCCCCAAGCTGCTCGACGCCACGCTGCGCCTTAGAAGCGCCCCGCATATCCGTTTCGCCGGGCAGATGACGGGCTGCGAAGGCTATGTCGAAAGCGCGGCGATCGGCCTGATCGCCGGGCGCTTCGCCGCGGCCGAATTGCTGGGCCAGACGCTGACCCCCCCGCCCGCCGACACCGCGCTCGGCGCGCTGCTCGGCCATGTGACGGGCAATGTCGCGACGGCGGACTATCAGCCGATGAACGTCAATTTCGGCCTGTTTCCGACGCTCGACGATGTGAAGAAACAGCAGCGCAAGGAAGCCTACACCTCCCGCGCGCGTGCTTCGTTCGGCGCGTGGATGGGCGAGATGGCGATCGCCTGATGCCATCCTGCAATGAGGCTGACTTATGAGCGCTGTTCCCCGGCGAAGGCCGGGGGCCAGTTCTGGCCGTGGGACTGGACCCCGGCCTTCGCCGGGGAACAGCCAACCACAGGTTTCCATTAATGCATTTTGCTACAACCCATCACACCGGCAAGGCGGTAGTATATTTGGTGGTCGACAGCGCAAAATGCGAAGCCGCCCCCGCCACCGTCGGCTGGGCCAATAACGTGTGCATCAGAAACTGGTTATAATCGGCGACGTCCGCCACCACGACCCGCAGCAGATAGTCCCACTCGCCGGACATGGAGAAGCATTCGACGATTTCCGGGCAATCATCGACAAAGGCCTCAAAGGCGCTGCGCGGTTCGCGGGCATGGCTGCGCATGCGGATATTGCACAGCACATTGACCCCGCGATCGACCTTGGCGGGATCGACCAGCCGCACCGCACGGGTCAACACCCCCGCCGCCTCCAGCGCCTTGATCCGGCGCCAGCAGGAGGCTGTCGATGCGCCGACCTGTTCGGCCAATTGCGCATGGGGGATGGCGGCATCGGCCTGCAGGATGGAAATGATCCGCCGGTCGATCGCATCGACCTGATACTCCTGTTTCATATCTGATCCATATGTGATGTAATCATGTCTGATATCGCGCAAAAATGCAGGAAATTGAGACCTTTTTTCACCTGATCCATGCAATATTATCGTCATGGCCCAAAACGACATAGAGCGCCCTGAAGGCACCGCCGAGGATTGGACGATCCCGCAGGATTGGGCATCCTACACGCCGCAGGAACATGCGCTGTGGGACCGGCTCTTCGCCCGTCAGGCGCAGATGCTCCCCGACCGTGCCGTGGCGGAGTTCATGAACGGGCTGGACGTGTTGCGCATGACCCGGCCGGGCATCCCCGATTTCGATGAGCTATCGGAACGGCTGATGAAGCTGACCGGCTGGCAGGTCGTCGCCGTCCCCGGCCTCGTCCCCGACCGGCTGTTCTTCGACCATCTCGCCAATCGCCGCTTCGTCGCCGGGCGCTTCCTGCGCACGCCCGACCAGATCGACTATCTGTCCGAACCCGACATTTTCCACGACGTCTTCGGCCACGTCCCCCTGCTCGCCAACCCCGCCTTCGCCGACTATATGCAGGCCTATGGCCAGGGCGGCCTGCGCGCCGATGGTCTGGGGGCGATCGACCGGCTGGCGCGGCTCTATTGGTACACGGTGGAGTTCGGCCTGGTCCGTCAGGGCGACGACCTCAAACTCTACGGCGCGGGCATCGTGTCGTCCCACGGCGAATCCATCTACGCCCTGGACGATCCCTCCCCCAACCGGCTGGGTTTCGACCTCAAGCGACTGATGCGCACCCGCTACCGCATCGACGATTATCAGCAGAGCTATTTCGTCATCGACAGTTTCGAAGATCTGCTGCGCCAGACGGTCGAGACCGACTTCGCCCCGCTCTACGCCCAATTGGACGGCCTGCCCGATCTCGACACCGACACGATCCTGCCGACCGACCGCGTCTTCACCCGCGGCACGCAGGCCTATGCCAAAACAAAAAAGGAAGAGGAGCCGCAATGACCGCGACGATCGACAATCCCCTGGGCCTCAACGGCTTCGAGTTCGCCGAATTCACCTCGCCCGATCCGGCGGCGATGGCGGCGCAGTTCGAACAATTGGGCTTCGTGCCGACGCACCGCCACCCGACCAAGAATATCACCCGCTACAAGCAGGGCCGCATCAACCTGATGCTCAACCGCGACGATGCCGGGCGCGTCGCCGCCTTTCGCGGGGTCCATGGTCCCTCCGCCAGCGCCATGGCCTTCCGCGTCGCCGATCCGCAGGCCGCGATGCGCTGGGCGCTCGACCATGGCGCGCAGGCGACCGAAGAGGATGACACCGTCATCCAGGGGATTGGCGGCTCCTACCTTTATTTCATGCCCGATGGCCAAGACCCCTATGCCGACTGGGCCGAATTCCCCGGCTGGCAGGAAGCGGAGGCGCAGAATAATGTCGGGCTCGACCTGCTCGACCATCTGACCCACAATGTCCGGCGCGGGCAGATGCAGGTGTGGAGCGAATTTTACCGCACCCTCTTCGGCTTCGAGGAACAGAAATTCTTCGATATCAAGGGCAAGGCGACAGGCCTCACCAGCCAGGCGATGATCGCGCCCGACCGGGCGATCCGCATCCCGCTGAACGAAAGCCAGGACGACAAGAGCCAGATCGAGGAATTCATCCGCGACTATCATGGCGAGGGCATCCAGCATCTCGCGCTCACCACCGACAATATCTATGACACGGTCGAGAAATTGCGCGCGCGCGGCGTGCGGTTGCAGGACACGATCGAGACCTATTATGATCTGGTCGACAGTCGCGTCCCCGGCCATGGCGAGGATCTCGACCGGCTGCGCGCCAACCGCATCCTGATCGACGGCAGCGTCGAGACGGGCGAGGGTATCTTGTTGCAGATCTTCACCGAAAATATGTTCGGCCCGATCTTCTTCGAAATCATCCAGCGCAAGGGCAATGACGGGTTCGGCAATGGCAATTTCCAGGCCTTGTTCGAAAGCATCGAACTCGACCAGATCCGGCGCGGCGTCGTGTCGGTCGATGCCTGAGCGCGACAGGGGGCGGCACCACCGCCCCCTGCCCCGACGTCAGGCCCGCCGCCCGCCAAAGCGCGCATAGAGCGTCGGCAGCACGAACAGGGTCAGCAGCGTCGCCGACACCAGCCCGCCGATCACCACCGTCGCCAGCGGCTTCTGCACCTCCGCGCCCGATCCTGTCGCCAGCGCCATCGGCACAAAGCCGAGCGAGGCGACCAAAGCGGTCATCACCACCGGCCGCAGGCGGCGCATCGCCCCCTGCTCCGCCGCCCGCGCCCGGTCCATACCTTGCCCGATCAGTTCCTGAATCGCCGTCACCATCACCAGCCCGTTGAGCACCGCAATGCCCGACAAGGCGATGAAGCCCACTGCCGCCGACACGGAAAAGGGCATGCCCCGCAGGAACAGCGCCAGCACGCCACCCACCAGCGCCAACGGCACGCCGGTAAAGACGATCATCGCATCGCGCACATTGCCCAATGCTCCATCGAGCAGCAGCAGGATCAGCACGAAACAGGCTGGGACGACCAGCAACAGCCGATCCCGCGCCGACGCCAGATTTTCGAACTGCCCACCCCATTCGAGATAGGCCCCCGCCGGCAAGCGCACATCCGACGCGATGTCCGCTTGTGCGTCGGCGACCACGCTCGCCACGTCGCGCCCGCGCACATTGGCCTGCACCACGATGCGGCGCTTGCCATTTTCGCGGCTGATCTGGTTGGGACCAGTCGTCACCGCAATCTCCGCCACGCTTGCCAACGGCACGAAGGCGCCATCAGGCGTCGGTACAGGGATCTGCCCCACGGCCTCGATATCCGCCCGCTGTCCGTCATCAAGCCGGATCGTCACCGCAAAGCGTCGATCCCCTTCGAAGATCATGCCCGCATCGCGCCCGCCGATTGCGGCCGCCACCACATCCTGCACCGCCTTGGCCGACAGGCCCATCGCCGCCAGCGCCTCGCGCCGGGGTCGGATGTCGAGCATCGGCAGCCCCTCGGTCTGCTCGACCCGCACATCCACCGCGCCTTCCGTCCGCCGCAGGATCGTCGCGACCTGATTGGCGGTGCGGGCCATCGCGTCGGCATCGTCGCCAAACACTTTGACCGCGACGTCCCCCCGCACGCCCGCGATCAGTTCGTTGAACCGCATCTGGATCGGCTGGCTGATTTCAAAGGCATTGCCCGGCAGCACCGCCAGTTTCTTCTCGACCGCTTCCACCAGTTCCGCCTTGGGCAATTTCGGGTCGGGCCATTCCTCACGCGGCTTCATGATGATGAAGGTGTCCGAAATATTGGGCGGCATCGGGTCCGACGCCAGCTCCGCCGTCCCCGTCTTGGAAAAGACGAAGCGGACCTGCGGCAATGTGGCGATCGCCTTTTCGACATCGAACTGCATTGCTTGGCTCTGTTCGACCGACGTGCCCGGAATGCGCAGCAATTGCGCAGTCATGTCGCCCTCGTCCAGTTGCGGCAGAAATTCCTGCCCCAGCGTCAGGAACGCGCCGATCGCCAGCACGAACGCCGCCACCGCCACGCCCATCGTCCGCGTCGGCCGCCGCATCGCCTTGTCGAGGCCGGGTTCATAGCGGGTCTTGAGCCAGCCCATGATCCGCCCCTCCTTCTCCTCCACCGGCTTCGACAACAGCACCGCAAGCAGGGCCGGTACGAAAGTCAGCGACAGAATGAAGGCGCAGACCAGCGCCAGGATGACCGTCAGCGCCATCGGCGTGAACGTCTTGCCCTCAATCCCCGTCAGCGTCAGCAGCGGCACATAGACGAGGATGATGATCGCCTGACCATAGACCGACGGTCGGATCATTTCCCGCGCTGCGCCCACGACCACGGCCAGCCGCTCGTCCAGCGTCAGTACCCGGCCTTCGCGATGCTGCCCTTCGGCGATCCGCCGCAACGCATGTTCGACAATGATGACCGCGCCATCGACGATCAGGCCGAAGTCGAGCGCGCCCAGGCTCATGAGATTGGCCGACACGCCCCCCTGCAACATGCCAAAGCTGGTCATCAACATGGTGATGGGGATCACCAGCGCCGCGATCAGCGCCGCGCGGAAATTGCCCAGCAGCACGAACAGCACGACGACGACCAGCAACGCGCCTTCGGCCAGATTCTTGGCCACCGTGTTGATGGTCGAATGGACCAACGCGGTGCGGTCCAGCACCGGCTGGACGATGACGTCGGTTGGCAGGGAGGCGTTGATCTCCTCCAATCGGCGGGCGACCGCCGATGCCACGGTCCGGCTATTCTCGCCCACGCGCATGACCGCCGTGCCGACCACGACCTCCCGCCCGTTTTCGGACGCAGAGCCCATGCGGATCGCCTGCCCCGTCCTGACCGTGGCGACCTGGCTCAGCAGGATCGGCACGCCCTCGCGCGTCGCGACCACGGTGCGGGACAGATCCTCCGCGCCGGTCAACCGCGCGTCGGATCGGACCGCCAGCCCCTCGCCATTGCGATCGACCACGCCCGCGCCAACCGCGTTGTTATTGTCCTCCAGCGCTTGCGCCAGATCATCGATGCCGATCCGCAACGCCGCCAGCCGCGTCAGATCAGGCACGACCTGAAATTGCTTCACATAGCCGCCGATCGAATCCACCCCGGCCAACCCCGCAGTATTTTTGAGCAGCGGCGCGACGATCCAGTCCTGCGCGGTACGCAGATAGGTCGCCTGATCTGCCTGGCTCACCAGCCGCTCGCCCTCCGGTGTGATATAGCTGCCATCGGGTTGCAGGCCCGGTTCGCCCGGCTCATGCTGGTCATCCTTGCGATGGGCGAGGTGGACGGTCCACATATAGACCTCGCCCAGCCCTGTGGCGATCGGCCCCATTTCCGGCGTCACGCCCGCAGGCAGGCTTTCGGCCAGACCCGCCAGCCGCTCATTCACCTGCTGCCTGGCGAAATAGATGTCGGTGGAATCGGTGAAGACGGCGGTAATCTGGGCAAAGCCGTTGCGGCTCAGCGACCGACTATATTCCAACCCCTCGATCCCCGACAGCGCGGTTTCAATGGGAAAGGCGACCTGTTTCTCGACCAGTTCGGGCGAGAGCGACGGCGCGCGGACATTGACCTGCACTTGGTTGTTGGTGATGTCGGGCACCGCATCGATCGGCAGGCGCTGGAGCGCCCAGCCGCCGATGAGGCAGGCGATGAGGGTCAGCAGCAGCACCAGCCAGCGCCGCGCGACCGCGAATGTGACGATCCGGTCAATCATCGATCAATGCCCATGTTCCGCTTCGCCCTTGCCGAGTTCGGCCTTGAGCGTGAAGCTGCCGGTGGCCGCGATCCGTTCGCCGCCTTTCAGTCCCTTGGTGACGATGACGCGATCGCCGCTGACTGGACCCAGTTCGACGGGAACCGCCTGGAACCCGGTGCGGGTGCGCACGAACACGCTGCTATTGCCCTCGACCGTCTGCACCGCGATCTGCGGCACGGCGATGGCGCGCCCGCCATCCCTGGACGGCAGGTCGACCGCGGCGGTGACATTCTCGCCCACTCGCCATTGGCCATCGCGATTGTCGATGGTAGCGATGACCGGGACCAGCCGGGTCTGCGCGTCGAGGATCGGCGACACGAAGCTGATGCGCGCCTGCGCCGTGCGCCCTGGCGCGGTCACCGTGACCATGCCGCCCGGTCGCAAGGTTGCAGCATCGGCCGCTGACAGGGACAGAGTGACCGAGAGCTTGCCAAGATTGGCGACGCGATACAGTTCGGTGTCGGCCGCTACCACCTGCCCCAGCATCGCGCTTCGGCTGACCACCTGCCCACCGATCGGCGAGGGCAGGCTGATGCGGTTGAGGCCGCCGCCCGCGCGGCCCGTCGCGGCCAGTTGCTGCTGCGCCAGCCGCAGCGCGATCCCCGCCTCGGTCGCGGTCGTGCGCGCCGCGATCAGATCCTGTTCGGGCGATACTTTCTCGGCGAACAGCCTTTGCTCCCGCCCCAAATTGCTGCGCGCCAGCGCCAGCCGAGCGCGGGCCGCCTCGATCTCGCCCTGCATCTGTGCCGCCTCGCGGCTTTCGATCACGGCCAGCGGATCGCCCCGCCGTACCGCCTCGCCCAGATTGCGATGTAGCGCGACGATCCGCCCGCCTATAGCCGCCGTGACAATCTGCATACCTTGCGGATCGGCCTCGATCGTCGCGGGCAGGCTCGCCGCCCCGCCCGATCCCGCCATGCCGACCGGCACCAGCAATATGCCCGCGCTGCGGATCTGCGCGTCGGACAGGGTGATCACCCCCTCCTCTTCCGCATGATCCTCCTCGCCTTCCTCCTCGGCATGACCCGCTTCTTCATGCGCTTCATTTTGTGGCCCAGTCTCGCCACAGGCGGCCAGCACCAGGAACAGCGGCAAGGCCGCCGATAATGTCCATTTTCTCATCGGATCAATCTTTCGCAATTTGGGATGCCGGGGCGACCAGCCGGTCGCGGCGCGCCGAAGCATCATGATAGGTGGCCAGCGCATCGATCGCGGCCATGCGGGTGTCGAGCAAAGCGCGTTCGGCTTCGATCAGGTCGATCTGCCCGAACTTGCCTTCGCGATAGCCGATACGCGCGATACGCGCCGCCTCCTGTGCGGCGGCAAGTGCCGGGCCGCTGGCGATGCGCGCGGCGGTTTCGGCATTGGCGACCTCGGCATCCGCCGAGGCTATCGCCTGGTCGAGCTGGATTTCAGTCATGCGCCGGGTCGCGTCGGCGCGTTGCCGTTCGGCACGCGCCTGCGCCTGCGCCGCGCCGCCATTGTCGAATATCTGTAACGGGATATTGATGCCCATCAGCATCGCGGTGTCGTTGCTGCCCGACAGGCGGCGTGGCCCGGCGAACAGTTGCAGGTCAGGCACACGTTGCGCGCCCGCCAACCGCACCTGCGCATCGGCCGTCGCGACATCGAGAGCAGCAGCGCGTGCGGTCAGCATGTCGCGCACGGCCGCGCGGTCAACCGGCCCCGCCACGGCCAGCGTCTCGAACCAGCGCAAATCTAGCCCGTCTTATTCAGCGGTGGGGCTTTGAGGGTTGGCGGGAGTGGCGTAAGCCTTTGGCTTGCTGTAGGAAATTGGATG
>MIAK01000010.1:0-53733 GCA_001829085.1 Sphingomonadales bacterium RIFCSPLOWO2_12_FULL_63_15 | reverse complement strand
CGCCCTCCGCCCTTCACCGACACCCCAACAACCGATTCTCATCTTGATTGTCGCTACGCTCGCATCCTGTCAGTCGCCGCGCAACCACGCTCGACATAAACTGCGACTGCAAAGAATATGTGTAATGTTGAGCTCAACATTACACATATTCCCGCGGGGACAGGTCGATCTCCAGAGCTTCGCGTTCCTCGTTCGATAGGTCCGTAAGTCGACGGTCGAGCATGGCTTCTGCCGTCGAGACCAGTTGCACGACCACGGCCTGCCCTTCGGCAATCGTCGTATCGATCGCGGGCAGCAGGCTTGGGAGCTTCATCGATAAAAGCAGCTGCGCGAAGAAGCGCTGCTTGGTTCCCTCGAAGATCGACAGCGCCGCGGACTTGGCACCGGAGTTGAGCGTCCCCCCGGTTTCACCGTCGACGATCCGTGTGGCTTCCAGTGCTTCGCGCAGGTTGGTGTGAATGATCGCCCAGGCCTCAGCATAGGCATCGTAGACCGCGATCTGATCCTCGGTCAGGCAATGCTCCAGGATTTCATATTCGACACCGGCGAATGAAAGGGCCCGGGCCGTGTAGAGGCCGAGCAATTTGAGATCCCGCGCGACCAGTTCCATCGCGGCGATGCCGCCATCGCGAATATCGGCAACGAAGGCCTCGCGATTGGCGAAGGCGGTCTCCGGCCCCCAGAGTCCGAGGCGCGTTGCATAGGCGAGGTTATTGACGTCGGATGCTCCGGTGGCCGAGGCGTAGAGCACCCTTGCTCGGGGCAAGAGGTTCTGCAGGCGCACCCCGGCAATGCCTTGCTCCGATCCTTTGACCTTGCCCCGCGATCCTTCCCCGCCGGCAGCATTGGCCATGGCGTGCGCTTCGTCGAACACGATCACGCCGTCGAAACCTTCACCGGCCCAGGCGAGGATCTGATCGAGGCGGGTCGCGTCGCTTCGGGCCGAACGCAGGGTCGGGTAGGTCACAAAGAGAATCCCGTCGCGCATGGCGATGGGGGTGCCGAGTTTCCAGGACGACAGCGGCTGGATGTCGATCGGGAGACCGCCAAGGGCGGCCCAGTCGCGGCGCGCGTCTTCGAGCAGCGCCTCGTTCTTCGAAATCCAGATATGGCGGCGTTCGCCGCGCACCCAGCGATCTAGAATGACGCTCGCGACCTGGCGGCCCTTACCAGCGCCGGTGCCATCCCCGAGGAAATAGCCTTGCCGGTAGACGTGACCTTCCGCCGATGCCTTGAGCGAACAGCCTTTGTCCTCCGGTTCGAATCGGCCGGGAAGGTCGCGCGCATGAGCACTCGCGGCATAGATCAGGGTCTCCGCCTGGGCAGCAGACAGAAGCCCCTTGGGAACCAGTCCATCCGGAAGCTGCGGCACCGCCTCTGGCTTGGGTGCCGAGATCGAACCCATGGCAACGGACTCAACCAGCGCCGTCGGATGCTCGGCCGCGCCATGGATCACGATCCTGCTCGGTCGATAGGGCAGATAGTGGCCGACTTGGATCCCAAGCGGCGCAGGGATTTCAAGCGCCTCGTAGGTCAGCGCGCCGATGGCCATCGACGCTGCAGGCGTGATCCTCGCCGGGGCCGGAAGCAGTCTGCGCGGGCCGGCTACCAAATGGAACGGCGCACGAGCCGGGAGGATTGATTGTTCAGGAGCTACCTGTCTGCTGTCGCGAGCAGGCAAGGCATTGATTAGATCGACCAGCTGGGGGAAGTCGTTCTTACGGATCGCAACAGGCTCATTGGCGCCCTCCACCTTATCGAGCACCAGCAGCCGCGTGGTGATCCCGGTGCCGCTCTTGATGAAAGCGCGTTCGACCGCGGCATTGAGCCGCAGAGCCACTGGCCCCTTCAGCCCCACCAGAAACCTGGTGCAATCGAACCATTCAGGCATGATCGCAACCAGCCGCCCGCCCGGGGCAAGCCTGTTCCAGGCAGACCGCAGGTGGCGCGAGCCGGTGCGACTATCGTGCCCTCGCTCGATGCCTTGCGAATAGGGCGGGTTCATCAGCACGACGCTTGGGCTGATGACCGGATCGAGCAGCTCGTCGATCAGTTCAGCGTCATAGCCAGTCGTTCGGGCAGCCGGATACAGAGCGCTCAGGCAGTCGCGTCGCAGCGGCGAAATCTCGTTCAAGGCAAGGCGTGTGCCGGCCTTGGATGCCCAGACCGCGAGCATCCCTGTTCCGGCCGACGGTTCTAGCACGAGCTCGTCTGCGACGAGCGCGCAAGCCCTGGCAGCAAGCCAGGCAAGGCGGGGCGGCGTTGCAAACTGCTGCCATTCGATCTGCTCTTCACTGCGATTGGTCTGGGTCGGAATTCGGTCCTCGAGGGAACAGAAGAACCGGTCTGCTTCCTCGATCCGGGCCGAGAGTCGGATATGATCCGATGCTTGCAGGTATTGAACTTGCGCAAGTTCGATCGCGGCGTGAGCATCGCGAACTGACCATCGCCCGAGAGCATCGCTCCCTCCAAAGTGCGCAGTCATGATACGGCTGATGTCGCCGCGTGAGAGCGTGCGGCCTGCCGCCAACTCCGAAGCCATGATCTGGGCTGCAATCGCAACAACGGGCGGTGATGGTTCATCGAAGGCAAAGGCAAGAGACGAATTGGACATGGGAACCTCCTGACGAGGTCCTGCGGCGGGCAGGCCTCAATCAGCCAAAGGCCCCCTCCCCTCTGCCCAACGGATCTGGTTTACGGGAAAGCCGGGACTTCAACTCATCGTTCCAGTCAAAACCTGGCGAGGCTGGTGCTCGTGAGTGGATGACACGATTAGGCGCAGCATAAGCCCTCAGCGCTCGCTCCTCTGCGAGAGCGCCCCCGGCGTCATTGTCGATGAACAGATAGAGCTCACGAACGCTTTCCGGGATCGCAACAAGGCCGAAGCGCTCGTTCCCGAGTGTTGCCCAGCACGGGACCCCGAACAGCTGCATTGCTGACATGGCGCTTTCGATCCCTTCGGCAAGACCCAGGCGGCCCTGCTCTGCCGGCGCAAGCCTGACCGCACCGCAGCCGAGGCTGCCCAGTGCACGCTTGGGCCGCTCAAAGCCTGCCAACTTGCTGCTTCCGATGTCGAGAAAAGTCCTGTGTACTGCGATGATGCCAATGTCGGTTGTGACTGCGGCCAGCATCGCGGGGAGAAATTGGGCGGCGCCGCGCGGCCCGAGCGGAGTGCGCGCCAGGTAACGGAGTTGATCGGCTGCGGGCAGAAGACCGCGCTGCGCAAGGTATCGTGCGACAGGGCTGTCGGAGATCGCCGTAGCCGATTGCCACAAGCGCCGTGCATTGGGGCTGAAATCGCCATGACTTTGCCGCTCGATGCTCCTGGCGTCTGCGCCGTTGAAAAGGTCGCGGCTGCGAACGCCCTGGCGATCCAGTGCCGCAATGACATCCTCATTCGGACATCCCGCGAAGCAATGAAACAGGATGGCTTTGCGCCCCAGGGTCACACTCAGCGATGGAGTACGATCGTCGTGAGCGGGGCAGCAGCACATGCCTTTGCCTCTACGCCATGTACCCTGAAGGCTTTCGACGATGGTGCGGGCGCGGCGTTCGAGTTGATGAGAATTGTTTAACGGGGGCATCGTCCTACTCCGGTTGCGGTGCCCGCCCCGTGCAGCCTCCGCTCTGCACCAGCGCCAAACCATTTTCCTACGTCATATGTTCTTTATATGTTCTCACTCGATTCGGCTATACAAGGATCGAGAAATGACAATGAAAGCTATCTTGATCGCAGGCATCGCGATCACCTCTGCTATTTCCGCCAGAGCCCAGGATTTGCCTGCGCCAGCCACAATCGAAGTGCCCGCCAGCCAAACCGAAGGGTTTCGGATCGCTGAAACATCGAACGGCTTCCAGCTGGTCGAACATGGGCTCTGGCGATCTGCCCAAGACGACCCGGCACCTGTTATGACTGTGCCGCAAAATGGTCGGGTCAACCTGCCCTACAGATACGAGCCAAAAGCCCAACCTGGCCCATCCGGCTTCAGGCGAGCAAGCTACCTGCCCCACATCTATGCGGCGGAAGCGAAGTATTCACTGCCCGCAGGCCTGCTCGATGCACTCGTTTGGACGGAATCTCGCTACAACCCTTTGGCCGTCAGTCCGGCAGGCGCCGCGGGGCTTGGGCAGCTGATGCCCGCAACGGCAAAGGACCTCGGGGTCTTCAATCGCTTCGATCCAATGGCTAACATCTTCGGCGCTGCGCGGTATCTGCGGCAGATGCTCGACAAGTTCGGCGTGGTCCACCTCGCAGTGGCTGCCTACAATGCTGGTCCAGGGGCGGTCGAACGCGCAGGCGGCATTCCCCGCAATGGCGAGACGCCTGGATATGTCCGCGAAGTCCTTCGCCATTGGCGCTTCTAGAGATCGGCTCGAAATGGCCGGAGCAGGGTCCATCGTCCTGCGGTTTGTGGCTGGGCGGTTTTGTAGTGGGTGAGATCCCCTTTGAGATTAGCCGTCTTTGGCCTCGGCTGGGTACTTGGCTGCGATCTGCATTACCTCCTTACCCCACAACGCCAACGCCTCGCGTTTCTCGTTGGTATACTGGTGACGGTGATAGACCCCAGCGACGCCAGCCATAGCTGATCCTGACTGGTGATTGAGGACCGCCTCAGAAACCACCAAGGGTATACCAAGACGCTGGAGACCGGTTGCCACCGTCCGTCGAATATCATGCATTGTGAAGTGACCGGCCTCATAGCCGAGCTTCTCGTCCACGCTTGCTCTAATCCGCTTCCAGGCCTTCGATAGTCCGCTGACGCTGTTCGTATTGGTGACCTTCGATGCCAACAGGATCTGGGATTGCTTGTGGGCCTCGTCGGGGTCGATGCCAGCCGCCATGAATATCTCGGTGATGACTGCCAGGGCCTGCGCGGATAGCGGCACCACATTCGCCTTGCCGTTTTTCGCTCGGTCACCCGGAACTGTCCAGACTTTCGCCTTGAAATCGAACTCGTCGCACGCGGCATCGAGCACCTCGCCCCGGCGCTGAGCCGTAAGGACAAGCATCTGCACAAGATGACCGAATGGATAGCCATCCTCGACAGCAGACTGCCATAGTGCCGCTAGCTCGCGGTCGCTCAGTACACGATCTCGAGGTTCATTCCGCTTCGGGCGCCACGCATCCCGGCAGGGGTTGGCTGGCATATGCTCAAGTCTGGTGAGCGCCCACGTGTAGAAGGTCGAAAGATGGCGATACACGATGCGCGCCATCGTCAGGGTTTCCTTGCCCCGCTCGAACGCAATCTTCTCAACGAAGCGGCTCACGTCACTTCGGGTAATGGAGTCCGCGAGCCGGTCTCCAATCTCCGGTTCAATGTACTTTCGGAAGACCCGATCGAACTCCCTCGCGCTCCGTTTTTTGCCCTCGATCTGCTGAGCAAGGTACGTCTCGTAGAGCTCCGCGACTGTCCCGACGCCTTTTGATCCCTTTCTTTTTGCGCCCGCTTTTCTGGCGATGCTCTTGCCCTGCTCGACATCGACAAGCAGATCGCGCGCCTTCTTGCGGGCGTGGGCCAGGGTGAAACTCGGACCATGGCGTCCGATCGTCACATTCAACCACTTGCCCTGAACCCGCTTGCGCAGAATGTACGTCTTGATACCACTGGCACCCATGCGGAGCCTAAGTCCGGGGACGATACCATCGGCGAGCTCAATCTGACCCGCAGCCGGCGCCTTCAGCCCTGCGATCTTAGCGTCCGTCAAACCTACTTTGTTCGCCATATGTACCTGCTACCTTAGGTAGCTTTTTGTAGTGGATACTGGCGAACATTTCAAGAACAATGCGGACTCTGAATCCCAGAATTCCGCCATTTTTGGACACATGCGGACGTGCTAGGACCCTCTGATCATGGCTCTTAATCAGCGGGTCCTTGGTTCGAGCCCAAGTGCGTCCACCAAAAACTTCGCTAAAATCAAGAAGTTAGAAGACCCCCTCGGGGTCGTATTTTTCTCCATCGCAGGTTTGCGCTACACTTTGCGCTACAAATTAGACGTGATGTGAGGTTCATCCACGTTCGACAATTTTCCGCCAGGTGACAGCCGACACGCACCAGGACCGGCGTTTGGCCGAACGATATCCGCCAAAACGAATCGCTCGCCTCGAGACGATTTCATTCAGCCAAAAAGGTGGCCGCTTAGGTCAGCCCGCTGGAGGAAAACGAGAGGCGCGTGCGAGTGCGCGGTCGGCAAGCCATTGATCGATCTCGTCCTCGATCCAACGGTTCGTTCCTACACCGAGCTTGAGAGGCGGTGGAAAGCAGCCCCTTTGAATCAGTCGATGCAAATGTTGCCGGGTGAAGGGAATACCCTTCGCTTTGAGGTCGGGAAAGGCCAGCAGGCTAGACATCGATGCGTCCACAATGTTTGGTGATTGAGATTGGTGGGGCAGCGCCGTTCGAGCAATGACTGCACGACTGGCCGACGTGGCTGATTTCCGGAGGTCCGTTAATTGGTAGCATCGCTGGCGGCTTTCCCTGCGTCGAAGATGACCGCTCCGAACCGTCCCCGGAGTTTCGTTGCTACTGAACCGGCGTAGCGGCGTTGCCGCCACACTGTCGGGCTGTGATAGGCGCCGATTGCCTTCCAATAGTCGCGCGTGACGGCCAGTCCGGAGAGAAAAATCCACCGCGCTGCCTCGACGTTGAAGCAGGCATCCTGCTTCAGCCAATGGCGGATGTGGCGCTCCGGCCGCCCGGTGACGGCGGCCAGCCGGGGCACCCACCAACTGTTGACCTGCAACGGCCCGAGATCGTGGCTGCCGTCACTGTTTGCGATCTCCGCACCTATCCAACCGCCCTCCTGATCTCGCAGTCCCCAGAGGGTCTTTTCGAGCCAACCGCGACCGGCCGCCGACCGAGCGATGCAGGCCGCAACGATCCGCTCGTCGGCTGTCCGCTGCTGCGCGGCACTGGCCTCCAGTGATTGGAGAGGGCTGGCGACGCTCACCGTCGATAGGGTCACCCGAAGGAGGATCGGCACGATCCTTCGCCAAGCGATCGTTCTTTGGAACGCGGCCTTAATGATCATGGCCGACCGCCTGATCATGCTGCTGAACCGGGGCCGGGTCTGACCGTGGGGCCGCGGTAGGTGTGTGCTGGCTCTCCTCGACGCTGCGCGTCAGGATGTTCGTGAGCCACCGATCTACGGCCTCCGCCGCAGATTGCGCTCGACCGGCGAGCAGATGGGCCAAGCCACCTGGTTCCGCGCGCTCATGGCAACGACCGAGGGCTATGCGTCGGCGCTTGAGAGCCAGGCGTCGGCCTCCGGCACCCGCGCCCGGGCTGGCGCGGCTGCGAGCTTCGGGGATTTCGGCGAGCGTTCCACCTTCGGCACCAACCGCGCCTTCGGCGAAGCCAACCGAATCCTCGGGGAGCGCCCCGGCACGGCCGGAGGCACGGCATTCGCGCTCGGCGGCATCGAGGGAGCCCGGCAGATGGGCAGCCTGGCGCCCGCGTTGAACGGCCGCGACCTGGGCGACCCGCAGGTAGCACGGGCGGTCCAGGCCAATGCCGCAACCAGCGCGATCCACCAGTTCGCGGAGAAGGACGCGCTCCGGCGTCTTGGCACCAATTATTTCGGCGGGGGCGAGGCGGGCGAGAAGGCGTTCGGCGCATTTGCGCAGAATCTGGTCCAATGGCGCGCGTTCGGCGACCAGCGCGCTTACGGGATGATGATGCAGGCGGCGACGCGCCATTTCGAGCGGGGCGGTTATTCGGCAAAGGATGCCGCGTTGAAGGCGTCGGGTGTGATCGGCGAGGCGCAGTCCGATCCGACCTTCGCCAAACTGATCGCCAATACCTATGACCAGGAACAGATGCTCGCCAACGATCTGACGTCGGCGCAGGTCCAGGTCGGCGCAATGGAAGGGCGACGAGACTTCGCCGGGGACAATGTCGCAGGCATCGAGCGCGGCAATGTCGCGACCGAGCAGGCGCTGCGCACCGGCACCAACCAGGGTCAACGCGACGCCGCGCAGATGCTCGGCCTCTCCCCACAGGAGACCGCGCGCCGCATCGGCTTCGTCAACGCGCTTTCCGGCGAAGCCCGCAGCTCCGCCATCTCCCAACTCTCCCGCGCAACTGGCCGCAACGAGGCGCAGGTGCTTCACGCCCTCGAAACCTACAATGCCGCAACCCAGGTCGGCACCGCTGACGGCGCAACGGCCGAGGCAGGCCGTGAGGGCACTAGCGTCTATGGCCGGACACGCGAGGCCGCTGGCTATGACTTCGCGGAGCGCTCGGGCAAGCTCGATGCCCAGCGCGAGGTGGGAACCGGCGGCACGCGCGCGGCGGCGCGGATCGGAGAGCAGCGCCGGCAGTCCGATAATTTCGGGTTTGCCGAGGGTGCCGCAGCGGCCGGCGTCTCGACGCGCGAGGCTGCGCGCCTCGACAGCTTCATCCAGGCGCTGAGCCGGACTGCCGGCAATCAGGTCGATATGGCGGAAGGCGGCGCCGCCGGTATCGCCGATCGCGCCGGCAACGAACGCATGTCGCGCATCGTCGAGAACGAGCGGCTCAGCCGAATGCAGGGGCTGCTACGCGGCCACGGCATCACCATGTCGAAGCGCGAGTTGGCGATGGCGCAAAATGGCGATCTCGCGATGAACCTGACCGCGGATCAGGCAGGTCAGTTGCTCCGTGCCGGGCTCATCAACGACAGTCAGTTTGGTGCGCTTGCGCAGGGCGGTCATGCCCGCTTCAGCTTTGCCGAGAATGACTTGCTCGTATCCAGCAGCGCCGGGTTTCAGCGATCCGCGCGCAATGACACCAGCACGCGGTTCGAGGCAGGCAAGCAGGCCGGCCCCGATACCATCGAACATTTCATGGGCGGCGGCGAGGAAGGGCGCGCTGCCATGGCCAACTGGTTGCGTGGCGGGTTCGAGATGGACCGAAAGGGTGACTGGCGGCTGAAGCCGCAGGTCGCCGACACGCTTCAGCGCGATGTTCAGGCCGTGATCGCCCAGACAGGTTGGCAGCGTTCGCTGAGCCGCTCGGCAGACAAGCAGAATTCGATGGGGACCATGGTTGACTTGAGCATCGGCGGCGATCCGTAACATACCCATAGCACCAGCGCAGGCGACACAACTCGCCGAGCATTTCGGCAAGCAATATATCGAACCATGATGCGACACCGGAGGAATGCGGCATAGTCGCGAAGAGCTAGAATCAGGATCACCATGCGAACAGAACTCGATCATCTCCCACTAGCGAAGCGACGCGAACTCGATCGCGTGGTTCAGATTCTGTTCGAAGAATTCGAAGACGCGCACGGCAAGCCGGATGGGCAGCGCAAGCTCGGCCGCATCCTGAAAATCATCCTCTATGGTTCATACGCACGGGGCGGCTGGGTCGATGAACCGCACACGGCGAAAGGATATCAGTCGGATTTCGACCTGTTGATTATCGTCAATCAGAAGGAACTGACCGATCGGTTTGATTACTGGGAGAAGGCAGACGAACGCCTGGACCGTGAACGAACGATCACTCAGAATTTGAAGACGCCGGTAAACTTCATCATCCACACCTTGCAGGAGGTGAATGATGGCCTCGCTCACGGTCGATCCTTCTTCATCGACGTCAGGCGCGACGGCATTGTGCTCTATGAGGTCGACGACACGGAGCTTCTCCAACCGAAGCCCAAGAATGCACAGCAAGCCCACGAATTAGCTCAGGAATATTTCGATGACTGGTTTCCCGCCGCGATAGACGCGCAGAAGATCTTCCACTTCTGCCTATCCCAGAAGGCATATCGTGACGCCGCCTTCAATCTCAATCAGGCGTGCGAGCGGCTATACCATTGTGTGCTGTTGGTCATGAATTTCTATACCCCGCACGTCCACAATCTGAAGTTCCTGCGAACGCAGGCAGAGCGTACCTCGGCACGCCTTATCCACGCATGGCCGAGAGAAACACGGCAGCAAAAGGCTCAGTTCATCAAGCTGAGGGATGCATATGTGAAAGCGCGCTTCTCAAAACATTACCGTATTACCGAGGAGGAATTGTCCTGGCTTGCCGAACGTGTCGACCTGCTGCGCTGGCGTGAGGCCGGCCAAGCCCGGCACCACCGAGAACAGGCGCGAGAGCACTTTCCACGCGGCGGCGCGCTGGGTTCGCTCCGGGTCCATTTCATCCGCGGCAGAGGCCGCCCGGCCAACCAAGGTCCGCGCATCGTCGCGCTGCTGCTGTTCCTGGATGCCCGCCTGGCCAACGCCGACGCGTACCAATTCCTGGATGAACTCGTCCGCCCACCAATCCTCGAAGGGCACGTTGCCCCCGTTATTGGCGGCTGCGACACCAAACTCATCGGTCGTTGACGTCACAGAGCGCATGCTGTGCTGGCCCGGAGGGACAAGGGCCAGGAACGTCGGCTGGGAGGGTGAATTGCGCAGGTTGAGCAAATGGGTGTCGTCGCAACAGCCAGACACGCCGACCGGCGGGTTCTCCTCGCCCGGGGCCAAGCTTGGCAGCTGAAGCAGGATGGGCACCTTCGGGCCTACCTCGCCATCGACGGCCAACAAGTCGAAGACCTTAGCCAGGATTTCCTTCTGGGGGCCGTGGAAGATCAGCCGCACTTCACCATGCTCGCCACCCGGGGCTTGCGAAAGCTTGTCACGAATGAGATCCGCGATGGTGGATGCCAAGCGGTTCATGCGGTTTCTTCCTGGCGGGTGGGAAAGGGCGGCACGAGCAGCATGCCGCTTTCCGCATCGGGGCTGTCGAGCACCAACCCGAGCATGCGTAGCTGATGGCCGAGGTCGTTCGTCGCGATATCCCGATAGTCGACGATCGCCCCGTATCCGGCCAGATGCTGGGACAGGCGGCGCGGGTTCGCCGCTGTCCATCGGGTAGATCCGGTGCTTCTTGAGGCCGTAGGTCTTGCGGCTTTCGTCATTCATGCGGACGCCCTTGCGACATTCCACGAGGATGCGGGCGAATCGCTCCCTCACGTCGTCACGGTGACGGGCGAGGCGCATGCTATCCATGCTGCCATCGTGCCCGGCTTGCATTAGCCGCTGGTAGGTCGTCGTCGGCGCGCCATATTTTACCTCGCGGAAGCCGCGCGTCGATTCCGGGTCGGTGCAGTCGATCATCTCACGGCCAGCGGTCTCCAGGTCTGATAACGCACTGGAGGCGCTGACTGCCTCGGGAAGGCCAAGCTCCTTGAGCTGCGCAAGCCGCGCTTCCTCGAGCAGCACGAACATCCGCGCGATACCGCCGTCCAGCCATTCGCATAGGTCCTTCCGGATGCCGACGGCGATCAGGCGCGAGCGACGCTGGGGTACGCCGAACCGGGACGAATCCACCAGCATGGCCTCCATCTTGTACCCAGCCACGTCGAGGCTATCGACGAGCTTGTCATAGAAGGACTTCGGCTTCTCGACCTGCTCGCCGGGAACCGGGAGGTCAACGACGTTTCGACGCGCATGGGCGACGCGCATCCCTGGCACGTTCTCCAGGATGAGGGCCTGTGGCTGGAGCGCGCCGACGACCTCCACGTATTTTTCGAACAACAGATTGCGAGGGTCTCCCTCGACGCGCCGCCCCGCAAAACTGAAGCCCTGGCAGGGCGGTCCACCAGCCAACACGTCGATCGTGCCCTGCAACCCGACCAAGTCATCCTTGTGCTGCGCGAGGAGGAGCTCGATGTCCCAAGCCTGCTTCGCAAGCCAGGCCGGCCAATCAAAGGCGACGCTGGGCAGCGGGCTTTCGATGAAGTTAGCCGAAAAAGTCTCGAAGGCCATCGGATCGCGCTCGATCGCGAACTTGCCCTTCAGTCCGGCCTGCGACAGCCCAAGTGAAAGGCCTCCGCACCCTGCAAATAAATCGGCGAAACTATAAGACTTCATCGGCCACTAAATACCTCGTTGGCTTGCAGGCTATCCGGCGAGGCTAGCTTCAAGTTCCCATTATTCTGGCCAAGGAAAATAACGGCCCAGGCCAGAGGCCTGGCCGGCGATGTTGTCTCGACTTACCCGGGCCCATCAGGAGCATAGCAACGTCGCGACGATCCTACCACCGCGAAGAGATCGGGTCAGCGTCGAAGATAGCCGAACGGTGGCACCGCGTGTGGGAATCTCGAAGAACTGGCACGTAGGGGGTATTGCCACCACCCTCGTGGCATCGGAGCTGACGCTTCCCAGGGTGCGCGCTCAGCCGTCGGTCGATGCTCTCGGCGAGGAATTTCGCAGCCGTCACGTCCGGCCGCGTGATTCGCATGATGAGCGTCGGTACGCCTGGCGCGACATCGCTTTCCTTGGGATCCCTTCGGGGTTCGCGGTCACGACGATGATGCTGCGAATGAGGCGGCCGCAATGCTCGATCGCCCATTGCACCTCGCAGATTCTATCCTTGTTCCCATCCCGCCCCCGCAAGACATCGAGGTATGCCTCGGTGTCGGGCATCATAGCCGCCTTTCCCAACGACCTCCCCGTCTGGACATGCCAGCGAGGTGATGGCGGCCGTCCCGCCGTCTGGGCGACGCGCTGCCCACACCCAAAATCCGGTTGGTCGTTGCCCGTCCCGAAATTAGGCGGTCGCATAATTTAGCGGTGGAACCGCGCCCCTCCATCAGGATGCGGCTGTCTTCGGCTTCCGGCCACGCCGCTTGGGTGCTGGCGCCGCTGGCGCGGGGAGCGGCGGCGTTCCCCGCCCCTTCCGCCCGAGGCCGATTTTCTTGGCGAGGCTCCGGCGCTGCTCAGCGTAGTTGGGCGCGACCATCGGATAATCCGCAGGAAGCTTCCACTTCGCTCGATAGGCATCGGGCGTAAGCTGATAGTGGGTCATGAGATGCCGCTTGAGCATCTTCAGCTTCTTTCCATCCTCGAGGCAAACGATGAAGTCCGGCTTGATCGATGTGCGGACGGAAACCGCCGGCTTCTGCTGTTCCTCCGCTACGGGCGCCGGCACGCTGCCGAGGCTGGCGAGAGAGCCGTGGACATTGGCAATGAGCACCGGAAGATCACCGACCGCGACGCTGTTGTTGGCGACGTGCGCGGAAACAATGTCGGCCGTGAGCGCGAGAAGATCGAGCGTGCTGTCGGTCGTGTCGCTCATGAGCTTCCTTTGTGATGGAAAAGCGTCGCGGCCGGGGCAGCCGCCTTTGGTGGCCGATGCTATTTCGAACGGGTGCGTCTTGGCAATGATCGATCGCCCCATGCCGCTCGTCGCCACTGAAGCGGCGTTGTCCCAACTCGCCGGACAAAGGTGTTGGTGAAATGGCTTTGATCGACAAAGCCGCATTCGAGCGCGATCTCTGCCAGCGGGTAATGCGATTGTGCCAGAAGGTCCTTGGCGAGAACAATCCTCTGTCCGATAAACCAGGTGTACGGCGCGATCCCGACCGTGTTGGTGAAAGCCCGGACGAAATAGCTCATCGACAACCGGCAAGCGCGCGCGAGGTCGGAGATCGCAATGGTTTCTCCGAGGTTCGCGCTCATGGTTTCCTTCGCCAGCCGCTCCTGCCACGACGCCAGGCGAGGCCCAGTGGGCGAATAGGCTGTCCGGCGCTCCCGCCTTCCCGCCTGCGCCAAAAGAGAGGACGCGCAATCACCCTGCCGCGAAACGCGCGCGTTGGGATACTCGCCGGCCTTCAACCGCGCCTTGCCGCCATCGCGACCCCCGGAGGGACAATGGGCAGGCTACGGACGCGGAACGCGGTCTGATCGCCGATCCCAATAGTCGCCACGCGTGGGACATTGACGCCTGGAAAGGGCGTCCGTGTCAGGACACGGCGTGAGGACCCTATTACTCCCTGTCGTCCCTGACACTTGGCGAGACGAAAAGGCGGCCCTCCGGCTGCAAATATTTCTTGGAGACAGAGGAATTTGCGGAGCCGGTGGTCGCGGGGCCTGAATCCTGCGCATCGTCCGCGCGTTGCGGTCAGCGGTCAGAGTGCTCCGGCACTACCGTGATGTAGTGGTAGCAGATGCAGAGTCACAGGAAGGCTCGCCACAAAGAGCCACCCGCAGATACCGTTCAGCGCGTGCCAATTCCTTCTGGACGGTACGCTTGTGGAGCCCGAATTTGGCGGCAATCTCGGCCTGCGTCTTCTCGTCGCGCCAGGCGGCCAGGAAGATGTCGCGCCTCTGGGCCGGCAGGGTCTCGAGCGCGTCAAGCACCCGGGCCAGCGCAAGCCTTGCGGTTGCCGCGCGCTCAGGATCCGGCGCGTCGTCGGTGAGATCGACGACTGCGGCGGCATCGGCAGGCGTGAACAGCATTTCATGGCGTCGCCGGTTCTTCGCCAGATTGATTGCCATTCGATAGAGATAGGCGAGTGGATTCCTGATCTCTCCAACGGCTGCGCCCCTCTCGAGCTTGAGATAGGCGTCATGGAGCGCCTCCGCCGCGGCATCTGGTGATCGCAACGCACCGCTGAGCCTGACGAGCAGCAAATCATATTCTGTCTCCAGCAGGGCAAGCAGACGCTCGAGGGCCGCGTCCGCAATGGGCTCGGAACGGGATGAGCCGCCGGAAACCGCAAGGCCCCGCCATTCAGAAGCGCCGCGCTGCCCGCGAAAAGGTAAAGCGCCGCTGTCCTTCACGGGCGCCATCGACACAGCCGCCTCGCTGGCCGTTCGGACTGGGCCTTTCTCTTGCTGCGTACACTCCAAAGCCCACTGATCGCCAGATCTCGAGCAGGCTGACAGAGCCGCGATATGGTGTGCTCATCGGGCAAGGAAGCGTCCATCTTCCGGGGTGGCGCGATCGGCGGCGTCAGCGCGTGGTCGATCTCCCAACCTGGCACGCGCCCCACTTGCGAGTCAATCGCAACAACATGGCTACTATCAGCGGACTCAAGGATTTTTCACGAACAGGATTGTCTTTCGATAAGTTCATCAACTTCAACCTTTCGTCATGCACCATTGAATATTTCGCGCGTATTATTGTCATACGACAATTCCCTCCCCCCTTTGTGAGGAAATGTCCGGACCAGCCTTGAGGCCGTCGCGACCAAGGCAGAGGCCGAAGGCGAGGAACACGCCTGTCGGTATTCAGCGGAACCAGTTCACGCACTTTGCGCCGGGGGACCGATGGGATGCTGCGCAGTCGGACCTGAGTCCGCTTCCCCTCGATCGTCGTGCGATCGCGGCAACCCTCGCCGACCGTATCGCGCATAAAGCGTTGGCAACACGAACAGCGTCAGCAGAGTCGCGGAAATCAGGCCTCCGATGACGACCGTCGCCAGGGGCTTTTGAACTTCGGCGCCGGCTCCGTGTCCAAGCGCCATGGGCACGAACCCCAGCGACGCGACCAAAGCGGTCATCGCCACCGGCCGCAAGCGGAGCAACGCACCCTCGCGGCTGGCCCGGACACGGTCCATTCCCCCCCGCATCAAATCCTGGATCGAGGTGACCATCACCAGGCCGTTGAGCACCGCGATGCCGGAGAGCGCGATGAACCCCACCGCCGCCGAGATCGAGAAAGGCATGCCGCGCAGCATCAGGGCAGCGACGCCGCCGACCAGCGCCAGCGGTATGCTGGTGAACACGATTGCCGCGTCGCGCGCACTGCCGAGCGCGCCATAGAGCAGCAGCAGGATCAGCGCGAAACAGGCGGGGACGACCAGCATCAGACGGTCGCGTGCGGAGGCGAGATTCTCGAACTGGCCGCCCCATTCGAGGAAGATGCCGGCGGGCAACCGAACATCCTTGGCGATGGCAGCCTGCCCGTTTGAAGATGCTATGGACATAGCCGCGCACCCGCTTGGCGGTCTCGATCGATCCTCTCGCCTCGATCCTTCGCAGCGCGCGCAGGATCGCCTCGCTTTCTATGTCGCCGACTGGAATGCTTCCAAATTGCGGAAAGAGATCGCGTTCCAGCCGATTCTTGACACGCGTATAATTGGAAAGCGACCAAGTCGGTTTCATGTCTGCGAGCCATTCGTTGCCGAGCTTGCGGAACGTCGCCTCCGATGCCGCCCGGCGCTGCATCTTCACCTTCTTCTTCTCGATGGCAGGGTTTTTGCCCTGTGCGAGAAGTTCGGCGGCCTTTGTGCGAGCCTCCCGCGCGGCGACCAAGCCGAGCTCGGGAAACTTACCCAGGGTCAAAAGGCGCTCGCGCTCGCCGAAGCGATATTTAAAGCGCCATGACTTTCCTCCCGCCGGCGAGACGATCAGGAACAAGCCTTTCGAATCAAACAATTTATAATCCCGCGATGCGGGCTTGGCGTTTGCAATCTTATTATGTGTGAGTGCCATCGGAAAAATACCCCAAAATCGGAGCTCCGATACCCCCAAATCTACCCCTCGATTCGTGAACAGTTTCAAACTGCTACGGACTATCCTGAACGCTCATGGCTGTATAATCCTTTGTTTTACAAGGGATTATTGATAGCATGGAATAGTGCTGGATGGTAGTTTTGGTGGGCCCGGCAGGAATCGAACCCGCAACCTAGCCGTTATGAGCGGCCAGCTCTAACCGTTGAGCTACAGGCCCCACCTGAACGCGGGATTAGGCAGCATCAGGCGGCTTGGCAAGCCTCTGCGCGCATTGGAACAGCAGCCAGCAATTGATTCAGGCTTGCCGGGCGAACCCCACGGCGCGCCAGATGGTTCAACACGGCATCCCACCACCGGTAAAAGGCGGTCCGATCCGCCTCGTCGCGCACATAGGGCGTATGGCCAGGCTCCAGCGTGGGCGAGTGAAAGCTGAAATTGAGCAATGGCACGCCTTCTTCCATCAAGGCGTCGATGGCCATCATCGCCTCCTGCGCGGACACCCCTTCCGGCGTAAGCGGCACGCGGCTCAGCAATCGCGCCCGCGCCATCGCGCCCGCCAATGGCCCCATCGTCTGCGCCGCACGGTACAAGCGCTCGCCTGCCCCGCGCAGCAGCCCGACGAAGGCGGTTGAGAGCGGCAATTCCACCAACGTCCGGTTCGGCCCCGCCCAATAGGGGGTCAAAGGCATGCCGCCAAAATCCGGGCCATGCTGGCCGCTATAATCGAACCGACTGCGCACCGAACTGTCGAGCCGAAACCCCGCCGCTTCCAACAGCCGCGCACTGTTCGGGCCGACGCCATAGCGCCCGGCGCGATACGCGATCGGTCGCTGTCCGAATCGCTGTTCGATTCGGCGGCAGAGCGCTTCCAGCTTGGCCAGTTCGACCGCTTCGGGGAGCGAGCCGGCATAGCTGTTGGCGGCCGTCACCTCCTCGACATGCGGTGGATTGACCCAGGGATGAAGATGCGCGCCGATGTCGGCCGCACCGTCGCTCGCCCATTGCCCCATCATCGCGGCCGCCGCATCGCAATCGACCACTGGATAGTCGGTGACATAGACGGGCTTCACCCCAGCGTCCGCAAAATAGCCTTGGCCCCGCGCCATGCCGGCCAATGCCGTGACGCCATGGCCCGTCCGGCTGAACGGCGCGTTCCAGTCGAATTCCTCTTCGGTATCGACAAACAGCATGAAGCGCGTGCCGAAATCCGGCGCCAGCGCAATCCGGTCCTGGGGTTGCGGTGAATCCAGCAGGTTACCGTCGAAGGGATGAGCGTTCATGCCCATCGCTTTACCATCCAATGGTTGCCATAGGGTTTCCCCTGCCCTGATCGATCAGCCGAGGTCGGCCGCATCGTCGGCCATCGTCGCGGCCGGAATCGCCAGCAGCAACCGACCCGGTTCGATGTCCAGGCTGCCGTTGCAACTTGCGGCCAGACTGCGGATCAACCGTAGGGAAAAGCCCAGGCCCAGGAGCGGCCCATCGGCCCAATCGCCATCGGCCCCATAGCCCGGATCGAGCAACTGCCCTTCATCCAGCCCGGTCAGGCTCGACGGCCGATCGATCGCCAGCACCACGCGACCGGCGCCACCATCGGGCTGAAACCAGCAGGCACCTGTCACCGTTTCCCCCGCGGGCGCGACGGAAATCAGCGTGCGTAACAGATGCTGCACCATGCGTTCGCCCTGCACCGGGTCTATCCGCACTGGCGGCAAGGCGGGGGCGATGGCGATATCGATGGCCGCCCCCCCCGCTATGGCCTGGTCGTCGAACCGGGCCGCGATCTGTGTCACCAGCTGGTCGGGGTCCATCAGTTCTGGCGCGCTCGAACCATCGCCGCGCGACACGCGGGCGGCAAGGTCCAGATCGTCGAATGCGGCCAGCAAATGCCGCGCATCGACGGCGATCTTGCCCGCCATATCGCGATATTCGACCCCGGCCGCGCCGAATAATTCCTGCTCGATAATCTCGGCAAAGCCCAGGATCGCGTTCAGGGGCGTGCGCAATTCGTGGACCAACTGCCGCAGGGAATCGGAGGACAGACCGCTGATGGCGGCCTGTTCGGGCTGAGCTGCGACTTCATGCAGATAGGGCCGCCGCGCCTGTCCGCGATAGCCCTGAAAACGGCCGGAACGCGGATCGAAAAAGGGCGTGGCCGACAAACGCCATTCGCCGTCCATCCGTCCACCAACGATGGTGAAGCGGCCATTTTGAAAACCGCTACGCCGGGCGAAGGCCCCCGCGACATGGCCGTCCGGCCCCCTTCCGCCATCCAGCGCCACGTCGCCCAGCGACAGCCCGATCAGCGCGGCGCGCGGGCCTTGGTCGACCCATAGCAGAATGCCCGATGCGTCGGTTTCAAACGCGAATTGGCGCGGCGCTTCGATGGCATGGGCGTCTTCGGGTGCGGAGGCGACGCCGATGGGTCGGCGCGTGCTGGTGAAATGGGCGATCCGATCGACCAGATTGCGGATCTGGTCCTGATCCTGCGCGGGCGGACGCAGCGGCGTGACGACCGCCGATGGCTGCGGCACAACCGGTTCCGCCGCCATCTCTTGTGTCAGCAGCATATCGGCCTCGCCGACCATGTCCTGCCGTTCGGTTGTCAGCACCAGATCGACCGAGCCGAAGGCTTCCAGCGCCTTTCGCGCCAGCGGGCCGACATCCCTGCGTCCGCGCAAGACCCCACGCGCGGTCGGTGTCAGCCGGGGTAGCAGTTCCACCCAGGTCGCATCGGGCAATTGCGCCCGCGCCATCGCCGCTGCCGCAATCGCGGGACGGTCCTTGGCAAAGAATATAACCAGGCTGGCGGACCGGAGCCGTCGCCCAAGTTCCACGACCGTCGCGATCCGCTGCGTTTCGGATATGGCAGGGCGCAACCCTTCCAAGCGGTCGAGCAACATGTCCCGATCCGAAGCCGCCATGGGCACACGGTCGGCACGATCATGCTGCGCCATCAGGTCGACACATTGGCGCCAGGATGTCACCGCACCCAGTCCCGCACGGTCATCCGCCGCCAGCACTGTTTGCATGAGATCGTTAAAACGCACCGAAAATCCTCATCATCCGCGTCGCGCGGTCTATTGGACCTATCGTTAGGCGTTCATCGCCGCAAGGGAAAGGACGGGGCGCAGCGCGATCAAAAAGGATCGTCGCATAGTGGGACAATTGCATTGCTCTGAAACATTATTATGATGGGTGCTTCGAACAAGACAGGAAATAAGCACAATAATGGCCGGGCCGAATATCGACGACATCGACTTGCAGATCCTTGGAGAGCTGCAGGAGGATGGCAGGATGACCAATGTGGAACTGGCGCGCAAAGTGGGCTTGACCGCGCCGCCCTGCCTGCGCCGTGTCCGCGCGCTGGAGGAAGCCGGAGCCATCACCTCCTATCATGCGGTGGTCGATCCCGGCATGCTGGGCTACACCATCACCGTCTTCGCCATGGTCAGCCTCAAGAGCCAGGCCGAGGCCGACCTGATGGCATTTCAGGACCATATCGCTTTGCTGCCCGAAGTGCGCGAATGCCATATGCTGAATGGCGAGATCGACTTCATCCTGAAGGTCGTCGCCAAGGATTTGCAGAGCTTCCAGCAATTTCTGACATCGAAATTGACGCCCGCGCCCAATGTCGTGAGCGTCAAGACGTCGTTGACCATTCGCACGTCGAAAAACCTGCCAGGGGTGCCGCTGCCGGTTTGACCCGGCAGCGCGCGATCAAGCCGCTTTGCGGCTCTGCTGTTCCACCCATACAGACCAGAAGCCGGCGACACTCGCCCAATCCCCGGTTGCCTGTCCAAGCGCGGCCTGCGCGCCCGGCAGATCGCCCGAACGGGCAAGCGCAACACCCAGCCGCGCATTGATGCGCCCGGCATCGACACCGCCTTTGGTGAGCGCGATACGATAATGTTCTACCGCCTGGGGAAACTGACCCAGCGCAAAATAGCTGTCCGCCAGCGAGGCCGCATCCTTGCCGCTCGATGCGTTGGCGGCTTTCTTGGCCAGTACGGGCAGGCCAGCGATTTCCTTGGTCGCCTTGGGCGTGACGCTGGTCAGCAACTTGCTGGTGGTTGCCTGTGTCGGCGTCAGCTTGCCGCCCTTGCGTCCCGCCTCGATGATTGCCTTGGCTTCGGCATAATAGCCGGCCTTTTCGGCCAATTGCGCATAGGACTGATAATCCCGCTCGCTCGCCATAGCGCCATTTGCGGCTTGCAGACGATAGAGGTCCAACTGCAATTGCGGCTCGACGTCACCGGCCGCCAGATAATTGGTCAGCGCCGAGCGCCATTCTTCCTTGTCGCCCGCCTGCCCCAGACGATCGCGATAGAGTTGCCCGACTTCAGCCCAATCGCGCGCCTGATAGGCCATCGACAAGGCGCGATCCGTCCAGGCGATCGGCACGGGCTGCCCCGACGCGCGCTGCTGGGCGATAGCCTCCTGCACGAAACGACGCGCATCCTTGGGCTTGTTACGGCGCAAAGCGATGTCGGCGCGCAACATGGTGGCATCGACCCCGGCATAGCCGAGCGTCATGGCATAATCGAGTTGGGCGGTGGCATCGTCATAATTGCCGACCTGATAGGACAGATAGGCGGCGACAAAGCGCAAACGCGGCGCGGCCGTTGCAGGCAAGGCGCTGGTCTTGAACAGATCGGTCAACGCGATGCGCTGCGCCTGCACATCCGCCCGCATGACGGCCAACTGATATCGCAAACTGGCCGTCGCATAGGATTCGAAATCATTGGTCGGGACCAGCGCACCAATGCGCGCGCTGGCGGTGCTCACATCGCGCGCCTTGACGGCGGCATCAGCCGACTGAAGCGCGGCGCGAAACGTGTCGGACATGGTGATGGGCGGCCCTGCCACAACCAGCTTCTTTTTCGCCATGGCAGGTGCTGCGACCAATAGGGTAGCCGTCAGGGCCACCGACAGGCCGGAGGTCAAAATAGTCAATCGCCGCATGGCCTTACAGGCCTCCCCACATGCACTGCCGGGATGATCCCCGGCCTCAATCCCGTCTATGCATCAAGCCGGATCAGCGCGCCACCCCAAGAGATGGCGCGCCCGTCGGTCAGGCGCCCTTGCTGCCCAGATAGGCCAGCCACAGACCGGCGATCTGCTTGCGCGCGCCACCCTGCACGGCTTCGAAAGCGGCCTTGGCGGCGGCATTGTCTCCCGCCTTCATCTTGGCGATGCCCATGCGGGTGTTGACTTCGTCGGCATCGACGCCGCCCTTTTCCTTGGCGAGTTCGAACATCGATGCCGCCTTGGCATAGTCGCCATAGCCAAGATACGCGTCGGCCGTGGCCGCTGCGATCTTGCCATTGGCAGCCTTGCGAGCATCGGCTTCCGCCGCGCCCAGCGTGCTCTTGTCACCCGCGATGCGGCCAGTCGCGGTCTGATAGAGATCAGCGCCCTGCGTGGCGTTGAGCACATTCTTGGAACGGCCCAGGTCGATCGAGGACTTGACCTCGCCATAGATGCCCGTCTTCGATGCCATTTCGGCAAATTCCAGATAGTCACCAGCGACGACCAGACCATCCGACGCGGCCAAGAGGCGCAATACGTCCAGATTTTCGCGGTTGGTAATGTTCGGGTTGGCGCGCTGGAACAGGCGTACCAGCGTCCGCAAATTGGTGCCGCTGGGTTCAGCCTGATAGGCCATCTTCGCCCATTCGGTGACGTCCGGCAGCTTGGCGGCTTCGGCCCGGCCAACCCCGATCTGATACCATTGCGCTGGCACTTGCTGTCCCGATGCCTTCATCGCCTCAGCAGCCGCCTTGAGCGCAGCGAGACCCTGCACATTGAAGCCACGGGCCGGTTCTGCCGAGGCGTTGGTCGTGCCTGCCTTGCCGAAATAAGCCTGCGCCAGGGTCGGGTTGACGCTTTCCGACTTCGCGCCTGCTGCCAGCGCCGCCTGAGCGCGCTGGATGGCGAGGTCGTAATTCTTGGCATCAAGTGCCTGGTTCGCCGCGATCGAGTTGAACTGCCCGGCCTGTTCCGGCGGCGTCAAACCACTGTCCAGCATCTGCGTCAGCGCTTCGCTCTGCATCGCCGCATCCTTGGACGCGATCGACGTGTTCAGCTTGATGGCACCGATCTGATATTTGTCATCGTTCGACACGGCCTTGCTGTCGGCTTCCGCCAGCGCAGCCTTGGCACCAGCAAAATCCTGCGCCTCGGCGGCCTTCTGCGCGGTCTGCAGCGACTTGATGACGTCGGGCGTGACGTTCAGCTTGGGACCAGTTGCCTTTTCTTCCTTCTTGTCCTTCTTGGCGGCGAAAGCAGGCGCCGAAACGGCGCCGCCGGTTACGGCCAGAGCCAGTACGAGCGCGAACGGGGTAACAAAACGCATAATCCTCATCTCCTATGCACGCCTGGCCGATGGCTAGAGGCGCGTTTTGGGGTTGAACGCCGATTAGGGGTCGGCGCGTGAATGGGCATTGAACAAGCCTATATCGGCTGATTTTGCAACTGTCATGCCCGCAGCTTCGTTCCAGCAAGGTCAATACGATAGCAGCCCGACTTGTTGATCCCCCGCGCGAGCGCGTGTCTGCGCGCGAGGGGTGACAGATTTGTTTCGCTCGGCTAGAGATCGCGGGACACAGCCAACATCATCGAAAAAAGAGAATCGCATTGACCGACGAGACTGTCCTCGCCGACCCTTCGGACATCAGCCCCGTCTCCATCGTCGAGGAGATGAAGACCAGCTATCTCGACTATGCGATGTCCGTCATCGTTTCGCGCGCCCTGCCGGACGTACGCGACGGGTTGAAGCCGGTCCATCGCCGCATTCTCTTTTCCGCCCAGGAATCGGGCTTTCTCTACAACCGCCCCTATCGCAAGTCCGCCCGCCTTGTCGGCGAGGTGATGGGTAAATATCACCCGCATGGCGACAGTTCGATCTACGACGCCTTGGCGCGGATGACGCAGGACTGGTCGATGCGCGTGCCGCTGATCGACGGTCAGGGCAATTTCGGATCGATGGACCCCGATCCGCCAGCCGCCATGCGCTACACCGAAGCGCGGTTGGCCAAGGTGGCGGGCGCGCTGCTGGAAGATCTCGACAAGGATACCGTCGATTTCACGCCCAACTATGATGCGTCGGAACATGAGCCGCAGGTTTTGCCCGCCCGCTTCCCTAATCTGCTCGTCAATGGCGCGGGCGGCATTGCCGTCGGCATGGCGACCAACATTCCACCGCATAATCTTGGCGAAGTGCTGCGCGCCTGCCTTGCCTATATCGACAATCCCGGCATCACGACCGACGAACTGATCGCCATTGTTCCCGGCCCCGATTTCCCCACCGCCCCGCTGATCCTGGGCCAGTCGGGCGCGAAGTCGGCCTACCATACCGGCCGCGGCTCGATCATGATGCGCTCGCGCTATGTGATCGAGGAAGGGCGCGGCGATCGCCAGTCGATCGTCCTGACCGCCATTCCCTATCAGGTCGGCAAGAACGGCCTGGTCGAGAAGATCGCCGAAGCCGCCAAGGAAAAGCGGATCGAAGGCATTAGCGACATTCGCGACGAATCCAGCCGCGAAGGCGTGCGGATCGTCATGGACTTGAAGCGCGACGCTACGCCCGAAGTCGTCCTCAACCAGTTGTGGCGCAACACGCCCGCCCAATCGAGCTTCCCCGCCAACATGCTCGCCATTCGCGGCGGTCGGCCCGAATTGCTGGGCCTGCGCGAGATCATCGACGCCTTCATCAAATTCCGAGAAGAGGTCATCACCCGCCGCACCAAGTTCGAACTGAACAAGGCGCGCGAACGGGCGCATATCTTGCTCGGCCTGGTCGTTGCGGTCACCAATCTCGATGAGATGGTCAAGATCATCCGGGGTTCGTCCAGCCCTGCCGAAGCTCGTGAAAAGCTGCTGGCCCGTGAATGGCCGATCAGCGAGATCGCCCATTATATCCGCCTGGTCGAAGCCATCGACACCGAGATTTCGGGTGAAGTCTACAAGCTGTCGGAAGTCCAGGTCCGCGCCATCCTCGACCTGCGCCTGCATCGCCTGACGGCGCTGGGTCGCGACGAAATCGGCAAGGAACTGGCTGGTCTGGCCGAAGCCATCGCCGAGTATCTCGCCATCCTGGGAGACCGGGTGAAGCTCTACGCCGTGATGCGCGAAGAACTGGAAGCGATCGAACGCGAATTCGCGACCCCGCGCCTGTCCGAGATTACCGCCGCTGCCGATGGCATCGATGACGAAGACCTGATCGAGCGCGAGGAGATGGTCGTCACCGTCACGGTGCAAGGCTATATCAAGCGCACGCCGCTCGAAAGTTTCCGGGCGCAGGCACGCGGCGGCAAGGGCCGGTCGGGCATGGCGACCAAGGATGAGGATGCGATCACCGAATTGTTCGTGACCTCGACCCACACCCCAGTCCTCTTCTTCTCGACCGCGGGCAAAGTCTATCGCATGAAAGTCTGGCGTCTGCCCGAAGGTGGTCCGGCGACGCGCGGGCGGCCGATGGTCAACCTGCTGCCACTGGCGGCAGGAGAAACCATCCAGACCGTCCTGCCTTTGCCGGAGGATGAGGAAAGCTGGAAGGATCTGCACGTCATGTTCGCGACGGCGAACGGCACGGTGCGCCGTAACAGCATGGATGCCTTCGCCAACGTACCGAGCAACGGCAAGCTCGCCATGCGCTTCGATGAAGGCAGCGACGATCGGCTGATCGGCGTGGCGCTTCTGTCGGAAGAGGATGACGTGCTGCTCGCCACCCGTCAGGGCAAGGCGATCCGCTTCGCCTCGACCGATGTGCGCGAATTCCAGAGCCGCACGTCGACCGGTGTGCGCGGCATGACGCTCAAGGGCGATGACGAAGTCATCTCCCTCTCTATCCTCCACCGCTCCGGTGCCGATCAGGAACAGCGTGAGGACTATCTGCGCTTCGCCCCCTGGAAGCCGGAAAAGGAAGGCGAAATGGCCGATCAGGCGATGTTCGCCCTGATGCGCGAGCGGGAGCAGTTCATCCTGACTGTCTGCGCCAATGGCTATGGCAAATTGTCGTCCGCCTATGACTATCGCCGCACCGGGCGCGGGGGGCAAGGTATCACCAATATCGACAATATCGGCCGCAACGGACCCGTGGTCGCCAGCTTCGCTGCAACCCAGGGCGACCAGTTGATGCTGGTCACCGATCAGGCGAAGCTCATCCGCATGGGGTTGGACAGCCTGCGAGTCATCGGCCGCAATTCGGCGGGCGTGCGCCTGTTCGATGTTGCCAAGGACGAGCATGTCGTCAGCGCCGCCAAGATCGAGGAAAATGAAGACGCACCGGAGGCCGAAGAGGCGTGAGCGACCTCTTCGCCTATAAGATATTGACCGCCGAGCAATATGATCAGTTCAAGGCCGATGGCGTCTTCAAGGGCGCACCGGTTGACCTGGCCGATGGCTATATCCACTTGTCGACCCGCGATCAGGCGGCCGAAACGGTCGCCAAACATTTCGCCGGACAGGACCGCCTGGTCATGGTGATGGTCGACCTCGCCCCCTTCGGCGAGGCGATCCGTTGGGAGCCATCACGCGGCGGCGCGCTCTTCCCCCATCTCTATGCCGATCTGCCGATCACGGCCGTTGCGGGCAAGGTGGTGCTGCGTATCGGCGACGATGGCACCCATTCCTTTCCCGCAGGCTTTTAGCGCGCGACCCGCGCCATCCGCGCTACCTTCCCGCGCTGCATCCAATAGTCCCAACCGCCCCAGCGTATATGGTTGGACGCCACTGCCGCCACCTGCACGATCAGGTGCGCCCAGCTGACGGCAAAGGGCGCGATAGCATCCCACCAGAGCGAGCGCGCGGCGCGTTTCGCCTGGTCCGGCTCCAGCACCGCACCGATGATCCGCGGCCGCACCATTGCCCTGCCCCAGGCCGCGGCATAGCCGATCGCGATCGCTCCCCAACCGCCCCAGCCCAGCGCCCACACCCATGCGCCGGACTGCACCGCAATTACCACAGTCGCCAGCGCCCACATGCCCAGATTGTTGGTCGCGATATGCCGATATTGCCGCACCCCAAAACCGAACAGGTCGCCCGCACGTCCGTCAAGCGGACTCGCGACCAGCAGATCGCGTACTGGCCGCAGCCGTAGCTTCGCGCGCCAGCCTGCCAGGCCAATCGCCATATCGTCGGACAGTCGCCCGGCCAGCACCGCATCCAGGTCCAGTCGCTCCGCCACCGTGCGGGACAGGGCCATCGCGCCGCCCCAGGGTAGGGTCGCACTCGCGGCACGCGGCAGCGTTGCCAATTGCATCTCGACCGCGCCGACCATTGCGGCCATCAATCCTCGCCCCGGCAGCAACAGCCGATAGCCCGTGACGATATCCGCCTTGTCGCGCACCAGCGGAAAGAGGAGCCGACCGACCAGCCGCGGGGGCGGCTCGATATCGGCGTCGATAAAGACCAGCCATCGGTCATCGGGTCGCAGTGCCTGCAAGGCAGCGCGGAGCTTGTGGACCTTCTGCCCCTCGTCCGTCGCTATGCCAGCATGCACGACCTGCACATTGTCCCCCACCAGCGCCTCCGCAGCAGGGCAAGCCCCCGAAGTCGCGATCAGCAGTCGAAACGGGGCGCTTTGCGCCCTCAGCCGCGCCATCAGCGCCGCGCTGCCATCCCAATCATCCCGCACGCTCAGGATCACGACAACCCCGTCGGGCCTTTCCTCCCGGCGATCGACCGGCAGATGCCGCCAATAATTGACGACACCCAGCAGCGTCAGTCCCTGAAGGACAATCCAGACCCAGATCATGATCGCCGCGCCCCTCTTTACCGTCTCGCCGCCTGCTGTATGACGGCAGGCTTATGCTCTCCAACCCCTTTCTTTTCTCCCTGATGCGCGTGCTGCCCGCCCGCTCGGCCTCCTGGCTTGGCGGATGGCTATCCGTCCATGTCGCGCGCCCGCGCATGAAACTGCGCGATGCCCGTGCCCACGCCAATCTCGCGCTGCTCCGCCCTGATCTGGACGAGGCCGCGCGGGAAGCGATGCTCACCCGCCGCTGGCGCAACATCGGGCGGACGCTGGCTGAACTCGCCAATGTCGATCGGCTGGTGAACGACGCGCATGTCGAGGTCGTCGATCGCGCAGGCTATCAGGCGGTGTTGGACGGGCCGCGCCCCTTGCTCGCCTTGTCGCTGCATCTGGGCAATTGGGATTTGCTGGGCGCGCATGGCAAGGCGTTGACGGACCGACCAGGCCTCGGCGTCTATGCGCCACCCCGTGACGAGAGGACGGCGGCGCAGCTGCAAAAAGCGCGGCAAAGCTATATGGGCGAAACGATCACCGGCGATGGTGCGGCGCGCCGGATATTGAAGCATCTGACCAGCCATCCGCGCGCCAGCCTCTATATCCTCCTCGATGAACGGCGCGATTTTCAGGTTTGGTTTCCCAAATTAGGTCGCGCCCTTCCTCCGTCGGGTAATTTGTCCGTCGCGCTGCGGCTGGGGCGCAAGGTCAATGCGCGCTTCCTACCCTTCTATCTCGCGCGGACGAACGGACCCCATTTCCAGCTGCACTGGCACCCGCCGCTGGACCCGCAGACGATGAGCGACGAAGAGATTGTTGCGGCGGCCGACGCCTTTCTGGGACAGGCCTGCATTACCCATACCGACGAATGGCTGGCGCTCCATGATATGGACCTGACGCAGCCGGGCCATGCGCCCACTGCCCCACCGGTCATGTGACTTGGGCGCACTTGCCCGCTAAAGCCCCTGCATGTCCCGACTCGCGATCAAAATCTGCGGCCTTTCCACGCCCGACACCGTTGGCGCGGCCGTGCGTGCAGGGGCGAGCCATATCGGCTTCGTCCACTTCACTAAAAGCCCGCGCCATGTCGATGCGGCCCAGATCGCCGCGCTGGCCGCAATCGCGCCCGGTCATGTCGAAAAGGTCGGCGTCGTGGTCGATCCCACCGACGATCAACTGGTCGATTTGACCAGCGGCGGCGCGCTCACCGCGCTGCAGCTCCATGGCAAGGAAAGCCCGCAACGCGCTGCCGCCATCCGCCAGCGCTTCGGGCTGCCCGTCTGGAAGGCGATCTCGGTCAAGACCCGCGCAGATATCGATGCCGCGACCGCCTATGTCGGCGCGGTCGATCTCTTGCTGTTCGACGCCAAGACGCCCGATGGCGCGGCCTTGCCCGGTGGCATGGGATTGCGCTTCGACTGGACATTGCTGCGTGGCCTTTCGATCCCAATGCCCTGGGGCCTGTCGGGTGGCTTGTCGGCTGACAATGCCGCCGAAGCCGTCCGCGTCACCGATGCCCCGCTGATCGATGTGTCATCGGGCGTGGAAGGCGCACCCGGCATCAAGAGTGTGGACAAGATCATGGCCTTCTGCAAAGCGGTATCCGCATGTTGACGCTCACCGCTCCATTCGAGCGCATCGGGATACGATGGCGCTGATCGCTTCTCCCCTGATCGAAGCGATCCGCCCTTCATGCCTGAAAGATTGAAATCATGACCGACACGATTACTTTGCCCAACAGCCTGCGATCGCAGCCCGACGCCAATGGCCATTTCGGTGCCTTTGGTGGCCGCTATGTCGCCGAGACGCTGATGCCGCTGATCCTGGACCTTGAAAAAGTCTATAAGGCAGCGAAGGAAGATTCGGCGTTCGAGGAGGAATATGACCATCTCCTCAAACATTATGTCGGCCGCCCCAATCCGCTTTATTATGCCAGCCGCCTGACCGAAGCGGTGCGTGCCAATGCGCCGACGGGCAAGGGCGCGAAAATCTATCTGAAGCGCGAGGAGTTGAACCACACCGGCGCGCACAAGATCAACAATTGCATCGGCCAGGCGCTACTCGCCCGCCGCATGGGCAAGAAGAAGGTCATCGCGGAAACTGGCGCTGGCCAGCATGGCGTGGCCACCGCGACCGTCGCTGCGCTGTTCGGCATGGAATGCAAGATCTTCATGGGGGCCAAGGATGTGGAGCGCCAGCGCCCCAACGTTTTCCGCATGAAGCTGTTGGGGGCCGAGGTCATTCCCGTCACTTCCGGATCAGCGACGCTCAAAGATTCGATGAACGATGCGCTGCGCCATTGGGTGTCGAATGTGCATGACACATTCTACATCATCGGCACGGCGGCGGGTCCGCACCCCTATCCTGAAATGGTGCGCGATTTTCAGTCGATCATCGGCAAGGAAACCCGCGCCCAGATCATGGAAGCCGAAGGCCGCCTGCCCGATATGCTGATCGCGCCGGTCGGCGGCGGCTCCAACGCCATCGGCATGTTCCACCCCTTCCTGGACGATCCCGACGTTGCGATGATCGGCGTGGAAGCGGCGGGAGAAGGCCTGACGGGCAAGCACGCGGCTTCGCTGGCCGGGGGTGCGTCGGGCATCCTCCACGGCAATCGTACCTATCTACTGCAGGACGAAGACGGCCAGATTACTGAAGCGCACAGCATTTCGGCGGGGCTGGATTATCCCGGCATCGGCCCGGAGCATAGCTGGTTGCATGAGATCGGCCGGGTTAAGTATATGCCCATCACGGACGATGAGGCGCTTGCGAGCTTCCAGAAGCTGTCTGCGCTTGAGGGCATCATCCCCGCGCTCGAATCCGCCCATGCCATCGCCGCTGCCGAACAGGTCGCGCCGACAATGGATGCGGACAAGATCATCGTCATCAACCTGTCCGGCCGGGGCGACAAGGACATCTTCACCGTCGCCGAAGCGTTGGGAGTGGAAATGTGAGCATGACTGACCGCCTCTCTACCCGCTTCGCCAGCTGCAAGGCGCAGGGCCGCGCCGCGCTGATCACTTTCGTGACAGCTGGTGATCCCGATGTCGCGGCGACGCCCGCCATCCTTGATGCGCTGGTTGCAGGCGGCGCGGACATCATCGAACTGGGCATGCCCTTTACCGATCCGATGGCCGATGGCCCCGCGATCGAACTGGCCAATTTGCGCAGCCTGGGGTCGGGCACCAAGACGAAGCATATTTTTGCGCTCGCCGCCGAGTTTCGTGCGCGTCATCCCGACACGCCGCTGGTGCTGATGGGCTATGCCAATCCGATGCTGGTGCGCGGGTCCGACTGGTTCGCTGACCAGTGCAAGGCCGCTGGCGTCGATGGCGTCATCTGCGTCGATGCGCCGCCGGAGGAAGATGCCGAGATAGGCCCGGCGCTGCGCGGTGCGGGCGTTCACCTTATCCGCCTCGCCACCCCGACGACCGATACCGCGCGCCTGCCTGCAGTGCTTCAAGGCGCAAGCGGTTTCCTCTATTATGTCTCCGTCGCTGGGATCACCGGCAAGCAGCAGGCTGCCCAGGCCAATATCGACATGGCGGTCAGCCGCCTGAAAGCCGCCACCGACCTGCCGGTTGCGGTCGGCTTCGGCGTCCGCACACCCGAACAGGCCGCCGCCATCGGACGCATTGCTGACGGCGTCGTCGTCGGCTCGGCCATCGTCGATATCGTCGGCAGCCATGGCGATGCCGCTGCGCCCTTCGTTCAGCAATTCGTCGCTGCCCTGTCTGGCGCGCTCACCCCCAAAATCCAAGAGACTGCTGCATGAGCTGGATCAACCGCGTCCGCAAGGCCATCCCCTTCATCGCCCGGAAGGAACAGACCGCCGAGACATTATGGCATAAATGCCCATCCTGTTCGGAGATGCTGTTCATCAAGGAGTGGGAGGATAATCTCTCCGTCTGCCCGCGCTGCGACCATCATGGCCGCATCGGTCCGGCGGAGCGGTTCGAGCTGATATTGGACGCCGGTTTCATCCTGCTGCCGACGCCACAGGTGCAGGAAGACCCGCTTAAATTCCGCGACACCAAACGCTATCCCGATCGCATCCGCGCGGCGCGCGCCGCGACCGGCGATCAGGATGCGCTGATTAACGCGCGCGGCGCGATCGACGATGTGCCGCTGGTTCTCGGCGTACAGAATTTCGCCTTCATGGGCGGCTCCATGGGCATGGGGGTGGGCGCGGCCTTCATCCAGGGCGTCAATGACGCGATCGCCCATCATTGTCCCTATGTCATCTTCACCGCCGCGGGCGGCGCGCGGATGCAGGAGGGCATTTTGTCGCTGATGCAGATGCCCCGCTCCACCGTGGCGATCCAGAAGCTGCACGCGGCGGGCCTGCCCTATATCGTCGTGCTGACCGATCCGACCACTGGCGGCGTGACGGCCAGCTATGCGATGCTCGGCGACGTGCAGATCGCCGAACCCAATGCCCTGATCGGCTTTGCCGGTCAGCGCGTGATCGAAAGCACGATCCGCGAGAAGCTGCCCGAAGGCTTCCAGCGCGCTGAATATCTGCTCGACCATGGCATGATCGACATGGTGGTCCACCGCCATGAATTGCGCGATACGCTGGCACGCGTGATCGGCTATCTTACGCCGCGCATCGCTGCCTGAACCAACGCGCCGGGGGGACGCGCTTATGGCCGATCATGCCGTTTCGGACGACCCGCAGGTTCAGGCGCAGCTTGACCGGCTGTGGTCGCTGTCGCCCGGTGCCGACATATTGGGGCTGGAGCGCATCACCCAGTTGATGACGCGGCTGGGCGACCCGCATCGCGCCCTGCCCCCGGTTTTCCATGTGGCGGGCACCAACGGCAAGGGGTCGACCTGCGCCTTCCTGCGCGCGGCGATGGAAGCGGATGGCAAGACCGTTCATGTCTTCACCTCGCCGCATCTGGTGCGCTTCAACGAACGCATCCGCGTGTCGGGGCAGTTGATCAGCGACGAAGCGCTCGCCCTTTATCTCGCGCGCGTATTGGATATTGCCGAGGGTATCGGGGCGAGCTTTTTCGAAGTCACCACGGCGGCCGCGTTCCTGGCCTTCGCCGAACATCCCGCCGACGCCTGCATCATTGAAGTAGGCCTGGGGGGACGTCTCGACGCGACCAACATCATTACCGATCCGGTCGTCTGTGGCATCGCCCAGCTTGGGATCGATCATCAGGCTTTCCTAGGTGATACACTGGCCCAGATCGCGGCGGAGAAGGCGGGCATCGCCAAGCCCGGCGCGCCTCTGGTCACGCAGCGCTATACCGAATCGCTCTTCCCGGTGATGATCGACGCCGTCGCCAAGGCGCGCACCACCTGGATCGCCCAAGGCGATGGCTGGGACGCGGCGGTCTATCGCGACCGGCTCCATTATCGCGATGATCAGGGTCGGATTGACGCGCCGCTCCCCCGCTTGGCGGGCGCGCATCAGGTCCAGAATGCCGCTTTGGCCTTTGCCATGCTGCGCCATCAAAACGCTGTCCCACTCTCCGACGCAGCGCTCAAGGCCGCGCCGCTCTGGGCGCATTGGCCCGCGCGACTCCAGCGGCTCGACCATGGCCCGCTGCTGGCGCTATTGCCCGCGGGTGCCACCGCTTGGCTCGATGGCGGGCATAATGCGGGCGCAGGCGAGGCGATCAGCGCCTTCTTCACGCCGGACCGGCTTGAAGGTCACAAGTTGCAGCTCGTCATCGGCATGCTGGCCAACAAGGATGTCGACGCCTTCCTCGCGCCCTTTGCCGGACGGATCGCCCAAATCCATGCGCTGCCCGTCCCCGGTCATGATCATCATCCGGCGGAACGCTTCGCCGCGATAGCGGCACAATGGGGCATTGGCTGCACGGCGCATGTCGATGCGCCGGGCGCTATCGCAGCCATCGCCGCGCAGGGCGACCCAGCGCCTAAGCTGCTGATCGGTGGCTCGCTCTATCTGGCGGGCGAAATTTTTCGACTAAATGCGCAGCTGCCTGACTGATTATACTTGCGACTAACTCGCAATAGCGTAGTCTGCGGAGAGCAATCACCGCAGAAGGCGTATCATCATGGCTCATGGAGAGACCTCCCCCATCGATCTGCCACGGCCCATGCCGACGGGCTATGGCAACCGGCTATTCCTGTTCGTCATGCGCCGCATGGCCAGCGCGGGGGTCAATGACGCCCATGCCGCCAACGCCATGTTGGGCGCGTTCGGGCGCAGCTATCGTCGCCCGTTGGTGCTGATGCGCGCCATGATGCTGGAACTCGCGCGTGCTTCCAGCCGCAAGATATTGGTCGCGCCCTGCTGCTGCGCGCGCATGACGGCGGATGAGGGGATGTTAATGCAGGCGACGGGCGAAGCGCTGCGTGACCCCAACGCCGCTTATGAGCAATTAAGCGACCTGCTCGGCAATGATCATGCGCTGGGTGCGCTCACCTGCATGCAGGCGGTCGCGCAGGCCCATGCCGATCTGGGACGGCCGCTCGAACTCTATTCGGGCGGCTGAGAGCCATGGTCAGCTTTCACTTCATGGCTCAAAGCAAGATTTTAATCGTCCTCAGTGCTGGGTTGCCGCACTGACTCCACGACGAAACCCTTGCGCCACAATATCCACAATAACACCATGCCGGGTACCGCGGCCACCACTGTCATGAACCAGAACCCTACCCAGCCTAGGCCTTCAGCAGCAATGCCTGCGGGCGCGGCGAGCCAAGTCCGGCCTACCGCAGCGAAAGAAGACAATAGTGCAAATTGCGTGGCTGTGTAGGCCAGGCTGGAAAGACCAGAGAGATATGTCACAAAAACGGTGAGCCCAATTCCGCTTGTCACTTGTTCGGTCGCAACCGCAATCGTGAGCCAAAGCGTGGAGTGTCCCTCCATCGCAACAACAACGAACGTGAGGTTGCTCAACATCATCATCAGGCCGGAAATGAACAATGACCTGCCCATTCCAAGCCACATGATAAACGGCGCGGCGAGCGCCGTACCAACTATCAAACCCCAGAAGCCCACGATCTTGTTGATCGCGATAAATTCGCCATCGGTAAAACCAAGGTCAACGATCATCGGGTTCAACATGCCTTGGCCCATCGCGTCACCGACTTTGTAAAGTAACACAAAGAGTAGGATGAGTATGGAACCACGTCGGCCAAGGAATTCGATGAAAGGATTGAGTACCGTTTCCTTCAACCACGCACCAAGGCTCTGCCCGACCATACGAGCATGCCGATCCACATAAGTGCCTGGCCCAGCCCATAATGCGCCTAATGCGCCGGGGAGAACGAGAAAAGCTGTCAGCCCATAGGCCATTTCCCAACCCAGTCCAAGGCCCGTTTCGGACGAGTACAGAAAGATCGTTCCAACGCCGGAAAAAAAGGCACCCAGTCGATATCCGAACTGGTTGGTTGCTGTGCCGTAGGGCATCTCCTCATCGCTGAGGATTTCGATACGATAGGCGTCGATAATGATATCCTGCGTGGCCGCCAGGAAAGAGACGATAATCGCACAAATAGCAAAATATCCCAGATGATTGGCTGGATCACTGCTGCCGAGCAGCCATATCGAAACAAATAACAGAGCCTGCACGAGGAACAGCCATGCCCGCCTTTGTCCCAAGAGACGTGTGAGGCCGGGTATTGGCAGCTTGTCGACAAGCGGTGCCCACAACCATTTTAAGGCATATGGCGTCGTCAGCCCGATCGCGAAGCCGATGGTCGATTTCTCTATGCCGACTTTGGATAGCCAATAGCCCATCGTGCCGAGCAGGAGCATGAGCGGAAAGCCGCTGGAGATGCCAATCAGCAAAGCCACAAAAGGCATCGGTCGGAAATAGGGTTTCACGGCGTCGAGCCAGCTTTTGCGGCCCGCAATGGCGTCAGTCACTTCATTCCCCCGGTCTCGTCCTGTTGCGCGCCACCATATGGCCTCGCGCCGGGCTGGCAAGCGCTGCGTGGGGTCAGTTCGGCTCGAACAGGCTGAGGCCTACCGGCAAGCGTGGCTGGCGTGCGCCGCGCAGCCGGGCGTCGATCACCCTGATCGCGGCGACCAGGTCGCGGGGGGCATAGGGTTTGGCAAGGCATCCGACCGCCAGTTCGCGGGCGTCGATCGGGCAATGGCCGGTGACGAACAGCACCGGCAATCCCTTGGCATGGGCGTGGCGGGCGACATCGATGCCGCTCTTGGGGCCATGAAGCGCGACATCGGCGATGACGAGATCCAGTTCCCCGCCGTCGATCACCGCGACGGCATGGCCATAATCATCGACGGTCGCGGCGATGCTGTATCCGGCCTGTTCCAGCGCATGTTCATTGTCGAACGCGACCAGCGGTTCATCCTCCACCACCAAGACGGTGCGGATCGCCTTGCGGCGCGGGAGGCGCACGCTCCCGCTATTCAAAAGCCCGAAAAACATTTGCCAAGTCCGCCCTGTTTCCGCCATGCAACCGAACAAACGCCGCGCCCCCGCGCTGGGTTGCCGGAGCGATGGGTTTTTACCCCCTCGCTCAAGCGCCGGGACGGCACATTTCAGCCTGTTGCTGGCTTATCGCCCATATGGGGAGAGCCAGAGCCTACGCAAAGGAACTTATCCGTGGAACCGCCGAAAAAATCAGGACCGCCACGCCGGTCCGGCCCCGGCGGCCCTAAACGCCCCGGTGGCCCCGGCAAGCGGCCAGGCTTTGCGCCAGGTCGCGACGAGGGAGCGGGTGGCAAGCCGCGCTTTGCCAAGCCGGGTGAGCGTGCCCAGCCGGGTCGCGGTCCACGGGCCGATGCCGCTCCCAGTGGGGACCGTACCGGACGCGACCGCACCCGACCTGTCACCACCAAGGCCGACGCGCCCGCGCGCCCGCCGCGGCGCAACGACGGCGACAAACCGCGCGGCGCAGCCTTTGGCGCTGCCGCAAAGCCCTGGGCGAACAAGCCACCACGCAGGTCCGGCACTGGCCCCAAGACCACCGCCAACCCGCACCCCGCCCATGCTGCCGCCAGCGATGGCAAAGGCGAGCCGCAGCGTATTGCCAAACTGCTGGCGCGGGCTGGCATCGCGTCGCGCCGAGAAGTGGAACGGATGATCGAGGAAGGCCGCGTCACGCTGGACGGCGCGACGGTCGAGACGCCCGCTACTTTGCTCGCATCGCTTGCGGGCGTGGCGGTGGATGGCGTGGCGGTCGCGGCCCCTGCCCCGACCCGATTGTTCCTGTTTCACAAGCCGAGCGGCTGCCTGACAGCCGAACGCGATCCGGTCGGGCGGCCGACCATCTATGATCGGTTGCCCGACGACCTGCCCCGCGTCATCCCGATCGGGCGGCTCGACATGAATACCGAGGGGCTGTTGCTGCTCACCACCGATGGCGGTTTCAAGCGGCAGATGGAATTGCCCTCGACCGGGGTGCCACGCACCTATCGCGCGCGCGCCTTTGGCGAGATCAGCCAGGCGCAGTTGGAAGATTTGTTCGATGGGTTGGAAGTCGATGGCGTTCGCTATGGCCCGATCGAGGCCAATCTGGAGCGGCGCACCGGGCGCAACCAGTGGATCGAAATGACCCTGACCGAAGGCAAGAACCGCGAAGTGCGGCGCGTGCTCGAACATCTGGGGTTGCAGGTCAACCGCCTGATCCGCACCAGCTATGGTCCGTTCGTCCTGGCCGACTTGCCGATCGGCATGGTGGCCGAAGTCAGCGAACAGGATCTGGCGATATTCCGCAAGACATTGAAGGACGCGAAATGAGGATCATTTCCGGGCAATGGCGCGGCCGTCCGCTGACCGCGCCTAAGGGCGATGCCACCCGCCCCACCGGCGACCGGACGCGCGAGGCGCTGTTTTCGATGCTGACCAGCCGGATCGGATCATTTGAAGGGCTGGCCGTGGCGGACTTCTTCGCGGGCTCCGGTGCGCTGGGGTTCGAGGCGCTGTCGCGCGGTGCGGCCTCCTGCCTGTTCGTGGAACAGGACAAGCCCGCGCTCGACGCGATCCGCGCCAATGCCGAGCGGCTGGGCATCCGTCCCGACATTCGCGCGGCCAGCGTGCTGACGTTGGGGCAGGCCGCCAAGCCGCTCGACCTCATCTTCATGGACCCGCCCTATGGCACTGGCGCGGGACAGGTTGCGCTCGACAAGCTGTCGCGGCTGGGCTGGACTAGTCCGGCCAGCTGGATCAGCATCGAAACCGACAAGCGCGAGGATGTGGCGGTGAAGGGCTTTACCATCGACACGGTGCGCGATGTGGGCAAGGCCCGGATCACCCTGCTCCGTGCGGAGGTTCAGGCCGCAGCCTGATAGGCGATTTCTTCCTTGGCGATTAATATATCGGCCAGGAACTGATAGGCCTCCGCCCAGGCGTCCAGCACGGCGTCGGTCGCGACCTCTGCGCCCAGCACCTCGCGAATGGCGGGGAGCAGGGCGGCGGCGACCTTGGGATAATGTTCCGGCTTCACGCCGGTCTGGACGTGGCGCGCGACTATGCGGGCGACGGCCCCGTCCAGCGCGCCCAGCTTGTCGATATTTTCCGCATAGCCAAGGATCGCGGCGGCCAGACGTTTGGGCTGTTCGCCGCTGACCTGCGCCGCCTGGTCGAACATCCTCTTCACCTCCGCATCTTCAAACAAACGCGCATACATGGCGGTGGTGATCGCGACGCCGTGCTGGCGGAGCGCGGGACCGGTGGATTTCACGATGGCGATCGTCGAATCGGACAGCGAAGCGGACATAGGAAACGCCTTTTTCAGGAGGGAATAAGGTGTATCTAATCCGCATCTTTTAAGATGTAAATAATATATATGTTTTTGTGCACACGCATCGCCGCTACCGCCATCAGGCATGCAATTGACCCGTCACACCGATTACGCACTGCGCGTCTTGATCCATCTGGCGGTGTCGCCGACGGGCCGCGCCACGATCGGCGAGGTGGCAGACGCGCATCTCTTGTCGCGCAACCATCTGATGAAAGTGGTCCACCATCTGGCGAAGGGCGGATTCATCGCGACTCAGCGCGGTCGCGGGGGCGGGTTCCTGCTCGCCAGACCGGCAGAGGCGATCAGCATCGGCGCGGTCGTTCGTCATTGCGAACCGGACATGCGGATGGCGGACTGTCCCGCCTGCGCCATTCGCGGTGCCTGTGGCCTGTCCGCTTTGCTGTCGCAAGCGACCGCCGCGTTCCTGACCGTGCTGGATGAGGCCACGCTGGCTGACGCGGCGCACGACCGAAGCGGGCTGGCAGCGCTGATCGCCGCCCTGCCCGCTCCTGCCGACAGAGTCAGCGCTTGCGCATCTTCCGCGCGTTAGCCGGATTGATGCAACTGTCCGTCACTGTCTTCGAGCAGACCGGATAGTCCTTTGCCTCGGCAGGTGGTGGCATCATGTTGCCGCCGACCGTCACCGGATTGGACGATGATCCCATCGGCGCAGCGGGGTCGCTGGGCGCGCCGGGCGGTGCCGGGACCATGCCGGGGTCGCTTGGCACCGATCCGGTCGGCATACCGGCATTGGGATCATTGGCGGGCGGTGGCGGCGGGGCCATGGACGGGTCGGTCGGCTGCGTCATGGCGTCACCGGGCGCTTGGCTGGCGGGCATTTGCTGCGCGATAGCCGCGCTGCCGATCGACGCGATGCCCATAAGGGCGGCTCCGGCAAGCATGATGGATTTCATGGGGATGATCCTTCCTATTCTTGTCTCTGCCCCGTTCTGCTGCGTGGGCGAGGCGGAGAACCGGCACCCGGCCGCCTCCGTTCCGCCGCCGGCGACGAAAGGAGGCGGGAATGCCGCGAGAGGAAGAGCGGCGCTATTCGCCGGGGAAGCGATCGAATTTGGGCAGCAGATGGGCGTTGGCCATCCAGTCGGCGGCTTCGGCCATCTGGATATGGGCTTGCGGCGGCAGGGCGCTGATATCGTCCAGCGTGCCGGTTTGAATATCGATCTGGCCGGGGAAGATGGTCGCGTTGGTATAGAACAGCCCCGACCCGCACGTTCCGCAGAAATGGCGTCGGCCATGTTCCGACGAGCGATATTCGACCGGCGTGCCGCTGATCGTCACCGCATCCTGCGGGAATAGCGCCCATCCGACCATCGGCGCGCCCGCACTGGTGCGGCAATCCTTGCAGTGGCACAGCGCGCTATGCGCCGGTTCGCCCTCGGCTTCGTAGCGGATTGCACCGCAATGGCATCCCCCTGACAACATCGCGCGTCCTCCCTTGCATGATTCGCCTTTTGTTCTCATAGAAGGCGCTTCGCCGCAAGGGTCATGCCTTGCCCCTGCCGCCCCCTGTCCCTAGTTGTCCTCCATGACTCTTCCATTGCCCTCGCCCAATGATCCGCCCTATTTGCGGGGTTTGAACCCACCCCAGCGCGAAGCCGTGCTGACGACCGAAGGGCCGGTGCTGGTGCTGGCGGGTGCGGGCACGGGCAAGACCGCAGCGCTGACCGCACGGCTGGCGCATCTGGTGGCGACGGGTCGCGCCTATCCCTCCCAAATCCTGTCGGTCACCTTCACCAACAAGGCCGCGCGCGAAATGCGCGAGCGGGTGGGCAAGATGATCGGCCCGGCGGTCGAGGGGATGCCGTGGCTCGGCACCTTCCATTCCATCGCGGCCAAGATGCTACGCCGTCATGCCGAACTGGTGGGGCTGCAATCCAATTTCACCATCCTGGATACCGACGATCAATTGCGGCTGATGAAGCAGTTGATTCAAGCCGAAGGGATTGACGAGAAGCGTTGGCCTGCGCGGCAATTGGGCGGCTTGATCGACCAGTGGAAGAATAAGGGCTGGACGCCGGAGGATGTCGGCGCGGGGGAGAGCGAGGGCTATGCCAATGGCCAGGGGCAGAAGCTCTATGCCGCTTATCAGGCTCGGTTGCGCGCGGTTAATGCGTGTGATTTCGGGGACTTGCTGCTGCATGTTCTGACGATTTTGAAGAAGCATCGCGATGTGCTGCAAAGCTATCAGGAGCGGTTTCGCTATATATTGGTGGACGAATATCAGGACACCAACTCCAGCCAATATCTGTGGCTGCGGCTGCTCGCCCAGACGCGCAAGAATATCTGCTGCGTCGGCGATGACGACCAGTCCATCTATTCATGGCGTGGCGCAGAAGTCGCCAATATCCTGCGGTTCGAAAAGGATTTTCCCGGCGCGACGATCATCAAGCTGGAACAAAATTATCGATCGACTCCGCATATTTTGGGAGCCGCGTCCGGGGTGATCGCCGAGAATGGCACGCGGCTTGGCAAGACATTGTGGACCGACATCGACGTGGGCGAGAAGGTGCGCGTCGTTGGCATTTGGGACGGGCCGGAGGAAGCGCGGCGGGTCGGCGACGAAATCGAGACGATCCAGCGCGATGGCGGTTCGCTGGACGAGGTCGCCATATTGGTGCGCGCGCAGCACCAGACCCGCGAGTTCGAGGATCGCTTCATCCAGATCGGCCTGCCCTATCGCATCGTCGGCGGCTTCCGCTTCTATGAGCGCGCTGAAATCCGCGATGCGCTGGCCTATCTGCGGCTGGTGAACCAGCCCGCCGATGACTTGGCGTTCGAGCGGATCGTCAATGTGCCCAAGCGCGGCCTGGGCGACAAGGCGGTGGAGAAATTGCACCGGCTGGCGCGGGCGGAGGGGATTCCGCTGCTCCATGCCGCCGCGCGGATATTGGACACGGACGAATTGACACCGCAGGCGCGGCGGTCGCTCGGCAGCTTCGTCGGCGATCTGGCACGCTGGCGCGACCGGGCGGCGCAATTGCCGCACGCGGAATTGGCGCGGCAGATATTGGACGAGAGCGGCTATACCGCGATGTTGCAGGCCGAACGCAGCACCGAAAGCGCGGGGCGGCTGGAGAATCTGTCCGAACTGGCGCGTGCGATGGAAGAATATGAGACGCTGGGCGCGTTTCTGGAGCATGTCTCGCTGGTTATGGATAATGAGGCACAGGCCGAATCCGCCAAGATCACCATCATGACCATCCATGCGGCTAAGGGACTGGAGTTCGATTCGACCTTCCTGGTCGGGTGGGAGGAAGGCATTTTCCCCTCGCAGCGGGCGCTGGACGAAGGCGGGCTCAACAGCCTGGAAGAAGAGCGGCGGCTGGCCTATGTCGCGATCACGCGGGCGCGCAAGCGTTGCACCATCCTGCATGCGGCCAACCGGCGCATCTATGGTCAGTGGACCAGTTCGATCCCGTCGCGCTTCGTGGGCGAATTGCCGCCCGAACATGTCGAGGAAGAAAGCAGCATGACCGGTGGGGCGTCGCTTTGGCGGGCCAATTGGTCGGAACGCGAAGACCCCTTCGCCCATGTCGAGCGCGGCACCGGGCGCGGGCCGGGCTGGCAGCGGGCGCAATCATCGGGGCAGTTCAGCCGCGAGCCAGTGCGGATCGTCGAGGCGCGCGCGTCTGCGGTGTCGATCGGCAATAAGGGGCGCAGCGACATGGCGGTGGGGCTGCGCGTCTTTCACCAGAAATTCGGCTATGGCATCGTCGCGGAGATCGAGGGCAATAAGCTGGAGATTGATTTCGAGACAGCGGGGCGCAAGCGGGTGATGGACAGCTTCGTCTCGCTGCCCTGAGCGGTTACTCGGCGCGGGGGAGTGACAGGATGAAGCGGGCACCTTCGCCTGGTGTGCCGCCGATGCGGATGTCGCCATGCATCGCGCGTGCAAGGCGGCGCGAGATATAGAGGCCAAGACCCGATCCGCCCGCATCGTCGCGGCCGAGCCGTTCGAATTTCTCGAATATGCGTTCCCGGTCGGCGAGCGCCACGCCCTGCCCCTGATCGATCACCATGATGCGCGCTTCGCCGGGCGCGGATTCGGTAACGATGCGGACCTGCGTGTCTTCGGGCGCATAACGCACGGCGTTGCCGATGAGGTTGACGAGAATTTGCAGCACGCGGCGAAATTCGCCGATGGCGAGCAGGGTCATATCCTCCTGCGGCGGCAGGAGGGTGATGCGGCGATCGAGCGCCTTGACGGTAAGCAATCCGGCCGCGCGCCGTCCGAGATCGGCCAGATCGACCTCTTCGGCGATGACCGCGAAGTCCGGGCGGTCGATCGCTTGCAGATCAGCGAGATCATCGACCAGCGCCATCAGGTGCCGCCCCGCCGAAGCGATATCCTTGGCATAGCCCGCATAATCGGGGCGAAGCGGTCCATCGCGTTGCGCGCTGATCGTATCGGCATTGGCGATGATCCGCCCCAGCGGCTGGCGCAGCGACCGGTCAAGCCGCTTGCCGAATTCGCCGGGATAGAGCGTGACGGGCGCTTCCTGTATCGGCGGCGCTGCGACCGCGCGTTCTAGCGGTAGCGCGGTGCCGCGATAGCCCAGGAGCTGGCCCGCAAGGTCGAACAGCGGAATGGCGGACAGGCGGAACAGGCGGGCGGGATCGCCGACCAGCGCGGCGTCCTGATCGCGAAAGGCGCGCCGCTGGGCAAAGCCGCGCAGCATCGCCATGTCGCCATCGGCATCGGGGCGCAGGTCGAAATAGGCGGAAAAGCGACTGCCCGGCAGCGGCGGATCGCGCGGCAGCGTGCCCTGCGGCCCGCCATTGTCCATCGCCATCTGAAAGCGCAACTGGGTGTCGACCTGCCACGTCCAACCTTCGGCCAAGGTGGCGATGTCGGCTTCGCGGTCGATCGGTTCGACCGTCGCGAGCGGGATCGGCCGTTCCTGCCAATCGATGATCGAGAGCGACACGCCCGCGCCATCGGGCTTGGCGCGCACCCACATGTCGATATCGCCGCGCTCGGCGGCGGCAGCGACGGGCCGCGAGACGGGGACGCCCAGGCGCTGGGTCAGCCGGGCGATGGCGGCAAGCTGGGGGACGACGAGCAGGGTGCCGAGGCTGCCCCCCGCCTCTTCCTGCAACGCGAGCAGCGGCGCGTCGGCGCTCAGCAGCCGGCCGTCACTGGCGACGGATGCGCGCACGATGGCCGGATGGAGCGGTATGTTCAACGGGCGGTGACTTGCAGCAGATGGTCGAGCTTGGCGCGAAAAGGCGCGGGCGTGCGCAGGGCACTGACCGCCGCATCGGCCGCCATTTCAGGCAGATCGCGATAATGGGCGGACGCCTTGACAATGGCGAGGTCGGACAGAGCGGGGCGAATCGGGCGGAGCGACAGCAGCAGATGGCGATAATCGGCATCCGCCCCGCCCAGCGCCCGGCACAAAGTCGCGATCTGCGCCACCGGACCCATCACCAATATGTCGATGACCTGCATCGCGCGCATCCGCAGCCGCCGGGCGGCGAGCGCGGCGAAGAGCAGGAAGCGTCGCTGGTCGAGGGCCGCTCCCAGCAGGTCGGGCGCATCGGCCGCCGCGCCCATGCCACGCACCAGTCGTTCGGCTTCGGCAATCGGGCTGACGCTTTCATCATGGTCGGCGAGCAAGGCCCAGCCGGAGCGTTCGAAGGCAACGAGCAGTGCATCGCCCGCCTCCCCCGCCCCGCCCCGCGCGATCGAGGCGAGGCAGGCGGCGGCGGTCCAGACCAGTTCGGCATGATGTTCGGCGGGCAGGTCGGGCCGCATCGGTTGATCCTCACCACCGCGCGCGATCCAGCGGCCCTCGGCCAAAGTGAGCGCCGAGACGGCATTGCCGATCAGGGGATCGTCGGCGCGCAGCAGCGGTTCGCCCTCTTCCTCGGTAATGTGGTCGGCACCGGGCTGGCCGAACTGGCGCAGCATCAGCGTGACGCCCGCGCGCATCTGCATATGGGCGAGCAAGGCCGGGCTGAGCATCGCGGGCTGATCGCAGAGCATGCGCCAGCAGACGGGGTCGGGCCAAGGCGACAGCGCGGTGGCGATGGCCGGGGCATGATCGAGCGACACGCGCAGCGCCATTTCGATCGCGGTCAGGCAGCCGCCCAGATGCCGCCGCGTCTCCGCGATCAGTGCGTCGTGGCGCGGGCGTTCGTCCGTCGGAAAGAAAAAGGCCAGGTCGATGGCATGACCAACCGGCACGGCGGACATGCCCGCCATGACTCGCGTCATCGGCCAGCTATCCGTCATTGTCGAACCGGCAAGGGACGAAAAGACGCTCATGCGGTGCAGCATAATCGCACGTCCTTAAAATGCACTAAACCGTCCGCAGGAAATCTTTATGCACGTCGCCGTAAAATGATCGCGCCGATCGAGGCGATGGCGAGCAGCATGGCGACGCGCAATCCCTGCGCCAGCACGCCGAACAGGCCGGTCGCGACCATCAGCAGCAGCGCACTGGCGGGGGTGAAGATCATCCACGGCCGGGCTTCGCCGCTGCGCCCCTGCCGGTCGGCGACCAGAATGATCGCCAGCAGCAGCGCGAGATCGACCGCGAGCGGACTGCGGCCGGCAAGAACGATGCCGACCAGCGCCAGGATCGGCGTGGCGAAAGCAAGCGCGCCGGCAGGTGGCGGCCGCAGCGCCATGGCATCGAGCCGGTCGGCCAGTTCGGCGAGCAGCAAGGCGATCAATAGCAGGCAGAAGCCGGTCAGCGGCCAGAGCAGTTCGATCGGCACGAGCGCGACGGCGGCAAGCGCGATGGCGCTGACCCGGACCTGAAAGGCGGGCACCTGCATCCGCATCAGCGGGGCGCTGGCCATGCGGGCGAGCGGCGCGAGGACATAATGTTCGATGCCGCCGCGCGTCTGCGTGCGCGCGACACCGGCGGCGGTGACCGCCTGCGCCACCAGATCGGCCTGTTGCTGGCTATCGACGATGGCGACGCGACCTTCGAGCAGGTCGTCCTGCGGCGCGGTGATGCGGCGGGCGCCCTTTTGCACCGCGGCCCGCACCAGCGTCAGCGACAAGTCCCAGTCGCCGATCATGTCGAGCGTGTCGAACATCAAAGCGGGGCTGATCCGGGCCACGCCCGCCCAGCGCTGGCCCGCATCAATCCGTTCGAACGGGGCACTGGCGCGGGTGTCGTCGGCGACGAGCAGCGTGTTGCCCTCGCTCGCGCCCAGCGCATCGACATGCGCCTGCGCCACGATCGCGCCGTCGGCGACCAGCAATACGTCGGCATCGCGCGGCACATCGCGCACCATCGATACCATGTCGCGGACCAACGCCACGGCAATGCCGTCCGCGCTGAGGCGATCGACAGCCTGCGACACGGCGGGGGTGATGACGCTGACCAGGATCATGATTCGGTCGGCACCGGCACGCGCCGCCTGCCGCGCCTGATATTCGATCAGCGTCTGGCCCGCGAAATGCAGGCTGGCGCGCAGACCGGCGGGCGTATCGGCCGTCGTGCGGCTGGCGCTGAGAATCGCGGAAAAACTCATTCTTTTATGCTTGTCGACCCGTTGGCTGTTGGGACGACCTTTTCGCAAGGCAAAGGGTTTGACGCAAGCAAAGCCGTATCAGCTGTGCGGAATGTCCTGTTCAAGGCCCGCCAGGGCATGGCGCAACCGGCGCAGCGCGCGCGGATCGCCGGGCGCCGCCTGCGCCGCTTCGTCCGCCAGCGCCATCAACGATGTGAGGCCGAAACTGGCCGCCAACCCCTTCAAACGCCACGCGGCCAGCGCCCAATTGGCATCGCAGCGGGCACGGCCAAGCAGATCGACCTGACGCGCCGCGCTTTCCATGAAGGCGACCCGTAAATCGGCGATCAACGCACGGTCGTCGCCAACGGCGGCTGCCAAAGCAGCGTCAAGGGCACCAGGATCATAGGACATGGCGACCAACGCTATCGAACGCGGGTTAAGTTTTGGTAACGGGGCATTCCCGCACGCAAAAAAGATGCTAGGATGAGGATATGACAGGGGGCAGCACAATCGTCGAGTTCTGGCGCGACGAACCATCGGAGACGCCTGCGCAAGCAGACGATATCCTGCTTTTGAACCAAGCCGTGCTGGACATCGAAGACGATGAACCGGACGCAGAGTCGGGCGAGGCCGGGATAAAGCGGGTTCGTATCATCTTGATGGGCGCGGCGGTGGCGTGGATCGGCTTTGCCGGCTGGGCGATGATCGCGTCGGGCGATTTGCGCGCCGGGCCGTCGGCCTGGGCCAGTGCCATAGCAACGCTGCTGGTGCCACTGACCCTGCTCGCCCTCATTTATCTGCTGCTGGTCCGCAACAGCCGGTCCGAATCGCGTCGCTATCTCGATACGGCGCGTGCGCTGCGGACCGAAGCCGACCTGCTGGAAATACGGCTGGGCCGGATCGCGACCCAGTTGGAAACCGCGCGCAAGAAGATGCAGGATCAGGCCGAGCTGCTCGACAGCTATGGGGCCGCCGCCAGCAGCAACATGGAAGCATCGGCCGAATTGATCGCCAGCCGGGCGCATGCCAGTGCCGCGCGCGCCGAAGTCGCCGAACGCGCCGGTGCCGCCTTGATGGCGCAGATGCACGCGCTGATGGGCGCGATCCCCGAACTGGAGGATCGCACAGGCCGCATGGCAGCGCAGATCATGGACAATAGCCATGCCCTGGGCGACCGGATCGACACGCTGGAAGCGCGATTGCATGCGCTGGGCGAATTGTCGGATGAGGCACGGACGCGCACCTTGTCGGCGACCAAGAGCCTGTCGAGCCAATTGACCCAGTTGCAGGAAGCGACCCGCTCAGCGAGCGAAGAAGTCACCGGCATGGCAGAGATCGCCGCAGGACGGATCGACGCCACCGCGCAAACCGCGCGCCAGGCAATGGACCGCACGCGCCAGGATGTGGAAGCGCAATCGGCGGCGCTGGTGGCGCTGGTCGACACGGCCCAGGCCGGTGTCAGCAGCACTAGTGAAACTGCCCGTAACGCGCTCATCGCGGAACTGGATCATGCCCAGGCTGCTTTGGAAGAGCGGCTGGCCATCGTCAGGCAGGCGATGGATCGCACCCGTGCTGATGTCGATGCACAGACTGCAGCATTAGCGACGTTGATCGATACGGCGCAAGCCGGTGTAAGCAGCACCAGTGCTGGCGTCCGCCAGACCCTGATCGAAGAATTGGACCATGCCCACGCCGCATTGCAGGTCCGGCTGGATGCCGCCAAGCAGGCGATGGATCTGACCCGCGCCGATATCGAAGCGCAATCGGTGGCGTTGGTCGCCATGGTCGATTCGGCGCAGGCTGGCGTGGCCAGCACCAGCGATGTCGTCCGCCAGACTTTGGGCGCGGATCTGGACCATGCTCAGGCTGCGTTGCAGGTCAGGCTGGATGCCGCCCGGCAGGCGATGGATCGCACGCGCGCCGACATCGAAGCACAATCGCTGGCGCTGGTCGCCATGGTCGATTCGGCGCAGGCTGGCGCGGCTACCGCCAGTGAAACCGTCCGTCAGACTTTGGGCGCGGATCTGGACCATGCCCAAGCCAATTTGCAGGAGCGGCTGGACGGGCTGCTGGCGCAGGTCGAGACGGCCATGGCGACAGCCGACGAAGGCTTGTCTCGCCGAGCCGATACGCTAAGCGCGCTGGTCACCGCAGCGGAGGCCGGGATTGGCAGCGCCAGCGAAGGCGCGATGGCCGTCCTGACGCGCGACATGGACAAGATCGAACAGGATCTGCGCGAACGGATGGGCGATGCGCTCGATCGGGCGCAGGCCGCCTTGAGCCAGACCGATGCCAGCCTATCGAACCAGGCTGCGGCACTCGATGCCCTGATCGCCCGGTCGCGCGAAAGCCTCGATGCGATCGGCAGCGATACGATCATCGGCCTGAGCGACTCGATCGGTGAAGTCGAAGGGCGCCTCCACCAGATCAACGATTTGGTGGAAGGGCAGAAGGCGTTGATGAACAGCCTGCATGACGGGCTGAACGACACGATCGCTGGAACCGAAGGCAAGTTCGCGACGCTGGAAGAAGCGGCGCTGGCGCGCAGCGAGCGGATGACCAACGCACTGACTCGCCTGACGGGCGAGACACAGCGGATCGACGGTGCGCTGACGGCCGGTGGCCTGACGGCGGACAAGCTGATCGGTAGCGCCGAAATCTTGCTCGTGGCGCTGGATTCGAGCGTGCGAGAACTGGATGAAACCTATCCGGCCGCGCTGGATCGGTTCGATGCGCGGATGGAACAGAGCCGTGCCCTGCTCGGCAGCGCGACACCCGAACTGGAACGACTGGAGGCGATTTCGCAGGCGCTGGCCGGCCGAGCCGAAGAGGCCGAGTCGTTGCTGCGCGGACAAGGCAGCCGCCTGACCGAATGGCTGGAAAGCACGCAGAGCGGATTGGAGGCCAATCGGCAATTGGTCGATCGGCTACGTGTGGCACTGGATGGCGCGCATCAGGATGCGACGCGGATCACCGAAGGGGCCGGGCCGCTGCTCGTTACTGCGCTGTTGCGGGTCAAGGACACCGCCGATCAGGCCGCCGAGCGGGCGCGACAGGCATTGTCCCGCGCCATTCCCGACGCCGCCCAGCAATTGGGCGACGCCAGCGAAGCGGCGATGCAGCGGGCGTTGGGCGACAGGGTCGCAGAACAGATCGAACAGGTGGCCAAGGTGGCCGAAGAAGCGATCAAGGCCGCGCATCAGGCATCGGAACGGCTCACGCGCCAGTTGCTGACCATCGCCGACACCAGCGCCACCATAGAACAGCGCATCGCGCAGGCCGAACAAGCGTCGGAGGATCGCGACCGCGACCATTTCGCACGTCGCTCCGCCGCCTTGATCGAATCGCTCAACAGCACCGCGATCGATGTCGCCAAGATATTGTCCAACGACGTGACCGATACGGCCTGGTCGGCCTATCTAAAGGGCGATCGGGGCGTGTTCACGCGCCGCGCGGTCAAGCTGCTGGATGCAGGCGAGTCGCGAGAGATTGCGCTCCATTATGACGATGATGCCGAGTTCCGCGATCATGTGAACCGCTACATCCACGATTTCGAATCGATGCTGCGGATCATCCTGTCGGCGCGCGACGGCAATGCGCTGGGCGTTGCGGTGCTGTCATCCGACATGGGCAAGCTCTATGTCGCGCTGGCGCAGGCGATCGAGCGGCTGCGGCAATAAGGCGAGATGGCGTTCCCCGGTCTGGCCGGGGAATCGTTTTGGCTCAGCGTGAGCCGCTATATTTGGGCAGCATGTCCGCCGTCACCCAACCCTGTACATAATTGGCATAATAAAGGCCGAACAGGATCGATGCCAGGATCGTCGCGCGCAGGGCGACGCGGCCGGGGCGGAAGTTGCTGGGAGCACTGTCCGCCTGCCCCTTCAGCATCACCTCGCCCGTTTCGTCGGGCGTACGGATGCCGAAGGGAAGCATGACGAAGGCGCAGACGACCCATATCAAAAAATAGATGGCGAAGATGGCGTAAAGATTCATGCGCGCCTGATTAGGCGCGAATGAGCAGTACGTCCACTATCGGCTTCTTACCGGTCCAGCGTGTCGCCGTCCGGCGCACGGCGAGGCGAACCCGCTCGCGCACGGCGTCATCCTCCAGCGACCCCTTGGGGATCACCGCCGCGGCATCATTCGATGCTTCGGCGAGGAACGCCGCCTTGTCTTCCTCAACCGGCACGCCCTGGGTGCGCAGCGTCGGCTTGCCGATCATCTTGCCCTTGCGGTCGATCGCCACGGCGACGCTGATCTGGCCATGCAGGCCGAGCTTGCGCCGTTCGTTGATGGTCGCGCCATCGGCCGGCAGGATGACGTCGCCGTCCAGCACCAGCCGTCCGGTATCCTGCTTGCCAATAATCTCCGGCGCACCGGGCGCCAGGCGCAGCAAGTCGCCATTGGACTGGACCGGTGCGTGGCGGATGCCGCTGGCCAGCGCAAGCCGGGCTTGCTCTGCCATATGGCGGCGTTCGCCATGGACGGGCAGCAGGATTTCAGGCCGTATCCAGCGATACATGGCTTCGAGTTCGGGGCGACCGGGATGGCCCGACACATGCACTTCGGCCTGACGATCGGTGACCATCAGCACGCCCGACATGGCGAGCGCATTCTGGATGCGGCCGATGGCGATTTCATTGCCAGGGATCTGCTTGGAGGAAAAGACGACGAGGTCGCCCTCCGCCAGCTTGATCGGGTGGCTGTCGAACGCCACGCGGGCAAGCGCGGCGCGGGCTTCACCCTGCCCGCCCGTCGCGATGATCATCACCTCGTTGCGGGGCAAGGCCATCGCATCGTCCCAATCGACCGTCGGCGGGAAATCCTTGAGATAGCCGCTGGCCTTGGCCATGCCGATGATGCGGTCGAGCGAGCGCCCGGCGACGCAGACCTTACGGCCCGTCGCGGTGGCGACTTCGCCCAGCGTCTGCACGCGGGCGGCGTTGGAGGCGAAGGTGGTGACGAGGACGCGGCCCTTGGCCCCGGCGATCGTTTCCATCAACCCTTCGCGCACATCGCCTTCGGAACCGCTGGCCTTGTCATTGAAGACATTGGTGCTGTCGCAGACCATGGCGAGGATGCCCTCGTCGCCGATCGCGGTGAGTTCCTTGGGGGTCGCCGGTTCGCCGAGCAAGGGACGCTCGTCGAGCTTCCAGTCGCCGGTATGGAAAATCTTGCCGTGCGGCGTGTCGATCAGCAGGGCATTGCCCTCCGGGATCGAGTGGGCGAGCGGCACATAGCGGAAGCCGAATGGCCCCAGATTGAAGCTGCCCTCATTCTGGATCACATGGAGTTTGACCTCCTTTGTGAGGCCTTCTTCCTCCAGCTTCAGGCGGATGAGGCCTGCGGTGAAGGGCGTCGCATAGAGCGGCACGCCCAAATCTGCGGCGAGATAGGGGATCGCGCCGATATGATCCTCATGCCCGTGCGTCAGCACGATGCCGAGCAGATCCTTGCGCCGTTCCTCGATGAAGGTCAGGTCGGGCAGGATCAGTTCGATGCCGGGATAGGTGGGGTCGCCGAAGGTCATGCCGAGGTCGACCATGACCCATTTGCCCTGGCAGCCGTAAAGATTGACGTTCATGCCGATCTCGCCCGACCCACCGAGGGCCAGGAAGAGCAGCTCATCCTTGGGTGTCATTATGCTTGTAAACTCCGTTCGTGCATCAGCGCGAGGCCCTGAATCGTCAGATCCGGCGCGATCGCATCGAAAATATCGCTGTTGTCGTTAAAGAGGACCGCGAGGCCCCCCGTCGAAATAACCCTGGTCGGGCGGCCGATTTCGACCCTCATGCGGGCGACCAGCCCCTCCATCATGGCTACATAGCCCCAAAATACGCCAATATGCATCTGCGCCTCGGTCGTCCGCCCGATCACCGAACGATTTTCCGGTGGGGCGATCGCGATCCGTGGCAGCTTCGCGGCGGCTGCTACTAGCGCATCAAGCGAGAGATTGATACCCGGCGCGATGATGCCGCCCTTATAGGCTCCGCTATAGTCGATCACGTCGAACGTGGTCGCGGTGCCGAAATCGATGACGATCAAGTCGCCGCTATAAAGATGGTGCGCGGCGATGGCGTTTACAACCCGGTCGGCACCCACCGATCCAGGCTCCGCCACGTCGAGTTCGATGCCCCAGTCGAGCGGCGCTTGCCCCGCGATCAGGGCGGTAGTGCGGAAATATTTCTCGGCCAACACCTGCAGGTTATGCAATGCGCGGGGCACGACGGTCGCAATGATGACGGTGTTGACGTCGGCGATCTTATAGCCTTCGAGCATCAACAACTGGTTGAGCCAGACGGCATATTCGTCGGCCGTGCGGCGCGCGTCGGTCGCGATGCGCCAGCGCGCGCGGATGTCCCGCCCGTCGAGCAGCGCGAAAACCACATTGGTATTGCCCGCGTCGATCGCGAGGAGCATGGCCGGTCCTTGGGTCAGATGAGAAAGATGTCACCGGCGTGAATGGCACGGCTCTGCCCGTTCGCCAAGCGCAGGATGAGCATGCCCTGGCGATCGAGCGTGTCGAAAGTGCCTTCCACCGTGCTGCCGTCGGGTTGTTGCACACGCATCGGCGTACCGGTGGGGTGGGCGTTGAGCAGCCAATGGGTACGCACCGGGTCGAGGCCCTGCGCGCGCCAGATGGCGAGCCAATGGACGAAAATCTGGGCCAGTCGGTCGAGCAGCGCCCCGGCCTCGGCATCGGCCGCACCCTGGGCACGCAGGCTGGTGACGGGACGGTCGAGGTTGCTGGGATGATCAGTGACGTTGATGCCGATACCGACGATGATGGCGTCAGCGGTGCGTTCCAGCAAAATGCCCGCGATCTTCGCGCCGTCGACCAATATGTCATTGGGCCATTTGATCCGCGCCTGCCCGGCGCACAACGGCGCGACCAGAGCATGGACGGCGTTTGCCGCGACCAGAGCCAGCGTATGGGGTAGCGGGTCACCCGGCTGCAACCGGACCAGTGTGGAACAATAGAGATTGCCGACCGGGCTATCCCATGTGCGGCCCATCCGCCCCCTGCCCCCGCTCTGCCGACGGGCACGCAGCCAGCTTCCTTCGCTGATGCCAGTATCGACCAATGCCAGCATGTCGGCATTGGTCGATACGGTATCCTCGACGAGGCGTATATCGGTCAGAACAAGGACGCCGCCGCGGCAGCGCTCGCCTGGTCCAGCATGGGGTTGAGCAGATAGCCCAGCACGATGACGGCAGCGCAAGCGGTCAGGATGATATTCTCGACCGCACCACCCTTTGCCTCATAGGCAGCGGTGGGCTCGTCGAAATAGATCGTCTTGATGATCTTGAGATAATAGAAAGCGCCGATCACCGAAGCCGCAATACCGACGGCAGCCAGCGCCGTCAGGCCCGCCGCAACGGCGGCATCGAACACCAGGAACTTGGCCCAGAAACCGAAGAGCGGCGGAATACCGGCCATCGAGAACATGAAGATGGCGAAGGCCGCAGCCAGACCTTTGCGCGATTGCGACAGGCCCGCGAGGCTGGCGATCGTCTCGACCGGCTTGCCGTCGGCATCCCGCATCTGGAGGATGCAGGCGAAGGCACCGATCGTCATGATGACGTAGATCGCCATATAGCTCATCGTCGCGGCGACACCGGCGGGTGTGCCGCAAGCCAGGCCAATCAGCGCGAAGCCGACATTGTTGATCGACGAATAGGCCATCAGCCGCTTGATATTGCTCTGACCGATGGCGGCGACCGCACCGAAGATGATCGAGGCCAGCGCCACGAAGATCACGATCTGTTGCCAATCCAACCCGGCCGGGCCGAGCGCCTCGATCGCGACGCGCACGGTCAGGGCGATGGCCGCGACCTTGGGCGCGCTGGCGAAGAAGGTCGTGACTGGGGTTGGCGCACCTTCATAGACGTCGGGCGTCCACATGTGGAACGGCACGGCGCTGATCTTGAAGGCGAGGCCCGCCAGCACGAAAACAAGGCCGAACAATGCTCCTTTGCTCACGCCGCCACTCAGCGCGACGGCGATGCCGTCGAACGTGGTGCTGCCGGTGAAGCCATAGAGCAGCGAGATGCCATAGAGCAGGATGCCGCTCGCTAGCGAACCCAGCACGAAATATTTGAGGCCTGCTTCGGACGAGCGCCCATCCTGCCGCATGAAGCTGGCGAGGACATAGGAGGCCAGGCTGTTCATTTCGAGGCCGATATAGAGCGTCAACATGTCGCCCGCCGACACCATCATGCCCATGCCGACGGCGGCAAAGACGATCAGGATCGGATATTCGGGACGCAACATGCCATCGGTCGAGAAGAAACGCGGTGCCAGCAGAATAGCGGAGGCGGCCGCGCCATAGATCAACGCCTTGGCGTAAACCGAGAAGGCGTCCGCGCGGTACAATCCGTCAAACGCATCGGGGCGAGGAAGCTTTCGGGATAGATGCCCATCCACAAGACGACGGCGGCGATGGGGGCGAGCAGCCACAATTCGCGCGTCGACAGGTCGGGCATGGCGGCCGCGTCGGCATTGACCTGCTCACCATAGCAGATCGGCCGCGTCGGCATTGACCTGCTCACCATAGCAGAT
>MIAK01000009.1:0-117963 GCA_001829085.1 Sphingomonadales bacterium RIFCSPLOWO2_12_FULL_63_15 | reverse complement strand
GGCTTCGGGCTACGCCCTCCGCCCTTCACCGACACCCCAACAACCGATTCTCATCTTGATTGTCGCTACGCTCGCATCCTGTCAGTCGCCGCGCACATGGACGAAGAGGCCCTGCTGAATGATGCCGAATGCCTTGCAAACCTGATGCCTCATCCAACGATGCCGCCTCGAAAAGAAAAGCGCTCGGTCATTCACGCGTTCACGTTCCCAGCGCAAGATTTCAAGCTGCGTATCGGTGACACACCTCTACGCTCCGGAACGCTGGAACCGGCTGGCGAAATTGTCTCGCTTGACGAAGATAAGGGAATTATCGAGTTGAAACTCGGTCCCAGCCGATCCCCGATCGAACCTGGAACAGCGCTGATCCCTGCTGGCCCAATCGGCGACGCGGTGCTCCGGGCTGCCATCTACCGATATGCCGAGCTCATTGCTGCTGGCGGTAAACGATATAACGCGATCACTGCCATACTACGCAGGGATCGACCGCGTTTAATTGATCGCGAGTCGGGGCGGGAGATTGTGGCGGAAGGTATCGATGCGACTACCGGTGCTGTTGACGCGCTGATAGCTCTCGACAGCAGCTACCTGCTCATCCAAGGTCCGCCCGGCGCAGGCAAGACCTACACGTCGTCACAGGCGATCGTCGCTCTGCTGGCGGCAGGCAAGCGGGTTGGGGTCGCCTCGAACTCCCACAAGGCGATCAATAACCTGCTCTCGGATGTGGAGACGAAGGCGATCGCGCAGGGCCTGCAGTGTCGTGGCATGAAGAAATCGACGCGCGAAGATCAAGCCCTTGGCACCGGCGGCTGGATTGAAGACGTTGTTGGGGGCAGTGGCAGCGGGGTTGAAGCACACCACCGTCTGGTGGCCGGGACTGCATGGTTGTTTGCTCGCGAGGAACTAGACGAGGCGTTCGACTATCTCTTCATCGACGAGGCCGGTCAGGTCAGCCTCGCCAATATTATTGCAATGGGGGTGGCAGCACGCAACATTGTGCTCGTGGGTGACCAAATGCAGCTGTCGCAGCCGATCAAGGGTACGCATCCGGGCGATAGTGGCTTGTCCGCACTCGATTATCTGCTCGAAGGCCAGGCTACCGTGCCTGCTGATCAGGGCGTGTTCCTGCCTGTCACGCGACGCATGCATCCGGATCTCTGTCGTTTCGTGTCAGACGCGGTTTATGAAAGCCGCCTTCGAGCTGAGGCCTCCACAGCGCTACAGCGTATCGATGTGGATCCCGCGCGTGACTCCGATGCGATCGCGTCGGCGGGCCTGCGCTTCGTGGACGTGCACCACAGCGATTGTACCCAGCGCTCTCAACCGGAGGCCGACCGCCTGTCGCTGACCTATCGCGCGCTCTTAGGTGGTCGTTGGACCGATCGGCATGGCGAAACTCATCTGATCGGGACAGACGACATCCTTGTTGTTTCGCCCTACAATATGCAGGTCGAGCTGTTGAAACGCGTTCTACCTGAAGGCGCGCGCGTGGGTACGGTCGACAAATTTCAGGGTCAAGAAGCTCCGGTTGTGCTGGTGTCCATGGCAACGTCATCTGGCGACGACCTGCCAAGGAACATCGAGTTCCTTTACAGTCGGAACAGGCTGAATGTCGCAATCAGTCGGGCAAAGTGCTTGGCGGTAATCTACGCTAACCCAAGACTGCTGGAGATACCCTGTTCGACCATCGGTCAAATGGAACTGGTCGATGGGCTATGCTGGGCAAAGCAGTTTGCTGACGAGCAGCGGAAGAACGCCCTGGATATTTTAACCGACAGTTGCGCCGCCTGATGCAGCTACCCTACAGACGATGCGAGTATCCTAGCCGTGGTACTATATGATGTGGGTTACCATCATATAGTACCACGGCTGCATGATCGCATGTGAACCACATCGGCTGCGCGCAAGATGAAGCGCAATGCAAAGAGACCAGGTTGTTGGACTAGATTGGTTGCCGACACTAAATATTATCGATTTCAGAGACATAATGTGGGCGAAAAGGTGGAGGAATGAGCATATGTTCGATGAGGAGTTGGGGCCAGAGCATTGCAACGATGGGGAGGGTTTTGGCGAAGTAAAGGCTGACACCAAGGATGTGCGTGCAATCTGGTCAGCATGGCTCGATCGGGGGTGGCACGGGGTGAAAGTTGCCGATTGGGCTGGCCTTTACCTGCCCGCGAAGCTGGATGCCGACGTTCGATTCCTGAGCCTTTTGGTCGACAAAATGCCGAACTTCGGGCGCGTTGCGCAGCGGATGCGCCGAGAAGCCGTTGGAGACTTGATTCGGGCTCAACATCTGCTGCCTTGGACGAGCAAGGCGCGACCTCAGTTTTTCAGCGAGCAACGCGACGGCCGTCAACTCGTCCTAAAGGAACGCGAACATGCCTTCCCAGTTTCTCAGGTCAAATCGTTAGTGCTGATGGCAATGCGCGATGGCGATATCGAGCAGGCACGTAGAGCACGCGGCGTCGTCGGCGTCATAGCCGCCGGGGGCTGTGCGCTCGAAATCCTGCCGAAGATCGATATTCCCAACGAAGATGGCTCTCAGGCGACCGGAAGCATTCGTCGTCGCCTCGTCCATATGCTCGCGGTCGCGCTTGACCTGAAGATCGATGCTGGCCAAGTCACAGCGCTTGATTGGCAGCGTGAAACACTACTTGAGATCCTGATCCGCCTTTTTTCCGAGAAGCTGGTCGATGCCGTGCGGCAGGGCATACCTCGCCGCTATGTCGAGCACGCCGACGACCTTCCAGCCTTACGCGGACGGCTGAATGTCACGCGCCAGTTCACAACGCTGGCGGTCGATCCTTCACGGCTGGCCTGCCGCTACAATGCGCTGACGTCGGACATCGCACTCAATCGCATCATGAAAGCGGCGATCACCCGTCTCTCCCGTATAGCTCGAACGACTGACAACCAAAGACGTCTTAGAGAACTCGCCTTTGCCTATGCGGATATTGCCGACCTGCCGGTGCAGGCGCTTCGGTGGGACGATGTGGTCCTAGACCGCACGAACGGGCGCTGGCGTGAACTGCTGAACCTAGCGCGCCTGCTGCTGGGCGAGCGGTTTCAGACCACGTCTGCCGGAGGCAGTGATGGCTTTTCGTTGCTGTTCGAAATGAACATGCTGTTTGAGGAATATATCGCACGGATGCTCAAACGGGCCCTTGGTGACACTGACTTGCGTGTCGTCAGCCAAGGCGGGCGGCTGTACTGCCTGGAGGCAGACGATCTGAGGCAGGTCTTCCAGACTCGACCGGACATCCTGATTAAGCGGGGCGATGCTGTAGTTCAGGTGGTCGACACCAAATGGAAACGGATTACCGCAAGGATCGATGACCCCAAACGTGGCGTATCGCAAGCCGACGTGTATCAGATGATGGCTTATGGTCGCCTTTATGAATGCGAGAGGCTGACCTTACTTTACCCTCATCATGACCAAGCCGGATGCGATGAGGGACTGATCGGCGATTACGGCGTCAATGCGTGCCAGGATCGCCTTGAACTTTTTTCCATCGACGTTGCTCGCGGCGATGATATCAAGGCACGGCTGCGGAGCATGTGTCAATCCGGCCTAAATGAGGTGCAATAGATTGACTGGATTCTCGTTTGTTCATGCCGCTGATCTTCATCTTGATAGCCCTCTACTGGGATTAGCGGGAAAATCGGCTGACTTTGCAGCGCGTGTAGAAGCAGCCTCTCGCGAAGCGTTTGACAATCTCATCGCGCTTGCGATTGATGAAGGCTGTCGATTTGTGCTGTTGGCCGGTGACATTTTTGATGGAGATTTACGTAATTTCCAGACGGGGCTCTACTTTATGGCGGGCATGCGACGGCTCGACGAAGCCGGGATTTCTGTCTTCATGGTGTTGGGGAATCATGATTCAGCCAATCGCTTTGCCGACAAGCTGTCCCTGTCGGGCAATGTCCATGTCTTTCCAAAGACCAAGGCCGCCACACATCGCCTGGAGGATGTTGGGGTCGCAATCCACGGTCGCAGCTTCCCCCGTCCGGATGTCTCCGAAGATCTGGCACGCGAATATCCGGCAGCAACCCAGGCGCTGTTCAACATCGGCGTCCTCCATACGGCATGTGCGGGCAGCGAAGGTCATCACGCTCGTTATGCGCCCTGCACGCCCGAGCAGCTCACCAATCATGGCTACGACTATTGGGCGCTGGGCCATGTCCACGCCCATGCCGTGCTCGGCGAGCACCCGCACATCGTCTATCCCGGCAATCTTCAGGGCCGACACCCACGAGAGACGGGGCCCAAGGGGGCGGTTCTGGTCAAAGTCAATGACGGCAGGGTCACCAGTCTCGAGCATCGCGCGCTCGATGTGGTGCGCTGGGCATCGATCATAGTTGATGTGTCAGGAACGAGCGAACACCGGGAATTACTGGATGTCATTCGCGGACATATTGCACAAAGCGCAGAGCAGGCCGACGGACGGCCTATCGCCCTTCGCCTGACGGTGATTGGAACGACACCGCTCCATTCCAGATTGATCCTCGAGCGCACCGTCTTCCGCGAGGACGTGGAAACATTGCTGGCAACGCTCTCGGATGATGTGTGGCTCGAAAAGCTGAGGTTGGATACCGAACATCCGGCCGCCCTCGGCATGGTCGATCCGACGGTGGCTGGAAGGCTTGATCAGGAGGTAGTCCGCCTGAGCCAGGACGGCGCGATTGCACAAGTGCTCGAAGCGCGTCTTGCCGATATTCGGACAAAACTGCCCGCTGGCGCGCATGCCGATGCCTTTATCGAGCAGATGCGTGTTGAGATCCCCGAACGCGCGGCGGCCCTTGCGCGCAGTCTAGTTAGCGAGGCTGGTCATGCGCCTGACTGAACTCGGCCTCGAGAAATATGGCGGCTTCGCCAGTCGCGAGCTCACCATTCCGGAAACGGCGGGCCTTACGGTGGTGTACGGTGCCAATGAGGCGGGCAAGAGTACCTGTCTCGAGGCGATCAGCGACTTTCTGTTCTCGATCCCCAAGAATACTCAGCGCGGCAGCTTGTTCGGATATGATGGCATGCGCGTCGGGGCTTCGATGCTGATGGCTGATGGCAGCACCCTGACGCTCAAGCGCCGCAAGGGCAACGGCAAGACACTGGCTGACCTGTCCGGCACGGCGCTAGATGACACCGCTCTTGCGCCGGTGCTGGGTGCCATCACACGAGAGCGGTTCGAAACGCTCTTCGGTCTGAACCACGAAACCTTGCGCAACGGCGGGGAGCGATTGCTTCACGCCGATGGCGACATCGGGCGTCTGATCGTCGAAGCAGGCGGCGGCTTGCGCACGCTGGTATCTCGCCTCGAAGGTATCAACGGCGAAGCGGACAAGCTCTTCGATACGAGGCGGTCGGTAAATCGTGTTTTCTACCAGCAGCTGACGGCATTCGAGGCAGCCGAAAAGACGGCACGCGGCGCGCAACTCACCCGGGAAACCTTTGAGCAGACGCGTAAGGCATCGCTCGCAGCCGGGGGAAAGCTCGAGGCCCTACGCACCGAGCGGCGCAGCCTTGGTGCATCAACGTCCCGGCTGGAGCGCGTCCTACGCGTCGCGCCGCACTTGCGCCAGCTGGCCAACCTTATTCTGGATCTGGTCGGCTATGATGATGTCGCGCCCTTTCCGGATGATTTCGTGGTAAGGATGCGGAATGCTCTGGACCAGCGCAACGGGGCTGAAAAGCGGCTCGAGGGCGCGATAGAGCGGCGGAACCGCCTGAAGGCGCGGCTTGATGCGCTAGTGGTAAACCCAGGTCTCAAAGCCTCCGAACAGAGGGTGCGTGATCTGGCCGAACGCGCCATTCACGTCAGCAAGGCCCGCTCCGATCGTGCCAATCGTCAGCGGGAAATTGACGATGGTGAGGCTCAACTGGCGGCACTGCGCCGCATGCTTGGCCTGCCGGCCGATGCGAACCTTGCCCAATTGATCCCGGACCAGTCTGCCCTCAATCTTGTGCGCTCGCTTGCCGATGAGATGATGGAGCGCCGTCCCAGTCTTGCCTCTGCCAGAACGCGCCTTGGCGAAATCGCGGATTCACTTGCCGAGATTGACGATTGTTTGAAGGCGGCACGCCTGGCAGGGCATGATGCTCTGCCAGAGGCTTCGTCATCGACCTTTGCCAGCCTCGCGGCCCAGAAGTCGGCACACCAGGCACGTCAGAAGTCGCTGGATACTGACAGCGTAACATTGACCGGACGGCTCAAGGCGCTTGGCTTCAATACCATTGACGCGCTTGCTACCCTGCCATCCCCCAACGTTGACGACATTCGCAGTGAGCAGGCCGCGCGCGAAACATTGACCTCGCAAATCGAGGATCAAGCTAAGCTACAGCGACAGGCCGAGCGCGAGATTTCAGCCGGTGAGGCAGAGATTGGCGCGCTTCAGGCATCCGGGACCATTGCGAGTGATGTATCACTTGCCGAGGCGCGCACCCTGCGCGCCGATGCCTGGAGGCCGATAAAATCGGCATATGTCGCGGGACAGCTGCCCGATGACGGCACTGCTCGCCTAGCTGTTGCTGACGGTCTGGAAACGGCAATCCTGTCTGCAGACGAACTTGCCGATCGCCGCGCCGCAGAGGCAGAGCGGGCTGCATCGCTCGCACTCACCTTGCGGCGCGTCGCGGAGGCAAGGACTGCGGTCAAGACGGCAGAGGAGGAGGCGGCCGCGCTTGTCGCGCAGACGGAAGTGCGCATCGCGCAATGGCGGAACAGTTTTCCGCAGGTTCTGATCAAGCATCCCGAACTGGCGTCGCTGCTCCAATTTGGCCAAGCACGGCAACTGGTGCTGGATGAATCAGAACGCTTGCGGATTTCGGCCAATGCGCTGGCTTTGGAGGAGGCCCAGCTTGCGCCGACCGTTGAGTTGCTCGAACGGATCGAACAGAACCGAAAGCTCGATACCACATTGTCATTCGCCGCTCGGGTCAGCGCGGTGCAAAACGCCATCTCCCGGCACGAACAAGCACATGCCGAATATACCAGGGACACGCGGGACCGCCTGGACTCCGAACGGCAGCACAAGTTGGTTGAGGCGGAAGTGGAGCGACTGTCGGACGCACAGGGTGCCTGGGACACAGCATGGCCTGCGGCAACAGGCGCGCTGGGGCTCAAACCCAACATTTCGCCGGTAGATGCCAACAGTGCTGTCACCGAATGGGTTGGCGCACGCGGTGTGCTTTCTGCAATAGGGCAGGCCCGCCAGCGGCTGAAGCGCATGGACGAAGACGAGGCGAGCCTTGCGAAGGATGTCCGCAGCCTCGCGACTGAACTCGCCATCGAGATCGGCGAAGACTGTGTGGTTGCAGCGCAGATGCTGCTGGCCCGGTTTACCGACAACGCAACAGCGCAAACCCAATATGATGGGGTACTGCCCGACTTTGAGGAAGCGAAGGTTGAGGCCGACCAAGCGGAAGAGGCCCTCGGCACCGCTCGCGAGGAGCTGGCTACCCTCGCTGCTTCGGCAAAACTTGATGGCGGCGATGATGGGGCCCTTCTGGACGCAGCATCACGGTGTGAAGCACGCATGGCTTTGTGCGATGAGATCGCTCTGGCGGAACGCACCGCGACGGACGTGGGCGACAAGCTTGATCTCACTGCATTGCGGGCGGAATGGGATGAACGCGACCTCGATGAGGTTCGCGCGGAACTGACCGAGCAGACATCGCGTGCTGCCGAGATCGAGAGCGAAATTGAGGCAGCCATTCTCGCCGAGAAGGCGGCAAAGGACGACCTTGCTGCCTATCTAAGCCAGAGCGAGGTCAATCACGCCGTTGCCGAACGCGAAGCGGCGGCAGCGCAGATGCATCTCGTCCTCGAACGCTATCTCGAGTTATCGGTTGCGCGCGAATTAGTGACGTCGGCCATGGCAACGATCCGCGCAGAACAGCAAGATCCGCTCATCGCGCGGGCAGGCGAACTGTTCACGGCCACGACACTCGGTGAATTTGCCGGAATCGAGACCGATATCGATGACAAAGGCCACCCGGTCGTGGTTGGACGGCGAGCCAATGGCGGTATTGCTGCGGTCGCTACCATGAGCGACGGTACACGCGACCAGCTTTTCCTCGCCTTCCGACTGGCTAGCCTTGAGAATTATGCCAGTGCGACGGAGCCTCTGCCCTTCATCGCGGATGACATTCTGGTGCATTTCGATGATGAACGCAGCCAGTCCACGCTCGAGTTGCTTGCTGAGTTCGGCAAGATCAATCAGGTTCTTCTGTTTACCCATCATCGTAGCGTCCGCGCCCTAGCGGAGCCGCTCGTTGCGGCTCAGCTGGCAAACATAATTGATTTGGATCGCGTTGCATGAATTAGGACTTGAACGCATATGTTATCAGTCATTACAGGCTCGACGCACTCGCATTTATTCGATCGAATAGCTTTCCAAGATAATAATCGCGGCCATTATCCATAAACAGAACGTGCCGGTCTTCTAATTCAGCCTCGCTAGCGCTAATTCCAACATTGAGTAGGTCGCGGTATGGAGTAAAAGACAGAATAAATGCATTTAAAGTTAAATCGGCATCACCCAATTCTAATTCTCTCCGTTTGATTTCAGAGAAAAGTCCAAGCTTGGGATCGCTGAGGTCGATATTACGGATGCCTTTTGGGTCGATAAAGCTAAGCCATTGCTTGCCGGACGCGTCATCTACAAGCCAGAGTAGGAAATCGGGATAGAAGTTTCCAGCCCGTGCGAAGCCTAAGCCTTTGGCTTGGGTATCGGCGTTGCGCAGCAGATACAAGCTGCGTCCGGCGAGCGTTTCTTTAGCCACGGGTGAATTATAGAAGGCCTCAAGATCGCGGACGAACTGGACTTCGCTAGGGGAATCGAAGGCGATCGGGCGCATCTTTAGGGGCAGACTGCCCGTCACATCAGGAGCCATCAACGGGTAGAGGTCGAGCGTGGCGGTCGGAAGCTTGATCTTGCCGACGAAATCTTCTGGTACCTCGTACAGCCACGGGAAGTGCGTGCGCTTGAATCCCTTGATCTGGTTGTCCTTGTACCCGTCCTTCAGCTTGAGCGTCTTGAGCCGCTTACCGGCGGGCAGGTTGGACTTAGTCGGAAAATCGAGCGCGATGATTTCGTCGCTGGGCGTGATGCCCTCTTCCTTCAGGTAGTCCTTGAAGGCTGCCATGTAGTTGGCGCGCACACCGAAGATGTTCAGCGTTTCCAGCCGCTCCAGATGCACGCCCTTGGGCCGCTCGTGCGGGAGCGACCGCTTGAGCGACATGCCCCTGCCCTTCAAGCGCACACCGCGCCCGAACAGCTGGATGATCTGGGAACCTTCGCCTTGCCCCATGTTCAGCAGGCCCATGGTCGAGACGCGCCAGCTGGACCAGCCCTCAGTGAACTTGCGTGAGCCGATCAGGACATTGAGCTTGCTGCCTTCCAGATTGATAGTGCCGAACAGAGCGCTGCCAAAATCGTCGGTTTCCGTGTCGAACGACTCGACAACCTCGGCAATTTTGAAAAACCCGGCATCGTCACCAATGTTGATGACGCCGATCCGCGCCACGGTGCGTGCTTCTGCCAGGACGAAGCGGCGTTCCTTGTCGTTGTCCTTGCGGTTGTCCTTGGCGGTGTCCGCCGCGACCAGCCGGAACTGGACGGTGCGTCCGTCCTCCAGCTTGAAGCCGTAGTTGCTGAACGCCTCGCCCGACTTGGTGTAATACTGGTCCTTATTGGCCCAGTGCAGCACCACCTCTTCCCCGGAATAGGGAATGGCATAGGTGTCGCCCTTGTACCGGCGCTGGCTGATGAAATCGCCCTTGTCGTAATAGCGCGAGAAGAAGGTCAGCAGGTGGGAGAAGACCTGATTTTCATGCTCCGACGCGCCGGTGGACGCGGCGGCGATTGCTTCGCGAAGCTTCTGCACGGCAGGCACGCTGTCCGGTATGACGCCGTCGGCCTCATATTGGGCGATCTTGTCGGTCAGCTCTTTCGCCAGCGCGTCGGTGTTGGCGGCAGCGCCCACGGTGAAGGCTTCGGCAACCTGCGCCTTCAGGCGGGTGCTGAGGTACGCGTCGATCTCGCCCGCGCGGACATTGAGGATGCGGTAAACCCCGAAATCCAGCTCCGGCCGGTCAATCTGGAAAATTTCGCGAAGCTTGGAAACCAGCGCGTCAAAACTGCTCATGTCGGTTGGTATGCCCCGGATTTGGTTGTGCGTTATGGTCCTATACGACGGACCAGCGGATCGTGAACAAGGTTTCGCTCGACTGGCCGCGCTGAAGGCGTTTTTGCAGGCCCGCAATTAGATCGTCGCGCTTGTCAGCAATTTCGTCTTCCTGGGTGAAGATGTCCTGCCGCTGCTTGCGCTGGCGGCGTTCCAGCTCCTGAATACGTGTCTGGAAGCCGTGTTCTTCCGTCAGTGTGGTGGCCTGGCGCGCTTCGCGGCGGAGCGCCTTAATCTGCTCCTTGGTGTCCTTCAGCGCCTTTTCGGCAGCGAAGATCTTATCCTCCGCCCATTGCTCTAGCCGCTCGCGGGCGACGGCGAAGTGCTGGTTGTTAGCCTCCAGCGAGCGGTTGAGCGTGGCGCGAACATGCTGGTCGGCCTCGGCGTCCAGCCGGGTTGCAAGGTCTGGCGGCAAGGCGGCGGCATCGTGAACGGTCGCGGCAACGCCGAACAGCTTGGTGCAGGCTTCCTGGTCAATCGAACGCCCGGCATCGTCAATCGCCGAGAACAGCAGGTATTCCTCGGTCTCGAACGCGGTCACGGTCAGTCGCCGCAAGGTCAGCCAGCCGCTGCGCCCCTTCAGGGCTTCGACAATCGCAACACGCCCGGGATGGGCGGAAATGTCAAAGCGCAGTTCGGCAACCGGCGTTGCGCCCGCCTTGGCCTGATCGATCACGGATTCGCCAAGCGGGTGCGACAGGCGGTAGAGGAAGTAGCCATGATCGCCCGCAGGCCGCTGCCCGGCGGCGTTGCGCGAAATCAGGTGGTAGCGGCCTTTGTGGATGGCGGGGCCGGGCGGTGCGGTGAGATCGAAGGTCAGCGCTTTCTCATCGAAGCTGGCGCGGTCCTGAAGCACAAATTCGGTGAGGTCCCAAAAGGCGCAGCCAAACCGGTCAAGCTGCTGACGGGCGTTTTCCAGCCGAAGCCGCAGCCGGGCGTGAACGTCCTCGTCAAAGTGCTCCAGCAATGCCTTGCGGGTGTCGTCCATTCGGGATTTGATCTGCTCGTCCAACTCGGCCTGCAGAGCATCGAACGCCGTGGCGATCTCGTCCGGCGTGCGGCAGTCCTGGTAGATTGCCAGAATACGCTTTTCGAAATCGACACCGGATTCGATTGAGCCCAGAACATCATCGGACGCGCCGAACACCCCGTTAAAAAGGTTAAACTTCTCGGTCAGCAGGGCATGAACGCGCTGATCGGCGTCATTGCGCTCGTTCAGGAAGTTGATGACGATAACGTCGTGGGTCTGCCCATAGCGGTGGCAGCGACCAATGCGCTGTTCGATCCGTTGGGGATTCCAGGGCAGGTCGTAATTGATGACCTGGGAGCAGAACTGCAGGTTGACGCCCTCGGCGGCGGCCTCGGTGGCGATCATGATCGAGGCTCTGTCACGGAACTCGTCGATCAGCGCGCTGCGCAGGTCGATAGCGCGCGAACCGGTCGCTCGGCCACTGTCGGCATTGTCCTTGGCCCAGCGTTCGTAAATTTCGGCGGTGCGCGGCCCGTTGTTGGTTCCGCTGAAGGTGACAATCTGCCCGGCATAGCCGTGGGATTCGAGAAAGGCGTAGAGGTAGTCCTGGGTGCGGCGGGATTCGGTGAAAATTAGCGCTTTGCGGCCCGCGCCCATGCGCGCCTGCTCGGCAAATCCGATGTCGAGCGCGGTTAGCAGCGCTTTGGACTTTGTGTCGGTGCCGATAGCGTTCGCCATCGCAGCGAGCGCGGCAAGCTCGTCGATCTCGGAACGCAGACGGCCGGGTTCGATGACGGCGGACGATGCGTTGGCCTCGTCTTCATCGGCTAGCCATTCGTCAAGCAGTTCCTCCTCGATCTCCTCTGCGGTGATGATTTCGTCGGTCCAGTTGTTGTCTGGTTCGCCCCCATCGCGCAAATCGACCAGCCGCTGGCCCAGCGTGGCTAGGGTGCCCGCAATGGCGTGTGAGGATGACGCCAGCAACTTGCGCAGGATCAGGACGGTCAGGTGGCGCTGCCGTGCCGGGATGGCATAGCTGTCTTCACGCTGCAGGAATTTGGAAATGGCGTCGTACAGCGCTTGTTCGGCGTCTGTCGGGCAGAACGGCTGGGTGACGGCGCGACGCTGGGTATAGCGGACATATTCAAGAACCTGCTTGCGCAAGGTGCGCTTGCAGAAGGTCGCCAGCCGCTGGCGCAGCCCCGGAAGGTCACCACCAGCGGTCACATATTTGGCGCGGAAAGCGTTGGGGTCACCGAAGATGTTTTCGTCGATGAACGAGGTCAGCCCGTATAGCTCCATCAAGCTGTTCTGTAGCGGTGTAGCCGTGAGCAGGAGCTTCTTGCGCCCTTCGGTCCCCCAGCGCAGCGCCTGGCCAATGCGATTGCTCGGCCGATATGCGTTACGGAGCTTGTGGGCTTCGTCGATGACAACTAGGTCCCAGGCGACATGCCGCAGCTCGTCCTGCAGCTTGGCGGCATAGTGATACGATAGGACTACTACTGCCTTCTGCTCCAGTGGCAGGGCGTGGCCTTCGCGACGCATAGCGCGATGGGTTTTGGCATCGATGACGACAGCTGGAAGGTTAAACTTCTCAGAAAGCTCGTTCGCCCATTGTTGGCGGATCGACGCTGGGCAGATGATGACCAGCCGCCGTTTGCGCTCCGCCCATTTCTGGCAGAGCACAATGCCAGCTTCGATAGTCTTACCGAGGCCAACCTCATCAGCCAGTATCGCACCTTCCGCCAGCGGCGATTGCAGCGCGAACATCGCGGCTTCGATTTGGTGCGGGTTGAGATCGACCGACGCATCGAACAGCGACATCGACAGCTGGTCTGCTGCTCCTGGCGGAGCCTGCTTGGTCAGGTCATACGCTAAATATTTGGCTTGGTAGGCAGTGAGCGCCATAAACCGTCTTCCGGTCGAACGATGGGTGTTGATTTGACGTGTATGTCACCCAACCGGTTAAGACATGGGGAATGTTAGGTGCAAGCCATTCATTTTTCCAGTTAAACGTCAACCTTCTAGCGGGGCGCACGCCATTGAGCTGTACACCCAACGTTTATGCTCATTTAGGGCGGCACCTGGGACGCCCTTGCACAGTAGCCTATAAATTCGCAGGCGAATGGCTGCACACAATGAGTACCAATTTCGCGCGAGACTTCTGATCCTCTGATCGCTGCGCGAGCGCTTGCTGCGATTTCCTCGCGGCTGGCGAGATGGCTCTCTATTCGTCGAGTCACGTCGGTATCAGCAAAGCATACCGCATTAAAATCGGGTCGTTTCCAATTCAGCGGCCTAGCAAGGTGACGAATGGTTGCCCGTGAAATAGTGAGACCGCAGCTGCGCATCACCCATATCTGGGTAGCAATGTCGGCGAGTTGATATTTTTTCAGCCGCGTGGAAGCTTTGACTTCGATCGCGTGCCAGCCGCCCAGACCATCAGGTTCTAGGATGTCGACACGTACCAAAACATCCTGATGCTGGAATGTTGCCTCAAAGATTGGGTGGCTCGCGTCGTGGGCAATTAGCTGCGTCGTGCGATCAATCGCTGCCTTCATATCGGGTTCGGGTTCGACCAGAACCCCGTCCGGCATGGCCACCGTTGCCAGGCGGCCAACCTCATGTCCGATCCGAAATCGGGCGAGTGTGTCAGAATCAAAATGACCGACCTCGCGGTGATGAATTTGGAGCCATAATCGCCGTGGGCAATGTTCGAACGCAGCGATCTTGGATTTTGACAACCGATATCGGTTGGAACTGGTGCTCATACCGCCTGTTCCAAAGCTGGGAGCAAGCCATCCGATCTGAATTCGTGCCTTCCAACTTTGTTCTGCTCCGCACCGATCAGATAATCAGCCGCAGCCTGAGCCCGACTGGCGGCCGTGAAAATCGCGCGAGGATCATTGCCAAGAACGCGCAGCCAAGATGCGATATATGGTGCATGATCGGTTCTTGGTTTGGAGGCGAGCTCGAGGTGGCTTACGGTGAACGCCGCGCCAAGCTCGGCAATCAATTCCTCCATGGCATAGGCGTCAGATCCAAAACGGCCAGACAGGTCGCGGTCGAGACGGATCTTTGCGCCCGTCCAATGGGTCAGCTCATGGGCTAGAACCGAATAATAGGCCTCCGCAGATACGAATGCGCCAAACGACGGCATCGAGATCATATCGGCGTGAGGGTCGTAGAAGGCGCTGTCGCTACCCTCCCAAATATTCGCTGATTGAGCACGGAAAAAGGCGTCAGCGCGCTCAATCGGTGCAATTGCAGGATGCTGAAGGGCTACCTCCTCATAGCTATCGACCTGCGCCATGTTGAAGACCCTGAATGCGCGCGCGAACATCCGCTGACGGTCGGGCTGACCATTACCCTCGTCGAGATCCATGCGCTTCTCGACGGGTTTCCATAGTAACACGGTCGTTGCTCGCTCTCCCTTGCGAACCTGCGCGCCCAATTGCATCCATTGCCGGTAGGTTGCCCATTTTGCTGACTTGAAACCGCGGTGGCGAGCCTCTGCCCAAAGCAGCAGCGTATTAATGCCACGATATGGCCGACCGGTAACAATGTTCTTCGGAGAACCAATGCTCGCACAGTTATACCAAGGCATGTGGAATTCAGCGGTGCCAGCCTCGATAGCGGCGACAATCTCGTCGGTGATACGCTGATATAAGTCTGCCTTCATTGTTGTCCTCGCACCGCAGTTGCGATGAAAGGTTCACGAACAGCAGAGATTTCTTGCGAGGAACCGCTCCAGTTCCTCTACATCTGGGTAACGGGACGCGATGGTATATGGCGGGTGATATGCCTTTCGCGTTCTTACAAACCCCGCCTGAAAATGATCCTCGAGCTGGAGGTCGTCCCCATGTCGCAACTCCCCCGTGAGGGCATTCTGCCGCAAATTTGCTCGCCTGTTTTCAAATCTTTATTATGGATTGAAACCCGGGAATTTCCGTGATGGCGTCAACAGCGAAGGGCCCGACCGGGGATGCGAGTTCAACGGTCGACTGTGTAATGCCAAATTGCAGTCATATGGACATACCGCCACCAGACGATTGCGAAAGAGCCTTTGTCATAGGTCTGCCAGCCTTTCGGCTACTGCGGGGACATTGCTGAGGCCAGACGCGTTACACGCAGATCCGCCCGTGGGCATGCGATCCCATTCGTGATCGTCTGGCAGGGTGGGTGTGATCATAGCCAGTGCATGGACGACACGCTCTTCATGCTCTTGCTCTATCGATACACCTGTACGGTCGCCAGAAATGATAATTTTGATCACTTTCGCTTCCCTGCTGCTGAGGATATCGATCCAAGGCAGGACATCAAATTCGACGCTTCGATTAACTATAGCATCCGGATTTGCAAAATCTACGACAGGAAAATAGTCTACTGCACGATCCTCCTTCCCATTTCGATATCGAACAGCTGACAACTTGATATGAGCTGGGTTACCCGGAATCAGTTCCATGCGTGCGCGGTCTGCTTCGATCACGCGCATCAGCAGTAACGCCCGAAGCATTGCCACGGCATCGAGTGTTAGGAATATTCCGTTTTTGTTAATGCGAGCGTGAATATTTTGGAAATCACTATGGTAGGGCGGCGCTATTGCAAAGGCGAGCGTGAAGACGCCCTTTTCGATGAAATAATGATTGCCGTCATCACGGATGAATGCGCCGGCACCAAGACGTCTGAGAATTCGTTTCAGAGTAGGTGCAACTATGGCGGGAATGGCAATCCGCTCACGATCTATATTTGGCGTACTGAAAGACATCGGACGAACATGGTTTGTACTGATCACAGCCCCCGCCTCTTGCAGAACGTCAAAGTTTCCAGCCCAGCGCAAGACCCAATCGAGCCCCTCAATCAAGGAGACGGTATCAAAGGTGCGGCGAGGCGCATCAAGTGCGAGGTTAGCGAGCGTCGTCTCAGGAGCGGGCATTGGATCGACACTAATATTCAGGCACGTATCACCATAGATGATCGTCAACGTCTTTTCCCGCGCTACATAATGAAAAAATACAAGCTGCTGCTTGTTGGCCACATTGCTCCAATTAAAATGTTGACCGTTTAAACTATGATCAAACAATTCCGACAGTATATGGAATCTAAAGGTGAATGAAATATCGCTGTTATGCAGTTCCGATTCATGATGAAGAGCAGGTGAAGTAGCGCATATATCGAATCCGGGTATGCTATTATGAAATTCAACTGCCTCTCTCATTAATTTTATCGTACACATCTGCAGCCTCGCCGCGAGCCTACGGTCAGAAATATACCTCTCTTCTGAGGGTGCTGTTCCTTTTATTCCTTTCAATCCATTGATTGGCTCGCGAAGTTGACGTAGGATTGCCTGGTCATCGTTAGGGAGCTGAACGCCCACTACCGCGTCATGCAGGAGATCCAGTGGGATGGCCATGAATACGCCGTGATGGCTATTAAAGCGCGTCTGCCCTCCGTCCTTCATCTCTTTCAGCGCAGCAAGTGCAAGCTTCGCGTCCTCATCCAAACCCACCGCGTTAAGACCGTCTCTAGATCGAACCTTCGCAGAGGCTGCATTTAGGTTGTTGATGGCTGCTGCACGTCGAATTTCGTCGGGGAGGTTAGTGTCAGCGGGGTCCGCGCCATTGCGAATGGCGCGATCAATCATGTGACGTAAAGCTTTCATTTTCAATTTCCTGTTCCAGATTTTGGGGAGCGAGCCGCCCAGCAAGGTCGCGTGCGTGGCCGATTGAGCGGATCTTTTGCCCAACTAGTTCGCTCGTCATGTTCAAGTTTATCGATCACGCTGAGTGCCAAGGGGTCGCCCGTTACCGCACGCCGCGCTTCAAATAGGGTCAAGGCTTCACAGCGGCGTTCACGCAGTCGAACCCGCTCACGATGTTCTTGAAGTTCCCAGCCGGTAAATAATTGATCCCATCGTCCGGCATGCCACGCAGACAGATGAGCCATGCCTTCCGCCGCCGCGCCCGTCTGGCCTTTACGTCCGATGCTGTGCGAAAAGCGCAACCGTGCTCTTTCAACGGCGCCCGCAGGATGTCGCTGCCGATTGGCAACAGCTAGATGGTCGATAAGCGGAACGTTCTGAATGAGCAGAGCGGGATCGAGGCCTGCCCATATGTAGCGACGAAGCAGTGACCATTGCCGGTCGAGCGCATTACGCGGATCGACCGGGGCGCGAAAATCCAGCTCTGGAAGATCGTTTATGCCCGGCTGGGTAAGGACAGATCGACCAAAATAGTTATTGAGCCAGCCTTCCATGTCCGTGCCTGCCGGGAGGTGAAAAACAAGCGACCCGATAATATTTCCGGCGGCGTCGCGCCCGAGCAGCGATAGACGATGAAGCCCTGGTCCGGTATGTGCACTCCCGCCACATCGCCTGCAGCAACCGCGCACATGCACGAAAGCGAGTATCGAACTTTTCGTGGACGAAGTGCGCCTTTAGCAACTCTTCTGGCACGATGGGCAGTTGGCCAATGGCTTTGCCGGGCTCTGGCGTCATGAATTCTCCTCTGCTGGCCGGGCAGTGTCCGGCAGCAAAGATTCATCGAAACGGTCGATATCTATGCAGGATTTGCAATTGTTCCTTGATCACGCAAAATCAGCAGAAGGGCCTCCAGGCCTTTCTGCGTGAGGGCCGACACCCCACCATCAATGTAGATTTTTCCAGTGGTGGGATAGAAGTTGACGCCCTTGGGCAGCTTCAATTGGAATGATGAACCTTCAGGTCGGCGCACATCCGCGCCATAACCGCGCAGCTGAACGATGGCAGTAGCCATCAACGCATCATCACCCGGCTGGATTTCCGCTGACGGCATCTTCTTAAATTTCATCATATCTTCCTTCATTTCTCTTCCAAGGATGGAGAGGGAAAGGGAGAGAAGGATGGTATGTATAAAGGCAGGATAGATAAGGGTAAGGTAGGCATTAGGGAGGGCATAGGCGTCTGGAGCGCCAGAAATTTATGCGCCGCAGAGCCCCCCTTGTCGAGTCGTTCGAGCGCTAACCCCGCCAGCGTTTCCCGCTATTTTTGCTCGAGGTTGACTAGATTTACGTCGATGTCGATCTTATCGATGGCGTCTTTCAAGTTTGCGACCGTCAATCCCTTATTGTAGCGGGCTGTTTCACCAGCCGTTGCATGGCCCGTCACTTCATCAATGACGGAATCTGCAACACCTGCCCGCTTCATAAACGTCGTGGCGCTGTGGCGGAACGAATGGAAATCCAGCCCTTCGACGTAAAGATCTGTGTCACGTCGATAGCGCGTGAACCATTTAGAGTAATTATGCCCTAAACGATCATCCGCGCCTCCAGGCTGTAAATTCGGAAACAATAACTGGGCGGATTCGGTCCGCAAGGCATCAGCATAGTTTAATAAACCAAGCCGGATCAGCATATTATGGATCGGCACCTTCCGAACAGCATTACTGTTTTTGAGTTGGCGGCCATCGCCCTCTCTGAGATCAAACACCCATATCCCTTCGGTTTGGCGCACATCGGTCAACCGAAGCTGACAAATTTCTTCCTGACGCATTCCGGAATATACAGCGATGAGCGGAAGCCAGAATTTCTCGTCCCGAAGGACATGCTGCCCTGGCTTAGATCGCCGATGCTCAGATTGGCAGCCAGTCCAAATAGGAGTCGAGAACAGCTTTTGGAGGGCTTCACTGTCCCACATCTTACGTTGGTCACGTGCGCGTTTCGCCGCCGTAAACTTCCAATCGTTAAAAATCTTGATGCTCGCCGTCCCTTGTTCGATGGCGCTATCCCATAAAGTAGACAAAGCAGCGAAATGCCGCTGCACAGTGCGTGACGATAGGCGCGGAACGTCTTGCTGTAGCGCTTGAGCAACGATTTGCTGTGCTGACAAACCCCGATATTCGGCCGCTTTGCTGTAGTTCGCGGGCAACTCCTCAAGCAGTGCCTTGAAACGACCCGCATCGGCTCGGACGTATCCGCTGAGTGGCCGATCCCCAGCAAAGTCGCAGAAAATCGAATATGTGGCTCTTGCCTGTAGATAGGTTTGACGTTCCCAGATTTTCCGCCGCAACTGGCCCTCGCGAAACAATTCCGCCGCTTCCGAGAAGGTGGGACCGGCCACTACGGAAGGCACTTCAACCGAAGGGGGCGCTGGGTTAGAAATCGGAGCAGAGGGCGTTTCTCGCAACGCTTGGGCCAGCAGTTTGTCGGAAGGCTCGTAGTTGAAATTGCCTTCCCACCGCGCGCGCAACGTTTCCGAAACCTCAATCCCCGCCCGAAGCATCGCATGTTCGAGGCGGCGCACCTCGCTCCTCTCAAATTTGGCGTCAATGCCGAAACGACGGGCCAACATTGCGCCGGTAATCATCCGCACGGAGTCAAATGCATTACTAGCCAGGTCGATGCGTGAGCGTTCTGCCAAAATCCGGTAATGATCGCTAAGCCCCTGGCGAACTTCTTCACGCACAGGCTCATCGCTATCCAACCGCACGCTTTCATCGCGAGAGAGGATCGTCGCGTAGAAATCCTTGATCAGGGCCGCAATGTCTTGATCGGTCAGCAACGGGACACACCTAACGACACCGAACATCTCCTCCGATTGGAGATACAAATAGCGGGACAGGCTTCGTGCCACCGCCGCATCATTCGTACCCAGACTGCATGTCAGCTCAACCCGTTTAAGAATAGGTTGAAGGGCAGCCGGAATCCCTCTGCGGAAATGATAAATCCCTGCCCGACGCACCGTATTTGGGATGGCTCCCATACCAACAAAGCCTCAACTTTGTAGCAGAGCTTTGTAGCAAATGCCCCACCACGGTTCCGGCGCTGTTCGAAAGCCAAGGTTTTGCAGTGTGTTGATGGAAAACTGGCTGGGGCGGCAGGATTCGAACCTGCGCATGGCGGCATCAAAAGCCGCTGCCTTACCGCTTGGCGACGCCCCAGCAGGCCGACCATCGTCGGCGCGGGTCGCCATATAGCGCGTCGGGCGCGAAAGGAAAGCCTAGTCATCACAGTTTCGCGACGGCACTATGACGCTTCTTGGCTTCGTACCGGATTACCACAACCATGTCCGCTTCCTCCTCCCCCACCTCCGCGCAGATGGCGCCTGCATCGCCGCTCTTCCTGCGCGAGGATGAAATCCGGCGCGGCATCGAAATGCTCTATTTCGGCTATTCCGCGCTGACCCGCTCGATCGACGAGGGGCTGGCGGCGCAGGGGCTGGGGCGGGCGCATCATCGCGCGCTCTATTTCATCTCGCGCCAGCCCGACCTCACCGTCAAGGATCTGCTGCGGCTGCTGTCCATCACCAAGCAATCGCTGGGCCGGGTGCTCAACGACCTGATCGAGCGCGGCTATATCGAGACGCGGCCTGGCGCCAGCGACCGGCGGCAGAAATTGCTGCGATTGAGCGCGGAAGGGGCGGCGCTGGAGGCCGAACTATTCCGGGCGTTGCGGGAAAAAATGGCAGCGGCCTATGCGCAGGCAGGGCAGGGATCGGTCACCGGATTCTGGCGCGTGCTGGAAGGGTTGATCCCCGAATCGGATCGTTCGATGGTGTTCGGCCTGCGCGGGCGATAGCGCACGGGACGCAACCTAATCGGACTTCCTGCGCTTATCGGACTCCATTCATTGGCAAGAGGAGCCATCATGCGTCACAAATTTCTCGCCGCACTGGCGGTCGTTTCGGCGGTCAGCCTGTCGGCCTGTTCGGAAAAGACAGAGGACAGCATCGAAAATACCGGGTCGGCGATCGGCAATGACATGAGCAGCGCGATGGACCGCGCGGGCGACACGATCGACAACGGGCTGGATGATGCGGGCCGCGCGATCGACAATGGCGCGGCGCGGATCGGCGCTGCGACCGACGAAGCGGCGGAAGATGCGGATCGCACCGCCGATGAAGCCAAGCGCGACGTCGGCGATACGCTGCAGGAAGCGGGCAGCGACCTCAAGAACGACTGATGCCAATGAGCCACGCATGACTGTGCGGTTATGCGTGGCTCATGCGCGCGCTTGACGGCGCGCTGCATTGCGGACAGCGCAGGGATATGTCGTCCGCTGCGCCCGCCCCATCCCCCACCAGCCACCTGATGATCGGTCGCCCCGAACTGGCGCTGATCGGCATCACCATCCTGTGGGGTGGCACATTCCTGATCGTCCATCATGCGATGCGCGAATCGGGACCATTTTTCTTCGTGGGATTGCGCTTCGGGACAGCGACGCTCGTCACTCTGCCGCTTGCCTGGCCGCTGTTGCGCGGCATCACGCGGCAGGAACTTGGCGCTGGCCTGATGATTGGCCTTAGCATTTTTGCGGGCTATTCGCTCCAGAGCTGGGGGCTCCAGACGATATCGAGCAGCACGTCGGCCTTCATCACCGCCGCCTATGTCCCGTTGGTGCCGATCCTCCAATGGATCATCCTGCGCAGGCGACCGCGAATCGCCAGCTGGGTCGGGGTCGCCCTGGCGTTCGCTGGCCTCATGCTGATCGCCGCGCCGCAGGAGGGGGTGGCGCTGGGCACGGGAGAGGTGCTGACCCTGATCAGCACGCTCGCCATCGCGCTGGAGATCATCTTCATCAGCCTATGGGCGGGGCAGGTGAATGTCGCGCGTGTGACGCTGGTGCAGTTGGCCGTGACCGCGCTGCTGGCTTTCGCCTGCATGGTGCCGTCCGGCGAAGCGGTGCCGCCCTTGTCCTGGACCGTGATCCTGTCGGCCTGCGGGCTGGGGCTGGTCACGGCGCTCATCCAGTTCGTGATGAACTGGGCGCAGCGCAGCGTGTCGCCGACTCGCGCCACGCTGATCTACGCGGGCGAGCCGGTTTGGGCCGGGATCATCGGGCGGATCGCAGGCGATCGCCTGCCGCCGCTGGCGCTGGCCGGTGGCCTGCTGATCGTCGCCGCCATGATCGTGAGCGAAATGCGGTTCGGGAAACACGATCGCGCCTCGACCTAGTCCCGCCGAAACACCGGCGCGCGCTTTTCGAAGAAGGCGGCAAAGGCTTCCTGCGCTTCGGCGGACCGCAGCGTGTCGCGGAACAGCCGCGCTTCTTCTTCGATCCGGGCGGTGAGAACCGCCGGATCGCCTTTCATCAGGCGCCGGGTGGTGGCGAGCGCCTGGGGCGGCTTGGCCACCAATATTCTGGCCTTGGCGCGCGCATGCGCCAACAGCCCGTCGGCGGGCACGACCGCCGTGACCAGCCCCGCGCGATCGGCCGCCTCGGCCTCCATCGGCTCGCCCAGCATCAGCATCGCTGCGGCCTTGGCTTGGCCCAGCGTCGCAGGCGCGAGCAGGCTCGACCCGGCTTCGGGGACCAGCCCCAGATTGACGAAGGGCATGATGAAGCGGGCGTCGGGCGCGGCATAGATGAGGTCGCAATGGAGCAGCATCGTCGTGCCGACACCCACGGCCAATCCCTGCACGGCGGCGATGATCGGCTTGTCGAAGGCGGCGATGGCGCGGATGAAGGCGAAGGCGGCCGCGCCGCCCTCCGGCCCGGCCATGAAGTCCTTGAGGTCATTGCCCGCGCAGAATGCGTCGCCATTCGCTGTGAACAGCACCACCGCGATGTCCGCGCGCGCCGACGCATCGGCCAGCGCGGCGTTCATCGCATGATACATGGGGGCGGTCAGGGCGTTCTTCTTGTCGGGGCGGTCGATATGGATTTCGATGACGCCGGCGATATCTTCGATGATCGCGATGGACTCGCTCACGATGCGCTCTCCCTTATGTCTCTGGCGAAACTGTTGGCGCAAGCGACGGGCCGCGTCTATCCCCCCGCCGTCTGTCAGCCCAAGGCCTAGCTCCATGATGAACCGACTGCGCCACGCCCTCGATCCCTTCCTATTGCTGCTGCTGGCAACCGTTGCCCTAGCGTCGATCCTGCCCGCGCGGGGGGATGGTGCGCGGATTGCGGGAATGGTGGCGGACGCTGGCATCGTGCTGCTTTTTTTTCTGCATGGGGCAAAATTGTCGCGCGCGGCGATCTGGGACGGGACGCGGGCGTGGAAGCTGCATCTGGCGGTGCTGGGGACGAGCTTCCTCCTCTTCCCGCTGATCGGCCTCGCGACGCAGCAGATCGGTATCATCCCCGATGACATGCGGGCGGGACTGCTGTTCCTGACGTTGCTGCCCTCGACCGTGCAGTCGTCGATCGCCTTCACCGCGATCGCACGGGGCAATGTCGCCGCTGCCGTGGTCAGCGCGTCCTTCTCCAACCTGCTCGGCATCGTCGCGACGCCGCTGCTGGTCGCGCTGCTGATGCGGCAGGGCGGGGCGAGCGTATCGCTGGCGTCGATCGAGGGGATCGTGCTGCAACTGCTGCTGCCCTTTCTGGTCGGCCATCTGGCGCGACCCTGGATTGGCGGGTTTGTGGCGCGGCACAAGGCGAAGATCGGATGGGTGGATCGCAGCTCGATCCTGCTGGTCGTCTATGCGGCCTTCTCGGCGGCCGTCGTGGAGGGGCTGTGGCAGAGCGTGACGGGCGGCGAACTGGCGCTGCTGGCGGGTGTCTGCTGCCTCATGCTGGCGACCGTGCTGGCGCTGACATTCGGGCTGGGGCGGCTGATCGGACTAAGCCGCGAGGATGCGATCGTGCTGCAATTTTGCGGGTCGAAGAAAAGCCTGGCGACCGGCGTGCCGATCGCGGGCGTGCTGTTTCCCGCGGCGGCGGTCGGGCCGATCCTGCTGCCGCTCATGCTTTTCCACCAGATTCAGCTGATGGTCTGCGCCGTGCTGGCCCGGCGTTACGGCGCGCAGGTCGCTGAATGACAAAGGGGCGGAAAGCGCGATATTGCGCCTTCCGACCCTTTGCCTGTCCCTCCCTACGCTCTGGCGCGCGGGACGGCTCGACCCATTAGAACTTCACGCGGCTTTCGATGCCGATCGTGCGCGGTTGCGCGACCGACTGGGCATAGCCGCGATAGATGATCCCGTCATTGATCTGGCCACGGCGGGTCAGGTCGTTGGAAACGCCGGTGATCGCATACTTGTCGAAGATGTTGTTGGCGAACAGGCTGATTTCCCAGACGTCCGTGCTGTAGGTCGCGGCAGCTCGGTGCATCATATAGTCAGGCAGGCGTTCGCCGCCGCCCCGTGCGCCGGGACGGGTCAGGATGCTGCCGGTATAGGTCGCGGTCCAGTTCAGGCGCAGATCATTCTCCGCCATCGGGACGGTATAGACGGCGGACGCCGCACCCGAATGTCTGGCCGAGCCAGGCAAGCGATCACCCGATTCCAGGCTGGCGAAACCGTCTGCGGTCGATAGAAGATCAGGCACATCCTGCGTCAGCTTGGCATCCAGATAGGAATAGTTGCCGCGAACGGTGAACTGGTCCGTGATGCGCGCATTGAAGCTGAAATCGACGCCCTGCGACTTGGCCTTGCCGCCATTGGCCGTGATGCCGATGGCACCATTGACCGTCTGGCTGGCCAATTGAATGCCGTCCCACTTGACCTGGAAGACGGAGACGCTGGTGCTGAGGCGGCGATCGAACAATTGCGCGCGCACGCCCAGTTCCAGATTATTCACCTTGTCCGGCCCGAAGGTCAGCTCATTAGGCAGGGCGCAGAGATTCTGGCCGGGAGGAAGCGGCTGGATGCACGGCACGACACGGTTCACACCGCCGATCCGATAACCCTTGCTGTAGGTGGCATAGGCCATGAGGTCGGGCGTGAAGTTGAACGAGGTGTTGAACTTCCAGACAAAGCCATCGTCGCTGGCCTGCCCGCTGCGCACGCGCGACGGATCGACGGTAAGGCTGGGATAAGGCATCCGGCGACGGCCCGAACGGGTCATCGGCGTGTCCGAACCACCCGTGATCGACGTATCATATTTGAAATAACGGCCGCCCGCCGTGATCTGCCACTGCTCGATCGGCTTGAAGCTCAGCTCGCCGAACACTGCCTGCTCTTCGGTCTTGGACCGGGTGAAGGACACATATTCCGCACCGTCGGGACGGATCAGGCCATCATAGAAGCCGCCATAGATTTCGCTGCCGGTGGGCGATGCCGCGAATTCGGCGAAACCAGGCAGGCGCTCGATGCTGTCCGACTTGAACTTCATGCTATTGTAGAAGCCACCGACAACCCAGCTGAACGGTCCGCCATGGGTCGAAACCAGGCGGATTTCCTGGTTGAACTGCGTACGGCTGTTGTCGTTGGTGGTAAAGCCAGCGAATGCCGGGAAGAGTTCATAATCATAGTCGAGGTCGAGCAGCAGGTCGGTGACGTCGCCGACGGTGTTGTTCTTCGTCTTGGTGTAGGCCGAAGCCCAGACCGCCTGGAACACGTCGCCCAGTTGCGCTTCCATTTCCAGGCTGATCAGCGTCGATCGGCGGGTGGAAGGTTCTGCGAAACGCTTGGCGGATTCATATTTGCCTTCGCCCAAAATGCCGTCGGTGGTCGCCTGCGCGCCATCGGTCTTGGTCTTCTGATAGGCGTAGGTCAGGTAAGCGTTGAAGTCGGGCACCGAGAGGCCGAGCTGGTTGCGGGTCGTGAACGTCTTTTCGAAGTTCAGATCCTTGCGGCCCGCGAAATTGGCGTCCTGCTGCGCCTGTGTGCCCAGCGGATTGCTGGCCGGACCCGGCTGGGCGATGGACACGCCCGGCGTCGCGACCAGATAGGGATAGTCGATGAAGCCGGGGTCATAATAATAGCCGGTCGCCGAGCGGAAGGCCAAGACATCCTTGACGATCGGGATGTTGATCGTGGCATCGCCGACATAGCCGACACCCTTGCTGTGCGCGACATCATAGACGCGGCCATGGACTTCGCCGCTGAATTGCGTCGGATCGGGCCGGTTGGGAATATAGCGGATCGCGCCCGCCAGCGTGCCCAGGCCATAGAGCGTGCCCTGCGGCCCCAACAGCGTTTCGATCCGTTCGATATCGATGAACTTGAAGTCCAGATAGAGCGGAATTTCACCCAGATAGGTGCCGATCGCATTGTCGTAATTGGCCCCGGTCGCGCCGCTGTCATCGGCCGACAGGCCACGCATGACGATGGTGGCCGCGCCGCGCGGGCCGGTGTCGGTGACGGTGATACCCGGCGTGAAAGCGCCCAGGTCGCGCACGTCGTCCAGTCGTTCGCTGGCCAGTTCGGCCGCACTGATCGCCGAAATATTGATCGGCGTTTCCATCAGCGTGGTGGAGCGGCGGGTGCCGGTGACGACGATGACGTCGCTTTCTGCGTCGGCGGCGGCCTGCGGCTCCTGTGCCAGGACCGGCGTGGCGAAGGCGGCGCCCGATATGATGGTGGCGGACAGCAGCCCCATTTTGAGTTTTGCGCGATACGACATGGTCTTCCCCTTTTTGTCCATTGTCTTCCCTGCTTTCGATCCCCTCCCGGATCGACCGCCCCGCGCTTGGTGCGGCGGCAGCGGCTGGCATCGGACGGCACGGACTGCCGCCTCCTTTTCTTCTGATCTGGGGTAGAGGCTATGGAGTGCGCAGGCAGTCAGACATGGGGCATTTGACGTAGCCTGTTCGTCCGGGTCACCATGGGCCTATCCTACGTCAAATGCCCCATTGGGCTTGGAGACCGTCCCCGCCTACCCCTTGGGCGAGGGGCGGGAAAACCTGCTCCATATTTGTTGCCTATGCCCGCATCGCGCGATTGCGGTGGACCGGGCCGGAGAATGACATGCCGTCTTTGAGCGCCGTCACAGGATGGAGCATGGCCGGGATCGCGGCCATCGGGGCTGCGGTCGCGGGCGACCTGCCGCTGCAAATGCCCAATGCAGGAACACCCGCGCCGCAAATGCCGGCCGAGGATGATATGGGACGGCCCAAGCCGCTCGAACTGCCCAAGGATGTCGAGGCCAAACTGGCAGGCGTCGACAAGGCGAAGATCGATTTCCTCAAGAGCGGCGTGACCGGGCGCTATGTCGAAAAGGACGCGCTCTTCGCCCGCATCCGCACCGGCAAGCCCGAAGAAATCAGCGCCTATATCGACGCGATGCAGGCGCTCCATGCCCAGGTCGAGTTCAAGGCCGGGCGCGATGTCGCGGCGATCCCGCTCGACACCCGTTCCCCTTGGTTCAACGCCTGGAAGGCCAGGCGACCGAACAGTATGGACCCCAAGCGGGACGTCGGGCCGATCGAACTGACGCGCTATGTCGGCGGCTGGGGCGGTGGCTTTGCGACTTTTGCGGGCGCGCCGGTGGCGATGACGCCGGAGGATTTGAAAGCGGGCAAGGTCGATGTCGCGATCGTCGGCGCGCCGCTGGACATGGGGTCGGGCTGGCGCAACGCGATCGACGGGCCGCGTGCGATGCGGATGACCGGGGGCGCGGCCGGCAACGACATGTATTCGATGATCAACCCCAATGCCGCGCTCAAGATCGTCGATTATGGCGATATCGCCATCGACCAGAACAGCACCGAGCGCAGCGTCGATCATGTGCGGGAAATGGTGGCGGAGATCGCGCGCACCGGCGCGATCCCGATCGTCATCGGCGGCGACCATAGCCTGGAATATCCCAATGTCGCCGCCGCCGCCGATGTGCATGGCAAGGGCAATGTCGGCGTCATCCATTTCGACAGCCATTATGACATTGGTCGCGGCCGCGTTCATCTGCTCGACCATGGCCAGCCGGTCTATCGCGTCATCAACGAAGGCCATGTCCGCGCCAGCGACTATATCCAGGTGGGCCTGCGCGCGCGCGGGCCGGATCTGGAGACGTTCGGCTGGATGCGCAACAAGGGCATGAAATACCACACGATGGTCGAAGTCGAGAAATGGGGCTGGGACAAGGTGATGGCCCGTGCGCTCAAGGAAGCACGCGGCAGCACCAAGAAATTGTGGATCAGCTTCGATGTGGACGTGCTGGACCCCGCCTTCATGCCCGGCACCGGCACACCGGTTCCCGGCGGCCTCACCATGCGGGAAGCGCAGCCGATCATGCGCAACCTGTGCGCGGAAAATGACATTGCCGGCATCGATATCGTCGAAGTCGCGCCCTATCTCGACACCAGCTACAAGACCGCGCTCAACAGCAATTTCCTGCTGAACGCCTGCCTGGCGGGGATCGCCATGCGCAAGAAGGGCTTGAAGCCCGGCTATCTCAACCCCGTCTCGGTCGATCACGGCCTCGACAGCTATTATGGGAAGAAGAATTGATGGCACGCACCCCCTTGCTGGCGCGGTGCGCCGCCGCAGCCCTGGCGATCGCAACCCTGTGCGGCCCGGCCCATGCGCAGGCGAATGATCCGCTCGCCACCTTGTCTCCGGAAAAGAAGGCCTTTCTGTCCGACCCCGTGATGTTGACGCACTTTGGCCTGACGGCGGAGAAGCTCCAGGTCGCGCTCGCCGGGCGCAGCGCCGCAGATGTCGATGCCTATGCCACCGCGCTGATGGCGGTGGTCGAGGACAGCAAGTTCAAAGCCGGGCGCGACCCGTCGGAAATCGCCCTCAACCCGCAGGCGCGGGGCTGGAATGCAGGCACCACCGTTCGCCCCAAGCTGTTCGACAAGTTGAAGCGTGACGATGGGCCGTTCAGCCTGAAACGCTATCAGTTCCAGAAGGGCGGCATCCCGACCTTCGCCGATGCGCCGGTCGCGATCCGCAAGGAGGATCTGGTCGCGGGCAAGGTGGAGGTCGCCTTTGTCGGCGTGCCGCTCGATTTTTCGTCGGGCTGGCGCGACGCCAAACATGCGCCGATGGCGCTGCGCGGCATGGATGGGCTGGTTGGGGCGGACGCCGATGGCGGAATCGATCCGGGCCTCATCCTGTCGATCGCGGATTATGGCGACCTGACGCCCGACTATATGGCGCCGGACCGGGGGCTGGATCATATCCGTGCGATGATCGCCGAAATGGCGAGCGTCGGCACGATCCCCTTCATCGTCGGCGGCGATCATACGGTCATGTTCCCTGACGTCGCGGCGATGGTCGACACCTATGGCGCGGGCAAGGTGGCGCTGGTGCAGTTCGATGCCCATGCCGATGCCGACCTGAACGACGCGCATATGATTTCCGACACGCAGACGCTGACCCGGCTGATGGAACAGAATCTGTTGCGTGGCAGTGACGTGACGCTGGTGGGCCTGCGCGGGCGCGGCGCGGACGTCGCTACGCAGAAGCGGCTGACCGACAGCGGCGTGCGCATCCTGTCCACCGCGGCGGTGACGGAGCGCGGCTGGCAGGCGGTGACCAACGATATCCTCTCCGGCCTCAAAGGCGGGCCGGAAAACATCTTCATCTCGTTCGACATGAGCGTGCTTGATCCGGGCGATGCGCCCGCTTCCGGGCGGCCGGTGCCGGGCGGCATTTCCATGCGGGAAGCGATCCCGATGGTGCGGCAACTCTGCGCCCAGACCAAGGTGGTCGGCTTCGACCTGCTCGACGCCGCGCCGATCCTGGACCCGACCTATGTCAGCCGGATGAGCGCCAACTACATCTTGCATGCCTGCCTGTCGGGCATCGCGATGCGCAAGACGGGCATGTCGGTCAAGACCGCCAAGCGTTAAGGGAGAAAAGCGATGCCGTCGATCAACGCCATAACCGGATGGAGCATGGCGGCGGCCGCTGCTGCGACCTCCGTGCTGGCGGGGGATGCGTTCGACACGCCCAACCCGCCACCGCCGATCCCGCAGGAAGACATCATGGGCAAGCCAAAGCCCGTGGAGCTTCCCGCCGATGTTGCCGCCAAGCTGACCGGCATCGCGCCGGAAAAGGTCGCGCTGATCAAAGAGGGGCAAACCGGCCGCTATGTCGAAAAGGACGTGCTGTTCGACCGCATCCGCACGCTGCCCGCCGCCGAACTCGTCACCTATATCGACGCGATCGCTGCGCTGCACGAGCAGGTCGAGTATAAGGAAGGGCGCGACGCCAAGACGATCCCGCTCGACACCCGATCGGCCTGGTTCAATGCGTGGAAGGCCAAGCGGCCATTGGTGATGGACCCCAAGCGCGATCCGGGGCCGATGGACCTGGGCCGCTATATCGGTGGGCGACGCGGTGGCTTTGCGACCTTCGCGGGGGCGCCGGTGGCGATGACGCCCGAAGATCTGCGCGCAGGCAAGGTCGATGTTGCTATCGTCGGTGCCCCGCTCGACATGGGATCGGGCTGGCGCAACGCGATCGACGGGCCGCGCGCCATGCGCATGACCGGCGGGGCCGGCGGCAACGACATGTATTCGATGATCAACCCCAGCTCGGTGCTGGAGATCGTCGATTATGGCGACATCGCGATCGACCAGAACTCGACCGAGCGATCGGTCGCCCATGTCCGTGAGATGGTGCGCGAAATCGCGCAAACGGGCGCGATCCCGATCGTTATTGGCGGCGACCATAGCCTGGAATATCCCAATGTCGCCGCCGCCGCCGATGTCCATGGCAAGGGCAATGTCGGCGTTGTCCATTTCGACAGCCATTATGATGTCGGTCGCAACGGCGTCCATTGGATCACCCATGGCTCGCCGGTATATCGCGTCCTGCATGAAGGCCATGTCCGCCCGCAGGATTATGTCCAGGTCGGGCTGCGCGCGCGCGGGCCGGACCTCGAAACATTCGGGTGGATGCGCAACAAGGGCATGAAATATCACACGATGGTCGAAGTCGAGAAATGGGGTTGGGAAAAGGTGATGGAACGCGCGCTCAAGGAAGCGCGGACCAACACCAAGAAGCTGTGGATTTCGTTCGACGTCGATGTGCTGGACCCCGCCTTCATGCCCGGCACCGGGACGCCGGTCCCCGGTGGCCTGACCATGCGGGAGGCGCAGCCGATCATGCGGCGGCTATGCGCGGAGAATGACATTGCCGGCATCGATATCGTCGAAGTCGCGCCCTATCTCGACACCAGCTACAAGACCGCGCTCAACAGCAATTATCTGCTGAACGCCTGTCTGGCGGGCATTGCGATGCGCAAGAAAGGCCTGCCGCCCGGCTATTTCAACCCGGTGTCGGTCGAACATGGCCAGGACGCATATTACGGGACGAAGAAGAAAAGCTGAAAAATCTTGACGGTCGTCCAGTTTGATATGGCGGATTGTCATCGGGCCATACGTCATTTGGGCAATGGCGCTGGCGGGGCACCCGCCTAGGCTCTGGGTCGACGCGGACAGGGATCGCGTAAAGGGGGACATAGGGTGAAGCGGACAACGGTCTCGAAATTCGGCTTGCTGGCCCTCTTCTCCGCGTCGGTCGTCTTTGCCCAGGCGGATGGCGGGCCGGACGGCGTGGCGATGAAGGAGAGCGATCCGGGCATTCCGGTCACTGATCCGCTGGTCCAGGAAAAATGCGGCACCTGCCACGCGCCCGATGCCAAGGGGAATATGTCGCGGATCAGCTGGGTGCGGACCACGCCCGAAGGCTGGGCGCAGGTGATCAAGCGGATGGTGCGGTTGAACGGCCTGCCGATCACGCCCGAAGAGTCCCGCGCCGTGGTCAAGTCACTGTCCGCCTCGCACGGCCTTGCGCCGCAAGAGGCGTTGCCGGTCATGTATCTCGCTGAAAAGCGTACAATCGACGAAACCAACATCCCCAACGAAACGATGCGCGGCGCTTGCGCTGTCTGCCACAGCTTCGCCCAGCCTTTGTCCTGGCGTCGGTCCAAGACGGAATGGAAGTCGCTGCAGGATCTGCACGTCGCCATGTATTCGCAGGCGGACGCCCAATATCGCCGCCCGGCAGAAGACAGCGAGCAGCCCGCAGGCCGCGATCCCAAGGACAAGATGCTGCGCGGCGAATATGCACTGGGCTACATGGCGAAGGCCGCGCCGCTGCACACGCCCGAATGGGCCGCCTGGCGGTCGCGCCAGAGCACACCGCGCCTGGCGGGCGAATGGCTGGTCGTGGCGTCCGCACCGGGGCAAGGTCGCTTCGTCGGCGCGTTCAGCGTCAAGCCCGGCAAGACTGCCGACGAGTTCGTGACCAGCAGCACCCTGCGGTCGCTCACCAATGGCGGAACCGTCAACCGCAGCGGCATCGGCATCGTCTATGCTGGCTATAGCTGGCGCGGCTCATCCAAGGGCGCGGCCGCAGCAGGCAAGCCCGACGATCTGGCCAGCGCCGCCCGCGAAACCATGTGGTTCGCCCCCGATCAGCAAAGCGCACAAGGTCGCTGGTATTGGGGCGATTATCAGGAATTCGGCCTCGACGTGAAACTGATCCGCGCCACCGCCGCGCCCGCCGTGCTGGCGGTCGTGCCTGGGCCGGTCAAGGCCGGAACCAAGGGCGCGCAGTTCCGCATAATAGGCCATAACATGTCTGTTTCGCTGTCCGCTTCCGACATCGACCTGGGTGCAGGCGTCACCGCGACGAAGATCGTGTCGGCCAATCCGCAGGAACTGGTCGTGACCGCCGATGTCGCCGCGAACGCGCCATCGGGGCAACGCGACGTCGCGATCGGCGGCGCGGTGCTGGAAAAGGCCTATCCGGTCTACAGCAAGATCGACTATATCAAGGTGACACCCGAAACCGCGGTGTCGCGCCTCGGCGGGATCAAATTCCCCAAGGGCTATGCCCAGTTCGAGGCGATCGGCTTCGAAAATGGCATGGATGGGAAGCAGGGGACGCCCGATGACATCGCGGTCGGGCCGGTCGATGTCACCTGGTCGACGCAGGAGTTCCTGGCTGTCTATTATGACGATGACGCCAAATATGTCGGCGCGCTCAGCCCCGCCGCTTTGTTCACCCCCAATGTCGAAGGGCCGAACCCCGAACGCCGCTTTGGTCGCAACAATTATGGCGACGTCTGGGTCGTCGCGACCGCCAAGAGCGAGAAGGACAAGTTCGGCAAGCCGCTGAGTGCGCGCGCCTATATGGTGGTGACCGTACCCGCCTATCAGAAATGGGATCAACCGGAGGTGTCGCAATGACCGTGATGCAGGCACCCACTTATCGCCGGGCGGAATATCATAGCTTCGATGCAGGCGGCAGCGACTTCGTCTATTTGGTGAGCGCGGGCGCGATCTTCGAAATCGACGCGGATGTCCGCGCAGTGTTCGACCGGCTGGATGGGCAGGAACTGACCCACGCCATGCTGGTGCGCGAACTGGTGAGCGAAGGGCGGGCGCAGGAGGAAGCCGACGGTCTGGTGCGCGAATTGCGGCAGGCGCGGCTCATTCATCTCGGCCATGGCATGCCGGTAGCGGAAGTGCCGCAGGCGCCGCCCGCCGACTTCCCGCTGCAGGCATTGGTTCTCAACGTCACCAACCAGTGCAACCTCGCCTGCACCTATTGCTATGAGTTTGGCGCGGACAAGATTGCGACGCCCGCGGGCAAGCCCAAATATATGACGCTGGATACCGCCAAGGCGTCGGTCGACCTACTGATCGCCGAGGCGGTCGGGCGCAAGGCGGTGCATATCACCTTCTTCGGCGGCGAAACGCTGATGAACTTCAAGCTGCTGCGCGATGTGGTCGAGTACGCCAATGCAGCGACCGCAGCGGCGGGGAAAGCGATCACCTATAGCCTGACCACCAACGCGACGCTGTTGACGCCAGAGATCGTCACTTTCCTGTCGGATAACCGGGTCGGCGTGACCGTCAGCATGGACGGCCCGCCGGAATTGCAGGACAAGCATCGCGTCTACAAAAATGGCAAGGGTAGCTATGCGGTGATCGAGCCGCGGCTCCGCACACTGATCGCGCATCACAAGACCCGCGCCATCACCGCGCGCGTGACGCTGACCGAGGGCGTGACCGATGTGGTCCGCATCTTCCGCCATCTGAAGGATGATCTGGGCTTCCACGAAGTCGGCTTCGCGCCGGTGACGACGGGGGAGGAACGCGCCTATTCGCTCGACGGCAACGGCATGGACAGCGTGCTGGCACAGTTCAACCTGCTGGCCGAAGAATGGCTCGAATATGCCCTGCGCGGTGAGTCCCACGGCTTCACCAATGTCAGCGAAACGATCAGCGAGCTGATTTCGGGCGTCAACAAATCGCATCCCTGCGGCGCTGGGCTGGGCCTCATGGGGGTCAGCCCATCGGGCGACCTGTCCCCCTGCCACCGCTTCACCGACGCCGACACGCATAGCATGGGCCATGTCTCCAGCGGCATCGACCGGGCCAAGCAAGGCGAGTTCCTGGCCAAGGGGCATGTCGAGGCGAAATATGATTGCCAAAGCTGCTGGGCGCGGCCGCTCTGCGCGGGCGGGTGCCATCATGAGGCGTTCGTGCGCTATGGCGACACGGGCCACGCCAACCTCCATTATTGCGACTGGATACGCCAGTGGACCGACACGTGCCTGCGCATTTACGGCGTGCTGTCGGTGCGTAATCCAGGCTTCCTCGAACGCTTTGCCGAAAGAAAGGGGCTGTCATGAAGCATCTTCGTGCCATCAATAAAAAGGCGCAGCGGATCGACGAGGCCGTGACGCAGATGGAGGCGGCCGTGTCACCCGACGCCGATATGGAGGAGGATGTCGTCGCCCTCCAGCAGGCCCCGCGCCCGCATGTGCCGATGGGCTGTTCGCTCTCCTTCTCGCCGGGCTGGGAAGTCGATGCGGGCGGTGGCACGGCCGGGCTATGCCAGCCGGTCGAGCGCGACATTTATGACTGCTACGTCACCTGCTTCTGGCCGGTGCAGGTGCCCGACCATGTCAACTACTCCCCCGACTGGGCCAGCAACTGCGCCACCGCCACGAAGGACTGGCGCAGTCTCGATCTCGTTTTTCCATGAGGCGCGCGATGCAGAAATATCGTCTGATGCTGGGCGCTGGCCTGGCCCTGTTGAGCGTCCTTCCTGCGTCCGCCGCGACGCTGTTCATGGGCTCCTATCCTGATCGCCTGCTGGTGTTCGAAGAGGGCAAGGGCGCTGTCATCGGCACGATCAAACTGGACACGGGTCTTCCGACATCAATGCAATTGTCCGACGATGGCAAGCGCATCTATGTGACCACCATCACCACCAGCGGGATCGAGGTGATCGACACCGCGACGCGTAAGGTGATCAACAAGTTCAGCCTGAATGACGGCACCACCCGCTATCGTTTCTGGGGCGGGGTGCCCGATCCGACCGGGCGCTTTTTCTACACCGTCATCTCGAAATTCGAGAAGGGCATCGACCGCTATACCGTCAGCAAGCCGATGTACGGCGTCATCGACCTGAAGCTGCAGAAGGTCGTCCGCACGGCCGCGCTGGAAAAAGAGGAAGAACGGGCCGGGGGACGCGGCGGCTACAAAGTCTCGCCGGATGGCAAATATCTCTATTCCTTCGGCGAGAAGATCGTGATCGTCGATCTGGCGACATTGAAGGTCGCCGACCGCATCGACCTCGCCAAGCCCGAAGGCATGGGGATGGAGAATATCGGCTTTGGCGGCACGCTTGATGCCGTGCGGTCGTCCGGGCAATTGGTCGCCCTGTTCAACGCGGCCGACCCCTATGTGCATAACAAGATGTTCGGCATGGCGCGCTTCGACCTGTCCACCCGGCAGTTCGATTTCACCCCGATCGGCCCCGCGCCCGATGCCATGGCGGGATTGCAGGTCACGCCCGACGGCAAACACGCCTATACCGTGGTGACGAACGGCAAGCTCGGCAATAAGCGTTGCGAATTCTGGCATATGGACATGGCCACCAATGCCGTGGTCGATAAGGCGGAGTTTCCTTGCCGCTCGCGCTTCCGGCTGGGCATGTCGATCGATGGGGCGAAGCTCTACATCTACGGCGCGAGCTATGACTTGGAAGTCTATGACGCCAGGACGCTCAAGCATGAGACGACGCTGGATCTTGGCTATGACACGACCGGCGCGGGCATGGTCGCGGTGGAATGACCGACAGGCGCATGATCGTCGGCATAAGGGGCAGCGGGATTGCCGCGACGACATGCGCGTATTTGCTCAAGGCAGCGGGCCTCCGGGTCGCAACCAAGGTCGTTCATCGTCCGCCCGTCCCCACGATCATGTTGAGCGATGCGGCCCTGGCGCTGCTACGCGACATATTCGAGCGGCGTGATCTGTTCGCCGACAGTCCCCGGATCAAGCGCCGTGTTGTCGCCTGGGGCGGCGGCGCACCGGTCGTCGTGCCGCATGGCGCGGCGCTGGCGTCGGAGGACCAGGTGCAGGCTGTGCTGGCGCAGGACCAGCCTGCGCCGGAGGATGGCCCCGTGGATTTCACCATCCACGCTGCGCCCCCGATGCCGGAGGGGGAGACGCATGTCTTCGGCGACCGGCGGGCCGTTGCGGCCAAGGTCGGGCTGCGCGATCCGTCGTGCAGCGAAGAAGGCAGAGTCGAGGCGGTGGCCAGCGGCTGGCTGTTTCTGGTGCCGGCGGGAGCGGGGGAGGGCTGGCTGCTGGGTGTGGGCGGATCGCTGGACGATCTGCTCGCCGACAGCCAGCTGATCGCGCCGGTGGTCGATGCGGTGGGGGCCGCATCGACGCCGTTCCTCGCCGCGCCGCGCCTGCAATTGCCCTTGTGCGGCGAGGACTGGCTCGCTTGCGGCACGGCGGCGCTGGGCTTCGACCCGATCTGCGGGGATGGTACTGCGCAGTCGGTGCGCCAGGCTATTCTTGCGGCAGCGGCGGTGACCGGCATCGCCGAAGGGCAAGACGCCACCGCGCTGCTGACTCATTATCAATCGATGCTGATTGCGGCGATGCGGCGGCACCTGGTTCTTTGCGCCCAATTCTACACGACCGGCGGCACGGGGGATTGGTGGCGGGCGCAACAGGATGCGCTGATGGCGGGGCATCGCTGGTCTACCGGGCTGCTCGCGAAGATGCCGGAGCCGGCCTTTCTGCTGGAAGGGACGCGGCTCGTGCCCCGGCAACAGGCGGCATGAGCGACGGGACGCGCACGCCGGTTGCGGACTGGGGTGCCTATAAGCGGCTGACCCCGTTCCTGAAACCCCATCGAGGGGCGCTGGTTGTCGTGCTGGCGATCAGCCTTGTGTCGACCATGCTTGGGTTGGCGCAACCCTATCTCTCGAAACTCATGATCGACGAGGCGTTGTTGCGGCGGGACATGGGCGCGCTGGTGAAGATCTCGGCGATCATGATCGCGGTCACCATAGCCGGGTTCGCAGTCAATATCCTCGCCAGCTACCGCTATGTCGCGCTGTCGGCGGCGATGCTCTACGACATTCGCGCGGCGCTGCTGCGCCATCTCCAGACGCTCTCGCCGCGCTTTTATGGCAGCTTCCGGCTGGGCGATTTGGTGTCGCGCATGAACAGCGACGTGAGCGATGTGCAGCGAATCGCGTCCGACACCTTGCTCTCGGTGGTCAGCAATTTGCTGTTCTTCGTCGGCTGCGTCGCGATGATGCTGTGGCTCGACTGGAAATTGTTTCTGGTGAGCGTCGTGCTGGTGCCCGCCAGCCTTGCGACCTTCGCTTATTATCAGCGCCGCCTGACCGCGCTGACCCGCGACATGCGCGAAAAGGGCGCTGACCTTGGCAGCCTGCTGGTCGATACGGTGATGGGAATGCGCGTCGTCGCGTCCCTGCGCGCGGGTGAGCATGAGGTGGAGCGGTTCAAGGGCCGCAACGATGCCTTTGTCGGCGCCATGCTCAGGATGCAGGTCGCGTCCTTCATGACAGGCGCACTGCCCGGCACGCTGATGACGGCGGCGACATCGGCGGTGATCCTTTATGGCGGCTGGCGCATCATCGAGGATGGGATGAGCATCGGTACGCTGGTCGCCTTCATGACCTATCATATGCGCCTGCTCTCGCCGATCCAGACGCTTATGGGCCTGACGTCGGGCCTGGCGTCGGCGCGGGTGTCGCTGGGACGGATTTTCGAACTGTTCGATACGAAGGCGGAGGTGGTCGAACGGGACGATGCGGTCGCGCTGGAGCGGGCGGGCACGATGCGGTTCGAACAGGTGGCGATGCGCTATGACCGCGATGCGGTGTTGCGCGACATCGACCTGACGATCCCCGCTGGCAGCCTGTGTGCCATTCTCGGCCCCAGTGGCGTGGGGAAATCTACCATGGCGGACCTGATGGTGCGCTATCTTGATCCCGATGCGGGGCGGGTGCTGGTCAATGGCCGCGACCTGCGCGCCTATCGACTTGACGATGTGCGGCGGGAGATCATCCTGGTCGATCAGTCGCCCTATCTGTTCAACGATACGATTGCAGCGAATATCGGCTTTGCCCTGCCCGATGTACGGCGCGAGCAGATCGAAGCGGCGGCCCATGCGGCGGGGTTGGATGGCTTCATCGCCAAGCTGCCGCTCGGCTATGCAACCCGCGCCGGGGAGCGGGGCATGGCGCTATCGGCGGGTGAACGGCAGCGGATCGTGCTGGCGCGGGCCTTGCTGCGCTCGCCCAGCATCCTGATATTGGACGAGCCGACATCGGCGCTGGATGGCGAGACCGAGCAACTGATCGCCGGGCGGCTGCGCGGCGCGCTGCCCGATGCGACGATCATCATCATCACCCATAAGCCCGCCATGGCGCGGATGGCGGATATGGTCGTCACCCTGGCCGACGGCCATGCGCAAGTGGAGCGTGGCGGCGAATTGGTCGATGCCTGATCCGATCCGCATCGCCGTCATCGACAGCGGCGTCCATCCCGACCATCCGCATATCGACGCGGTGCGGCTATTGCCCGGCTTTGCCGTGGCGCGCGATGGAGCGGTGACGGCAGACGATACGCTCGACCGGCTGGGGCATGGAACGGCGGTGACGGCGGCCATCATGGAGCAAGCCCCCGATGCGTTATGCCTGCCGATCCGCGTGTTTCATGATGGGCTGTGGGCTAGCGCGCGGGCGCTGGTGCGCGCCATCGACCTCGCAGTGGAAGGGCGGGTCGATATGATCAACCTCAGCCTTGGCACGGTGAACCCGGCGCACGCCCCGGTCTTTGCGGCGGCGGTCGCAAGGGCGGGAGAGGCGGGCGTGCTGATCGTCGCCGCCCACGATACCGAAGGGCAGCTATGCTATCCGGGCAGTCTGGACGGGGTGCTGGGCGTCGCTCTGGATTGGGACTGCCCGCGCGAAACCTATGTTGTGCAGGACGGGATCGTCCATGCCTCCGGCCATCCCCGCCCGATCCCCGGCGTCGAGCAACGGCGCAACCTCTATGGCGTAAGTTTCGCGGTAGCCAATGTGAGCGGGATCGTCGCGCGGGACCGTTTGGACGATCAGGCGATGCCGAACCCCGCAACCCGCTCCACCATCCAGAAGCAGCCGATCACGCCGACGGCATAGAGCGCCGCGACCCGCACCGGCGCGGCGAGCGAGATAGCGCGCAGGCCCGCCAGCGTCGCCATGATAGCCCCGACGAACAGCAATTGCCCCGCTTCCACGCCGATGTTGAAGAAGATGAGCGCTGGCAGTTTTTCGCCCGCCTGCACACCCAGTTCGCCCAGCGCCGTCGCAAAGCCCAAGCCGTGCAGCAAGCCGAACAGCGACACGACAGTCAACTGACGACGGAAGGCGAAGGCTTGTTCGCCCTTCCCGACCAGCAAAGCCTCACGTGCCATGAAGGCGATCGACAGGGCGATGGCGGCTTCGACCGGGGGAACGGGGACATGGACCAATTCGAAAAAGGCGACGGCCAGCGAGATTGAATGTCCGGCAGTGAAGGCGCTGACCAGCCAGAGCAAGTCCCGCCCGCGCGCCAGCAGGGCGAGGCAGAGAACGAACGCCAGATGGTCCCAGCCCAGCCAGATATGCCAGACGCCCTGGGCCAGAAATTCAGGCGCAATCTGAGTCAATGCGCGTTCACCGACGGCGGTTTCGCCCACTGGAACGGCGATGCCTTTCGCGTCGCCGGTCAGGCTGCGATCAACCTGGCTGCCCATGACATTGGTGACGAAGCGACCGCCATCGGCCTTCCACGGCGTCTGGATGACGTCGCCCGCGCTGAACGGGCGTTCGCAGGCGAATTCATAGGCATATTGCGCCCGGCCGCCGCTGGATTGGCGCGTCATCGCGGTCTGGCGACAGCCCTGCGGCCAAACGATCGGCGCGGGCTGGCCCACCGTTTCGGGCACGGCGGCGGTGAATTCATAGCTGTTCGCATCCTCGCCCCGCGTCAGCGCGAAATCAGCGGACAGGAAGATGTCGGCCATCGCCGTGCCCGGCAGCAAGGCCGCCAGCGCGAGCAGGAGGGCGGCCAGACTATTCTTCCACATCATATTTCTCCTTCAGGCCCGCCAGCGCCTTGTCGATGGCGGCTTCGCTATGGGCAATCATATAATCCTGCCGCACCTGGTCCTTGATCGCGGGGAAGGGGATCATGGCCGCCGGGATGCTCTCGCTCTTGCGCACGAAATGCCAGCCGCGTGGCGACTGGACCGGACCGAACCAGCGGCCGTCCGGGGCGGTCTTGAGCGTGGCGACGAAGGGCTGGCCGAATATGCCGCGCACCATCGAATCGCCATAGCGCGGAAAGCCGCGGCCCAGCCAGAAATCGTCGCTGGGAATCGTCTCCCCGGCATTGAGTTGCGCCAGCAGCAGCGCCGCGTCGGCGGGCTTTTGCGCCCGGTAAACCTGGGTGAAGCTGGTGCGAGGCTCCGCGCGATACTGCGCCAGATTATCGGCATAATGGTTGACCAACTGTTCGTCGGTCGGTTCGGGCGGAGCACCTGCGATCAGGTAGCGGACCTTGTTGACCAGCCGCTTGCGGGTTTCCCCGTCGGTCAGGTGCATGTTGCGGTCGATCGCTTCGCGGAACAGCAGTTCCTCGGCCAGATAATCGCGCTTGATCCGCGCCTTGTCGGCGGCGGTGGCAGGGCGGCCGACAAGCATCTCATAGTCCTCCACCATCGCCTGCTCGACCTGGGGCGTGAAGACGACCGGCGGCTTTTGCGCGCGTTCGATGATCTGATAGCCGCCGAACAGAGCCACGCCCGCGACCAGGAAGGCAAATAGCGGATCGCGCACGGCTCTGCCGACCCGGCTGCGCATAGGGCGCAATGCATGGCCGGGCGTCGCCTTCGCGCCGTTGCTGTCGATCCCCATAATCTCTGCCCTGCCCGTCATGGTCCCAACTCTAGGCGCAAGCGGCGCGCCCTGCCTACGTCAAATGACGCATACGGGGGATAGCCCGCATTCCATAGCCTTGATCCCATCCAGAGTGCCGCAGCGCCACCACCGGCCTGCCAGGGGGAGACCTACACATCATGATCCGTTCCAGGCTGCTTATGCTTGCCACTTCCGCCTGCGCGCTGGCGCTGGCCTCCTGTTCCGGCGGCGGCGACAATGCGAGCGCGCCTGCGGGCGACAGCGTGTCGGTGGGCGTGCTCCAGTCGCTGACCGGCACGATGGCGATCAGCGAGATCACGGTGAAAAATGCCGAGATGCTGGCGATCGAGGAGATTAACGCGACCGGCGGCGTGCTGGGCAAGCAGATCAACGCCCTGGTCGAGGATGGCGCGTCGGACCCGTCCACCTTCGCGCAAAAGGCGTCGAAGCTGATCGAAAGCGATGGCGTGTCGACCGTGTTCGGCGGCTGGACCTCGGCCAGCCGCAAGGCGATGTTGCCGGTGTTCGAGCGGACGAAGAACCTGCTCTGGTATCCGGTACAGTTTGAAGGGAACGAATGTTCGCCAAACATCATGTATTCGGGCGCGCAGCCCAACCAGCAGGCGCTGCCCGCGCTCGAATGGGCGGTAGCGCAGGGCTATAAGAGCTTCTTCCTGGTCGGGTCCGACTATGTCTATCCCCGCACCGCCAACCTGATCCTGAAAAAACATATCGAAAAGGACGGGATGAAGGTGCTGGGCGAGGCCTATGTGCCCCTGGGCGGCACCGACTTTTCGGGCGTGATCGCCAAGATCGCGCAGGCCAAGCCCGCGATCATCATCAACACGCTGAATGGTGACAGCAATGTCGCTTTCTTCAAGCAGATGCAGGCCGCAGGGATCAGCCCCAAGACGATGCCGGTCATGTCCTTCTCGATCGGCGAACAGGAAGCCCAGGCGATGGGCGCGGGTCTGGTCGAGGGCAGCTATGCCGCCTGGAATTACTTCCAGAGCCTGACGGGCGAGGCGAACGAGAAGTTCATCGCCGCCTATAAGGCGAAATTCGGCAAGGATGCGGCGATCACCGATCCGATGGTCCATGGCTATCTGGACGTCTATGCGTGGAAGGCAGCGGTCGAAAAGGCCAAGAGCTTTGAGCCGGATGCAGTGCGCAAGGCGGCAGCATCGCTGGGCGGCTTCGCGACCCCGATGGGCACGGTCAATTTCGCCGCGAACCAGAGCCTGGTGCAGAGGGCCTATATCGGCAAGCTCAAGGCGGATGGCCAGTTCGAGATCATCGCCGACAGCGGCAAGGACATCGCGCCGGAACCCTATGATGCGCTGGCCTTTCCCGGCAAGACTTGCAAGCTTTGAAGATGCGCCATTCTTCTCCCCTCCCTTTCGGGGAGGGGCCGGGGGTGGGTGCCGACGAAGTCGGCTGCGCTGACCCGACGGCTGGAGGCTCGCTTCGCTCGCTACCCACCCCTAACCCCTCCCTTAAAAGGGAGGGGAACAGGTAAATTATGGACGCCCTTTTCCTCAACCAGTTGTTCAATGGCGCGTCGCTTGCGTCGCTGTATCTGCTCGCGGCGCTTGGCCTGGCGCTCTCCTTCGGGCTGATGCGCGTCATCAACATGGCGCATGGCGAAATGCTGATGCTGGGCGGCTATCTCGCCTGGATGACCCTGCTGGTGGTGCCGGGGGCGATGGGGATCATCCTCGCCATTCCGGTCGCCTTCATCGGCGCGGCGGCCATGGGCGGGTTGATCCAGTCGACGTTGATCCGCCGCCTGTCGGCACGGCCGCTCGATACGCTGCTGGCGACCTGGGGCGTCAGCCTGATCCTGCAACAGGGCGCGCGCGACCTGTTCGGTGCGGTCGGTGTCGAAGTGCGCGCGCCCGAATGGCTGACGGGCAGCTTCGTGGCTTTCGGCGTCACCCTGCCATCGGCGCGGCTGTTCATCATAGCGATCGCCGCGCTGGTGCTGGGCGCGCTGGCGCTCGTGCTGCTCAAGACCCGGATCGGGCTGCTGGTGCGGGCGGTCAATCAGGACCGGATGATGGCGTCGGCGACCGGCATCGATGTGCGCCGGGTGGACCTGACCGTCTTCTGCCTGGGTTCGGGTGTTGCGGGTCTTGCGGGCGTCATGCTTGCGCTGCTTGGCCCGGTGACGCCCAATGTCGGGCAAAGCTATATCATCCCCGCATTCCTGGTCGTCGTGATGGGCGGGCTGGGCAGCATCGTCGGCACGACCGCGTCGGCGATCATCCTGGGATTGTTCGCCGCGCTGGCGCAGATTTTCGTCGATGTCAGCGTCGCGCAGATGTTGCTGCTCGTCTTCGTCATCCTTTTCATCCAGGTGCGCCCGCAAGGCGTCGTCGCCGTAAAGACCCGCCAACTCGATGCCTGATTTTTCCGCCCTCACCGCGCGCTTCGCGCCGGTCAAGCCGCTACTGCCCTGGCTGCTGCTGGCGCTCGCCCTCGTCGCGCCGTTCGCGCTGTCGAGCTACGACCTCAACCTGCTCGCCCGTTTCATGGCGATGGGGATATTGGCGTTGGGCCTCGTCCTCATTTGGGGCCATGGCGGGATATTGAGCCTGGGGCAGGGCGTGTTTTTCGGCCTTGGCGGCTATGCCATCGCCATCCATATGAAACTGGCCGATTTGCCGGATGGCGAGATCCCCGATTTCATGGTGTGGAGCGGGCGCGAAAGCCTACCTATATGGTGGGAGCCGTTCACCAGCCCGCTCTTCACGCTGGCCGCGATCGTCATCATCCCGACGCTGGCCGGGGCGCTCTTTTCCTGGGCGGTGTTTCATCGCCGCGTGGGCGGCACCTATTTCGCGCTGATCACGCAGGCGCTCAGCCTCGCTTTCGCGACGCTGATCATCAGTCGGCAGGATGTGACGGGGGGCTTTAATGGCCTTACCGACTTCTACTCGATCTTCGGCGTGGGGCTGGCCAGTCCCGGCACGGGATCAGCGCTCTACTGGGTCACGCTGGCGGTGCTGTGCGTCGCGTTCATCGCCCTGCGCTGGCTGCTGGCATCGCGCTTTGGCATATTGCTGCGGGCGTCGCGCGATGGCGAGAACAGGGTGCGGTTCCTGGGCTATAACCCGACGCCCTTTAAGGTGGCCGCCTTCGCCATCGCCGCGATGCTGGCGGGGGTTGGCGGCGCATTGTTCACGCTCCATGCGGGCGTCGTGTCGCCCGCGCTGATCGGGGTCGTCCCCTCGATCGAGATGGTGGTGTGGGTGGCGATCGGCGGGCGATACAGCCTGGCGGGCGCGATCGTCGGCGCGCTGCTCGTCAACCTGGCGCGTGATGCGGTGTCGAGCGCTTTCCCCGAATTGTGGCTCTATCTGATGGGGGCGCTGTTCATCTTCGTCGTGACCCTGTTGCCGCGCGGCCTGGCTGGCCTGGCCAAGGGGAAGGCGGCATGAGCGGTTCGGCGGTTTCCGAGTTGCTGCTCAGCGTCGATGGCGTCACCGTCGACTATAGCGGGTTCAAGGCGCTCGATGGTTTTTCGATGACGCTAAACCGGGGCGAGACGCGGGTCGTGATCGGTCCCAATGGCGCGGGCAAATCGACGCTGTGCGATACGATCATCGGCCGGGTGCGGCCGAGCGCGGGGCGGATCGTCTTCAAGGGCGAGGAGATCCAGAATCTGCCCGAACAGGCGATCGTCGGGCGTGGCATTTGCCGCAAGTTCCAGGCGCCCGGCGTGTTGCCGAGCTTGAGCGTGCGCGATAATCTGGCGCTGGCGGCACGGCGCGACCGGCGCTGGTGGAAGAGCCTGGGCACCGGTATCCCGGTGGAAGAGCGCGCGGCGGTCGAAGAGGCGCTGGAGGCAGTGGCGCTCACCCACCGCGCCGATGTGGAGGCAGGGACGCTGGCGCATGGCGAGAAGCAATGGCTGGAAATCGCGATGGTGATGGCGACGGGCGCGGAATTGCTGCTGCTCGATGAGCCGACAGCGGGCATGGGACCGGCCGAAACGAGCCGTACCGCGCAATTGATATTGGGGCTGGGGGATAGCCGCACCGTGCTGGTGATCGACCATGATATGAGCTTCGTCGAGCAATTGGCCGCGCCGGTGACGGTGATGCATCAGGGCAAGTTCTTGAAGCAAGGCAGTGTCGCCGAAGTGCGCGCCGACCCACAAGTCGCCGCCGTCTATCTGGGCCATACGGCATGAGCGCGCTGCTGGAGATTGCGGGCCTGTCGAGCGCCTATGGCCAGAGCCGGGTCTTGTGGGACGTGGACCTGACGCTGGAGCGCGGGCAGGTGATGGCGCTGATCGGGCGCAACGGGGTGGGCAAGACGACGTTGCTGCACACGATCATGGGCACGCGGCCGGTGACGGGCGGAACGCTGCATTTCGACGGGCGCGATATGACCGCCATGCCCGCGCATAGCCGGGCGCGGGCGGGGATCGGCTTCGTGCCACAGGGACGGCATGTGTTTCCGCAACTCACCGTCATGGAAAATCTGGAAACGGGCCTGTCGGCGCTGGCCGGGCGAGGCAAGCGCAGCGCCCAGGTGCCGCAGCATATTTTCGACCTCTTCCCCAAGCTATGGGATATTCGCGGCCGGGCGGCAGGCTTCCTGTCCGGGGGCGAGCAGCAGCAATTGGCGATCGGTCGGGCGCTGGCGGGGGAGCCGAGCCTGTTGCTGCTCGACGAACCGACCGAGGGCATCCAGCCCAATGTCGTGCAGCAGATCGAAGCGGCCTTGGTTCATGTGCGCGACGAACTGGGCATGACGGTGCTGGTGGTCGAACAATATCTGGACTTCGTGTGGCGCTTTGCCGACCGCTATTGCGCGATGCAGAATGGGCGGATCATCCGGCAGGGCGCGATCGCCGAAGAGAGTGCGAAGGATGTCGCGCATCTGGTGCAGATTTAATCCTCCCCGTAAGCGGGGAGGGGGACCGTTGGCGCAGCCAATGGTGGAGGGGGGGCGCCTCCGGACGCAAGTGGCGTGTCTGACGCCAACCCCCTCCGTCAGGGCTGCGCCCTGCCACCTCCCCGCAAGCGGGGAGGATGATCAGCCGCCCGGTTCCGCCAGCGCGATGTCCATGTCGGCAAGCGCCAGGCGCAGCAGTTCGGCCATGCCTGCGCGGGCGGCTGCGGTGTCGCGCGACGCGATCGCCTGATAGACGGCGCGGTGGTCGGGCAGGGGGTCGCGGGGGAGCAATTTCTTGCGGTGCTTGAAGGTGGTTGTCCAACTGACCGCTGCGCCGACCGAACTGGCCAAAGCCTCCAGCGCATCATTATGCGTCGCCGCCAGGATCATATTGTGGAAGCGCTGGTCAGCGGCGCGGCCTTCGGGCGTGGACAGGCCATAGCGGCCCATTTCCGCCAGCGCCGCTTCCATCACCGCCAATTGCTCATCGGTGCGGCGGCGCGCGGCGAACTCCGCTGCTGCCGGTTCGATGACGCCGCGCAGTTCGAACAGGTCGCGGATGAAGTTGGCATCCGGCTCGCCCGCAAACATCCAGGCGAGCATTTCAGGATCAAGCACGTTCCAGCGGTTGCGCGGCAGGACGCGGGTGCCCGCCTTTGGGCGGCTTTCCAGCATCCCCTTGGCGATCAGGATGCGGACAGCCTCGCGATAGGCGGTGCGCGATACGCCGAGGCGATCGGACGCCTCGATCTCGCCTTCGAACAATTCGCCCGGTCTGTGCTTGCCGGTCAGGATGGCCGTGCCCAGGTCGCGGGCGATCGTCTGATGGATGCGGAGCGTGCTTTCGTCCGATCCGAACTTGCGCCCGCTGCCCAAAACCTTGCTCCCTTATCAGTCCTCGAACACAGCCGTAGGACAATGTCGGCCGCAAAGGAAGGCATCGGCGACAAGACGGAGCGGGGCAATATCGGCGTCGATCGCCCGGTCAGCCACCAGAGCGACGAAACGGCGATACATGGCGGGATATTCTTCGTCAGGGGCCTTGAGTTGAACTTCACCATCCAGCCGCAGCGTGTTGCCGCCTTCGGACAGGAGCAGGCTGCCATTGTCGGTGTCGACGGCGATGTCCCAGGTTTGCGGCCCGGTCTGACGCCAATCGAACACGGTGTCGATCGGCGCGCCCGATGCGGTCGCCATGGCCAGCGTCGCACCGATCGGGGCGTCCTTGTTGGACGGCACTTCCAGATTGGCGGATAGGACGGTGACGGGTTCGGGGACGATCTCTGTCAGGATCGACAGGGCATTGATGCCCGGATCGAAGACGCCAAAGCCGCCCGCTTCCCAGATCCAGGGCTGGCCGGGATGCCAATGGCGCACATCCTCGCGCCACTGGATCGAAATCCGTTCGATCTTGCGCTGCGCGATCCAGGCCTTGGCCTGCGCCACGGCGGCGGCGTAACGGCTGTGCCAGCTGGCATAGAGGGTGACATTCTGATGCTGCGCCAGCGCGATCAGCGCCTCGACTTCGGATACGGTCGCGCCGGGCGGCTTTTCGAGGAAAACATGTTTCCCCGCCAGCAATGCCTCCCGCGCCGCATGATAGCGGGCCTGCGGCGGCTGGCACAGGATCACGGCGTCGAGGTCGGGCTCGCCCGCCAGCATCGCGCCGAGGTCGGGGTAATTATTCACCCCTTCCCCCTGCGCGTTGCGGCTGGCGACGGCGACCAGATCGATACCGTCGGTCTTGGCCATTGCGGGCAGGTGCTGGTCGCGCGCGATTTTACCCAGCCCTACCAGACCTGCCCGGATGCTCATGCAGCGGCGACCAGCTTGCCATCGACGCGGCGCGTCAGGCCGAGCGGGTTGGCGTCCTGCAAGGCGGCTGGCAACAGCGCGTCGGGCACGTCCTGATAGCAGACGGGGCGCAGGAAGCGCATCATCGCCAGCGTGCCGACCGAGGTGGAGCGGCCATCGGCGGTCGACGGGAAGGGACCACCATGCACCATGGCATGCGTCACTTCGACGCCAGTGGGCCAGCCGTTGGTCAGGATGCGGCCGACCTTGCGCGACAGCACGGGCAGCAGTTTGGCGGCGTCCGCATTGTCGGCTTCGGTCAACTGGAGCGTAGCGGTCAACTGGCCTTCGAGACCGGCGATGGTCGCGATGACTTCCTCGATGCTGCTGCATTTGATCAAAACGGACGACGAACCGAACACTTCTTCGGCCAGAAGCGGGTTGGCCCCGAAGGTTGCGGAGTCGGTCGCGAAGAAGGCGGCCTGGCCACGGTTGCAGCCTTCCGCTTCGGTGCCGCGGGCGACGGTGGTGACGCCATCCGCGCCGGACAGGGCAGCGACGCCCTTTTCATAGGCTTCGTGAATGCCGGGCGTCAGCATGACCTGCGGCTGCGCACCGGACATGGCTTGTGCGGCGGCGGCGACGAACTTGTCGAGGTCCGGGCCATCGAGGGCGATGACGAGGCCGGGATTGGTGCAGAACTGGCCCGACCCCATAGTGAGCGAACCGACAAAGGCCGTGCCGATGGCTTCGGCGCGCTCGGCGAGAGCGCCGGGGAGCAGGACGACCGGGTTGATGCTCGACATTTCAGCATAGACCGGAATCGGCTCGTCGCGTTCCGCCGCGATCTTCATGAGCGCAACGCCACCGCCGCGCGATCCGGTGAAGCCGACCGCCTTGACGCGGGGATCAGCGACCAGGGCACCACCCAGCGCGCGGTTGGCGCCGGGTAGGTAGGAGAAGACGCCTTCGTGCAGGCCACAGGCCTTGACCGCTGCCTGAATGGCGCGGGCGACCAGTTCGCCGGTGCCGGGATGGGCGCTATGGCCCTTGACGATGACAGGCGAACCAGCGGCGAAGGCCGATGCGGTGTCACCGCCCGCAACCGAGAAGGCGAGCGGGAAGTTGGACGCGCCGAACACGGCAACCGGGCCGACCGAATGGTTGACGCGACGCAGGTCTGCGCGGGGCATCGGCGCGCGATCGGGCATGGCGGGGTCGATCGTGGCATCGAACCAGTCACCAAGGCGGACATAGCTGGCGAACAAGCGCAACTGGCCGACGGTGCGGCCCCGCTCGCCTTCCAGACGGGCGCGCGGCAGGCCGGATTCGGCCATGGCGGTTTCGATCAGCAGGTCACCGATGGCGACGATATTGTCCGCGACGGTTTCCAGGAAGGTCGCGCGGGCGTCGGGTGCCAGGGCCGAGAAGCTGTCGAACGCGGCATCGGCCAGCTTGGCGGCTTCTTCGACTTCGGCGGGCATGGCGCTGGAGAAGGCGACGTCGCCCTTTTCGCCGGTCGCCGGGTTGATGGCGTAGAAAGTCTCTCCGCCCTGACGCTCATTTGCGCCGATGAGGATGGCTCCGTTGAACATGGGATTCTCCTGAAATGGGTTCATGATGCTGTTCCCCGGCGTGGGCCGGGGAGCAGGGAAGGGGTCAGTGATTGTCGCGCGGCAGGCCCATGGTCTGGGCAATGCGCTGATATTTTTCTGCGCCTTCGAGGATCGCGCCGGTGTCCATCTGGCCAACGGCCGACCGCTGGATTTCCTGCCACGGCGTTTGCGAAGCGGGATATTTGAAGCCGCCAGCGGCCTCCAGCTTCGCGCGGCGTTCCGCCAGTTCCTCGTCCGAAATCAGCACGTTGACTGTGCCGGTGTTGAGATCCATCCGCACCCGGTCGCCGGTTTCGAGCAGCGCGAGGCCGCCCATGGCCGCCGCTTCGGGCGAGGCGTTGAGGATCGACGGGCTGCCCGACGTGCCCGATTGGCGACCATCGCCGATGCAGGGGAGGGCAGAAACGCCTTCGGTGATGAGATAGGCAGGGGGACGCATATTTACAACTTCGGCTGCACCCGGATAGCCGATCGGCCCCGCGCCGCGCATGAAGAGCAAGGTCTGATCCGTGATGCCGACCGAGGGATCATCGATGCGGTGATGATAATCTTCCGGCCCGTCAAACACGACCGCCGGGCCTTCAAAGGCATTGGGGTCTTCGGGATTGGAGAGATAGCGGTCACGGAATTCCGGGCTGATGACGCTGGTCTTCATGACGGCGGCGTCGAACAGATTGCCCGACAGGACCAAGAAGCCTGCATCCTCGACCAAAGGCTGGTCGAAGGGACGGATGACCTTTTCGTCTTCAATCTCCACGCTGCGGCAATTGTCGCCCATGGTCTTGCCATTGACGGTCATCACATCCTCGTGGATCAACCCCTGTGCGATCAGCTGGGCGACCACGGCGGGGACGCCACCGGCGCGATAATAATCCTCGCCCAGATATTCGCCCGCAGGCTGGAGATTGACCAGCAGCGGGATCTTGTGACCGACCGTCTCCCAATCCTTGAGCGGCAGGTCGACGCCGATATGGCGGGCGATCGCGGCCAGATGGATCGGCGCGTTGGTCGATCCGCCGATAGCGCTGTTGACCATGATCGCATTGTGGAAGGCATCACGGGTCAGGATGTCGGAGGGTTTCAGATCCTCGGCCACCATCTCGACGATCCGCTTGCCGGTTAGATAAGCGACTTCCTGGCGATCGCGATAGGGGGCAGGGATCGCGGCCGATCCGGGCAGCATCATGCCCAGTGCTTCGGCCAGCGAGTTCATGGTGGAGGCGGTGCCCATCGTGTTGCAATAGCCGGTGGACGGGGCGGAGGAGGCGACGAGCTTGATGAAGCCTTCATCGTCAATCTTGCCCGCCGCCAGCAACTGGCGCGCTTTCCAGACGATCGTGCCTGAACCCGTGCGTTCGCCCTTGAACCAGCCGTTCAGCATCGGGCCGACCGACAGCGCGATGGCGGGGATGTTGACGGTTGCCGCCGCCATCAACAGCGCAGGCGTGGTCTTGTCGCAGCCGGTGGTCAGGATCACGCCATCGAGCGGATAACCGTACATGGCCTCGACCAGGCCGAGATAGGCGAGGTTGCGGTCAAGACCTGCGGTCGGGCGCTTGCCGGTTTCCTGGATCGGATGGACCGGAAATTCGAGCGCGATGCCGCCCATTTCGCGGATGCCGTCACGCATGCGTTCGGCCAGGACCATATGGTGGCGGTTGCAGGGCGACAGGTCGCTGCCGGTCTGGGCGATGCCGATGATCGGCTTGCCGCTACGCAGTTCGTCGAGGCTGAGGCCGAAATTGAGATAGCGCTCCAAATAGAGCGCTGTCATGTCGATATTGTCGGGGTTGTCGAACCAGGCGCGGCTACGCAGTTTTGGGGCGGAGTTGGACGAATCGCTCATTGGGGCATCCTGACGAGAATAAGGCATGGCGCTTTTTGCGCGCTCGCCATTCCGATATACTCATACAAATACAGTTTCAAGCGTGCATGCGACCGATGCCGCAAATTTGGCGTCGATCCGGGTTGGCATCCCCCTTCGCGTGCCCCACCCGGCGGCTGGGCTGCCCATTTGTCCAGCGCATGCGCTCTTGAAACACGCCAGGCATCGGCGCATGGACCGGCCATGACCGCGACCTTCCCCCGATCGTCCGCCGCGCCTTCGCCGCGCGCCATCGCCCGCTGGCTGCTATCGGTAGCAGCACTTGTGTTCCTCATGGTCGTGGTCGGCGGGATCACCCGCCTGACCGAATCCGGCCTGTCGATCACGCAATGGAAGCCGATCACCGGGGCCATTCCCCCGCTGACCCATGAACAATGGATGGAGGCGTTTCGCCTCTACCAGCAAATCCCCGAATATCAGCAGATCAACCGGGGCATGAGCCTCAATGATTTCCAGTTCATCTTCTTCTGGGAATGGGCGCATCGGTTGCTGGGGCGGCTGATCGGATTGGCCTTTGCTGTGCCCTTGCTCTGGTTCGCGTGGAAGCGCGCCATTCCGCAGGGCTATGGCTGGCGGTTGGTGGCGCTGCTGGCGCTCGGCGGATTGCAGGGCGCGATCGGCTGGTGGATGGTGCAATCGGGCCTGTCGGAACGCACCGACGTCAGCCATTACCGCCTGGCGGTGCATCTGCTGACGGCGCTGTTCATCATCGGCGGGCTGGTGTGGACCGCGCTTGACCTGTTGATGCTGGCGCGGGACCGGAATGCGCGCCCGGCGACGCTGCGGCCCTTTGCGTTGGTCGTGCTGATCGGGCTGTTCGTGCAATTGCTGTTCGGGGCGTTCACCGCCGGGCTGAACGCGGGCTATGTCGCCAACACCTGGCCGCTGATGAATGACCGCTTCGTGCCCGACGGCATCGCCTGGATGGGGTCGCTATGGGCGACGCTGTCAAGCGACCCTTATCTCGTCCATTTCATCCATCGCTGGTGGGCCTGGGGTGCCGCCATCCTGGCCATCAGGCTGGCGCGCCGGGCGAAGCGGGCTGGACAGCGCGGTGCGTCGATCGCGATCAATGCCAGCGTGGGCACGCAAATCCTGCTGGGGATAGCCACGGTGATGAGCGGTATCGCGCTGCCGCTCGCCGTGCTGCATCAGGCCGTCGGCGCGATCGTCGTGGCGGCGCTCGCCTGGGGCGCGCACAGCATCGGACGACGCCGGGGTTAGAGCGTCAGCCTCAGGGCTTCGGCGCGCTCGCCGCATTGGCGGCGGCTTCGGGCGCGGCGGCCGGTGTCGCGGCGGGCAATAGTCGCAGGCTGCGGAGCAGCGCGTCCGAAATGCTCTGATATTGTTCGCTCAGCATTTCGGGATAGACGAAGGTCGCGGTCACGATCGATCCGTCCGGCTGGCGCAGCAGGCGCACAGCGACATTATTGCCTTCGCCGTCATTGGCGGTGCCGCGATATTCATTGTCGCCGATGAAATCGCCATCGACGCCTTCGGCCCCGTCGCTGACCGCCTCGACAATCTGTTGCAGCGTCTGGTCGCCGTCATTCTTCTGCCAGAAGACGCGCACGTCCGCGCCGGCACCGGGATCTTCATAGACCACGCCGTCGGCGTTGCTGGCGCTCTCATCCTTCACCCAGCCTTCGGGCAGCGTGACGGAAAAGCCACGCGCGGCATTCACATAATCAAGCGATTCCAGGCCTTCGTCGCTCTGCTGCGTGGCGAGTGCTTCTGCCGCGGCGGCATTGGCGGCGGCGGCCAATTCCTCCTGGCTCGGCATATCGGCAACCGGCTCGGTGCGGCCGCAGGCGGCGAGCAACAGGAAGGGCAGGCAAGCGGTAAGGGGAAAACGGTTCATGCGCGATCCAAAGCATAGGCGCGGCGATAATTCAACGACATTGCCCGAAAGGAGGCGACAGGACGTCGTGTTCACCGGTCAGGCGGCGCTGTCGATGCCCAGTTCGGCCAATTTGCGGTACAGGGTCGATCGCCCGATCCCTAGCCGTCGGGCGACTTCGGTCATGCGACCGCGATAATGGCCGATGGCGAGGCGGATGACGTCCGCTTCGATGTCCGCAAGCTGGCGAACATGGCCGTCGCCCTCGAACAGGGTGATGCCTGCGCCGTCTCGATGCGGCTGATTGGCGGCACGCGGGCGGATGGACAAGCGATCGAGCGGGTCGCTCGCCTTGATCTGGGCAGCGATCTGCGGGAAATCCTGCGGCGTCAGGGCGTCGCCCTCGCACAGCACGGCGGCGCGGAACAGCGCGTTCTGGAGTTGGCGGACGTTGCCGGGCCAGCCATGCTGCATTAGCAGCGCAAGCGCATCGTCGGTGAGGCCGAGGCCGCGCAGGCCCGGCTGCGCGGCGATCCGCGTCAGCAGGTGGCGGCACAAAGCCGGAATGTCGCCCATGCGTTCGCGCAATGGCGGAATGGTAAGCTGGACGACGTTGAGGCGGTAGTAGAGATCTTCGCGAAAGCGCCCCGCCTCAATCTCTTCGGCCAGTTTTTTGTTGGTGGCGGCGATGACGCGCACATCGACATGGATCGGGCGGCGCGCGCCGATCGGCTGGACTTCGCCATCCTGTAGTACGCGCAGCAATTTGACCTGCGCATCCATAGGCATTTCACTGACTTCATCGAGGAAGAGCGTGCCCATGTCGGCGCTGGCGAATTTACCGACATGCCGGTCGAAAGCGCCAGTGAAGGCGCCACGCTCATGGCCGAACAGTTCCGATTCGACCAGGTTGGCGGGGATGGCGCCGCAATTGACGGTGACCATCGCCTGCTTGTGGCGGGGGGAGGCGGCGTGGATGGCGCGCGCGATCACATCCTTGCCGACGCCGCTTTCGCCCTCGATCAAGACGGGCACGCGGGCGCGCGCTGCCTTGGCCGCGATGGCAAGGGCCGCGCGGAATTGCGGCGCGGACCCGACGACATCCTCGAAGGAGAGCGGGGCGGTGATTTTTTCCGTGAGCGGGCGCAGTTCGCCGTCGCTGCCATCGGTGAGCGTGGCATTGAGTGCGGCGAGCAGGCGTTCGGGCGCGATCGGCTTGGACAGATAGTCGGTGGCCCCGGCGCGCATGGCATCGACCGCAACGGCGACATTGTTATGGGCCGTGAGGATCAGGATCGGCAGCGCCGGGCGACGGGCACGAATCTCGCCGACCAAGCCGGCTGGCTCATAATCCGGGCTCCATTGGTCGAGGATGATCGCATCAAGCTGCATCCCGTCCTGCGTGCCGAGCATCGCGATGGCGGTTTCATTGTCGCCTGCAAAGATCGTGCGCCAGCCTGCACGCGCCGCGAGCGCCGATACCAGCCGCCTTTGCGCCGGTTCGTCGTCGATTAGCATCAGCATCGGTATGCCGTCGCGCGCCATTCGCACCCCTCAATTGCAACAGGCGACCGACGATAGGGACGCGGGGTAAAGGCGCGCTTAACTGCGAAAGATTTTCTTGGCCTTGGGCGGGTTGAGGGGGGGGCAGGTTGCGGATAAGAGGTTGGCCTGATTTTACCACAATAGGGAGACCCAGCATGGCCACGGACGGAAATATCAAGGATGCGACCCAGACCTATTCGGGGTTTGTGGGGCTGATGAAGTGGGGCACGATCGCCTCGGTGGCGGTGGCCGCGATCGTGGTGCTGCTGATCTCCAGCTAAGCACGGCGCGACGTACAGGGAGGGGATGCCATAATAATGAAAATAGCAGTGGTGAAAGAACAGGCAGCGGGCGAAGCCCGTGTTGCCGCGACGCCGGAAACGGTGAAGAAATTTATCGGCCTTGGCGCGCAGGTCGCCGTCGAGGCGGGGGCCGGGCTGACCGCGTCGATCGCCGATGCCGATTATGCGGCGGCGGGCGCGACCGTCGCCGATCGAGCCGCGACGGTTGCAGGCGCGGATATCGTGCTGGGCGTGCAGGGGCCGGATGTGGCCAGCCTGTCCGGCGTGAACCCAGGTGCCTGGATCGTGGCAGGGCTTAACCCGTTCGGTGACCGGGCACGGGTCGATGCCTATGCGGCGGCCGGCTATGAGGCGCTGGCGATGGAGTTCATGCCGCGCATAACGCGCGCGCAGTCGATGGACATTCTCTCGTCCCAGTCGAACCTGTCGGGCTATAAGGCAGTGCTGGATGCTGCCGCCGAATATGGCCGGGCCTTTCCGATGATGATGACGGCGGCGGGCACTGTGTCGGCCGCGCGCGTCTTCATCATGGGTGTGGGCGTGGCAGGCCTGCAGGCGATCGCAACCGCCAAGCGGCTGGGCGCGCAGGTCAGCGCGACGGACGTGCGCGCCGCGACCAAGGAGCAGATCGAGTCGCTGGGCGCCAAGGCGATCTTCGTCGAGAAAGTCGCGGGCATCGAGGGTGAAGGCTCTGGTGGCTATGCCACCGAAATGTCCGACGAGTATAAGGCCGCGCAGGCCGAACTCGTGTCCGCACATATCGCCAAGCAGGATATCGTTATCACGACCGCGCTCATTCCGGGGCGGCCCGCGCCGCGCCTGATCAGTGACGCGCAGATCGCGACGATGAAGCCGGGCAGCGTGATCGTCGATCTGGCGGTCGAGCAGGGCGGCAATGTCGAAGGCGCGGTGCCCGGCGAAGTGGCCCTGCGCCACGGCGTCAAGATCGTGGGGCATCGCAACGTACCATCGCGGCTGGCGGCGGACACGTCAGCCTTGTTCTCGCGCAACCTGTTCAACTTCCTGTCCGCCTTCTGGGACAAGGACAAGGGAGCGCCGGTGCTGGACGAGGAAATCGGCAACGCCATCCGCCTGACGCAGGGCGGCAAGGTCGTGAACGAGCGGTTGTTGGCGAGTTGATGGCGGATTTTGCCCCTATAATCCTCCCCCATGGGGGGAGGTGGCAGGGCGAAGCCCTGACGGAGGGGTGTCACCCTATCGATAGGGTGACACCCCTCCGTCACGCTGCGCGTGCCACCTCCCCTTACAGGGGAGGAATATAGGTGCTGCAAGGCGGCGATGTCGGCATGTTGAGGGCCAAGTCTCTCAGGCAGGCCATGTCGCTACCCGAAGTGTTGCTGTGGAATGCGTTACGCGATCAAACTAATGGCCTGAAATTTCGCAGACAGCATCCATCTGGTCCTTATGTGGCAGACTTTTACTGCCATCAGGCCCGGATGATCGTTGAAGTGGACGGCGAAGCCCATAATCGCGGCGATGCGCCACAAAGCGATGCAATTCGCGATGCTTGGTTTGCGGAACGCGGCATTCATGTCCTTCGCATACCCGCCATCGCAATATTGAATGATCTGGACACAGCCGTCGCCGGGGTAAAGGTGATGGCCAAAGAGAGAATAGGGGAGGACTAGAATGGACTTTATTTCCATCCTGTCGGTTTTCGTGCTGGCGTGTTTCGTCGGCTATTATGTGGTGTGGTCGGTGACGCCCGCGCTGCATACGCCATTGATGGCGGTCACTAACGCCATTTCATCCGTCATCATCGTCGGCGCGCTGGTCGCGTCGGCGGAGGCGGGGAGCGCGGCGGCCAAATATCTGGGGCTGCTCGCGGTGGTCTTTGCATCGGTCAACATCTTCGGCGGCTTTGCGGTCACTGAGCGGATGCTGGCGATGTACAAGAAGAAGGAGCGCAAGTGATGCATGAGATCGCACAGATCCCATGGGGCGTGAGCCTCGCTTATCTGGTCGCAGGCGTCCTGTTCATCCTGGCCCTTCGTGGCCTCTCCAGCCCGGCCACCAGCCGTCGCGGCAACCGTATGGGCATGATCGGCATGGCGATTGCCGTCGCCACCACGCTTTATACCCATGATGTGGTGAGCCTGCCCGAAATCATCGGGGCTATCGTCATCGGCGGCGGTATCGGCTTCATCATCGCGCGGCGGATCGCGATGACGGACATGCCGCAATTGGTGGCGGCGTTCCACAGCCTGGTCGGCATGGCCGCCGTGCTGGTGGGCGCAGCGGCGTTCCTCAACCCCGGTGCGTTCGGGATTTTGGATGCCGTGACGGGTGAAATCCATGGTGCCAGCCGCATCGAAATGGGTCTGGGCGTGGCGATTGGCGCGATCACCTTCTCCGGTTAGGTGATCGCCTTCCTGAAGCTCAACGGCAATATGTCGGGCAAGCCGATCATGCTGCCGGGGCGGCATGTCATCAACCTGGGCACGCTGGCGGCGATATTGGGCCTGATCGCCTATTTCGTGACCGATCAAAGCCCCTGGATCTTCTGGACCGTAACGGCGCTCAGCTTCATCATCGGCTTCCTGCTGATCATCCCGATCGGTGGGGCGGACATGCCGGTCGTCGTGTCGATGCTCAACAGCTATTCGGGCTGGGCGGCTGCCGCGATGGGCTTTACGCTGGGCAACAGCGCGATGATCATCACCGGCGCGCTGGTGGGATCGTCGGGCGCGATCCTGTCCTACATCATGTGCAAGGCGATGAATCGCAGCTTCATCAGCGTGATCGCGGGAGGCTTCGGCGCGGAGTCCGGGCCTTCGGGCGCAGGTGGGCCGGTTATCGACCGTCCCTACAAGCGCGGCTCGGCCGAGGACGCTGCCTTCCTGATGAAGCAGGCCGACAGCGTGATCATCGTGCCGGGCTATGGCATGGCGGTGAGCCAGGCGCAGCATGCGCTGCGCGAGATGGGCGACCTGCTCAAGAAGGAAGGCGTCAGCGTCAAATATGCGATCCATCCCGTCGCGGGCCGGATGCCGGGGCATATGAACGTGCTGCTGGCCGAAGCGAACGTGTCCTATGACGAAGTGTTCGAGTTGGAGGACATCAACAGCGAGTTCGGCCAGTGCGACGTCGCCTTCGTCATCGGTGCGAACGACGTCACCAATCCGGCGGCCAAGACCGACAAGACGTCGCCCATCTATGGCATGCCGATTTTGGACGTCGCCAACGCCAAGTCGGTGCTGTTCGTCAAACGCTCCATGGGCGGGGCGGGCTATGCCGGCGTCGACAATGAAGTCTTCTACATGGACAACACCATGATGCTGCTGGCCGATGCCAAGAAGATGGTCGAGGAAATCGTCAAGGGGCTTGCCCATTAAGCCGGGCTTCCCCTAACCATCATGGGGACGGCCGGGCGACCGCTCGGCCGTCCCTTTTTCATTGCGGGGCAAGAACATCAGATGCGCAAGATCGGCCTGATCGGGGGAATGAGCTGGGCGTCCACGGCGCGCTATTATCAGATCATCAACGAAGCGGTGCAGCGGACCAGAGGCGGCTTGCACAGTGCGCCACTGGCGATCGAAAGCCTGGACTTCGCGGGGGTGGCGCAATGCGTGTCGGACGACGATTGGGATTGCGCGTCCGTCCCGCTGGTGACGGCGGCGCGGCGGCTGGAGGCGGCCGAGGCGCAGGCGCTGCTGATCTGCGCCAATTCGATGCATCGCGTCTATGACCGGGTGCAGGCGGCTGTGTCGATTCCGGTCATTCATATCGCCGACGTGGTGGGGCAGGCGATGAAGCGGGACGGTATCACTACCGCCGCGCTGCTCGGCACGCGCAATGTGATGATGGAGAAATTCTATCGCCAACGACTGGTGGGCCATGGCATGTCGCTGCTGCCGCCCGATCCTGCGCTGGCCGATCGGATCAATCACATCATGTATGAGGAATTGTCGGCGGGGCGGATCAACAAGGATTCGCAGCGCTTCATGAAAAGCGCGCTGACCGACATCGCCAAGCAGGATGTGCAGGCGGTGGTGCTGGCCTGTACCGAGCTGGAACTGATCGTCGACGTGAAGGCCAATGTCTTGCCGATCTACGATTGCACCAGCATTCACGCGATGGCAGGCGTGGATTTCATCGTGGGGGAATGAAGCAGGGCGGCGCGGCGCGCACCGCGCGGCGTTAGCGGAAAATATCGGGGAACAGCGTCGTCATGGTCTCGATGCTGGGGCTCAGAATATGGGCAGGGTCCATTTCAAGCGGTATGGCGACGAAGTTCCAGACGCGCGCATCGACGAGCTCTGCGACGCTGTCATAGGCAAAGCCGAACAGGTCGAAAATGCGATAGCCCCGGCTGGTGACGAAGTTGAATATGTCTTCGGGCTTATAGTTGAAATAGCGCGGTGAACTGACATCCCATTCAAAGGTGATGATGGGATGATGTTTGAAGATCTTTTCGGCACCCAGGAAGGCGTGATATTCGGCACCCTCAATGTCGAATTTGGCAAAGCATAACATGGCCGCCACATAATCATCGACCAAGCTGTCGATGGTACGGACCTCGACCTTGATCTCCTCGACGTCTCCCGATGCAAGGATGGCACGGTTGGCGAGGCCGCTGAGGCCGGAGTCATTCATCTTGCTGAAGTAGAAGCTGGCCTCGCCCGCTTCGTTGGATACCGCGCACTGATGCAGCGTCAGGCGCGGGCGGAGATAGGCGCAATGCTGTTCCACGGTCGCCATGGTGCGCCGCGCCAGTTCGGGCGCGGCCTCGAACCCGATGACATGGCCGGCTTCGCCAACGGCCTCGCCCATCTGCATGAAATGGCCGCCATGGTTGACGCCGACATCCAGCATGGTGTCGCCGGGTCGGGCATGCGTCACATACAGGTCGCGGATCAGACCTTCCATATCGGGCCAGGCACCACCGTTCGCTGCCACCAACTGGTCTGCAAAACTGTGTCGATCCATCCGACCGGCGATGGAACTGGCGAACATAGAAATAGGCCTTATTATTGTAGGTCAGCCTTCCGGCTGTCGAGCGGGGCCTTCTTCACGCTGGTCGGAAACTTGTCAACGATCGTTCCGGATTGCCCGTTTCGGCTCACCGCGTTGGCGTCCAGGTCTGGGTTTTGCAAAGGAACGTGATGCAACCCTGGACCTTCAAGGTGCCATTGGGGTTGCGGTTGATCTTGGACTTGTAGCTTTTGCCGCTTTCGGGATCGTAGATCGTCCCTTTCCAGATGTCGCCCGCGTCGGAAAAGCCGGTCAACAAGGGCAGGCCCACCAGCGGGCGCGAGCGTAGCGCAGGATCGCTGTTTTCCGCGTCGGTGTGCGGACGGCCGAGGGTGGGTTTGAGGATCTTTTCGATCTTGCCGCACAGGCTTTTGCCGCACGGTGCGATGTGGACGATCGCCTTGCCATCGACGGTGGTCCAGCGGCCGGTCACGGGCTGAGCGGCCTGGGCGGGCAGGGCCGAGGCAGCGGCCACTGTGGCGATGGTGAATGCGATGCTCTTCATGCGATCCTCTCTCTTTGTCTTGGGACCAGAGATAGGCGGGATGCGCGGTGCCCGCCACCGCCATTTATGGCGGAAGCAGGCAGTTTGGCGCGAAACGCTACGGCATCGCGCAGCGCGTGGCCGCAATTTTTTAGAAGGCCTCGCTGATCGAGCAGGCTGCCGGACCCAGGATGACGACGAACAGGGTTGGCAGGATGAAGAGGATGAGCGGCACGGTCATGATCGCGGGCAGGCGCGCCGCCTTTTCTTCCGCGCGCATCATGCGATCATGGCGGAATTCGGCCGAGAGGACGCGCAGCGCGGAGGCAAGCGGGGTGCCATATTTTTCGGTCTGGATCATGGTCGTCACCACGCCCTTGACCGCATCCAGCTTGACGCGCGTCGCGAGATTTTCAAACGCCATGCGCCGTTCGGTGAGGAACGACAGTTCGATCGCGGTCAGCTGAAATTCGTCGCCCAGTTCGGGATAAGCCTTGCCCAGTTCGCGTGCGACCCGGTTGAAGGCGGCATCGACTGTCAGCCCCGCCTCGGCGCAGATGACCAGCAGGTCGAGCGCATCGGGCAGCCCCTTGCGGATGGCGGCGGAGCGCTTTGCAACCTTATTGTCGATGTAGAGGTCCGGCGCCTTATAAGCGAGTATCAGGGTGACCGCGAACGCAAAGAAACGCTTCATCGGTCCCCATTCGGGCTGGATGCCGACGACATAGAGCAGGGTGACGGCCAGCCCGCCGATGATGATCGGCATGAACATGCGGCCGAAGATCACAGCGACGGCAAGATCCTTGGACCGGATGCCGGCCTGGGCCAGGCGGATCTGGGCGTCCTTGAGCTGGTCGTCCTGCAAGACCTTCAGGCTCGACAGGAAGGAGCGCATATTGTCGGTCGTCTGGTTCTTCTTGACCAGGCTGGCCCGGCGCTTGCCGGTGGAGGCTGTAATGCCCGCCTTCAACTGTTCGCGCCGTTCGTTGAGCGCCTTGACCCGCTTGGCCATGGGGTCGCGCACGGTCATCACCGCATAAAGGGCAAAGAGCATGGCGAGCGTCGCTAGAGCGGCCAACAGGGTGCCGACGTCAGTGGCCGTCAGGCCAAACAAGGTGCCGGCTGGGGCAGGGGCGTCCATATCTTTTCTCCCGTCCCGATCAGATTTCGAAATTGACCATCTGCGCCATGATGAACGCGCCGATGCCCATCCAGCAGAAGCCACCTATGCCCACGACCTGCATCAGCGAAAGGCCAAAGAGGCCCGCCGGGTCGGGTGTGAAGAAGGGTTCCATATAGTTGAAGTTGATGTAGCAGATCATCCCGAACACCAGGAAGGGCAGGGCGCCGATGATGTAGGCCGACGCCTTGGATTCCGACGACATGGCGCGGATCTTGAGCTTCATCTGCGCGCGCTGACGCAGGACCGTCGCCAGATTGGACAGGGTTTCGGCCAAGTTGCCGCCGGTTTCCCGCTGGATCGACAAGGTGATCACGAAGAATTGAAATTCAGGCGTGCCCAGGCGATCGGCCGTTTCCTGCAACGCCTGTTCCATCGACCGGCCGATCTTGATCCGCTCGGTGATGAGCTTGAACTCTTCGCCCACTGGTCCCGGCACTTCGCTCGACACGATGCCCAATGTCTCCGCGATCGGCAGGCCAGAGCGCAGGCCGCGCGTCAGCAGTTCCAGGGCATCGGGGAATTTGGCGGTGAACTGATTGACCCGCTTGGTGATCAGGCGACCGACCCACCAGTGCGGCAGGCCAAGGCCCGCGGCGAGACCGAACATCAGCGCCATCAGCGGCGGAAAGCCGCGCAGCATCAGCAAGGCGGCAAGCCCCAGGAAGATGAACGCGCTGGCCGTCATATATTGGCTGAGCGTCCATTTCTTGCCGGTCATCACGATCCGCTTGGTCAGATTTTCCGGGTTGGGGATGAGCGAGACCAGCATCTTGGTTTCGATGGTGGTGGAGCGGTTGGAAATCGCCTTGCGCATGCGCGCTTCCAGCAATGCTTCGGCCGAATCGCTGTGACGGCCGCGGATCATCGCGACGCGGCGTTTGCGCGCCTTTTCCGGTGATGGCCCGGCAAAGGCGACGACGGCCAGGCCCATGAGGGTCGCCATCAACACCATGATCAGGATGAAATTGCCGTCCATTATCTACCCCGTCCTTCATGGGCTGCCGTCGCCACCGGGCGACCTGCGTCGTCAATCTTCCAGCGCGGCGGCCTTGTCCTTGCGTCGCGACGGCATCATGGCCCTGAAGTCGATCTTGCCGAGCAGGGAGTCGCCCTTTTTCGCGGCAGATTTTCCACCGGATTGGGCCGAGTCCACCTCCGCTGCGCCGACTATCTCTTCGAGCAGGCTGGAGCAGGCTGCCCCGATCTTGCTGCCCTTGGCGGTTTCGGCCAGCGTTTTGCCGAGCTTTGCCGCCTGTGATGCCACGCGCAGGTCGAAGGGGATGAGGACATCGACCTTGCGCTCGATCGACTGTTCGAAATCCTTGCGGCTGATCTCCGGCGATCCGGGGTGGACGCGGTTGGCGACCACCACGACCCGGCTGTTGGGCGCATTGGTCTTGAGCCAGGACAGAATGCGGATCGTGTCGCGCGCCGACGCCAGCGTCAGTTCCGTCACGACCATCGTGACCTGCATGTCGCTGATCAGATGGGGGTGCTGGATCAGCATGGCGCGCGGCAAGTCGATGACGCTGCATTCGAAGACCGAGCGGAACTCCTCCAGCAACTGATAGAAGGCACCGCCATCGGTCAGCATCGGCTGGCTGATAGGGGCTTCGGCCGAGAGGATCGCCAGCGTGTCGCTGGCGCGGACCATGGCACGTTCGATGAACAGGCCGTCGATCCGGCTCGGATTTTCGATCGCGTCGGTCAGGCCACGGCCCGGCTCCAAATCGAGCGCGAGCGCATCGGTGCCGAAATGCACGTCTAGGTCGAGCAGCGCGGTCTGGCGCTTCTTCTTGTCCGACAGCAACCAGGCAAGCGAGGTCGCCAGGCTGGACGCGCCAACGCCGCCGCGCGTGCCGATGACCGCGACGGCCATATGCGGCCGGTCCGGCGTCGCATCGCGCGGGGCCATGAACACGGCCTGCGCATTGGCCAGCGCATCGCGCAACTGGTCGGCGCCGAACGGCTTGAGCAGATAATCCTGAATGCCGCTGGCAACGAGATCGCGATAGAGGCGCACGTCATTGACCTGGCCCGCCGCGATGACGACGGTGCCCGGTTCGCACACTTCGGCGAGGCTGTTGATGTCGTTGAGCGGATCGCCGCTTTCGGACATGTCGACGAACAGGATCTGGGGCGAAGCGGTGATCGACAGGCTTTGGACCGCATTGCGCATCCCGCCCTTGTTCACTTTTTCAGGCGCCCAGCCCATTTCGGCCGCCACGGCGCGAACCATGTCGAAACTATGATCGTCGCAGACGAAGGCGTGGAACGGATCGCGTGGACCAGCCGCGCCGGGTTTCCAGGGTGCGTTCATGTTACTCGCCTCCTCCGGCTTGCATTTCCTTGAGTTCGCCAGCACCGGTCGGCGGCTTTTCGCGATATGTCGTGATGGCGCGGTTGGAGGTCGCCGTCCGCAAATTGCTGTCGGTGCCCTGGCCCCGGACCAGATCTTCGGGATTGGCGACCATCGCCGCCAGATTGCTGTTGACGCCGCAGCCATAATTGCTCGACGCGCCCAGGTTCATTTCGGCTTCCTGCTTGGCCGACCAGTCGGGACAGCCAGGCACGGTTGCCGTGGCGCGGCGCACGACCAAGCGAAGCATGCCCTGCGGCGCGACACCGGCCGCCGCCGAACTGTCGGTGCCGACGAGCAGGCCCCGGCGCGCCGCCACGTCGGCGATGCCGTCATGCAGGGCGGGACCATAATAGCCGTCCGAGACGATCGCCACTTGATCGCCATAGCTGAGGCCAATCGACGTGAACCAGTCGTCCAGGCGACGGGTTTCGGCGGGCGTCAGCATATCGCCAGCGCCAGCCTGCACATCATAGGTGTAGGCGGCGTAGCTGACGACCGGCTGGTGGACCGAATCGACGCTGCGGTTCTGGCTATCGGTCACGCAGGCTGTCAGCGGCAAAGCCATCAGGGCCAATGCGGCCAGGGACTTGCGCGATAGACGGGTCGGGAGAGGGGAGGTCATGTCGTTCGTCCTTCCGTCAGAAACTGAAGCCAGGGGCGGCCGCGCCGGATTTCCCGGCCTTGCGGCTGTCGGCGCTGGCAACGACCGGGGCCGGGGTCGCCATCGCCTGCGGGCCGGGGGTCGGCACGCTGCCACCGGGCGCGCGGGTCGGCATCGGCGCGCGAGCGCCGCTGACGCCGTCATGCCCTTGTTGCAGGAACAGACCTTGCCCCACATCCGCGTTGCGGAAGCCATCGGTCGGCAGGCGCACGTCCGATGCGTTCATCGGCTTCACCAGATAGGGGGTGACGACGATGACCAGTTCGGTCTCGCTGCGCTGGAATTGGCGCGACTTGAACAGGCTGCCAAGGATCGGGATATTGCCGATGCCGGGCACCTTGTTGATGCCGTTGCTGGTTTCATTGTTGAGCAGGCCAGCAATCATGAAGGCCTGGCCCGACCCCAGTTCCACCGTGGTTTCGGCGGTGCGGCTCTTGAGCGCGGGAACATCGGCATTCAGCGTGAAGTCGAGCGTCGACACGGTCGGGCGAACCCGCAGCGAAATGCGGCCATCGGCCAGCACGGTAGGCGTGAAGGCGAGTTGCACACCGTACTGTTTGAATTCGATGCTGTTCCCCTGCTGACCGTTGTTGATCGTGTAGGGATATTCGCCGCCTGCCAGGAAGCTTGCGGTTTCGCCCGACAAGGCGGTCAGGTTCGGCTGGGCCAGCGTGCTGGCCAGGCCGCTCGATTCGGCGAGGTCCAACGCACCGGCAATGTCCATGCCCAGGATGCGGGCAACGCCGCCGAGGCTGTAGCCGCCGTCCACCGGGTAATTGAAGTTCCAGAAACCTTCATCGCGGTTATATTCGGCAAAAGCGCGGGTGCCTCCACCACTCATACCGCTGACGCTGTTGCCTGGCCCGACACTTCTGTCGACAGTAGCAAAGTTGGTGCCGATCTTGTGCCCGACATCCTTGGCGACTTCGGAAATCTTGACCTGCAGCATGACCTGCAACGGCGTCGCCATGCGCAGGCGGCTGACTACGGTCACGTCCTTGCCGACGAAGGCCTGCGTCAGCCGTTCGGCTTCGGCCGCGTCTTCGGGGGCCTGGATCGTGCCGGTCAAAAGGACCATGCCGTTCATCTTGTTGACCGCGACCTGCGCGCCGGGCATCGCCAGACGCAGCATATCGTCGATGCTGGTCAGGTTGTTGCCGACCCGCACCGTGCCGGAAAACAGCACCTTGCCATTGGTGGCGGTGGCAAAGACCGTGGTTTCCCCCGGTTTCTTCGCGATCAGATAGAGCTGGTTCTGCGAGCGGACATGCACGTCGACCACATTGGGGTCGCCGATCACCACATCCGACATCTTGGCACCCAGATTGACGACCCGGCTGCCGCCGACCGACATGAGGATGGCATTGTCCTGCGCGCTGGACGGGGCGGCGTTGACGGCCGTGCCGGGAACGGCGGTCGCCAGGATGGCAAGGCCGATGGCGAGGGCCGGGGCAGCGAGCGGCTTGACCGCGATGCGCCGTGCGAAGCTGTGCATGGTCTTCATCTTACTTCCCCCCGACCGGAACTTCGGTCACGCTGGTACCGCGGGCCACGCGGATGACTGGGCCTTTGAAGGCGACCGTGCCCATCGGTGCGCCATTGGCGGCGACCATCGGTGGCATAGGCGCTTCGGCCTTGGCGGGGACGGAACTGCGCTGATAGCGCGAGACGTCGGCGCCGGTGGAATAGGTGGCACCACGATCGACCGGGCGCGACGCGAGCTTGGCAAGCAATGCCTTTTCAGCGTTCGGGCTGGCCCCATCGGGCAGTTCGACGTCGGTGCCGGCAATGGCCGCGTCCAGGTCCGAGGAATTGTCGGCTAGCGAGCGCAGCGACAGCGACAGGGAGCCGACCGTCTGAGCGACCGCGATCTTCTCTGCAATCTTGGGCGTCACTTCGATCGTGACGTTGGAATAGGTCTGTACCACCGGCTTGCCGTCTGGCCCCATGGCATCCATGCGCTGATCGGTGGCCAGCACGCGGATGTTGCGCAGGATGGTTTCGGACACGCGGAGAGGTTCACCGTCGCCGCCGCCTGCAACGCTTTGCGTCAGGACGAGGTCGATGCGGTCACCAGGAAAAACGAAGCCAGCGACCGAGCTTTGCGCCGAAACGGGCACGGTCACGGCGCGCATGCCAGCGCCAAGCGCGGCGGCGAGGAAGCCCCGATCGCCCGGCTTGACCAGGCCACCCTGGGTCAAGGGCTGACCGGCGGAGATGGCGGTGCGCACGACGCTGCCTGCCAGCTTGACCGGATCAGCCTGCCCCTTGAGATAATAGGCCTGTTCGATCAGATCCTTGGGCCAAGGCTGGAAGCGGAAACTTTCCGCGTCGAGGATGGTGCCGACGGGCAAGGCCTTGGTCGCAACCAGCACATGGGGCTGATCCGCTTCGGTCGGCATCGACGAGGCGGTGGCCTGCGGCGTGCTCGAAGAACTCAACATGTTGCGTGCAAGCAAGGCTGTAGTGACTGCTATGATAAGCGCCCCCACCAGCAGCACGATCTTCTTGGCATCCATGACGAAATTCGCCTCCCTCAAGCGGCTACACTGCCCCCAGTGCCCTACTCATCCCGTAAATTGGTTAAGATATCGTTGGCCAAGGTAGCAGCCACAAAGCGGCGAGTGAGATCGCCACGCCATAGGGTATTTCGGGCTGGCCCAGCCGCCGGGTCATGCGGTGATGGATCACGGTCACCAGGGTGACCAGGCCGCCCAGCAGCGCCATCAGCACCAGCAGCGAGATGACCGCCTGCCAAGGGAACCATAGCGCCAAAGCAGCGAGCAGCTTGACGTCGCCACCGCCCATCATGCCCATCGAGAATAGAGCGGCAAAGAGGATGAAGACGATGCCGCCCACCAGTAACTGCACCGCGACATCGGGCCACAGGTCGAGGCCGCAGGCGATCCACCAGAGCGGCGCGAGCGCGGCGATGACGAAGCTGAGCCGGTTGGAAATGATCCGCGCGCGCAAATCGGTGATCGCCGCCGCAATCAGCAGCGCGCCGAGGGCGACGATCAGCGCCAGCCGGAAATATTCCCCTAACATGGGCACTATTCCCTAGACCTGATGACTTACCAAACCGTAACCATGCGGTTCATGGATTCGCTCCTTTCTCCGGCTCCGGCCTTCGACACACCGGTTCTGGACCGGCGCGCCTGGCCGATGGGCGGGCGGCTGAACTATTGGACTGCGCCCGACGGCTGGCCGATTCGCCGTTACCAGTTGGGCAGCGGCGCGCGCGGGCGCATGCTCGTCATGGGCGGGCGCGGCGACATGATCGAAAAATATCTGGAGGTGATCGCCCATTGGGCCGCACGCGGTTGGGCCGTCACCAGTTTCGATTGGCGCGGACAGGGCGGGTCGGGGCGTCTGACAGATGACCTGCTCTGCGGGCATATCGACGATTTCGCCGACTATATCGCTGACCTGCGCGCCCTGGCCGACGACTGGCGGGCGCAGGGTAGCGGGCCGAGCGCGATGGTGGCGCATAGCATGGGCGGGCATATGCTGTTGCGGGCGCTGGCCGAGGGGATGACGCCACCCGATGCAGCGGTTGCTGTCGCGCCGATGCTGGGCCTGCACAGCGCGCCGCTGCCACGCTGGCTGGCGGTGATGGTCGCTCAGGGGATGATCCGGCGTGGCAAGGGTCGGCTGCGTGCCTGGACGCAGAAGGAGGATTCGGAGCGGCAGCGGCGGATGCGGCAGAAGCGCCTGACGCATGACCCGGAACGCTATGCCGACGAACTATGGTGGCGTGACCATAGTCGCGAGATCGCCTTGGGACCGCCAAGCTGGAACTGGGTCGCGCAGGCGCTCGAATCGACGCAAGCGCTGAGCGAAGGCGACGGCCTCACGCAGATCGACGTGCCTTTGTTGATGTTGGCGACGCGCGTGGATCAGCTTGTGTCCACGCCCGCCATCCGGGCGGCGGCGGCCCGCATTCCGGGCGCACAACTGCATGTCTATGGACGCGAGGCGGCGCATGAAATCCTGCGGGAGCTGGACGGGGTGCGTCTGGATGCGCTGGCGCGGATCGATGCTTTTCTTGATGAGGCCGCGCGGTGAGCCTGCCCGATATCGTGATTGTCGGTGGCGGGATGGCGGGGGCCAGCCTGGGTGCGGAACTGGCGGCGCATGGCCGCGTGCTGGTTCTGGAGATGGAGCGGCAGGCGGGCTATCATGCGACCGGGCGGGCCGTGGCCTTCTGGGAAGAAACCTATGGCGGCCCAGCCGTCCAGCCGCTGACCACGGCATCGGGACCAATGCTGGCGGCCCCCGATCCCGACTTTCATGACGGCAGCTTCCTGTCGCCGCGCCGCACCCTGCATATCGGGCGGGCTTCGGATGAAGCGGCGCGCGATGCGCTGATCGCAGATTTTGCGGGCAGGGTGGATTTGCAGCCGGTCGATCCGGCCGCCTATGTGCCGGGACTAAGGCCCGACTGGATGCTGGGCGTGATGGAGGCGAGCTGTCGCGATATCGATGTCGCGGCGCTGCATCAGGCCTGGTTGCGGCAGCTGCGTCGGCGCGGCGGGACGATGCAACTGGGCGCGCGGCTGATCAGCGCACGGCGCGAAGGAAGCGGATGGCGGATCGAGACGGCGGATGGGCCGTTGGCCTGCGGCTTGATCGTCAATGCTGCGGGTGCCTGGGCGGATGATGTCGCGCAGGCCTGTGGCGTTGCGCCGGTCGGGATCACGCCGCTGCGGCGGACGGTGGCGCAATTGCGCGTGCCGTCCTTGCCATCGCCCGATCTGCCGTTGGTGATGGACCTGGCCGGTGGCTTTTATTTCAAGCCGGAAGGGCGCGACCGTGTGTGGCTGACCCCGCATGACGAAGTGCCCTCGCCACCCTGCGACGCTGCGCCGGAAGAGATGGCCGTGGCGCAGGCGGTGGCGCGGTTCGAAGCGGTGGTGGACTGGCCCGTGGCGGGCATCGAGCATCGCTGGGCCGGGCTGCGCAGCTTCGCGCCCGATCGCGCGCCAGTCTATGGCTTCGATCCCGACATGCCGGGCTTTTTCTGGTTTGCCGGGCAGGGCGGTTTCGGCATCCAGACGGCACCGGCTGCTGCGACGCTGGCGGCCAGCCTGATACGGGGCGTTGCGCCACCAGCCCATCTCGCGCCAATCGATGCTGCCACCTATGATCCGGCCCGGTTTCGATCGTCAATCGCGCGGCTTGTGCTTTGAAATCAGATAGCGCCACACGCCCACGGCGTTGATGACGAGCAGCGCGACATTCTGCCAGCCAATCCCCTCGCTATCCTCGGCCAGAAAGCCCCAGCCGATCAACGCGATCGAGCTGGTGACGAACAGCACGAAGGCCCAGCCGGTGATCCGTCGGCCAAGGTTCAGTGAGACGATCAAGGCCGCCAACGTGGCGGCGCCCGCGCCATAATATTGCAGAACGGTGAGGATGGTGTCGGACATGGATCTTTGAACGCCGGGCCAGCCGCATGGTTGCGATCAAGCAGGCAGCGGCCTAGGCAGACGCGCATGATCGCCCGTATCGACCCGTTCCACGCCATCGCCATCAGCCGCGAGGCCCATGCCCTCGAAGCGCAGGGCCGTTCCATCCTGCATATGGAGTTCGGCCAGCCATCGACCGGCGCACCGGCCGCCGCCATCGCCAAGGCCCATCATGTGCTGGACACCGATCCGATGGGCTATTGGGAAAGCCCGGCGCTCAAAGAGCGGATCGCGCGCCTTTATGCCGAACGGCATGGCGTGGCGGTGGAGGCCGAGCAGGTGCTGTTGACCTGTGGCGCGTCGCCGGGTCTGGTGCTGGCGCTGACCAGCCTGTTTGCGCCCGGCGCGCGGGTGGCGACGGCGCGGCCGGGTTATGTCGCCTATCGCAATACGTTGAAGGCGCTCTACCTGGAACCGGTCGAGGTCGGATGCGGCCCGGCCGAACGCTATCAGATCAGTGCCAAGGCGTTGGCGGCGATCGATCCCGCACCCGATGGGCTGATCCTGGCCAGTCCGGCCAATCCCACCGGCACCATCATCCCCGCCGACGAACTCGCGCGGATCGCGCAGGTCTGTGCCGATCGCGGCATCCGCATCGTGTCGGACGAAATCTATCATGGGCTCAGCTTTGGTGAGCCGGCCCATTCGATGCTGGAATATGCGCCCGATGCGGTGATCGTGAACAGTTTTTCCAAATATTTCAGCATGGCCGGATGGCGGCTGGGCTGGATCGTCGTGCCGCCCGCCCTGATCGACGCGGCGCGGGCGCGGATGGGCAATTTGTTCCTGACCCCGCCGGTGCTGGCGCAGCAGGCGGGGTTGGCCGCGTTCGATTGCGCCGACGAGCTGGAGGGGCATGTCGAAACCTATCGCCGCAATCGGCAATTGCTGCTCGACGCGCTGCCCGCGCTGGGGCTGGCACGGATCGCGCCGCCCGACGGGGCCTTCTATATCTATGCCGATGTCGGGCATCTGACGCAGGACAGCCTTGGCTTTTGCCAGCGGCTGTTGCGCGAGACGGGCGTGGCGACCGCGCCGGGGATCGATTTCGATCCGGTCGACGGGCATCGCTTCATCCGCTTCAGCTTTGCGGTGTCGACCGACCGGGTCGAGGATGCGATCGCGCGAATGATCCCCTGGTTCGCGGCGCAGCGCGGCGCTTAGCCGCGCGTCCGGTCGAACGTCGCCATCTCATAGGCGATCGACGCTTCGACCAGTTGCTCCCATAATTCAGCGATGATGTCGGCGGGGGCACCCAGCCGCTCCGCTTCCGCGCGCGCTTGGGCGATGACCTGCGCTTTGCGGGCTTCGTCGCGCACGGCGCTGCGATCGGGCTTGATGCGGGCTGCGGCGCGCATATGCGCGAAGCGCTGGGCGAGCAGCGCGACGAGCTGGCGATCCAGCGCATCGACGCCCGCGCGCACCTGCGCCATGCTGCTATAGTCTTCAGGGTTCATGAGTGCCGGACTAAGCCGCGCGTCCAGCCGTGTCGAGGGTTGACATACCCGGCCCTTCTCTCCATAGGCGCGCCTTCGCGATTGGTCCCGCATCCCGGTGAAGCGGTGGCCCTGCCCCTGAGTGTTTCGACGCAATACGGACGTAGGCGATACCGGGGGTAACATTCACCCTCCCCGAAAAGTGGGAACCGGTTTTCGGATCAGGGGGGTGAACAAACGTCGTTAGCAGTTGTTAGGAAATATCTATGACGAAGCGCACAAGCGCCAAGTATAAACTCGACCGTCGCATGGGCGAGAACATCTGGGGCCGTCCCAAGTCGCCTGTCAACAAGCGCGAATATGGTCCGGGTCAGCATGGTCAGCGCCGCAAGGGCAAGGTGTCCGACTATGGCATCCAGCTGCGCGCCAAGCAGAAGCTCAAGGGCTATTATGGCGACATCACCGAGAAGCAGTTCAAGAAGAACTATTTCGAAGCGAGCCGCATGAAGGGCGACACCGGCCAGAACCTCATCGGTCTGCTGGAACGCCGCCTGGACGCCGTCGTCTATCGCGCCAAGTTCGCGCCGACCATCTTTTCGGCCCGTCAGATCGTTTCGCACGGCCACATCTATGTGAACGGCGTCAAGTGCAACATCGCGTCGCGTCTGGTAAAGCCGGGCGACGAGATCACGCTGGGCAAGAAGGCGCAGGAAATGGCGCTGGTGATGGAAGCACAGGCCCTGGCCGAGCGCGACATCCCCGACTATGTCGCACCCGACGGTGCCGCCAAGGTCAGCTATGTCCGCGTGCCGACGCTGGACGAAGTGCCTTATCCGGTGAAGATGGAACCGAACTTGGTCGTCGAATTCTATTCGCGCTAATCGGGTTTCCGACAGACTTACGAAAACGGGCGGTTCCGCAAGGAGCCGCCCTTTTTCTGTCTGGGGCTATTTCCCCGCCACCAGCAGGAAGTCGGCGCTTTGCTGCAGCATGTCGGCACGCGCGTCGCTGTCGTTCAGGCTGTGCGACAGCCCGTCATAGATGACCAGGCGGCTGCGTTTGCCTGCGCCTTCCAGTTTGCCCTGCATGATTTTTGCCTGGCTGATGTCGACATTGCCGTCGTTCGTGCCGTGAAACATCAGGACCGGAGCGCGGAACTGCGCGGCATGGCTGGATGGCGAAGCGTCTTCGGCCTCCGGGCCAGTGCCCATGCGCTGCTGCTGAACGAGGTAACTGCTGTCATATTGCGCGCGGCGCAACCGATCGCCGAAATCCGTGACTGGCGCGATGGCGACCACCGCCTTGAACAGATCGGGGTCGATGACCTGCGCCTGCAGCGCCGCATAGCCGCCATAGGACCAGCCCGCGATGGTCAGCTTCGCCGGGTCGGCAATGCCCTGTGCCACCAGCCAGCGTCCGGCGTCCACGACGTCGCCGATCGCCTTGCGCCAGGATCGATAGCCATTTTGCATCAGCCATTGTTCGCCAAAACCATAGGAACCGCGAAACTGCGGCTGGATGACGGCGAAGCCTCGCGCCGCATAATATTGCACCAACCAGTCGAAACCCCATTCGTCCCGCGACTCCGGGCCGCCATGGGGCAGGACGATGGCGGGCAGACCCTTGGCGCTTTCTTTGCCGGGCGGCAGCGTCAGATAGGCTGGGATCGTTACCCCATCGCTCGCCTTGAAGCTCGTCGATTGCATCGTGGCGAGCTGGCGGCCCGCTAGTTCGGGACGATCCGGCATCAGGGGCGACAGTTTGCGCGCCGTCCGGTCGAACAGATAATATTGGCCCGGATCAATGTCGCTGCCGGCCCACACCAGCACCCGTTGTCCATCGCTGCTCATGTCGCCGATGTGAACGGCCTTTCCGCCCAGCGCCTTGCCCAGCGACGTGACGAGCGCCGCGGCTGTTTTGTCGAAATAGACCGCTTCGCGATGCTCAAGCGCATAGCTCACGCCCACGACGCGGCGGTCGCGGCCGACCCGGATCAATCCGGTCACGTCGACTTGCGGATGGGCGAAGACGACTTTCTTTTCCTGGCCGGGGTCAAGCGCGATCGACACCAGCGCGTCGCGACCGTTGGTCTTTTCAAAGCCATAGGCGATATTCTGCTGCGGATCGACGGCGAGGGGATAGAAGCCGCTATTGTCGCGCACGTCATAGGTGGAAAGGTCGTCCCAGCCCGACTTGCCTTGTGGGCGATAGAGGAATTTATAGGTTCCCTTGGAATAGCCGGTTCCCTTGATCTCCTGCAGTCCCATGATCCGAACTGTGCCGATACCGTCCGAAATATAATCGACTGCCAATTTGGCCGGTGTTTCAACCCGCTTCCCGCTACCACTGCGGGTATCGATGCGATCGACACCGAGCCCGTCCAGCCGCTTCTCTACAAGGCTGCCGATCTTGGCTTCCGGGACATAGGATCGGGTCATCAATATCGCCCCGTCTTCGCCAGGCAGCAGATCGACGATGTGGCCGCCGCGCAAATCATAGGAGAGCGCATTCTGGCCCCGCCGCTGACTGAGCAGCTTGGCGTTGCCGCCGGATGCATCCATCGCGAAGATGTTGCTAAAGCCATAGACGTCGTCGGCATAGCGGCTTTCGCCATAAATCTGGCAAGCCAGTCGATCGGCCGCGACCCAGTCGCAGCGGGAGAGATATTCCGGCTTGCCGGTGGTGGTAGCCGCTACCGTCAACTCCGCACCTTCCTTGGCCTCCAACACATAAGCGCGGCTCGTTCGTCCTGGCCCCGCCGAAATCAGTGCGATTTTCTGGCCATCGGGCGAAATGCTGGCGGAAATCACGGTTTCGCGCGCGCCAAAGGCCTTGGCGAGGGCATCAGGCGGGGTTTGCGCCAGCGCAACCGGCGCGGTTCCGGTGGCCAGCGCCGCCATGATCACTGCCTTGCGAAATCCGATCATGCCCATTCACTCCCCCATTGGCCCAGTAACAAATGGCTAGGCGAGCGCTGCAGACTTGGCAACGGCCTTGCTTGCCCTGTGTCCCGCACAGTGGCATCAACCTGCTATCACAAGAATAAAGGGTGCCTTTCATGCGTAGCTCCATCGCGGCGATTGCCGCCGTTCTCGCCCTTTCCGCCTGCGTCACCGATGGGACGGATGCGCCGCCCGCGTCGGTCGCTGCGGCGGCCAATGCCGCCGATCCGTCGATCGATACGATGAAGCGGCTGGTGCAGGAAATGTCGTCCGACGCCTATGAGGGCCGCGCGCCTGGCTCTGCGGGCGAGGAGAAGACGTTGGCGCTGCTGGTGGCGGAGTTCAACAAACTGGGGCTGAAGCCAGGTAACAAGGGCAGCTGGTTTCAGGATGTCCCGCTGGTCGAAATCAATGCCAAAAATGTGTCGCCGCTGACCTTCACCGGCGGCAAGAGCAGCGTCAGCGCGACCTATGGCCCCGAAATGGTGGTCGGCACCTATCGCACGACCCAGCCGAAGATCGCAATCAAGGACAGCCCGGTGGTCTTCGTCGGCTATGGCATCAACGCGCCCGAAAAGGGGTGGAACGACTATGCTGGCGTGGATGTGAAGGGCAAGACCGTCATCATCCTGGTCAATGATCCCGACTATGAAGCGACGGGCCTGACCGGGCCGTTCAATGGCCGGGCGATGACCTATTATGGCCGCTGGACCTATAAATATGAGGAAGCGGCGCGGCAGGGCGCGGCCGCCGCGATCATCGTGCATGATACGGTGCCCGCCGCCTATGGCTGGAATGTCGTGCAGTCGAGCTGGACCGGCGCTCAGCATGTCGCCGACAGTGCGGATGGCAATGCCAAGCAATCCTCGGCGATCGGCTGGATTCAGAAGGACAAGGCAGCGGCCTTGTTCGCCAGCGCCGGGCTGGACCTGACCGCGCAGATGGCGGCCGCCAAGCAGGCCGGGTTCAAGGCGGTGCCGCTGGGCGCGGTCAAGGCGTCGGTGTCGTTCGACAACGACCTGCGCAAGCACAGTTCGAAGAATGTCGTCGCGCTGCTGCCCGGCAAGACGCGGCCCGATGAATATGTCCTCTACAGCGCGCATTGGGACCATCTGGGCCGGTGCCAGGCCGCGCCCGATGGCGATGACATCTGCAACGGCGCGGTCGACAATGCGACCGGCACGGCGGCACTGGTGGCGCTGGCGGAAGCCAATGTGAAGGCGGGGCCGACCGATCGCAGCCAATTGTTCCTGGCGGTGACGGCGGAGGAATCGGGGCTATTGGGGTCGGCCTATTATGGCAGCAATCCGGTGGTGCCGTTCAACCAGACCGTTGGTGGCGTGAACATGGATGCACTGTCGGTCGCGGGTCGCGCCAAGAATGTGGTGGTGATCGGCAAGGGCAAGTCGCAGCTAGACGCCTATCTCGACCGCGCCTTGGCCGCGCAGGACCGGGTGGCCACGGTGGAGCCGACGCCGGAAAAGGGCTATTATTATCGCTCCGACCATTTCAGCTTCGCCAAGCACGGCCTGCCGATGCTCTATTTCGAAGGCGGCGAGGATCTGGTCAATGGCGGCACGGCGGCGGGCATGGCCGCAGCGGAAGATTATACCAAGAACCGCTACCACGGGCCAAAGGATGAATATGATCCCAATTGGGACTGGACCGGCGTGCTGGCCGACCTGAAGCTCTATTATACGGTCGGGCGCGATCTGGCGAATACGACCGACTGGCCCAATTGGGTGGATGGCGACGAATTTCGCGCGATCCGCGACAAGGATCGGGCAGGGAAATAGTCAGTCAACAAAGCTACGTTCGTTTCGCGCGAAGTCGAGAAACGCAGGCACCGCGCTTCCGCTTCTCGACTTCGCTCGAAGCGAACGGCGATTTTGTGCGTCACTCACCGGCCGGGGCATAGGTCCAGTTCTGCGCCCGGCTGCCGTCCATATTCGCCGTTTCGGCCATGAGTAGGCGCCCCTCCCGCCAGTAGCGGATGCGTTGCGGATAATCATGGGTGGGATTGGCAAAGCTGATGTCGCGCACCCCTTCGGCTATCGCAGGGAAAATGGTTGCAGGACCACCTTCGGGGGCGCCGTGGAATGCGAGCGATCCGTCGGCTGCGCGAACGATGCGCATCACTTCCCAGGATTGCAGCTTTTCGCCGCGCCCGGTGCGTCCCACGCCGATCATCACGCCGCCGCGCGGCAGCGTCCACACTTCCTCGCTCCAGCGATCGTCGCGCTTCTGCACCCATTCCCCGGTCAGCCAATCGGGCAATTCGCCTGCGCTGCCGTGGACGGGCAGCGCCAGCAGCAGCGCCGCTATGATCGTCGAAACTCTTCTCTTCATGGCTCCCGCCCTCTGTCCAGACCCGATCCGGCACGCTATGGAGCGCGCCTAACGCCCGCTATCACGGATCGGCCTTTCCGCCGAGTAAGGACGACATTGCATGACTTTTCGTATGCCTGCCGAATGGGCACCGCACGACTGGACCTGGATCGGCTTTCCGACCAACGCGGATGAATGGCCCGGCGCATTCGATGCCGCGCGGGCGCAGATCGCCGCCTTTGCAAGCGCACTCCATGCCGATGGGCGCGGCGAAGAGGTGCGGCTGGTCGCAGCGAACGAGGGTGATGCCGACGCCGCGCGGGCCTTGGTCGCGCCCGGCGTGTCGATCGTCTTGCAGGCGCTGGGCGACGTCTGGCTGCGCGATACCGCGCCTATCACCGTGCTGAACGGCAAGGCGCGGGCTTTGGTCGATTTCGGCTTCAACGGCTGGGGCGGCAAATATCAGATGGCGGGCGACGAAGATATCGGCGCACGGCTGGCGGCGACCACCGGCTTGCCGACATCGACGCAGCAGTGGGTGTTCGAGGGCGGGGCGGTCGATACCGATGGCACCGGCCTGTTCGTGACCACCGAACAATGTCTGCTCCATCCCAATCGCAACCCGGACCTCGACCGGGGCAAGATCGAAACGCTGCTGGCGGGGAGCCTCGGCCTCTCCGACATGCTCTGGCTGGGCGATGGATTGCTGAACGACCATACCGACGGGCATGTCGATAATCTGGCGCGCTTCGTGGGCGAAGGGCTGCTGGCACTGCCGATCGCGACGACGGACGATGATCCCAATTCGGCGATCTACGCCGACGCACGTGCGCGAGCGAGCGCCCATGGCGTTACCGTGGTGGACATGCCGTCGCCGGGGCGGGTGATGGTCGATGGCGAGGCGATTCCCGCGAGCTACATGAATTTCTATGTCGGCAACGCGGCCGTCATCGTGCCCATCTATGGTCAGCCCAATGATCAGGCGGCGCTCGATACGCTGGCCCCCTTCTTTCCGGGGCGGGATATTGTCGGGCTGCGTAGCGATGCCATATTGTCGGGTGGCGGCAGTTTTCATTGCTGCAGCCAGCAAATGCCAAGTGTTTAACATCAACCGTTCGGGCTGAGCGAAGTCGAAGCCCGCGCCTGAGCGCAAGCGAAGGCACCTCGCTATCGCTCGGTGGAGCCCTTCGACAGGCTCAGGGCGAACGGAGAAACAGACGATATGACCAAAGTGACCGTTGCCGCGCTCCAGCTCAGCTTTTCGGACGATATGGGCGAGAATATCGCCAAGGTGGCCGAGCATGTGACAAAGGCCGCCGCGCGCGGGGCGAAGATCATCCTGCCGCCCGAATTGTTCGAAGGGCCGTATTTCTGCCGCGTCGAGGACGAAGCGCTGTTTGCGCTAGCGCAGCCGACCGACAGCCATCCGGCGGTGCAGGAAATGCGCAAACTGGCCAAGGATCTGGGCGTTTATATCCCGACCAGCTATTTCGAGCGCGACGGGCAGCATCATTATAATTCGCTCGCGATGATCGACGACCAGGGCGAGATCATGGGCGTGTACCGCAAAAGCCATATTCCTGACGGGCCGGGCTATGAGGAGAAATATTATTTCCGCCCCGGCAATACCGGCTTCAAGGTGTGGCCGACCAAATATGGCACGATCGGCGTCGGCATCTGCTGGGACCAATGGTATCCCGAATGTGCGCGGGTGATGGCGCTGATGGGGGCGGAGATGCTGTTTTACCCGACCGCGATCGGATCGGAACCCTATGATGCGGACCTCGACACCAGCCGCATGTGGCGACGGGCGATGATCGGCCATGCGGTCAGCAATTGCATGCCGGTGATCGCCGCCAACCGCATCGGCGAGGAGGATGGCCAGCGTTTCTACGGCCACAGTTTCATCAGCGATGAATGGGGCGACCTGATCGCCGACGGCGATGCCAAGGATTTCGGCGCGCTGGTGGCGACGCTGGACCTGGCGCAGGCGCGCACCCATCGCGCAGGGATGGGCTTCTTCCGCGATCGGCGGCCGGAGCTGTACGGGCGGATCGCGCAGGATATCTGACCTGCACCCGGCGTCAGCGGCGGAAGCTCTCCGCCGCGGCGCAGGCGAGTTGGTCGGCGCGCTCATTTTCCGGATGGCCGGCATGGCCCTTGACCCATTGCCAGGTCACCTGATGCCGCGCGGTGGCTTGCACCAATAGCTGCCAGACATCGGCATTCTTCACCGGCTTGCGGTCGGCGGTTTTCCAGCCATTTTTCTGCCAGCCGAAAATCCATTTGGTGATGCCGTCCATCACATATTTGCTGTCGGTATAGAGCGTCACGCGGCAGGGTTTGCTTAGCGCATTGAGCGCCTCGACCGCGGCCATCATCTCCATCCGGTTATTAGTGGTCTGCGCCTCGCCGCCCGATATTTCCTTTTCCTTCGCGCCAAAGCGCAGCACCGCGCCCCAGCCGCCGGGGCCGGGATTGCCCTTGCACGCGCCATCGGTGAAAATCTCTACGGTGGGCAGGTCGGTCATGCTGTCTCCTCCGATCGCGTCGAAAGAGGCGATCGGATCATGGGTTATGCGCCGAGCAGGTCGGCTGCGTCGGCGTTGGCGTAGAAGTCGAGCCTGCGCAGATAGGCGAGCGGGTCTTTGCGCGTGACCAGCGCATCGGCCGGCGTGTTGATCCAGTCATAGGCGCGGGTCAGCAGGAAGCGCAGCGCCGCGCCCCGGCACAGAACTGGGAAGGCGGCACGTTCCGCATCGGTCAGCCCATGCGCTTGGGCATAGCCCGCACCCAACGCCGCCGCCCGGTCGCCAAAGAAGGTCGCGCCATCATGGCTGAACGTCCAGGCGCTATGGGTGATGGCCAGGTCATAGGCGCGGACGTCCGTGCAGCTGAAATAGAAGTCAATGAGGCCCGTGACCCGATCGCCCAGCATCAGCACATTGTCGGGGAACAGGTCGGCATGGATGACGCTGCGTGGCAGATTGGCGGGCCAATGGGCGTCGAGATATGCCAGTTCATCGGCGACCCGTTCAGCAAGGCCGGGGGCGATCTGGTCGAAATCCGCGCCGCATTTGCGCGCCAGATCATGCCAGCCCGCCTTGTCGAGCGCGTTAGGCCGCTCGCTCGCAAAGCCGTCGGCCGCGCGATGCAGTTCGCCGAGCGCCTGGCCCGCCGCGCGCGATTGCGCCGGGGTCGGCTCGGTCACGGAAATGCCGGTGAGGAACTCGATCAGGCAGGCAGGGCGTCCGGCCAGTTGCTGCAATCGCTGGCCGCTGCGATCGGCGATGAAGCGGGGGACAAGGCAGCCGCGTGCGCCCAGATGGTCGAGCAGGTCCATGAAGAAGGGCAGGTCGGCTTCATCCACCCGCTTTTCATAGAGGGTCAAGATGTAGCGATGGCCTGACCCGTCCGCGCCGGTGGTTTCGAGCAGATAATTGCTGTTTTCGACCCCTTCGGCGATCCCCTTGGCGGAAACGAGGCGGCCTGCGTCATAGCGGGTGAGGAAGGCGTCGATCTCTTCGGCCGGAACCTGCGTATAGACGGCCATGGATCAGACGGCCTCCAGCCCGCGCGGTAGCTTGAAAGCGATGCTTTCGCGCGCGGTTTCGACAATTTCCTCCGTCACGTCATAGCGCGCCGCGAGGCCATTCACGACTTCGCGGACCAATATTTCGGGTGCGGAGGCCCCAGCGGTCAGCCCCAATGTCGTCACGCCGTCGAGCCAATCGAAGTCGATTTCATCAGCGCGCTGGATCAGCCGGGCGCGGGTGCCCTCGCGCTCGGCGACCTCCACCAGTCGCAGCGAGTTGGAGCTATTGGGCGCGCCGATGACATAGAGCGCATCGCAACGAGGCGCGATCGCCTTGACCGACGTTTGGCGGTTAGACGTGGCGTAGCAAATATCCTCGCCCTTGGGCGCGGCGATATCGGGGAAGCGGCGCTGGAGCACGGCGACGATCGCGGCAGTATCGTCCACCGACAGCGTCGTTTGCGTCAGGAACGCCAGATTGTCGGCATCGGTCGGCGCGAACGCTTCTGCGTCCTCGACCGTTTCGATGAGCGTCATCGATCCGTCGGGCACCTGGCCGAACGTGCCGATGACTTCGGGATGCCCCTTATGCCCGATGAAGAGGATATGGCGGCCAAGCTCCACCTGCCGTTCGGCCTGGCGATGCACCTTGCTGACCAGGGGGCAAGTGGCGTCGAGATAGGACAGGCCGCGTTCCTCCGCCTTGGCCGGGACCGCCTTGGGCACGCCATGGGCGGAAAAGACGACCGGCACGCCATCGGGCACCTGGTCCAGTTCCTCCACGAAGATCGCGCCCTTCGCCTTCAGGCTGTCCACCACATATTTGTTGTGGACGATTTCATGGCGGACATAGACCGGCGCGCCATAGGCTTCGATCGCCTTTTCCACGATGATGATGGCGCGGTCGACCCCGGCGCAAAAGCCGCGCGGGGCAGCGATCAGCAGGGTCATTGGCGGGCGGGCGGCGGTGGGCTCGGTCATGTCTTCGCGCTTAGGCGAATGTAAGCCACGAGGAAAGCCGCTTCCTTCCGGTTGCGTGGGCGGCGGCGGATGGATAAGGAAGCGCGATGCTTTCGGCCGATGGGCCATGCCAAGGATTATCTGCCTGTGCCAAGGAACGTCTGTCTGTCTCGTGTCGCCCTGACTGCCATGCTGGCTTTGACTCTGGCGGGCTGTTCGCGCCGGGGAGAAATCGATGCGTCCGGCGGTATCGTCGCAGTGCGGTCTGCCTGCCCGGTGGCGGCGGTGCCGGCCTATACCGGGGACATCACGCTGTTCAATCCGGCCAACAGCACCGATGCGTCGGCCATCGACGTGGTGGCGAACATCACCGATCTGCGATCGACCTGCACCGATGGCGCGCAATTCTATACCGAAGCGACCTTTACCGTGAACGCCCGGCGCAGCGATGCGAGCGCGGCGCGGCAGGTGACGCTGCCTTATTATTCCGCCGTGGTGCGCGGCGGCAATGCGGTGGTCGCCAAGCGGGTGGGTCAGGTCACGCTGAATTTCGCGCCGGGTGACTATCGTGCCAGCGCGCAGGCAAAGGCAGCCTCCTATGTCGAGAAATCCTCGGCCACGCTGCCGGCGGACATTCAGGCGAAGATCGTCCAGAAGCGCAAGGCGGGTGACGCCGATGCCGCGATCGATCCTTTCGCCCAGCCCGACGTCAAGGCGGCGCTGGCGCGAACCAGTTTCGAACTGCTGGTCGGGTTCAACCTGACCCAGGATCAGTTGCGATATAACGCGACCCGTTAAGGGCGAACTTATTATGCCGTTCGCCCTTAACTAGGTCGAAGAGGCGGTCTTTCCCGAAAAGGGAAGGACAGGGATGGAAGCGTTCCCCGGCGAAAGCCGGGGTCCAGTCCCGCGCCCTGAACTGGACCCCGGCTGTCGCCGGGGAACAAGGGGAGAACTCGTGGTAGAGACCCCGCTGTTTTCGAGGAAATGTCCGTGTCCCTTTACACCCGTTTTACCGCCCATCTTGATGCCGTGCTCGACGTGCTGGAGGCTGATGGCACTCTGCCCGCTGGGCTCAACCGCAAGCCGGTGACGGTCGAGCCGCCGCGCGACCCCAGCCATGGCGACATGGCGACCAACGCCGCGATGGTGCTGGCCAAGCCTGCGGGCACCAACCCACGCGCGCTGGCCGAGGCGATCGTTGCCAAGCTGCAAGCGCTCGAAGAGGTCGAAAGCGCCTCGATCGCGGGGCCGGGCTTCATCAACCTGACATTGACCGATGCGACATGGCGCGCTGAACTGGCGGCGATCCAGACCGATGGCGATGATTATGGCCGGTCCGATGTCGGGCAGGGCGTCACCGTCAATATCGAATATGTCTCCGCTAACCCGACCGGCCCCATGCATATGGGCCATTGCCGCGGCGCAGTAGTGGGCGACGCGCTTGCCACGCTGCTGGAATATGCCGGGCATACGGTGATCCGCGAATATTATATCAATGACGCGGGCGGGCAGGTCGACGTCCTCGCCCGGTCCGCGCATCTGCGCTACCGCGAAGCGCTGGGCGAAACGATCGCCATCCCCGAAGGCCTGTATCCGGGCGACTATCTGGTGCCGGTCGGGCAGGCATTGGCCGCCGAATATGGCGACCGATTCGTGGACGCGCCGGAGGGGGACTGGCTGGTGACCTTCCGTACCTTCGCCGTGGCGAAGATGATGGACATGATCCGCGATGACCTCGCGCTGCTCGGCATCCATCATGACATCTTCTCGTCCGAGGCGGAGTTGCAGGCGGCAGGCAAGCCGGAACAGGCCGAAGCCTGGCTGCGGGCGCAGGATCTGGTCTATGATGGCGTACTGGAGGCACCCAAGGGCGAACTGTCCGACGATTGGGAACCGGTCGAACTGCCACTGTTCCGCTCGACGAAATTTGGCGACGATCAGGACCGGCCGATCAAAAAGTCGAACGGCAGCTGGACCTATTTCGGCGCCGACATGGCCTATCATTATCAGAAGGCGCAGAGCGCGGACCAACTGATCGATATTTGGGGCGCGGACCATGCCGGGACCGTCAAGCGCATACAGGCGGCGGTCGCGGCGCTGACCGAGGGCAAGGCGCGGTTCGACGTCAAACTCATTCAGATGGTCCGCTTGCTGCGCGATGGCGAGCCGGTGAAGATGTCCAAACGCGCGGGCAATTTCGTGACGCTGGCCGATGTCGTGGGCGAAGTGGGCAAGGATGTCGTCCGCTTCACCATGCTGACGCGCAAGGCGGATGCGCAGATGGACTTCGACTTTGCCAAGGTGGTGGAAGCCTCGAAGGATAATCCGGTCTTCTACGTCCAATATGCCCATGCGCGCATTTCCTCGCTCGGACGGCGGACGCAGGAGGCGGGGATTGCGCTGCCCGCAGCCGACCTGTCCCTTCTTGGGACGGCGGAATTGGGACTGGTCAAGCTCGCTGCGCAATTCCCGCGCGTGGTGGAAGGGGCCGCACAGATGCGCGAGCCGCATCGTATTGCCTTCTATCTCAATGACTTGGCGTCCGCTTTCCATGGCTGGTGGAATATGGGCAATGACGATCCGCGCGCGCGGGTGATCCTGGCCGACGATCCGGCGATGACGGCGGCACGGCTTTCCCTGGCGCAGGGAATAGGGCAGATTATCCGCAACGGCCTCGCCCTGATGGGCGTGGTCGCGCTGACCGAAATGCAGTGAATGAAAGCGGAGTGAAGTGACGATGAGCGACTATGGGCGCGGTCGACTCGATTTCGACGATGAGGACCGGCTGCCCTGGCTGGAGCCCGCGATCGACGATAGCGACCCGGAAAGCCTCTCGCCGCTGCGCTTGCTCGGCCTGATCCTGCTCGGCCTGATCCTGGTGGGCGCGGTCGTCGCTGGTGTGTGGTGGGTGCAGAATCGCAACGGCGCTAATCTGGCCGGCGAAGGGCAACTCATCACCGCGCCGCCGCAGGACTATAAGATCGCGGCCAATGAAGCCGATGCGCGCAAGTTCGATGGCGAGGGCGATGCCAGCTTTGCCGCGAGCGAGGGCGTGGCGCGTGACGGGCGGATCGACCCCAGCCGCGTGCCCGAAACGCCGATGGCCAAGGGCACGCCTGCGCCCACCGGCACCCGGCCGGTCGTACCGGTCAAGCCTGCGCAAAGCGTCTCCGCGCCCGTGACCGACGGCACAAGCAACACGCCCGTTGCCGCCACCAAGGCCGCGAGCGGCGGCGCGATGATCCAACTGGGCGCCTATGGCAGCGCGGCGGGTGCCAAGGATGCGTGGAGCCGTCTATCCAAGCGCTTCGCCTATCTCGCGCCACTCGCCATGACCGTCGAACCGGCCCAGGTCGGCGGCGGCACCGTCTATCGCCTGCGCGCCAGTGCGGGGGGGCAGGCCAGCGTGATTTGCGGCAAGCTCAAGGTAGCGGGCGAAAGCTGCCTGATGGTCAATTAGGATCGGATAAAGCCCTTCGACAGAAGGGCCGCATATCGTTACCGTCGATGCCATGAAGCCTGTTATTTTCGGCCTGTCCGGGCCAGTCCTGACTCCTGACGAGCGCGCCTTCTTTGCCGAGGCGCAGCCCGCGGGCTATATCCTGTTCAAGCGCAACATCGCCGATCGGCCGCAACTGCGCGCGCTGACCGACGATCTGCGCGCCTTGCATGGGCGCGACGACCTGCTGATCATGATCGATCAGGAAGGCGGTCGCGTGGCGCGGATGGCCCCGCCGGTCTGGCCAGCCTTTCCGCCCGGCGCTGTGTTCGATCGCCTCTATGACGTCGCGCCGTCGAGCGCGATCGCGGCGGCGCGGGCCAATGCCCATGCTATCGCCCTGACGCTAGCCGAGGTCGGCATCACCGTCGATGCGCTGCCGTTGCTGGATGTGCGGCAGGAGGGCGCAAGCGACATCATGGGCGACCGGACGTTGGGGGCCGAGCCGATGCGGGTAGCCGCGCTGGGCCGCGCGACGCTGGAGGGGCTGGCGCAGGGCGGCGTGGTCGGCATCATCAAACATATGCCGGGGCATGGTCGCGCCCTGGTTGACAGCCATCTGGAACTGCCGGTGGTGAAGGCCGACCTCAATGCGCTGGAAACCGACCTTGGCCCGTTCCGAACGCTCTACTGGGCGCCGATGGGGATGACCGCGCATGTCGTCTACACCGCCTGGGATGCCGAACAGCCTGCCAGCCTGTCGCCCAAGGTGATCGGCGGGATCATCCGCGACTCGATCGGCTTTGACGGTCTGCTGATGTCCGACGATCTCGACATGAAGGCGCTGGATGGCAGCATTGCGGAGCTGGCCGCAGGTGTCGTTGCGGCCGGATGCGACCTCGCGCTCAACTGCTGGGGGCGGATGGACGACATGGTCGCCATCGCCGACGCCTTGCCCGATATGCAAGCGGAGTCCCGCCTACGGCTCGATCGCGCGATGGCCAGCGCCTCGCGCGGCGCGGATCAGCCGCCGCTCGAAGCGCTGCTGGCGACGCGCGACCGGCTGCTGGAACCGGTCGCGGCCTGATCGCCTCAGCCGCCGCCCGGTGAATTATGGCCGCCGGCGGGAACGGGGCCGCCATTGGGCGCATGGCCATGGTCGGGATTGCTGTCCCATTCGATATGATAGAGGTCGAAGCGCCGGTCGCGCAGGTTGCGGACGGTCCCTTCGGCCCGTGCCCAGCTAAGGTCGGCCAGGTTCACGTCGGCCATCGTCAACGTCTCGACATTTTCGGTCGATTCCGCCGCAATGCCATCGCGCGCAAAGGGCAGGTCGCACGGCGTCAGGATCGCGCTCTGGGCATATTGAATGTCCATATTGTCGACATTGGGCAGGTTGCCGACATTGCCCGACATCACGACATAGCATTGATTCTCGATCGCCCGCGCCTGCGCGCAATAGCGCACCCGCATATAGCCAAGCCGCGAATCGGTGCAGAAGGGCACGAAGATGATCCGCGCGCCCTGATCGACCAGGCGGCGGGCCAGTTCGGGAAACTCGCTATCATAGCAGATCAGCACGCCGATCGGCCCGCAGTCGGTCTGGATCACGTCAAGCGAATCGCCACCCTTGATGTTCCACCAGAAGGACTCATTGGGGGTGGGGTGGATCTTTTCCTGCGTGTGAACCGAGCCATCGCGCAGCGCGACATAGGCGATATTCTGGATGTCGCCATCATCGGCGCGGGTCGGGTGGGAGCCGCCGATGATGTTGATATTATATTGCAGCGCCATCCGCGTCAGTTCCTTGGTCAGGCGCGGCGTGTAGCTGGTGAGCTTGTCGATCGCCTCCATCGGATTGAGCTTCTTGGTCTCGAACGACAGCAGGGGCAGGGTGAAAAGCTCAGGGAAGACGATGAAGTCGGAGCGATAGTCCGCTGCGACATCGACGAAATATTCGATGTTGCGGACGAACCCTTCGAAATCCTCGACCGCGCGCGCCTGCAACTGGCAGGTGGCCAGACGGACGCTTTCGACGCCGCGCGGCACACGCATTTCGGGCGCTTCGTCGGGATCGACATAGGGGTTGCGCCAGACGAGGTGCGCGGCGTGGCCGTCGGACTGCTTGTCTTCGGGCAGATAATTTTCCAGCACGCCCAGCGGCTCGAACTGGTTCTTGAGCTGGAAGCTGACGACCTGATCGCGGATCTTGCCCGCGGCGACCTTGTCGAGATAATCCTTGGGGCCTTCGACCTTGCGCTTGGCGCGCAGATAGCCCGGCATGCGGCCGGCGATGACGATGCCGTGCAGGTCGAGCTGTTCTGCCAGTTCCTTGCGCTCGTCATAGAGGCGTTGGCCGATGCGCAGGCCGCGCAGCTTGGGGTCCACCGCCATCTCGTAGCCATACAGCCATTCGCCCGCCGCGCTGTGGCGTGTGCCAAAGCCGTTGGCGGTGATTTCCTCCCAGTCGTGCCAGGCAAAGGCCATGCCCTTGCTGACCCGCATCGTCGCGCAATAGCCCACGACCTTATTGTCGTAGAGTGCGACGAAGCAGCCGTCGGGGAAATTGTTGATCTGGCCGCGCACGGTGGCGGGGGAATAGTTGGGCAGGCCCGGATAGACGCGGGCGATAAGCCGGATGATCGCGCGCACGTCGGTCGGCACCGCCGGGCGCACCTCAAGGCGTTTCTGCGTGGCTGTCGTCATGGCTTTCTTCCCTCGGCGCGATGGCTATGGAAAAGGCGGCACCGAATAATCGGCACCGCCTCATTCCGTTTCCGTACTGAAAGCTTCAGGAGCCTATCAGTTCCACTTGCCCATTTCGGCTTCCAGATTGACGCGGATCTGTTCGAAGAACTGCTCCGTCGTCATCCATGCCTGTTCCGGGCCGATCAGCAGCGCCAGATCCTTGGTCATCGCGCCATCTTCGACGGTCTTGATGCAGACGCGCTCAAGCGTTTCGGCGAATTTGGTGACTTCGGGCGTGCCGTCGAACTTGCCGCGGAAGGACAGGCCCTGCGTCCAGGCGAAGATCGACGCGATTGGGTTGGTCGAGGTCGCCTTGCCCTGCTGATGCTGGCGATAGTGGCGGGTCACGGTGCCATGCGCCGCTTCAGCCTCGACCGTCTTGCCATCGGGCGAGAGCAGGACCGAGGTCATCAAGCCGAGCGAGCCGAAGCCCTGCGCCACGGTGTCCGACTGGACGTCGCCATCATAATTCTTGCAGGCCCAGACGAACTTGCCGCTCCACTTGAGCGCGGACGCGACCATGTCGTCGATCAGGCGATGCTCATAGACGATGCCCGCCGCCTTGAACTTGTCGGCGAATTCGGCGTCGAACACTTCCTGGAACAGATCCTTGAAGCGGCCATCATAGGCCTTGAGGATGGTGTTCTTGGTCGAAAGGTACAGCGGCCATCCACGGTCGAGCGCATAGTTCATGCTCGCCTTAGCGAAATCGCGGATCGATTCGTCCAGATTATACATGCCCATGGCAACGCCAGCGGCCGGGAAGTCGAACACTTCCTTTTCGATCTTCTCGCCATTTTCACCGTCCCAGATCAGGCGCAGCTTGCCGGGGCCGGGGACCAGGAAGTCGGTGGCCTTATACTGATCGCCAAAGGCATGACGGCCGATGACGATCGGGTCGGTCCAGCCTGGCACCAGACGGGGGACGTTCTTGATGACGATGGGTTCACGGAACACCACGCCGCCCAGGATGTTGCGGATCGTGCCGTTGGGCGACTTCCACATCGACTTGAGGTTGAATTCCTCGACGCGCTGTTCGTCGGGCGTGATGGTGGCGCACTTCACGCCGACGCCATATTGCTTGATCGCATTGGCGCAATCGACCGTGATCTGGTCGTTAGTCTCGTCGCGCTTCTGGACGGACAGGTCATAATATTTGAGGTCGATGTCGAGATAGGGGAGGATCAGCCGCTCGCGGATCCATTCCCAGATGATCCGGGTCATTTCATCGCCGTCAATCTCAACGACCGGGTTCTTCACCTTGATCTTCGCCATGCGCCTGTTCGCCTTCTTCATCGGGGGTGGATTTGGCAATCGCCCTAGGCAAAGCGGGCAGAATGTTCAACTGCGCACGCATAGTTATATGACAGACCGGAGCCTTCGCCGGGATCGGCCGTTGTCAGGGGGAAGCTCTCTCCCTAAAGATGGTGGCCATGGACAATAACGAAATCACGATCGCCGCTGGCGGCAATGTCAAATGGCGCTTTCCTTCGGTTCACCCGGAAGGGATGAAATTCGGCCTGATCGCAGTCGCGATCACGGCGCTCCTGTTCCTCGTGGGATGGGAGGTGCTGGGATGGCTGATGCTGATGGTGACGATCTGGGTCTTCGCCTTCTTCCGCGATCCCGTGCGCGCCGTGCCACAGGATGAAGGCGCGATCATCGCGCCTGCGGACGGCCTGGTGACGCTGATCCAGCGCGTGCCCCCGCCGCGCGAGATGGCGGGCGTCGATGGCCTTGGCGATCAGCCGATGATCCGCGTGTCCATTTTCATGAGCGTGTTCGACGTCCATATCAATCGCACGCCGATTGGCGGCACGATCAAGTCGGTCGTCTATATTTCGGGCAAATTCCTCAATGCCGATCTCGACAAGGCGAGCGAGGATAATGAGCGCCAGCATATATTGGTCGAACGCCATGATGGCGTCCGCATTGGCTTTACCCAGATTGCGGGCCTCGTGGCACGCCGGATCGTGCCTTTCGTCAAGCCTGGCGACATGGTTGCTGCGGGGCAGCGGATCGGCCTCATTCGCTTTGGCAGCCGGGTCGATGTCTATCTGCCCGCCGGAACCGCGCCGCGCGTGATCCTGGGCCAGCGCACCATCGCCGGGGAAACCATCCTGGGGCAAATGGGTGATCGCCGAGTCATCGCCGGTATTCAGCAATGAGGCGGCGGCGCGCCGTGCCGCAGGGCATGCGGCGGGGCATCACCCTGCGCATGCTAGCGCCCAATGCTGTGACCGCAATGGCCTTGTGCTTCGGTCTGACCGGCGTGCGCTACGGCATATCGGGCGATTGGGAGCGGGCCGTGCTGTCGATCATCTTTGCCGGTGTGCTGGATGGACTGGATGGCCGGATCGCGCGGATGCTGCGCGGCGAAAGCCGATTCGGCGCAGAACTGGATTCGCTGTCCGATTCGATCGCGTTCGGTGTTGCGCCAGCCTTGATCCTCTATCTCTGGTCGCTGCACGCCATGCCGAAGTTCGGCTGGATTTTCGCGCTGGCGCACGCCTTGTCCTGCGCGCTGCGTCTGGCGCGGTTCAATGCCAATATCGATGCGGAACAACAGCCGCATAAATCCGCCGGTTTCATGACCGGCGTTCCCGCGCCGGCCGGGGCGGGGCTGTCCTTCGTGCCGCTCTATCTGTGGCTGGTAACGGGAGAAGATCTGTTCCGCGCCTGGTATGTCGTGGCACCCTGGACGGCGTTCGTCGCCTTCCTGATGATCTCCAACATCGCGACCTATAGCTGGTCGGCGCTGCGGTTGCGCAAGCGTATCCGGTTGGAAGTCATTGCCTTTGCCGGACTGCTGGCGGCGTTGCTGGTAACCGACCCCTGGCTGACGCTGCTGTTGCTCTGCGCCGTCTATGTGGCGCTGATCCCGTTCGGCATCATCTCCTATGCCAAGGTCGTGCGGACTCGCGAGGCGGAACCGCCAACGACTGCCTAATAAATGATCAGGCCGCGAAAACGCCGTTCGGTACTCGGACGGCTGAAACGCGGTCTGCATCGGCGGCGCGGCGACGACGGATACGCACATGGTAAACGGGCGTGTGCGGGATCGGCTCGAACTGGAGCGCGGCGATCATCTTGTCGTGATAGAGCAGGAACATCCATGCGATGGTTCCCACGGCCATCAGGAATGCGCCAAGAAACAGGGTCGCTGCAACGAATGTGAACATAACGGTCACTTTCCATCTTGCCATTTGCACGGCTGGCCTCACTATGACGGTTTCAACGGCAGCGAACCGCCTTTGTTCCGTTTGTTCACCTTATGTTCCGGTTTGCGGCGCAAGTCAAGCCTTGCACATTATTTTCTGCGGCGTTAAAGGCGCGCCTCATTCCACATGGGAATCATCATATCCGGTGCTGGCAGCGGTCTTTCAGACCATCTGCGGTTCCCGATTCCCAGAGGCATTAACCGGAAGGAGATTATCTTATGGCGGCTCCTGTTGTCACCATGCACCAATTGATCGACGCTGGCGCGCATTTCGGCCACCAGACCCATCGCTGGAATCCGCGCATGAAGCCGTATATTTTTGGCGAGCGCAACGGCATCCACATTCTTGACCTGTCGCAGACCGTGCCCCTGTTCGGCCGCGCGCTCGACTTCGTGTCGGGCACGGTTGCTGCCGGTGGCAAGGTGCTGTTCGTCGGCACCAAGCGCCAGGCGCAGGATCCGATCGCCGAGGCCGCGCGCAAGTCCGGCCAGCATTTCGTCAACCATCGCTGGCTGGGCGGCATGCTCACCAACTGGAAGACCATTTCCGGTTCGATCAAGCGTTTGAAGACCCTTGAGGAAAAGCTGCAGGGTGACACCCACGGCCTGACCAAGAAGGAAGTCCTTCAGATGACGCGCGAGCATGAGAAGCTCGAAATGTCGCTCGGCGGCATCCGCGACATGGGCGGCATTCCCGATGTCATGTTCGTGATCGACGCGAACAAGGAAGAACTGGCGATCAAGGAAGCCAACACGCTCGGTATCCCGGTCGTCGCGATCCTCGATTCGAACGTCTCTCCCGACGGCATCGCCTTCCCGGTTCCCGCGAACGACGACGCCAGCCGCGCCATCCGCCTTTATTGCGACGCCATTGCGGCCGCCGCGACCAAGGGCAACCGTGGTGCGCAGCAGGCTTCGGGCGTCGACCTGGGCGCGATGGACGAGCCGATGGCGGAAGAGGTTGTCGCCGAAGCCTAAGAGCGTCGCGCAACTGAAAGAATGACAGGCTAGGGCGCGCTCTTTCAGAGACGCGCCCTGCCGCATATTTGAACCACACTGATTTAGGAGCCGAAACATGGCCGATATTACCGCCGCTTCCGTCAAGGAACTTCGCGACCGTTCGGGCGCGGGCATGATGGACTGCAAGAAGGCGCTCACCGAAGCCAATGGCGACATCGAAGCGGCAACCGATTGGCTGCGCGCCAAGGGTCTGGCCGCTGCGCAGAAGAAGTCGAGCCGCACCGCGGCCGAAGGTCTAGTCGGCGTGGCCGTCGCGGGGACCAAGGGTGTCGCCGTCGAAGTGAACAGCGAAACCGACTTCGTCGCCAAGAATGAACAGTTCCAGGATTTCGTCCGCACCGTCTCGACGATCGCGCTCGAAACCGGCGCTGCTGACGCCGAAGCGCTGTCGGCCGCTGCTTATCCGTCGGGCGGCACCGTCGCTGAAAAGCTGGTCGCCAACATCGCCACCATCGGCGAGAACCAGACCGTTCGCCGCGTCGGCCATGTCGAAGTGAGCCAGGGCGTCGTCGTTCCCTACGTCCACAATGCTGCGGCACCGGGCCTGGGCAAGATCGGCGTTCTGGTCGCGCTGGAAGGCGATGCGTCGACTGAGGTCATGGAGCCTTTGGGCAAGCAGATCGCGATGCACATCGCCGCTGCCTTCCCGCTGGCGCTGGCCGCGTCGGACATCGATCCGTCGCTGCTGGAGCGTGAGCGCGCAATCGCCGCTGAAAAGGCTGCCGAATCGGGTAAGCCCGCCGAGATCGTCGCCAAGATGGTCGATGGCGCGGTGGCCAAGTTCGCCAAGGAAAACGCGCTGCTCTCGCAGCTGTTCGTGATGGACAACAAGACCCCGGTCGCTGACGTGGTTGCCAAGGCCGCCAAGGACGCCGGCGCGTCGATCAGCCTGAAGGGCTATGTCCGCTTCCAGCTGGGCGAAGGCATCGAAAAGGAAGTCAGCGACTTCGCGGCCGAAGTCGCGGCGGCTGCCGGCGTCTGACATACGGACGTACAGCCTGAAACAAGGAAAAGAGCGCCCCGCTGGGCGCTCTTTTTTTGGCGAACACCGCATCGGGCGATAGGCGCCATTGAGCAATCTTCTCGTCTACTGAATTGCCAACACCGTGCCGTCTTTGCCGCAGACGTGGCTTCGGGGGCGTGCGCGGTCGGATAGCTATCCGCCTGCCTGTCTCCGACTTTGGCGGAGTTTGCATTGTCGATGCACAAGATATTGTCCGGCGCGCTGGCGTCGCTGCTATTATGGACCGCCCCTGTGCTGGCGCAGGGCGGGATGGGCGGCGATATGCAGGGTGGCGGCACTGGTGGCCCTCCAGGCGGCGGCGGTGGACCGCCCGGCGATAGGGGCGGGCCGCGCCAACCTACGCCGCCCAAGCCGATCAAACGCGCGCAGTTCGACAAGGTCGTGACGGCGATGTTCCGGGAAGGCGACGTCAACCGCGATGGCATGGTCATGATCGATGAATTGCGTGGCCTGTTTGATGCCCGGCGCGATACGCTCATTCGCGCGCGCTTCACCAAGATCGACAGCAATCATAATGGCGCGCTGAGCTATGAGGAATTCGTCGCCTGGCAGCGGCAAATGGGTTCGGTGGCCTCGTCGGAAGTGGCCGGGGCCGGGGACCGGGACGGTCCGATCGCCGAAGTCCTCCTGCCCGATATAGGCGATGATCCTGGCAGCATGGGGCTCGCTGCGCTCATCGAACCGCTCAGCGTAGGCCTGATCACCAACGCCAACAGCAATTATGACGCGGGCCTCTCGCTCGAAGAATTGCTGGCCTATCAAGGCAAACGGTTTGATGCGGCCGATGCCAATCATGATGGCTGGCTGACCATGGACGAGCTGCGGCCCCCGTCGCGGGGCAGCAAGCGGCCACCGGGTGTTGGCGCACCACCCTGCCTGCCCGATCGTCCCTGCTGACGGTCTCACTGGATGACGGTAATTGCGGGACGGCAAAGGCCATCCTGCGGCGCGGCACGATATTTGACGACAAACGCCCCTTGGCATTGGGCGCTGGGCTGACTAATGATCGCTGGCCTTCCCGCTAGCAACATGGACTTCCCACCGCCTATGACCCGGCCTGCCTACAAGCGCATCCTGTTGAAGTTGTCCGGTGAAGTCCTGATGGGGCAGGGCCAGTTCGGCATCGAGCCGGAAACCGTCAATCGTGTCGCAGGCGAGATTGCGGCGGCGCGCGACGCCGGATTCGAGCTGTGCGTCGTCGTGGGTGGCGGCAACATCTTCCGCGGCCTTGCGGGCGCGGCCAAGGGGTTCGACCGGACCAGCGCCGATTATATGGGCATGCTGGCCACGGTCATGAACGCGCTGGCGGTGCAGAATGCGCTGGAAAAGCTCGGCTACGACACCCGCGTCCAGTCGGCGATCCCGATGGCGTCGGTGTGTGAACCCTATATCCGGCGCAAGGCGGTGCGGCATATGGAAAAGGGCCGGATTGTCATCTTCGCGGCGGGCACCGGCAACCCCTTCTTCACGACCGACACGACCGCCGCCCTGCGGGCCGCCGAAATGAATTGCGACGCGATCTTCAAGGGCACCAGCGTCGATGGCGTTTATAATGCCGACCCCAAAAAGGTGGCCGACGCGACCCGCTATGACGAGATCAGCTTCGACCAGGTGCTGACCGATAACCTAAAGGTTATGGACGCAAGCGCCATTGCCCTTTGCCGCGAAAATAATATTCCCATCGTCGTGTTCAACATCCGCGAAACCGGCAACCTGGCGACAGTGTTGGCGGGGCAGGGCGTCGCGACGATCGTGCATAATCAGGAGCGCTGACATCATGGCCCAATATGACAAATCCGATCTGGAACGCCGCATGGCCGGTGCCGTCGAATCGCTGCGTGGCGATCTGTCCGGCCTGCGTACCGGCCGCGCTAATGTGATGCTGCTCGATCCGGTGACCGTCACCGTCTATGGCGCATCCATGCCGTTGAACCAGGTTGCGACCGTATCCGCCCCCGAACCGCGCATGTTGTCGGTTCAGGTGTGGGACAAAACCAATGTCGGTCCGGTCGACAAGGCGATCCGCTCGGCGGGCCTTGGCCTCAACCCCATCACCGATGGTCAGACGCTGCGCCTTCCGATCCCTGATCTGACCGAAGACCGGCGCAAGGAACTGGCCAAGCTCGCCAGCAAATATGCCGAGGGTGCACGCATCGCTGTACGCAATGTGCGTCGCGACGGCATGGACAGCCTGAAAGCCGATGAAAAGAAAGGCGAAATCAGCGAGGACGAGCGCAAGCGCCTGGAAACCGAAGTCCAGAAGCTGACCGACAGCATCATCGCCGACATCGACGCCGCTGCTACGTCGAAGGAAAAGGAAATCCTCGGCCAATAAGCCGGGGCTTTCCTTTCGTGGCCATTGCCCGCATCCTGATCTGATGGCCACGCAAGCCAAACCCGACCTGACCAGCACCGCGCCTGCCCATGGCGCGCGCCATGTCGCCATCATCATGGATGGCAATGGCCGCTGGGCCAAGAAGCGCCTGCTGCCGCGCATCGCCGGTCATCGTGCCGGGGTCGAAGCGGTGCGCCGGGTCGCGCGGGCGGCCCGCGACATGGGGCTGGAATGCCTGACGCTCTACGCGTTTTCGTCCGAGAACTGGAAGCGCCCACCCAGCGAAGTGGCCGACCTGATGGGTCTGCTGCGCCATTTCATCCAGGCGGATCTGGACGAATTTCACGCCAATGGAGTGCGCCTGCGGGTGATCGGCAATTATCGCGTCCTCGACCCGTCGCTGGTTGATCTGATCGAGGCCGCCGTGGCCCGTACCGCCGCCAATAGCGGTCCGGTCATCGCGATCGCGCTCAACTATGGCGCGCAGGACGAGATGGTGCGCGCAGCCCAGCAACTGGCGCAGCGTGTCGCCTGCGGCGAGATACGCGCGGACGAGATTGGCGTGGAGACGATCGGCGCAGCGCTCGACACGGCCGACCTGCCACCGCTTGACCTGTTGATCCGCACGTCGGGCGAACAACGGCTCAGCAACTTCATGCTGTGGCAGGCCGCCTATGCCGAACTCTATTTCACCGACATGCTGTGGCCCGATTTCGACGCGGCGGAACTGGCACGCGCGCTTGATGCCTTCCGTCTAAGGGACCGCCGTTTCGGCGGCTTGTAGGCGATGGCGAGCGAATTGAAGACCCGCGCCATCGTCAGTGTCGCCTTGATCGCGATGGCGGTCGGCGCCTTGCTGTCGGGCGGTCTGCTCTTCTGGCTGCTGCTCGCGGTCGCCGGCGTGCTGATGCAGGGCGAATGGGCGGATCTGAATGGCGCAACCGCCGAACAGCGAAAGCTGTCTATGTTCGCTGTGTCGGTGCCGCTGGCGATCCTGTGCCCGCTCGCGGCGGGCGTGGATGGGTTTGCGGTCGGCCTGATGATCGCGGCCTTCCTGTTCGTGATGGCCGCGACGCGGGGCTACAGGCTGGCCTGCGGGATAGTCTATGTCTGCGTGCCGGTGATGGCCTTGCTGTTCCTGCGCGGGCAGGAGCCCAATCTTTATGGCCTATTGCTCGCCTTCTGGGCGCTGGCGCTGGTCTGGGCGACCGATATCGGCGCCTATTTCGCGGGCCGCTCGATCGGCGGTCCCAAACTCGCGCCGCGCATCAGCCCGTCCAAGACCTGGGCCGGATTGGCCGGCGGCGTCCTTGCCGCCTTGATCACGGGCTTTTTGTTGCATCGTTTCACTGGCCTGCCGATCCAGTTGGCGGCGGCGAGCGGCCTGCTGGCGGTGGCGGCGCAATTGGGCGATCTGTTCGAAAGCGCGATGAAGCGGCGCGCAGGCGTCAAGGATAGCGGGATGCTGCTGCCCGGCCATGGCGGGGTGATGGACCGGCTGGACGGCGTAGTGGCCGCCGCGCCGCTCGCCGCGCTGCTCTATCTGATGGTGGGACAGGCGTGATGCGGACGGTGTCGATCTTTGGCGCGACCGGGTCAGTGGGCATGTCCACGCTCGACCTCATCCAACGCGAACCGGATGCCTATCAGGTCGTCGCGCTGACCGCGAACAGCGATGTCGAGGGGCTGGCGCCAGCGGCCAAGGCAACCGGCGCGCAGATTGCTGTGATCGGCGACCCGGCGCGCTATGACGCGCTCAAGGCTGCACTGGTCGGGTCGGGTGTCGAGGCGGCTGCAGGCGAAGAGGCGCTGGTCGATGTCGCGGGGTCCGGGGCCGACTGGACCATGGCGTCGATCGTGGGCTGCGCCGGGCTGCGGCCCACCATGGCCGCGCTCAAGGCGGGCGGCACCGTGGCGCTCGCCAACAAGGAATCGCTGGTGTCGGCGGGCGGGCTGATGATGGAGGCGGCGCGCGCTTCCGGCGCGACATTGCTCCCGGTGGACAGCGAACATAATGCGATATTCCAGTGTCTTGCGGGCGGCAGCCTTGAGGATGTCGCAAGGATCATCCTGACCGCGAGCGGCGGCCCGTTCCGCACCCGCAGCCGCGCCGAAATGGCGGACATCACGCCGCAGCAGGCGGTCGCGCACCCCAACTGGTCGATGGGCGCGAAGATCAGCGTCGATAGTGCGACGATGATGAACAAGGGGCTGGAATTTATCGAGGCTGCCTATCTCTTCCCGGTCGGGCTCGATCGGATCGAGATATTGGTCCACCCCCAGTCGGTCATCCATTCGATGGTCGAATATCGCGACCGATCGACCTTGGCGCAATTGGGCTCGCCCGACATGCGGATTCCGATCGCCCACGCCTTGGCCTGGCCCCGGCGGATCGCTACGCCGTGTCAGCCGCTCGATCTGGCGCGGATCGGTCGGCTCGATTTCGAAGCACCCGACCCGGAACGCTTCCCCGCGCTGCGCCTGGCGCGGCAGGCAGCCGAGGCGGGCGGGGCCGTTCCGGCCATCCTGAACGCCGCCAACGAAGTCGCGGTGGCCGCTTTTCTCGCCGGGCGCGTCCGCTTCCTTGATATCGCCATGATTGTGGAGGAAGTGTTGACCCGCTATAGCGCGCCTGCGCCTCATGCCATTGCGGATGTGCTGGCGGCGGATGCTGCGGCGCGCGTCATGGCGGGCCAAGTGATGGAAAGATTGACGGCTTGTTAGAAAATCCCGGTTTCCTGCTGACCGTTCTCGCTTTCGTCGCGGTCATAGGGCCGCTCGTTTTCGTGCATGAGTTCGGCCATTATATCGTCGGGCGCTGGTGCGGCGTGAAGGCGGAGGCCTTCTCCATCGGCTTTGGCCCCGAACTGCTGGCCTGGGTGGACAAGCGCGGCACGCGCTGGCGGCTCGCTGCGCTGCCGCTGGGTGGCTATGTCCGCTTCAAGGGCGACATGAACGCCGCCAGCCAGGCTGATCCTGCATGGCTGCAAATGTCGGCGCAGGACCGGGCCGAGAGCTTTCCCGCCAAGCCGGTATGGCAGCGGGCAGCGATCGTCGCGGCAGGCCCTGCGGTCAATTTCCTCTTCGCCATCTTGCTGCTGGGCGGCCTTGCCTATTGGAAGGGCGATCCGGTCAGCCCGCCCGTGGTGCAGCAGGTCGCGCCCGCATCGGCCGCTGAAAAGGCAGGCTTGCGCCCCGGCGACCGCATCGTGTCGATCATGGGGCGTCAGATCGACAGCTTCACCGATATCGCGCCGATTGTGTCGCTGCGTCCGGGTGAAGTCCTGCCCTATGTCATCGAACGCGATGGTCAGCGCACCGCCATGACGATCGCGGCTGGCGAGCGGATCGAAAAGGACAGGTTCGGCAATATCTACCGCCTCGGCCAGTTGGGCGTCATGTCCGACAAGGTCGAATTTCGCGACATCGCGCTGTGGGAAATCCCGGTGATTGGCACGGTACGGACGGGCCAGATGTTCGTGTCCGCCATGGACGGCCTCGGGCAGATCATCACCGGACGCCGCTCCGTCAAGGAACTGGGCGGGCCGCTCAAGATCGCCGATGTGTCCGGTCAGGCCGCGATGATGGGGCTGTTCGGCTTCCTCACCTTCATGGCGCTCATCTCGATTAACTTGGGGTTCATCAACTTATTGCCAATCCCCATGCTGGATGGCGGGCATTTGCTTTTCTACGGGATCGAGGCGCTACAGCGTCGGCCGGTCAGCCCGCAGGTGCAGGAATGGGCTTACCGATCGGGTCTGGCGCTGCTGATGACGGTGATGGTGCTGGTGACTTTCAACGATTTGTCGTCTTTCGGGCTGTGGAAGAGCCTGTCCGGCTTGATCGGTTGACGCGCATCGGGCAGGGAAGCCCGGTTTGGCGACGTCTGTTGCGGCGGAAACAAAATTTTTCGAGTTTTTGAGGTGATGCGGGTGACAGCGATGAACAGCAGCAAGAGGCAGCGCCCGGTCGTGGCCGCCCTGTTAGCGACGACGATGATCGCGGGTCTTTCTGCGGTCCCGGCCATGGCGCAGGACGCTGCCGCGCCCGTGCCCGTGGTTGCGCCCGCGTCCCTGCCCGCACCGCAGGGCACGATCAGCAGCATCACCGTCACCGGCACGCAGCGGCTCGAATCCGGCACCGTCCTCTCCTACACCAAGCTGCGCGTGGGCCAGCCCTACAGCCAGGAAAGCCTCGATCAGGGCCTGCGCGACCTGTATGAGACGGAATTGTTCGCAGACGTCCAGATCCGCAACGACAATGGTGCCCTGACCGTCGAGGTGAAGGAAAATCCGGTCATCAACCGCATCGTGCTGGAAGGCAATAAGCGGTTGAAGGAAGACAAGATCCGGCCGGAAATCAAGCTCGCCCCGCGCCAAATCTATACCCGGTCCAAGGTGCGCGCCGACGTCGCCCGCATCGTCGAACTCTATCGCCGCCAGGGCCGCTTCGCCGCGACGATCGAGCCGAAACTGGTGCAGTTGGACCAGAACCGCGTCGATATCGTCTATGAGATCAGCGAAGGCCCCAAGTCCAAGGTCCGCCAGATCAACATCATCGGCAACGAGAAGTTCAAGGACGGCGCGCTGCGCAGCCAGATGGTGACCAAGCAGTCGCGCTGGTTCCGCCTCTTCTCGTCGGGCACCAGCTATGATCCCGATCGTCTTGCCTATGACCAGCAGAAGCTGCGCCAATATTATCTGACCGAAGGCTATGCCGACTTCCGCGTGATTTCGGCGGTCGCCGAACTGACGCCGGACAAGCAGGACTTCATCATCACCTATGTGGTGGAAGAGGGCGAGCGCTACAAATTCGGCGATGTGAAGGTCGAATCGGACATTCGCGACCTTTCGGGCGATGGCCTGACCAAGCGTCTGCCGATGAAGAAGGGCGATTGGTATAATGCCAAGCAGGTCGAGGATACGGTCGATACGCTGAGCGAGACTGCCGGCCTGTTCGGCTATGCCTTTGCCGAAGTGTCGCCGGACTTCAACCGCGACAAGGACACGCTGACGATGGGGATTAATTTCCGCATCGCCAACGCCCCGCGCGTCTATGTCGAGCGCGTCGACATCAACGGCAATACGCTGACGCAGGACAAGGTCGTCCGTCGCGAATTCCGTCTGGCCGAAGGGGACGCGTTCAACAGCTTCCTGGTCAAGCGGTCGAAGGACCGGATCAATTCGCTCGGCTATTTCCAGGAAAAGCTCGATGTCGAGCAGAAGCCGGGTTCCGCGCCCGACCGCATCGTCCTCGAAACCAACGTGCAGGAAAAATCGACCGGCGAATTGTCGCTGTCGGCGGGCTTCTCGTCGCTGGAACGCTTCATCGTCTCGGCGTCGATTACCCAGCGCAACTTCCGCGGCAAGGGCCAGGAACTGCGCACCTCGGTCAATTATTCGGCCTATTCCAAGTCGATCGAACTCGGTTTCACCGAACCCTATTTCATGGACAAGAATATCGCGCTGGGCGGCGACATCTATCGCCGTGATCTCAACAGCTTCCGCTATCTGACCAGCAACACGCGCGACACGACCTATGAGAATACGTCGACGGGTATCCAGTTGCGTGCGGGTGTGCCGATCACTGAATATATGTCGCTGGCGCTGCGCTATCAGCTCAATTTCGATGATACGACGCTGGACGAAGATACTTATTATTCGGACACGGACGGCGACGGCACGCGCGAGTGCGACCCCCTCATCGCGGGTCGTTATCTGTGCGATGCGATCGGCAAGCGCACCACGTCGTCGCTTGGCTACTCGCTGATCTACGACACGCGCGACAACCGCATCCGCCCGACACGCGGGCACAACGTCGTGCTGAGCCAGGATTTTGCCGGGCTTGGCGGTAACGTCAAATATATCAAGACCCGGATCAACGGCTCCAAATTCTTCCCGCTGGGCAGCGGCTTCATCTTCTCGGTCTCGGCCGAAGGCGGCTATATCCACAGCCTGGAAGGCGAACGGCGCGATGCGACCGGCGAACTGGTCGAAAAGGTCCGGCTGGTCGATCGCTTCTTCCTGGGTGAACCGCAGTTCCGTGGCTTCGACATTCGCGGCGTCGGCCCGCGCGTAAAGCGCTTCTATCTGCAACCGCAGACCAATGAAGATGGCACGACCAGCTATGTTCGCGACAATAGCAACAATAACGTGTCCGATGACGCGCTGGGCGGCAAGATCTACTATCTCGCTCGCGCGGAAGTCGAAATTCCGCTTGGCTCCGGCGCACGCGAAATGGGCCTTCGTCCGTCGATCTTCATGGATGTCGGTGCCGTCGCGGGCTTGAAGAACCCGACATTGGTGAATGGCGATGGCACATTTGCGGGCTATTGCACCGTGGCGCCTGCAACGGGCAATACCGGTTCGACGACACAGGTCCGGGCGCCTTCCATCGGCAACTGCGACGCGGCGCCGACCGGGTTCGTGGCCAGTTATGCTGGTGGTGCCTTCGAAGAAGTCTATCTCGGCGATACGCTCAAGCCGCGTCTGTCGGTGGGCTTTGGCGTCAACTGGAATTCGCCCTTCGGCCCGTTCCGCATCGACATTGCCAGGGCGCTGCTCAAAGAACCTGGCGACGATAACAAGCTCATTACCTTCAACGTAGGGACTCAATTCTGATGAAGACCATGTTCAAAGCCGCGGCGCTCGCTCTTGCGCCCATGACCGCCATCGCCCTGACCGCCATGCCGGCTGTTGCCCAGACCAAGTCGGGCCTGGCCGTCGTCGATCTGGAAGAAGCTGTTGCCAAGAGCACGGCCTACACGACCGCGATCAGCCAGATGCAGACCACCTATAAGTCGCAGATCGACGCGCTCAACACGCGCCGCACTGCGATCGAAGCGGACCTCAAGACCAAGGGCGATGCGCTCCAGGCCGCATTGACGGCAGCGGGCAACAAGCCGACCCCGGCGATCGAAACCCAGTATCAGCAATATCAGCAGACGCAGCAGACCGCGCAGGCCGAACTGCAGCGCATGGGTCAGCCGATCGCCATCGCACGCGCCTATGTCGAGGAACAGCTCGTCGCCAAGCTGAACGATGCGCTGAAGGCGGCAACCGCCAAGACCAAGTCCGAAATCGTGGTCAAGAAGGCCGCGACCGAGAGCTTCGGCGCGGGCGCTGACATTACCCCCGCTGTCATCACCGAACTCAACGCACTGGTCCCCAGCGTATCGATCACCCCGCCTGCCGGTTGGCAGCCCGGTGGTCGCCAGGCAGCGCCCGCCGCTGCCCCGGCGCAGGCTCCCAAGTCGCGCTGATAAGAATGACGGGAGAGGTTGAAACGACCGCGCTTGGCCCGATGGATGTCCGTCGGGTCATGGCTGCGTTGCCGCATCGCTATCCGATGCTGCTGATTGATCGCGTGGTGTCGCTGGTGCCCAACCAGTCGATCCACGCGATCAAGGCAGTTTCGGTGAACGAACCCTTTTTCCAGGGGCATTTCCCGACCCGGCCGATCATGCCCGGCGTCCTGATCGTCGAAGCGATGGCGCAGGCGGCAGGCGTATTGGCGGTGGAATCGATGCAGCTCGCTGACACTGGCAAGCTCGTCTATTTCATGAGCATCGACGGCGCGAAATTCCGTTCGCCGGTGGAGCCGGGCTGCTTGCTCGACCTGCATGTCGAAGTGACCCAGAATCGCGGCGCGATCTGCAAGTTCAGCGGCAAGGCGATGATCGGCGACAAGCTGGCCGCCGAAGCGCAGTTCGTCGCGATGATCGCCGATCCGCCCAAGGATTGAGCCAACCCTCCGTCATCCCAGCGAAAGCTGGCATGACGACTGGGGGTTATCCCTTGCCAAGGCGCGCCGAACCCGCTAACGGCGCGCCTTCGCTATTTACAGCATCCACAGCCGGTCGGAACCGGCACATACGGAGCGTTACGCCATGAAGGCCAATACCCACCCCGACTACCACATGATCACCGTGCAGATGACCGACGGCACGACCTTCCAGACCCGCTCGACCTGGGGCAAGGAAGGCGACACGCTGGCGCTCGACATCGACCCCAAGTCGCACCCGGCCTGGACCGGCGGCAACCGTCAGATGGACACGGGTGGCCAGGTGGCACGCTTCAACAAGCGTTTCGGTGGTCTGACGCTGAAGAAGTAATCGGCCTTCCATGGTTGAACGAAAAGGGCGCCCACTGGGCGCCCTTTTTAGTTTTGGGAAGAGAGGTTCCGTTCGTTTCGAGCGAAGTCGAGAAACGCCCGCACAGTGCTTGCCGCTTCTCGACTTCACTCGAAGCGAACGGAAATGACTTCCGATAATATATGTCGTTGCGGGCGCGAGGGCGTTACCCCGCCCGATCCGCATCCAGAAATGCTGCCACATCGTCCAGCACGACATCCTTCGACAGGAATGTCTGGCCGACGCCGCGCGCCAGCAGGAAGGGCAGGGTGCCCGCCGCCATCTTCTTGTCGTGCAGCATATGGCCCACCAATGCTGCGCCGTCGGCGGTGACATGCGCGGTGGCGAGATCGTAGGGCAGGCCGACCGACCGCAGATGCGCGGTCACCCGGTCGGCATCCGCCTGCGGGCACAAGCCAAGCCGCGCCGAATAGCGAAACGCCAGCGCCATGCCCGCCGCAACGCCTTCGCCATGGAGCAATGTGTCGGAAAAGCCGGTATCCGCCTCCAACGCATGGCCGAATGTGTGGCCAAGGTTGAGCAGCGCGCGGCGACCCGATGTCTCGCGTTCGTCATCGGCGACGATCGCCGCCTTGGCGCGGACGCTGCGTTCGATCGCATAGGTCCGCGCGGCGGGGTCGCCCGCCAGCAGGTCGCCGGCATGCGCCTCGCACCAGGCGAAGAAGGCGGGATCGTCGATCAGGCCATATTTGACGACCTCGGCATAGCCCGCGCGGGTTTCGCGCGGCGGCAGGCTGTCGAGCGTCGACGGATCGATCAGCACCAGAGCGGGCTGGTAGAAGCTGCCGACCAGATTCTTGCCCGCCTGCGTGTTGATCGCAGTCTTGCCGCCCACCGATGAATCCACCTGCGCCAGCAAAGTGGTCGGCACCTGGATAAAATGGCAGCCGCGCTTGAGGATCGACGCGGCAAAGCCGACCAGATCGCCGATCACGCCGCCGCCCAGCGCCACGACATGGTCGCCGCGCTCGATCTCCAGCGCTAGCAGCGCGTCGAGCAATTGCTCCAGATGCCGCCAGCTTTTGGTCTGTTCGCCCGGCGGCAGGATGATCGGCTCGGCCATGATACCAACCGCGCGCAGGCTGGCGTCCAGCCGTGGCAGTTGCGCGGCCGCGACATGCGCGTCGGTGACGACCACCAGCCGCCCGTTGCGGGCATAGGGGCTAAGCAACGCGCCCGCACGATCGAGCGCGTCCTGTTCGATCGGGATGTCGTAGCTGCGCGCGCCCAGCGCGACCTGCACTATTGCCATGCCGTCAATTGCTCCATGATGCGTTCGACCGTCACTTCATGCGGTGCGGCGACGCTTTTGACGTGGATGGGGGCGAGCGCATAGATGGGATTGCGCACCGCCGTCAGTTCGGTCAGCACCGTGCGCGGATCGCGATCCTTGAGCAACGGCCGCCCCTCGCGCCGCGAAACCCGGTCCACCAGCACATCGATATCCGCATCCAGCCAGATCGCCGTCGCCTGCTCCAGGATCAGCGCACGGGTGTCCTCCTGCATGAAGGCGCCCCCGCCGGTCGCGATCACCTTGGGCGCGCCATCCATCAGCCGGGCGATCACCCGCCGCTCGCCATCGCGAAAATAGGCTTCGTCATAGCGCGCGAAAATCTCGCTCACGCTCATGCCCGCCGCCTTTTCGATTTCCTCATCGGCATCGACGAACGCCAGCCCCAGCCGGGCCGCGAGCCGCCGCCCGACCGTCGATTTGCCCACGCCCATCATCCCCACCAGGACGATGGGACCGCGCCGGTCGACGGATGGGGGGAATTTGCTGTTTCGCTGCATGCCGAGCGGGGCTATACAGCCCCCCGTCACAGAGGCAAATCGCATCTTTTGCTCGTCGCCCGGCTCAGCCGCAGAAGGACACATGAAGAAAAATCGCAATTTCAGCAGTTTCGAAGGCAGCAGCCGCCGCCGTGGCACCAACTTGCCGATCCTGCCCATCGCCCTTGTCCTGCTGGTCATTCTTCTGCTCGCCTTCTTCTGGTCACGCGGCGGCGAACAGCCGCAGGTGCAGGTCGAAAAGGCCATCCCCGCTGAGAAGCTGGGCCAGTAAGGCATATGCGGGTCAAGGGGGGCACGTCTAAAGGGAGCAGAGCGAAATGGGCGCTGGGCAGCTTTGCCCTGGCCCTCGCTTTGCCTGTGGTCGCGCAACAGGCACCCGAATCGCTCTTGCCGCCGGGCTTTGGCGATGCGCCCGAAGCGCCGACGCCTGCACCGGCTCCCGCGCGCCCGGCACCGGGCGCGCCCGCAGCGCCCGCTTTGCCGACCCTCAACCCTGCAACGCCCCCCGATCTGTCGTTGCTGGCCGAAGCGGACAACGCGGCGGCCGAAGAAGAACTGACGCCCGAAGAACTGGCGGCGGAAAAGGCGAAATATGATCTGCCGGATAGCGCGCGCCGTTCGCTCGCCCGTATCGGCGCACTGACGCCGCAGACGCGCGGGCTGGAGCCGGATGCGTTCGGCAACCAGTCGGGCAAATATCTCGCCGCGCTGATGAAGGAGACGCATGCGCCGATCCTGTCGCGCTGGGCGTCGATCCTGCTGCGGCGCACGCTTTTGTCGGCGACGGATACGCCGGCCGACATTGATGGCGCGGACTGGGCGGCCGAGCGCGCCTGGCTGCTGCTGCGCATGGGGGAGGCGGACAGCGCCCGGACCATGGTGCAAAGCGTCGATCCCGATCGCTACACCCCGCGCCTCTACGCCGTTGCCATGCAGGCCTATCTTGGCAGCGCCGATCCGGCCGGGCTTTGCCCCCTGTCGGAAGGCGCGCTGCGGGTCAGCAAGGAACCCGGCTGGGACATGACGCGCGCCATATGCGCTGCCTTGTCGGGGGATCAGGGCACCGCCAGCGGCGCGCTCAACCAGGCGCAGCGGCGCGGCGTGGTGCGCGGCATCGATTATCGGCTGGCGGAGAAAGTCGTCGGCACGGGCTTCAATGCCCGCCGATCGGTGAAGATCGAATGGGACACGGTCAGTCAATTGACTGCCTGGCGCTTTGGCCTCGCGACGGCGCTCAATGTCGAGATCCCCGATGCGCTGTTTGGCACGGTGGGTCCGCATGTCCGCGCCTGGGAAGCGCGCGCGCCTGCCCTGAGCGCCGTGCGGCGGCGACCCGGCGTCGAAGTCGCGGCGCGCCTTGGCGTATTTTCCAGCGCGGCGCTGGTCGGCTTTTATGGCCAGATGAGCACCGAAGGCGACACGCCCGCTGACATGGCGGACCGGATCGACGCGCTGCGCACTGCCCATGCCGGGGCGACGGTGGGCAATCGTATCGGCGCGATGCAGCGCTTGTGGCGTGACAATGGCAATCCCGACTATGTCGGCCTGATCACGACCGCACGGGCGGCCGCCGCGCTGCCGGTGGCGCAGGCCGACGCCCGCGATGCTGCCAATCTGGTCGCGTCGATGCTGACGGCAGGCTATGACCGCAATGCCGCGCGTTGGGCGCGGGCGCTGGGCCAAATCGACGGCGATGGTGCGGCCCAATTCTGGGGCCTGCTCGCGGTTGGCGCACCCAGCCCGGTGGTTGACATCAGCGACAGCCGCATTTCGACCTATATCGGTGAGGCCGGACCAGAAAAGGGCCGGATGCTGATCGCCGCGCTGGCAGGCCTTGCACGACTGTCGGCCGACGATGCCGCATCGCTGGCGCAGGATAATGGCGTGACGTTCGCCGCCAACAGTCGCTGGGCGCGCGCGATCGGCGCAGCGGCGCAGCGTGGCGAGAAGGCGACGGTCGCCTTGCTCGCAGCCGTCGGTATGCAGGGGCGCGACTGGCGCCGCCTGCCACCAGCGCATCTCTATCATGTCGTCGCCGCGCTTCATCGTGTCGGGCTGGACCCCGAAGCGCGGATGATCGCGGCGGAGGCGATCAGCCGGACCTGACGATGGCGGATGATGACGCCCTGATCGACCGCTTTCTGGAAATGATGGCGGCGGAGCGTGGTGCGTCGCGCAACACGCTGCTGGCCTATCGCGCGGATTTGAACGGCGCCGCTGCCATCGTCGGCGGCCTGGTGGCGGCCAGCAAGGAGCGGCTCGGCGATCTCGCCGTGGCATGGGCGGCACTCGCCGCCTCGTCGGTCGCCCGCAAATCCTCGGCCCTGCGCGCCTTCTACGCCTTTCTCGAAGAGGAAGGGCTGCGCCTCGATAATCCCGCCGCCGCGCTTCCGCGCCCCGTGACGCGGCGATCCCTGCCCAAGATCTTGTCCACCGCCGAAGTTGATTCGCTCTTCGCCTTGATCGAAGAACGGTTGGCGGTGGCCCATCCTGCGCCGCACGACCGGCGGCTGTCGGCCCTGATCGAACTTCTCTACGGGTCGGGCCTGCGCGCGACCGAACTGGTGTCGCTGCCGCGCCGCGCGCTGGCATCGGATCGGCCCTTCCTGATCCTCAAGGGCAAGGGCGGACGGGAGCGGCTGGTGCCGATCTCCGATCGTGCCCGCGCCGCCGTCGCAACCTGGCTGACCCATGTGCCGCTCGACAGCCCTTGGCTATTCCCCTCCGGCAAATCCTATCTCAGCCGCATCCGCCTCTATCAACTGGTCAAGGCGCTGGCCGCCGCGGCGGGTATCGCGCCGGAACGGGTCAGCCCCCATGTGCTGCGCCACGCCTTCGCCACCCATTTGCTGGAGGGCGGTGCGGATCTCCGCGCGCTGCAATCGATGCTGGGCCATGCCGATATCGGCACCACGCAAATCTACACCCATGTCGACAGCCGCCGTCTGATCGAATTGGTCAACAGCCGCCATCCCCTGGCGACGATGGTGCAACGCTGCGTTGACGACGGCGCGTCGTCGCCCTAACGCCAGCGCCATGGTTAGCTTTCTGGAATTTGAAAAGCCCATCGCCGAACTGGAGGCGCGCATCGTCGAATTGCGCGCCACGGCGAGCGCTGGCGACATTAACATTGACGGCGAAATCGCGACGCTGGAGCAGCGCGCGGCCAAGATGCTGGGCGACACCTATGCCAAGCTGACGCCGTGGCAGAAGACGCAGGTCGCCCGCCACGCCGAACGGCCGCATTTCAAGGATTATGTCGCCGGTCTTTTCGACAATTTCATGCCGCTGGCGGGGGACCGCGCTTTCTCTGACGATCAGGCGATCGTCGGCGGCTTTGCAACGCTTGGCGATCGGCGTCTGATGGTCATCGGCCATGAAAAGGGCGACGATACCGCCAGCCGGGTGCGGCATAATTTCGGCATGGCCAAGCCCGAAGGCTATCGCAAGGCGATCCGCCTGATGGAACTGGCCGACCGTTTTGGCCTGCCCGTCGTCACGCTGGTCGATACGTCCGGCGCCTTTCCGGGCGTGCAGGCCGAAGAGCGCGGCCAGGCCGAGGCGATCGCGCGCTCGACCGAAGCCTGCCTAAAACTCGGCGTGCCGATGGTCGCCGCCGTGGTTGGCGAAGGTGGATCGGGCGGCGCGATTGCGCTGGCGGCTGCCAATCGCGTGCTGATGTTCGAACATGCGGTCTACTCGGTGATTTCGCCCGAAGGCTGCGCCTCGATCCTGTGGCGCACGGCGGCCAAGGCCAGCGAAGCGGCGACGGCGATGCAGGTCACGGCCCAGCATCTCAAGGCGCTGGGCGTCATCGACCGGATCGTGCCGGAACCGATGGGCGGCGCGCATCGCGATCCGGTTCAGGCGATCGCCAATCTGGGCACCGCGATCGAAGCGGAACTGGATGCGTTGTCGATCCTGGATGCCGGCGCGCTGCGCACTGACCGGGCCGATAAATTTCTGGCCATAGGCGCCTGAACTACCGTCTTTTTTGGAACAGCTGACCCCTGTTTCTCGTTACGTGTCGGTAATGGGAATGGGATGGGATAAAGTGATGAACCGGAAGATGATGTTTGGCTGTTCGGCCGCCGCCCTGGTCGTGGCCGCCAGCGCCCCTGCCGTGATCGGGCAGCAGCGGGCGATCCGCACGGTGAGTTCGATCAGCGCGCAGGACAAGAGTAGCGGGGCCAAGCAGCACCCCGAATTGCTCAAGGAATTTGGCGGCGGCTATAGCGGTGCCCAGGCGAAATATGTCGAAAGCGTCGGGCGGCGGATCGCTGTCCAGTCCGGTCTCTCGAACGCGCAAAGCGACTTCACCGTCACCCTGCTCAACTCGCCGGTCAACAACGCTTTCGCGATTCCTGGCGGCTATGTCTATGTCACGCGCCAGCTGATGGCGCTGATGAATGACGAGGCGGAACTGGCCGGCGTGCTGGGGCATGAGGTCGGCCATGTCGCCGCCCAGCATGGCCAGCGGCGGCAAAAGACCGCGCAGCGCAACGCGATCGGCGGCGCGCTGCTCGGCGCTTTGGCGGGCGCCTTCCTGGGTGATTCGGGCTTCGGCAACCTCATTCAGAAGGGCATCGGCACCGGCAGCCAGTTGTTGACGCTCAAATTCTCGCGCAGCCAGGAATATGAGGCGGATGATCTGGGCATCCGCTACCTGGCATCGGGCGGCTATGATCCCCGCGCTTTGTCCGACATGCTGGCTTCATTGGCGGCACAGAGCAATCTGGACGCCCGTCTGGCGGGCAGCGCCCGATCGACCCCGGAATGGGCCAGCACCCATCCCGATCCCGCTTCGCGCGTCAACCGCGCGGCACGCGGCGCGGGCGGTAGTGGCTCAAAGGCCACTGTGCGCAATCGCGATGTCTTTCTCGCCGCGCTCGATGGCATCCTGTACGGCGATGATCCCAAGCAGGGCATTATCGAAGGCAGTCGTTTCCGCCACCCCGACCTGCGCCTCAGCTTTGCCGCTCCCAGTGGCTTCGGCATGGAAAATGGGTCTGATGCGGTGTCGATCATGGGCTCCGGCGGGCAGGCACAATTCAGCGCTGCCCCTTATTCGGGCAATCTGGCCAGCTACATAGACGGTGTCTTTGCGCAGATGGGCGGCGGGCAGGGGAATGTCCCCACCGGCACCGTCAGTCGCACCACCGTCAACGGCCTGCCCGCGGCATGGCGGACCGTGCGCGCCACCAGCCAGTCTAAGCAGGTTGATGCCACGGTATTCGCCTATGATTTCGGGGGCGGGAAAGCCTATCATTTCCTGCTGCTGACGCCCGCGGGCCGGGGGATCGCGCCATTCAGCGCGATGGTCCAGTCGATGCAGCGGCTATCCGCACAGGATGCAGCGACCATCAAGCCGCGCCGCATCGATGTCGTGACTGTAAAATCCGGCGACACCATCCAGTCGCTGAGCCAGCGGATGGCCTATCCCGACTATAAGCTGGAACGGTTTTTGACGATCAACGCGCTGAACGCCAACGCATCCTTGCGCGCTGGGCAGAAGGTGAAGATCGTTATCTGATTCGATGTCAATCAAACGAAAAGGGGCGGCGAACTTGCGTTCGCCGCCCCTTTTTACGCATCGAACGATTAGAGTTCGTTGGAAACGTTGGTGAAGGTGTTGGTCAGGTTGCTGCCGAGCGTGGTCATGGCAGTGATCGCGGCGACGGCGATGAGAGCGGCGATCAGGCCATACTCGATCGCGGTGGCACCCTTTTCGTTCTTCAGCATCTTACGAATGAACTGCATCTTAAGTCTCCTGGTTTGAAACAATGTCTAACTACCCGGCCGCCCCGCCTTGGAAGTTCGTGGTCAGCGAGATTTTCTCTAGTGAATATGGGTTGATGAATGTTTAATGTTGGAAAAAACTGTCAACCTACGATGGTTAAATAGATGTTACTTCTGTGGATACGTTGTTCCACATGCCGGTTGTCTTGTCGGCTACGCTGGTCAGGGCTGTAATCATGGCCAGCACGATCAGGGCGATGATGAGGCCATATTCCACGGCTGTGGCACCGCGCTCGCAACGAAGCACGCTCAGGTGACCCATGATCTTATTCAGCCCACGCATGCGGCCCCCACTTCGCTACAGACAGTCCCGCTTAGGCCTGTAAAGCATGCGTAGTTAACAAAGCCCTTGTCTGGATGAAGATGACGAAAATTTTGCCGTTGCTCGTGGTCGCTGTCGCCCTGATCGACGCGGATGGTCGAGTCCTGCTGCAACAACGCCCGCCGGGAAAGGCGATGGCCGATCTGTGGGAATTTCCGGGGGGGAAGATCGAGCCGGGCGAAACGCCCGAAGCCGCGTTGATCCGCGAGCTGGAAGAAGAACTGGGTATCCGCACCCACGCCAGCTGCCTGGCCCCTGCAACCTTCGCCAGCGAGCCGCTTGATGACCGGCATCTGCTGCTATTGCTCTACGTCTGTCGCAAGTGGGAGGGGGTGCCGCATCCGCATCACGCGACGGCGCTCAAATGGGTGCGCCCCGCGCAAATGTATGCGCTTCCCATGCCGCCAGCGGACCTGCCGCTGATCGGCATATTGGAAGCCTTGCTGTAAAGCGAAGGGCACCGGTGTCCCGGTGCCCGTGAAGATCAGTCTTCCTTCGCCTTGCTCTGCAACTGGATATAATTCTGAATGCCCATGCGTTCGATCATCTCGAACTGGGTTTCCAGCGTATCGACATGTTCTTCCTCGCTTGCGAGGATATATTGGAACAGGTCGCGGCTGACATAGTCGCGGATCGTCTCGCAATAGGCGATGGCGTCGCGCAGGACCGGCAGGGCTTCATATTCAAGCTCAAGGTCGGACTTGAGAATTTCTTCCACCGTTTCACCGATCTTGAGGCGGCCGAGCAGCTGGAAATTGGGCAGGCCGTCGAGGAAGAGGATGCGCTCTGCCACCTTGTCGGCATGCTTCATCTCGTCGATCGATTCGGAATATTCGAACTTGGCGAGCTTTTCGATGCCCCAATGGTTGAGCATGCGATAGTGCAGGAAATATTGATTGATCGCGGTCAACTCGTTGCGGAGCACCTCGTTCAGATAATCGATGACTTTCGGGTCGCCTTTCATGGCGTTTACTCCGGCTGTTAGGGAAAGCCGGACGTATAACCCCTGCGCAGGGTGCTGTTAAGTCAAAAAACCTAGGAAAATCAAGGTTTTTTGGGACGCTATTGCGTCAAGGTCGCGATTGTTTCGTGCGGATGATTTGCAATGCTATCAGGCCGAAGCGCGCTCCGCCGCGATGATGGTGCGGGCAAAGGGAACGCACTGGCCGCATTTGGGACGACGCCCAAAGCGCGCATAAGCGCTGCACGGCGTATCGGCGCCATCGCGCACGGCTTCCTTCAGATCCTTCTCACGAATGGCATTACAGATGCACACGACCATCGAAGCACTCTCCTGTTGGGAAAGAGATAGCGCGGATGATAATGGGTCGCAATAGTAAAGAGGGTAGTTTTGCGACGCACTCGCATATTTTTCTATCGCTGCCCGATCCGCGCCAGCCTGCGCCACACCCGCTCCATCGGTCCCTGACCAAAGCGCGCCGCCCACCAGGGCGACCAGAGCAGCATCACTGCCCAGGCGGCTAGGACGAACAACGGCAGCAGCGCCGGGGGTACATGCGCGAACAGGCCCAGTCCCCAACCATAGAAGATGGCGGTCATGATCAGGCTGGTGCCGAGATAATTGCTGAGCGTCATCCGCCCGGTCGCGGCGAGCCGCGCGACCAGGCTATGCTCGCCATAGCGCGCCAGGAGCCACAGGATCAGCGCCGCCCAACCCACGGTCAACGGAATGCGGAAAGGCAGCGACCAGGTCAGTGCCACGCCATAGGCGGGCAGCGGCGCAAATCCGCTCCACCACACCCACAGCGCCAGCGCGGCCATGGGCGGCACGCCGATCAGGAAGCAATGGCGCGCGGTGCGGCGATATTGTTCGCTGTCCCACTGGCCAGTCAGGAAGCCGCCTTTGAGCATCGCCATGCCAAGCAGCATGAAGCCCAACGTTTCGAACGCCGTAAACAGGAAACCCCACAGCCATTCGCCCGGAATCCCCGCAATCTTGTGTGCCAATATCGTGCCATAGCCGCTGCGATAAGTAGCGATCTCGCTCTGGATGGCGGGGTTGGCAGGGTCCGACAAGGTGCCCATGAAATCGGCAAAACCGACGCGAGTAGCGGCGCTGGCGTCCGGCAAACTAGCGGCGTGGCTCCACAGGTAGAGACTGCCAATGAACGCCGCGACCAGCAGGAATTGCAGCAGGAAGAACAGAAAGGCGCGCTTGATCAGCGCAAGCGGTTCGAGATGCACGAATAGCAGCGCGAACAGGCTGACCAGCGCATAGACCCGCAATATGTCGCCCCACCAGAGCAGCAGGAAATGCGCGGCGCCGATGACGAACAGCCAGCCCGCACGGACCATCTGCGCGCGGCGCCCGTCGCGACCCGCCATTTCCTCCCGGTCGATCAGCAACAACATCGACGCGCCGAACAGCAGCGCGAACAGGCCGCGCATCTTACCGTCCACAAATATCAGGCTGATCGCCCAGAAACCAATATCGCCACCCGAAAGCGGTCCGACCGCGGCCGGGTTGAAATAGGCAGTCTGGGGCAGGGCGAAGGCGGTGATGTTCATCCACACGATGCCCATCACCGCGCAGCCGCGCAGCACGTCCATGGCGGGGATGCGGGGGGCAGCGGTCATGGGCGGCGATTTCCTCTCGGGGTGACTGGTCAAGCGGGGCTGGCTCTGCCATTCGCCTAGCCATGATGGATGGCTCCAGGCAATGGCGCAAGCAACGGATAAGCGACGCCTTCGGTGCGGCGGCGGTCCGCTATGAGGATCATGCCGGGCCGCAACGGCTGGCCGCGGGGCTGGTCGCGGAGTTGGCGCAGCGGCAAAAACCCGATGGGGTAGAGCGGATATTGGAAATCGGCTGCGGCACCGGCTTCCTGACTCGTGACGTGCAGGCGCGCTGGCCCGGCGCGGAACTGGTAGTGACCGACCTGTCGCCCGGCATGCTGGCCAAGGCGGCGTCGGGCGGATTGGTGGCGGGCCGGTTCCTAACGATGGACGGCGAAGCGCCGATCTTCGAAGGGCCATGGTTCGACCTCATTCTGTCCAGCCTGACTTTCCAATGGTTTGACGATCTGCCGGGCGCGATCGCGCGGCTGGCGGGCCTGTTGCGGCCAGGCGGCAGCCTGATCTTCTCGACCATGGGGCAGGGCAGCTTCGCGCAATGGCGCGCGGCTCACGCGGCCTGCGGTGTCACGAGTGGAGTGCCGGATTATCCGACCCTGGCGGCGCTGCGGGGGATGCTGGCCGGCTATGACGACGCCTTCGCGTTCGACGAAACAGTCGCGCTTGATGGTGTCGGCGCAAGGGCGTTGCTGGCGCATCTCAAGGGCATCGGAGCGGTCGTGCCGGGCGAGGGGCGGCAACCGCTGGACGTTGGCACATTGCGGCGCGTGATGGCGGCTTATGACGCTGGCGGCGGGTGCGACAGCTATGCGTTGCTGCTCGGTCGGGTAACATCGCTGAAGCCTTAACTTCGCATATTTCCCGCTGAATCAGACATTTTCTTGCGCGTGGGCGATCCTATTGGAACGTATCAGACACAAGTATAGCGAAGTGCGGGGCTGTAGGAAACAGGTCTCGCCTAGCTATCATGTCCATCAGTTTCGGGAAGGCGTTCGAAGCCGAGCGGGATGGCAAGGTCGTCCCAGTGCAGGTTGCGCTCTTCGATTAGGGTGACCTTCCAGGCGCGGTTCCATTTCTTCAAACGCTTTTCGCGCCGGATCGCCTCGTCCATCGTGCCGTGCTGTTCGAACCACATCAGGCGGTTGACGCTATAATCATGGGTAAAGCCCGGCACGGCCCCGATACGATGTTGATGGATGCGCGTGATCAGGTCGGAGGTCACGCCGATGTAGAGCGTACCGTTACGCTGGCTGGCCAAGATGTAAACGCAGGGCTGACGGACGCGCATTCGCCCAGCCTAAACCACCCGTCGTTCCCAAGAAAGTGGGAACCCATGGCGCATCAAGCGGCTGGCGTGCGGTTGCGCAATGAGGGGGCGATTTGGGGGGACCCGATCGTGCATCACCTATCAAGGTAGGTGGGGATGGTTGGGTCCCCGCCTTCGCGGGGACGACGAGGATGTTGGGATTAGAGTTCGCTGTCCATCAGCTTGGGGAAGAAGCCTTCATGCGCGGCCCGCAGGTCGGCGAGGGCTACGCCCGCTACTGCGGCTCCGCCAACGGTGCCGATGCGGACAGCGCCGGGCACGTCTATGTCATTGGCCGTCGTCAGGACGTAACGGCCCTGATCTTCGCCAAAGGCAGACGTAGTCGTGAGCGCGATGTCGAGCGTTGCCCCGATCTTACCCGCCAAGGCCATTTCAGCGATGGTGACGATCAGGCCGCCGTCGGACACATCATGGACCGCGTTAGCGGTGCCCGAAGCGACGAGGGCGCGGATGGTGTCGGCATGGGCGCGTTCGGCGGCCAGATCGACCTTGGGCGCTTCGCCCGCTTCCAGACCGGCGATTTCGCGAAGCCAGATCGACTGGCCGAGATGGGTGCCTTCGCCGCCGATCAGCCAGATGGCGTCGCCTTCATTCTTGAATGCCACAGTCGCCATAGCATCCACATCGGCCAGCAACCCGATCCCGCCGATCGCAGGCGTCGGCAAAATGGCACTCCCGCCACCCGTCGCCTTGCTCTCATTATAGAGCGACACGTTGCCGCTCACGATCGGGAAGTCCAAGGCACGGCAGGCGTCGCCCATGCCGTCGAGGCAACCCGTCAGCTGCGCCATGATTTCGGGGCGCTGGGGGTTGGCGAAGTTGAGGCAGTTGGTGACGGCCAGGGGCGTCGCGCCGACCGCGCTCAGGTTGCGGTAACATTCGGCGATGGCTTGCTTGCCGCCTTCATAGGGGTCGGCATAGCAATAGCGCGGGGTGCAATCGGTGCTGATCGCGATGCCCTTGTTGCTGCCATGGACGCGCACGACGGCTGCGTCGCCGCCGGGGCGCTGGACGGTGTCGGCACCGACCATATGGTCATATTGTTCCCAGATCCAGCGGCGGCTGGCGATGTCGGGGCTGCCCATCAGTTTGAGCAGGTCCGCGCCGATGTCGGTGCTTTCGGGTATGTCGCCGAGCGGCTTGACGCCGGACCAGGCCTTATAGTCGTCCATCGGCATCGACGGCCGATCATAGAGCGGCGCGTCGTCGGCCAGCGGAGCCAGCGGAATGTCGCACACGGTTTCGCCATGATGGACAAGGACCATGCGGCCGCTGTCGGTGACTTCGCCGATGATCGCGAAATCCAGTTCCCATTTGTGGAAAATGGCTTCGGCAAAGGCTTCGCGGCCGGGCTTCAACACCATCAACATGCGCTCCTGCGATTCGGAGAGCATCATTTCATAGGCGGTCATGCCGGTTTCGCGCTGCGGCACGGCGTCCATGTTGAGGAGGAGGCCGACGCCGCCCTTGGACGCCATTTCGACGCTGGAGGAGGTGAGGCCCGCCGCGCCCATATCCTGAATCGCGACGATCGCGTCCGACGCCATCAGTTCAAGGCAGGCTTCGATCAGCAGCTTTTCGGTGAAGGGATCGCCGACCTGCACGGTGGGGCGCTTGGCGTCGGCGTCGTCGCCGAAATCCGCGCTGGCCATGGTCGCGCCATGGATGCCGTCGCGGCCGGTCTTGGAGCCGACATAGACGATGGAGTTGCCCACGCCCGACGCGGCGCTGTAGAAAATCTTGTCGGTGTCGGCGATGCCCACCGTCATGGCGTTGACCAGGATATTGCCGTCATAGGCGGGGTGGAAATTGACTTCGCCGCCGACGGTCGGAACGCCGACGCAATTGCCATAGCCGCCAATGCCGCGCACCACGCCGCTGATCAGGTGGCGCATCTTGGGATGATCGGGCCGCCCGAAGCGCAGCGCGTTCATGTTGGCGATCGGTCGCGCGCCCATGGTGAACACGTCGCGCAAAATGCCGCCAACCCCGGTCGCCGCGCCCTGATAGGGTTCGATATAGCTGGGGTGGTTGTGGCTCTCCATCTTGAAGATCGCCGCCTGCCCATCGCCAATGTCGACAACGCCCGCATTTTCGCCGGGGCCGCAAATCACCTGCGGGCCAGTGGTCGGCAACTTCATCAGATGGATCTTGGAGGATTTATACGAGCAATGCTCCGACCACATCACCGAGAATATGCCAAGTTCCGTCAGGTTCGGCTCGCGGCCGATCGCCTTCAGGACGCGGTCATATTCTTCCGGGCTGAGGCCATGTTCGGCGACGATTTCCGGGGTGATCTGGGTGGCGGTGCTGGACATGCCGCGCCTTTAGCGGGGGCGTGGGCGGAGAGCAATGGCGGCGTGCATGCTTTGGTGGACATGCGTCGATCGGGCGGGAGAAACGGGATAAGAGTTGGGCGCGCCTCTCCCGTACTTGCCTGCTGCCATTGCGCGCAGAGGGGCAGAGAAATACGGGCGGTAGTAAGCGCCATTGCGCCAGTTCCCACTCTTCCGAAAAGGAAGCCCAATCGGCAGCCACGGCTTGGTGGTAACAGGTTCGATTAGATCCGGTCGAATATCTACATACCCTTAGCTACGATAATTGGCTCATCGTCGCAGAGGTATGTTGCAGGCGATCACCTTGTCTACCGCATCTTTTACGCCGTTTTCATCCAGCAATGTCACAAACCCCTCCCAAACCAAATTCGGATTGGGAGTCGGGCCAATGAGGATCTTAAACAACAAACTGTTTATGTCCGCATTTTGCACCTGATGTTCGGGTATGTTTCGCATCGGTAAGTAAAATACCTTCTGCACAACACCATTGATGCTGACAATCTTGCTAGGGGGGCTATTTGCAAGTAATTGCTCACGGGGTCGGCAATTGGTGGGCTGATCAGGCGACCATGAATCTGCCGTCGACGAGTTCGCGGATGGCTACGAGGGCCGAT
>MIAK01000008.1:8976-11066 GCA_001829085.1 Sphingomonadales bacterium RIFCSPLOWO2_12_FULL_63_15 | reverse complement strand
CATCCGGTTTTGCCCCCAAACCCACGCCTAGCAAAATCAAATACTTACCAGCTCGCGTTCCCTGCGTGTTCCGCCGGCACTGTTCAACTTGGGTCTCGGTATAGCAGCGTAGTTCTGGCGCATTGCCGCTTGGGCGCAGATGGATGATATCGCCGCTCTCAAATTGCATACGCAGACCGTCGGTGAGGTCATAGGCGGTGGCAACACCGGCTATGGATTTAAACATCTGGGTCAGCCGGGACAAAATTTCAGTTTTACTACCCTGCTGAAGCCGTGCCAGCAACGCCTGGCTATGACTAACGGGGTAGTCCTGCAACCTATCGCTGAACGTATGCCGCGATGGCAGTTCGGCCTGGAGCGCCGAGAGCGTCATGCCACGTCGACGCGCATCGACCAGCACGGCAATGATCGGCAGGGCAGCATCGCGTGTTGGCAGCGCCTTTAGAGTGGTGCTTTCTCTTGTTACCGGTGTCGCAAGCAGGAAACCGCCATTGGCTTCATAGCCGCCAACGGCGGCATGGCCATCGGCAACCAGCGTCTGCATCGCTTCGATCACGAACGGGGATCCGATGCGAGTGCGGCGCACCACATCGAATAAGCTCGATAGTTCCACTGCACTGTTGCAGCTGACCGGTGTCGCCACCGCCTTTAACCCTAAAGCGCGAGCACATAATATACCTAGCACATCGCCACGCAGCCAAGTGCCATTCTCATCCGCTAGCAACGGTCGATCGGAATCCCCATCGGTGGACAAGATCGCATCCAAAGCTAGCTCTGCCGACCACTGTCGAGCCAGCGCCTGGTCCTCTGGCCTGACAGCTTCGGTATCGACGGGAATGAAGCGATCCGACCGGCCCAAGCGATGGACAGTGCCGCCCAGCTGCGTGACCAGTGCGACCATGATGTCGCGGCCGACGGCGGAATGTTCATAGACGCCGAGCTTCAGCCCTTGCAGCGCCTTGTCTCCAAAAAAATCGACATAGCGCGCAATATAAGCGGTTGATACATTGACGAGAGCGCCAAGGGTCGCGACCTCGCCCAGCATGCCCTGCTCATCAAATAAGTCGGGCAAGACCAATATCTCGGCACGCATCGCCAGTTCATCGGCTTTAAGGATTTCTCCGTCCGCGCGGTTGAATTTGATGCCGTTACGGTCGTCGGGGATGTGGCTACCCGTCACCATAAGTGAAGCGATATTCCGCGTGAAGCCATAGCTAGCCACCGCTGGTGAGGGGACGAAACCGCAATTATCGACATAGCCGCCCATATGCGTGATCGCGGCGGCGCAGGCAGCCATGATGCGCGGAGACGACGGACGCAGGTCCCCAGCAATCGCCACATGGCCGCCCGGCGCGAACTGGCCGATACGGGCCAGATGCTGCAAAAAGCCGCAAGTATAAGCGAAACAAATCCGGTCGGACATTGCGCTGACCAGACCGCGTGCACCGCTTGTACCGAAGGCAACGCCCGAAAGCCCCATGAGGTCGGCTACAGAAACCGGGTTTGTCATAAAGCTCCAGATAACAATGGTTGTGCGATCAAAGGCATATCGTCGTAGGCGATCCTGTTATCAATCAGCGCTCCGCTTCTTAACGGCGAAGGCCGCGATATATGCATCTGGATCTTCGCGACTCCGCGATGGTATGGCGCTTCTATCTACATTGCTGCCCGTATAATATCCACGGCCTAGCTGCCAAAGCCATTCAGAAACTTATTGCGCGCTTTTTTGATAATCAGCTGAAGCTTGCAATCGGGGAAGGCTCTGGATGGAAGCGCAGTGTTTTGGTTGCCTGATGCCGCATGTGAAGCGATTATGCCGCATTTTTCCAAGGAAAGGATCAGCCCGGAGCGCGGCGTTTTGATGACTGCCGACGCACGACTAAAGATCAAATTTTTTGTCACCGCAGCTTAACATATATCGGGTTTCTTTCCCTTTATGATCATTTCCAATTCCGCTATTGCCACGATCGCATGCGACGGAAACGAACCGAAGATCATATCGATAGGATAGTGGCGACGTGGCTGGCTGCTCGTGTTCATGTTGATGCCTTCCTGTTTGATCCCCAGGCTTACCTGACCGCGGCAAAATG
>MIAK01000008.1:0-8963 GCA_001829085.1 Sphingomonadales bacterium RIFCSPLOWO2_12_FULL_63_15 | reverse complement strand
GGTGGTTGAAACGAAAGCGCGTGCGCGCACGCGGGCAGTTCGCGCCTTTGCTCAGCCAGTCGCCCAGAGCTTACCGGCTATGGGCGTTGCGACAGGAGCAGACGAACTCGGGAAATGGCCGATCTCACATCGGATCGGCGATCATTTCGTTGGTTTATGGAACGGGTGACAGGCGACAACTGGCCATTACTCGACGTAGTTTGGCAACCGAAGGCATCCCTGCGCTGATAATAGGCGCGGCGCAGGCACATGATATCACTGCCGCCACCAAGTCGGTGGATTGGAGCGCGAAGCCATGGCTGATGCCGATAAATATCGGCGACCGGATTGCACCCGGTACTGCGGCGGCCTATTGCGCGGCGATTGCTGAACAAAGCAATGATGCTGGCATGGCGAAGATCATCTATGCCGATGACGATCAACTGGACAAACGCAGCCGTCGCACCGCACCGCATTTCAAGCCGGACTGGAACAGCGAACTGTTTCAACATTTCGACTATCTGACCGGGGCCTGCATATTGCACGCGGGGCGGGCTGATTTGGAAGCGGTGGCTGATCGCCCGGACTGGGCGCAGCAACTTGTCATGCGCGCCGCCCAAGCGGAGGGGCGGTCCCCGGTCCATGTCCGCCAAATGCTGCATCACCGCCGCACTCGTTTTGCCCCACGCATTCCGGCTGCTCCCGTCGCGCCGTCGCGCGACATGCCGCATGTCACCATCATTGTGCCCACCCGCAACCGTGTCGACTTGTTGCGGACCTGTCTGGAGGGGATTGCGGCTACCGATTATCCTACAGTTGACGTAATCGTGGTGGACAATGATAGCGACGATCCCGAAACGAGGGCCTATCTCGCTGATTTAGATTCCGTACATACCCAGGTGCTAAACCACCGCGGCGTTTTTAACTATTCTGCGATCAACAATCGGGCAGCGGCACAGGCGCGAGGGCAGCTATTGTGCCTGCTCAACAATGATATCGAAATGACGAGGCCAGACTGGCTGGCGATCATGGCGCATCAAGCGATGCGCCATGATGTTGGCGCGGTGGGGGCAAGGCTGCTTTATCCCGACGGACGCATTCAACATGCAGGAGTCGTTATTGGGGTAGGCAATGCCGCTGGTCATGCCCATCGCTTCCTGCATCCGAACGAGGAAGGCTATTTTCGCCGCCATGCTCTGCCGCAGTTTACCTCAGCAGTTACGGCGGCTTGCCTGCTCGTGCAGCGGGAACGGTTCATGGCGGTAGGCGGCTTGGACGAACGCAATTTTGCGGTCGCTTTCAACGACGTAGACCTGTGCCTGCGCCTGAATCAGCGTGGCTGGCAATCGCTTTATGAACCCCGCGCCACGCTTATACATCACGAATCGGTGTCGCGCGGACTGGATCAGGATCCCGTCGGTGCCGCGCGCTTTGCCGGAGAACTTGCGGCGCTCAAGCGCATATGGAACACCGACGAGATTACCGATCCGTTCCACCATCCCCAGCTCAGCCGCGCGGCAGAGCGTTTTGTCGTCGCAATCTAACTATGGCTGGCGCCCGTCTGGTTCTGCCGCAGGTAACGCTTTGTGCGGCCAGTTCGGTCAATGTGGCCGCTACCATCCGCGCGTTGGAAGCCTGTATGGCACAGATCGATTTTGCGGCGTGTAAGCTGTTCACCGATGCCCAAGTGACGCCCGATCATCCCGACATCATGGTCATACCGATCGCGCCGCTGACCTCTGCGGCTGCCTATTCCGATTTTCTCCTGTCGCAAATAGTCAATTATGTCGAAACATCACATTGCTTGGTCGCGCAATGGGACGGACATGTGCTGAACGCGGCACAATGGCGCGACGAATTTCTGGATCACGACTATATCGGCGCGAGCTGGCCGCAATTCACAGATGGCCATGATGTCGGCAATGGTGGTTTCTCGCTGCGCAGCCGCCGTTTGATGGAAGCATGCCGGGAACCGGAATTTGCAGCCGTGCATCCCGAAGATATCGCGATCGGTCGTGTCGGTCGCGCTCGCCTGGAGGGCAGGGGGATGCGCTTTGCCCCGCGCGCACTGGCGGACATGTTCGCGACGGAGCGGGCAGGGGATCTGGCCAGCAGCTTTGGCTATCATGGCGTATGGCATATGCCCCGCGCAATTGGGACGGAGGCGTTCTGGAATGTCTATAGCACTCTGGACGACCGGAGTACCATCAGGCATGACTTCGTAGTGCTTTTAAAACAGGTGCTTCAGGGGCGGAGGGGCCAAGTCTGTGCGCTCCGCATGATTGCCGATCGCGTCCTTGACGCCATAGGGTTACACCAAAGGCCATGATACATCGTCTGTGCCCCGTCCTGTCAGCAGAAAGGACCAAAGCGTCTTGATCAGTCTGTTTCCCGGTCTGCCGCTGATCGAATCCCCACTGTTTCCCGCAGTAGCTCCATCACAGGGCTTTACGGATGAGGAAATGCGAATTGCGGGCGACCTGCACGAAAAAGGCTATGCGGTGTTCGATTTTCCTGACGTGGATATCGACGCGCGGATCGCCCGGATACAGGTCGATCTTGGTCCGCAATATGGCATGGACCTGACCGATCCCGACAGCGACAAGACGGTGGGCGAGCGGCGTGTGCAGGATGCCTGGAAAGAGAATGACGACGTTCGCGCTATCGCGGCGAACCAGACGGTTATTAACCTGCTTAGCAAGCTTTACGGGCGCGGCGCTTTTCCTTTCCAAACGCTCAATTTCTCGGTCGGAACACAGCAGGATGCGCATTCGGATTCTGTTCACTTTTCCAGCTTGCCCGAACGGTTCATGTGCGGCGTGTGGCTGGCGATGGAAGATGTCGGCCCAGACGCTGGTCCGCTTTTCTATTATCCTGGCTCCCACCGCTGGCCAATCATGACTAACGCGCTGATCGGGCGGCGGGGCTTTGGCAGCGACCTAGCGTCGGCGCAGGACCCCTATGGCCCGGCTTGGGCTGCTTTGTGCGATGTCCATGGCGCGCGCGAAGAGGTGTTCCTGGCGCGCAAGGGGCAGGCGCTGATCTGGTGCGCGAACTTGCTTCACGGCGGTAGCCCTCAGAATGACGCGCGCCTGACCCGTTGGTCGCAGGTGACGCATTATTATTTCGACGATTGCATCTATTACACGCCCGCCTTTTCGGATGAAGCCATCGGGCAATTGGACATGCGCGACTTGGTAGCGATCTGCGATGGGAGCCCGCGCGCAAACCGCTATCTGGGGAAAGAGGTGATACGCCAGCGAAGCGACATGAACCGAGGTCGGCATGGCCGGATCTGGCGTTGGGCTCGGCGTAGATTTTCAAAAAACCGATGAGGACCAGATATGCTATGTGCCAAGGAATTCAGCATGGTGCCAATCACCAATTTTATAGATGAAAACACACTAGATAACAGGAATTTGTACCTGGTCAGGCCCCATCTCTGAAAGGCTTTCGACGGTGGGGGAGGCGATTGACCAATATACCGCATTGCAGCATAGATGGTGCAGTGAATTTGGCTGGTGACATCGCTTGGGGTGTTGCTTGGGTGAGATTGCGATTTTCCGAAAATTTGTGATCTGGTGGTGAAATGTCAGCAAGCAAGAAGAGAGCAATTTAATGCAGCGCAAGACTATTGTGGTTCTCGGGATGCATAGGTCCGGGACGTGCGCCGTTGCACGTATGTTGAATTTGCTGGGATGCGACCTGCCAAATACATTGATGCCGGAAGCACCGTCCAATCCCAAAGGCCATTGGGAATCGAGCGCCATCATGGCGTTGAACGACGCCGTTCTGCATTCCGCGGGCAGCAACTGGGACGACTGGCAAGAATATAATCCCGCATGGTATGATTCTCCTGTCGTTGATGACTTCATGCAGCGTGCTTCGACTGTCCTGAATGAAGAATTCGGTACGTCGCCGCTCTTTGTGCTGAAGGATCCGCGTAACTGTCGGTTGACGCGTTTCTGGTTTGACGTTCTGGATAGAGCGGAGGTTTCGCCACTGGTGGTTGTGCCTCTGCGTAATCCACTCGAAGTGGTCGATTCTTTGGTGGCGCGCGACGGCATGCACCGGGATCTGGCTATGCTACTCTGGTTGCGACATGTTCTCGACGCAGAACATGGTAGTCGCGAACGCCGCCGCGTTTTCCTGACCTATGAAAATCTGCTCGAAGACTGGGTCGGGGAGGCGGAAAGGATGCAGGATATATTGGGTATCGCCTGGCCACGCTTTTCATCCCTCACCGCCATGGAGATGGAGGCGTTTCTGGATCGGGACAGCCGCCATCACATTCGATCCGAGAAAAGCGTCCAGTCCAATTTGACTGTATCGAAATGGGTGCGAGATACCGATGCCATCCTACGGCGCTGGGCCACGTCGGAAGAAAATCCAGACGACCATGCCGCACTCGATGACATCCGGCAGCAGTTGAACGTCGCCGGGCCTGCATTTGCAAAGCTGACATATGACGTTTCGAGCGAGCGGCACCAGAATCGTGAACTTCGTGCTTTGCTTCAAGCCAGGGAGGGCGAATTGACGCAAATCACGGCTGAAATCGCTCAGTTGCGTGATGCGCAACTTGCAAGCGAGGGACAGGGAAGCGAGGATATTCAAAGCCTCGAAGCGCAGTTGGAAAATGCCCGCCTGGAATTGGAGGCGGAAAAGTCGAAGCTGGCAAGTGACCTCGCCTCGCTTCGCGACCATGCCAATGCGGTCGAAGCGGATCTGCGCACCACGCTGGCCGACAAGGAAGCGGACGCGGCTGCCTTGAGTGCCGCACAAGGCGATATCGAGACGCTGAGGCAGGAGCTGTCCGATCACCGGCATCAACTGGGGGATGTCCAGAGTACCCTGCGCCAGCGGGAAGAGGAGATCGCCCAAACGCTTGCTAGCCTGGACGACAAGCACCATCAGTTGGCTCAGGCCGAAGCAGGGCGCATGGCGGCCGAGGGGCAGTTGGAGGTCGTTGAAGCCAAGCTGCAAGACGCAAATGCATGGGTTTTCACACTTGCCGGCGAACGGAAAAAAAGTGAAGATCAAGTCGCGCTGCTGCAATCTCGTCTTGCTACCGCCGAAAAATCATTGAGCGAGACCTCTGCGCGCCTCGCTGATGTCCAAAACCGCTACCTCAGTCCAGCAGAGAAATCTCTTCTTCTTAATAGGATCGAGGATTCTGAGATCCTGATTGAGGGTTTTCGTGCTCAGAACGAAGAAGCAAAGCGGAACCTGGAGGCTGCACAATCGGAAGTCGTGGCGCTCAGCAGGCTTTTGCAGCAACGGCAGGCCGAGTTGAACGATGACGCTTCGGTAAAGGCGCAGATGGCGTTGCGCGAAAATGAACTGACCGCGCTGGCCGAAGATTTTCGGCTTCAGACGGAAGATGCAAAGCAGCGCCTGGCGGTCGCGCAATCGGAGGTCGTGGCGCTCAGCAGGCTTCTGCAGCAACGGCAGGCTGAGTCGACTGACGGCGCTTCGGTAAAAGCGCAGATGGCGTTGCGCGAAAATGAACTGACTGCGCTGGCCGAAGGTTTTCGGCTTCAGAAGGAAGAAGCACAGCAAAGCCTAGAGACCGCGCAATCGGAAGTCGTGGCGCTTAGCAAGCTCTTGCAGCAACGGCAGGCAGAGGTGACGGATGTCGGATCTTCAAAGGAGGTCAGGCATCTTTCAACCCAGCTCAAAGCCAAGGAAGCGGCCGCGGATCAGAGCAGCCGTCACGCAAAATGGTTGCAAGAGGTCAATGCTGTGGTGACGGGATATCCGAACTGGTGGGCGTTCGCGCCGAAAAAGATGCGTGAGAAATGGCAGAATGGACGTTTGCTTCGCAGAGGCCTGTTCGACGCGGATGCGTATTTGGTGCGCTACCCCGATGTTTTGTCATCCGGTATCGACCCCCTCCGCCACTACATCATTCACGGCATCAACGAGAAAAGAACTTTCTAGTCATCTAGGTCTGTTCAAATTTTTATAATAATCACTCGATCTTAGAGAATTATTCTATGACCATGTCGAATAAAGAAGAGATTTCAAACCTGAAAAATTCAGGATGTTTTGACGAATCATGGTATCTTGAAAAATATCCGGATGTCAAAGAACTGGGCATGGATCCAGCGGAACATTTTTTATGGATCGGCGTGAAAATTGGACGTCGACCATCTTCGACGATGTCGAACGAACAATACCAGTCTATAGCATCAATCATAAGTGATAGAGCGGATACAGAGCAGAGTGTTGAGGGCGTATCTCAACACGAATCCTTAGATAACGGAATAATTTCTGAAATAATGCCCATCTTTGCGGAGAAATATTTCAATGCAGACGGCTATTTAGAGCAATATAAGGATATTGCCGAAGCCGGTATTGATCCTTACCAACACTTCTTGAAAAATGGTTTCAATGAAGGGCGCACTGGCAGTTTCTTTGACAACAAATGGTATATTTCCCAGCATAAAGACGTAAGATTGTCAGGCACCGATGGTTTTTCCCATTATAAAGGTTCTGGTAAAGAAGAAAAGCGGCAGTCAAAATTTATAGAAATACGGTCTTTTATTGAAAACGGATCAAATTTTTATTCAAATAAAGAGTATAAAAACTGGGTAGACGAGTTTGATTACCCTGATTGCGATCGAGAATTGTACCTCTCTTATGCCAAAAGATTTGCATATAGGCCGTTGATATCGATCATAATGCCAGTGTATAAGGTAGAGATTGAGTATCTAGAGCAAGCTATAAATTCTGTAATTAACCAGAGCTATAGCAACTTGGAACTATGCATTGCAGATGACTGTTCCGGCGACACGCGTATAACACAGCTGTTAGATAAGATGTCATCTCTAGATAATCGGATTAAGTATATTACTCGTGATAAGAACGGTAATATATCTGAATCTTCTAACACAGCGTTGGGTCTTGCAAGCGGAGATTTCATTGGTCTCATGGATCATGATGATGTGCTGCATCCTAACGCTGCATTCTGGATCGTTAACGAACTAAATAAAAATCCAAATATAGATATTGTTTACACAGACGAAGATAAGCTTGGCGATGATGGCGATCGTTACGATCCTCATTTTAAAAGTGATTTCAATTACGAACTGTTCTTGACGCAGAACATGATATCGCACTTTGCAGTTTATCGTACAAGTATCCTGAAGGAAATTGGAGGTTTCCGCCTTGGTTTCGAAGGATCGCAAGATTATGATATGACGCTTCGTTTTCTTGAGCGATGCGCGCGCAATATTGCCCACGTTCCACGCGTTCTTTACCACTGGAGAGCTATCGCGGGTAGTACGGCGCTTGCACCTTCGGAAAAGGCATATACTGAAAGTGCGAGCATCCTTGCGCTTCGCGAGCATGTCGAGCGAGAGGGTAAGCGTGCGGATGTCACGATAGCACCCGAACTTCCCCAATATTTCCGTGTTCGGTTTAAGGTCGAGGGCAACCCCAAAGTCAGTATCATTATCCCTACAAAGGATAAGGTCGACCTGCTAGATCAGTGCATATCGTCGATAAATAATATTTCGACATATGATAATTATGAGATAATAATTATCAATAATGGGAGTGTTGAAGAATTATCCTTTAAATACTTTGATAGAATATCTTCCAGCGGTATTAATGTTATTAATGATAATAATCCATTCAATTATTCAAGAATTAACAATCTGGGATTTTCTTATGCATCAGGTGATCATATTTGTTTGATGAACAATGATATCGAAATAATTTCGCCGGACTGGATGGAGGAAATGTTATCTTTTGGCCAGTGGAACGATGTTGGCTGTGTAGGTGCCCGCCTCTGGTATCCCGACGATACGCTCCAGCACGGTGGTGTCATAATTGGTCTTGGTGGCATTGCAGGTCATTCTCATAAATATATTGAGAAGGGTGCAGTGGGGTATTTTGGCCGTGCGGCGTTGCCCCAGGCGCTCAGTGCGGTGACTGCTGCCTGTTTGATGGTGAAAGCATCCGTTTTCCGCGAGGTGAATGGCCTGGACGAAGGATTGTCCGTGGCTTTCAATGATGTCGACTTCTGCTTGCGCGTTCGTGAAGCAGGCTATCGCAATGTGTGGACACCCTATGCTGAGATGTATCATCATGAATCAGCCTCGCGTGGCACCGAAGACACGCCTGAAAAGCAAGCACGTTTTAATGGTGAAATTGCTTTCATGAAAAATCGCTGGGGAACCTTATTAGCAAAGGACCCTTATTACAGTCCCAATCTGACAATTGAGCGAGAAGATTTCTCGTTCGCCAAAACACCTAGGGTGCAAACGATCAGGGATATGATTTAGGCAGTTGCCAATAGAGTATCCTATCATCACTAGGGCGGAAGGCGATCGCACATTGTGGCTTAGTAATCTCAAGCGTCCGAGATTTTGACCCAAGACTACTTTTTGGGGGGAGCAAGCATGGATCACTGCGATTTGTGGGATTCTGAATAGCGGCGTGAGGAAGGTGTATGGGATGCGCTGCTGCAGGCGCAGGCCAACTGGGGTTTGCCGATGGCTGGCCGCATATAATCGGCAGCATCACGGTCCGCAGCCCCTTCTACGTCGCGCAGGACAGGCATGACTCAACAGTGATCGGAGTAGAAGGCGAGCGACGCTAACGGAGAGGCGTGGGCGCGGGCTTTTTCGCCGTTCAGCCACGGCTTTACGAGCAAAGTCAGTGCCCGCTGTAACCATCAAGGACGGTCTCTGGGGATCATCCTGACCGGCGGAAGGCTTTGGGCTATGCTGTCGTTGCAGCCCTTGCCGTTGCTCAAGCCAAGGCTGGGGTAGCCGACAAACTCCGCCCGGGGCCTGTAGGTGGAGTTGTGACGGCGACCGATTCCGCGAAAAACCTGCTCAAGCGTGACATTCTGCCAATCACCCTGCCGCGCTCTAACCCAAGTTGAACAGTGCCGGCGGAACACGCAGGGAACGCGAGCTGGTAAGTATTTGATTTTGCTAGGCGTGGGTTTGGGGGCAAAACCGGATGTGCTA
>MIAK01000007.1:0-54290 GCA_001829085.1 Sphingomonadales bacterium RIFCSPLOWO2_12_FULL_63_15 | reverse complement strand
TAAATCTCGCTGCGGCGCTCATGAATGTGCGGGGGCATGGTGTTCCACACCGAACCGGGCTTGAGCACGGTCAGCCCCATGACCAGTTGCGCGCTGTCGCAAATGCCGGGGATGACGAGCTGGAAGATGGTGCGCTCGTTGGATTCTTCGAGGGAGCCGCGTTCGAGCGCATTGGCATCGGCGATGCCGAGCTTGCGGGTAACAAAGCCCTTATGCGCCGGGCAGGAGGCAAGATAGAAGCGCGCGCCTGCGCCAGCGAACTGCACGTCCTTCGCCCCCATGGTGACATAGAGGCAATCCTTGTTGCCCAGCGTAAAGCTCTCGCCATCGACGGTAACGGTGCCCTCGACGTTCGAGACGTTCACCACCGCCATTTCGCGGCGTTCGAGGAAGGGATGCCCCGCCGCTGAAGCCGGCTCGCTCTGCACCGGCAGCGCGACCGGTGCATCCGCCACCGCAACCCCGCCAATCACGAAACGGTCGGCATGGGTATAGTTCAACACGCACGCGCCATCGCGAAACAACCCGCCGATCAGATAGCGATCGCGCAATTCCTCGTTCGACACGCATTCCATCATGTCGGGGTGCGTCGCGTAATAGGTCTTGTCGAACATCGGCTATCTCCTGAATGACTTTGCCAAGCCTTATAGCGTCCAGTGCCACGAAGGAAAGTATTTATCCCTTAATGTGGAATGATGATCCGATATGCGGTCATTATTCTTGCAGCAGAATGACATGCAGGAAGCGCGGGCCGTGCGCGCCGCGCACATAGGTGCCCTCGATATCCGTCGTACCGGATACGCCGGTGATCCAGTAATGGGCGCGCGGTTGCGGACCCGGCGGGGGCGCATCCTCCAGGTGGGGGGAGATGTCGCGGATCGCCAACAGCACGATATGATGCAGCGTCAGGAAATTGGGCAGCATCGGCGCGATCGGACTGGTTTCGAAGATCAGCGACCCGGTTTCAGCGACACCCCTGCGCGCAATGGCGAGGGTAGCGCCTTCGTCGGGGGCGGCATCGGCGTGCAGGGTGAAGGCGGACCAATCGCACGCCGTCAGGCGTGGGTCTGGCGGGCAACACAGGGTCAGTGGTTCCTGTTGGTCGGTCAGGTAGCGTGCGATGGCAGCGGGCAGGTCTGCCAGGCTGGCGATACGGTCATGGCTGGCATTAACGCTGGGCAAAGCGAGACGGGCGAGAAATTCGGCTTCAAGCGCCGAGGCGTCCACCGCCGGACGTTCGGGGGCGTCGAGCAGGGATGCGGCTTCGGAAGCGATCGGCTTCGGGCCTTTCAGTCGGGCGAGGATGGCGTTGCGAGCGGTCATTTACGCTGCTCCTGCTGATATTGCGCCATGAAGCTGCGCGCGGCAGGTTTGGGCAAGTCGCGATGCTTGGTCCAGCCGCTCGCCAGCGGCAGGCTGTCGATCCAGCCCTTGCGGCCGATCAACCGGATCGCCCGGATCGCGACGGCAGTGCCAAGGCGATAGAGCGCGGGACGGCGCGCAACCCAGGCCCAGAAGCCCAACCCCCAGCGCATCGACGTTGGCTCCAGCCCTTCGCGCCAGCTTTTCTCGCGCCAGCCCTTGAGCAGAGTGGGCAGCGGGATCTTGACCGGGCAAACTTCCTGACATTTGCCATTCAAGGTGCAGGCGTGGGCAAGGTCGCGATTGGGTGCCAGGCCGTCGAGCGCAGGCGTCAGCACCGCGCCCATCGGTCCCGGATAAGTGCCGCCATAGGCATGGCCGCCGATCTGGCGGAACACCACGCAATGGTTCATGCACGCGCCGCAGCGGATGCAGCGCAGCATCTCCGCCAGACCTTCCTCGCGCATTTTCGTGCGACCATTATCGACCAGCACGATGTGCATCTGCTCCGGCCCGTCGCGGTCGCCAGCGCGCTTTGGACCGGTGTAAAAGGTCGTATATTGGGTCAGCGCCGCGCCAGTGGCGGAGCGCGCCAGCATCCGCAGCATATGGATAGCGTGGGGCATGGACGGGACGATCTTCTCGATCCCGGCGGTCACGATATGCACGCGCGGCGGGACGAGCGAGAGTTCGGCATTGCCTTCGTTGGTGACGGTGCAGACCGCGCCGCTATCTGCGATCAGGAAATTGGCACCCGATATTCCGACATCCGCGCCCAGCATCGCCCCGCGCAGTTCGCGTCGCGCGCTCTGGGCCATGGCGGCGATCGTTTCTTCCTCATGCGGATTGGCATGTTTCGCGCGGAACAATGCAGACACCTGTTCGCGGGTCTTGTGCATGGCGGGCCAGATAATGTGGGACGGCCGCTCGTCAGCCAATTGGATGATATGTTCGGCGAGATCCGTTTCGACCCGGACAATGCCTGCCTCCTCCAGCGCATGAGGCAAGCCGATTTCCTCGCCCAGCATGGATTTGGAGCGGGCGACCGTCCGTGCCCCCGCCGCCTTGCAGATGTCGATGACGATCCGGCAGGCTTCGTCCGCCGTCTGTGCCCAATGGACCTGCGCCCCCGACGCTATGGCGCTAGCTTCGAATTGTTCGAGATAGGCGCCAAGATGCGCGATCACATGATCCTTGATCGCAGCCGCGCGTGTCCGCGCAGCTTCGAAATCGGGGAAAGCATCGACCGCGATGGCGCGCTTGGCCTCCGCCGTGCCGGTCGTGCGCTCGACCGCGATCTTGAGGATCGGATCTGCCAGCGCCGCGTCGGCGCGATCCGTAAAGCCGCTCATGCCTCTTCGCCGATCGCCGGGCCGTCGCCCATGCCCGAGATCAGTTCGATCGCGTGAAAGGCGCGGATCTTGCTGCCATTACGGTGAAGCTTTCCCGCCATATTCATCAGACAGCCAAGGTCGCCTGCCAGCAGCAGGTCTGCGCCGGTCGCGTCGATCGCATCGGCTTTCTCCCCGACGATGGCGTTTGAGATGGCGGGATATTTGACGCAGAAAGTACCGCCAAAGCCGCAGCAGGTTTCCGCGCCCGGCAGCGGTGTCATCGACAGACCATCAATGGCTTTGAGCAGGCGGCGGGGCTGCGCCTTGATCCCCAGTTGGCGAAGCCCCGAACAACTGTCATGATAGGTTGCGGTGGCGGGCAGGGCGACACCCTCCGGTTTCCAGCCGCAGACCTCATCCAGATAGGCCATCACCTCGAACGTCTTGGCGGCGACGGCCTGCGCGCGTGCGCGCCATTCCGCGTCATCGTCGAACAGTTCGGGATAGTGGCAGCGGATCGTCCCGGCGCAGGAGCCGGAGGGCACGACAATCGCTTCATAAGGTTCGAGCGCTTCGATCGTCTGTTTGGCCAGCGCCACGGCATGGGAACGGTCGCCGCTGTTGAGCGCAGGCTGGCCGCAACAGGTCTGCCCCTGCGGCACCACGACGGTACAGCCCGCCGCTTCGAGCGCACGGATCGCGGCGAAGCCGATGCGCGGCCGCATGATATCGACCAGGCAGGTGACGAACAGGGCGACATTTGCAGTCATAGGCCGTGGCGTCTCGCGAAATTCAGGAACAGGTCGGGCCAGGGCGCTGGCGCTGCGGGCGCGGCGACAAGGCCAAAGCCATGGCCGCCATTTTCGAAGAGATGGCACTCCGCCGCTATGCCTTGGGCACGCAGGGCAGCGAGCATGGTCAGGCTGTTTTCGGGCGGCACCGCCTTGTCGTCCAACGCATGGGCGAGGAAGACGGGCGGGGTCTCTGCACTCACATCCTGGTCGAGCGAATAGGCGCGCATCCGTTCCGCTGTTGGATCAGGGCCAAGCAATTGCGTGCGCGATCCGGCATGGACAAACGCGCCCTCCATCTGGATCACCGGATACATATAGGCGGCAATGGCCGCCCTTATCGGTTCGCGGTCGGCGGCATCGACCGGCGTATAGCTTTCCTGGGGCGGGCGACTGGTCAGCCAGGCCGCTAGATGCCCCCCCGCCGAAAAGCCCATCACGCCGATCCGGTTCGCGTCGAACTTTTCCCTTGGGGCGAGCGCGCGTATCAAGCGCAGGGCGCGCTGGGCATCCTGCAACGGTGCCTCGGCACCTGCCGCCCAGCCATCGGCGGGCAGGCGATAGAGTAGCGAGAAACAGGCATAGCCCGCCTGCGCGAAATGGCGGGCGATGTTATAGCCTTCATGGCCGATCGCGACACGGGTATAGCCCCCGCCGGGGATGAGCAGGATCGCCGCGCCATTGGGCTTGGCTGGGCGCAACAAGGTCAGCGTCGGGGTCACCACATGCGCAAACACGCCGTCATCCGGGCCACTATCGGGGCGGCGGAGGCTTTCGACCTCCTGCACCGTCACTCGCTCACCGCCCGGTGCTTTGCCGGGCCAGATCGGAAACCGTTCGAACCCCTGGGGCAGGGGGAAGCTTTGCGCCATAGCAGGCGTTGCTAGCGTGGCGGAGGCGAGGGTTCCGGCAAGGAGGGTGCGGCGGTCGATCGGCGGTGTCATTGGCAGTCCGTCCTTCCAAGCGGGGTGGTGCGAGTGAGAGCCGGGCGCGGCGCCGCTATCGTCTCGGAAATGGGCAGCGTGAGCGATTTCAGACCCTCGACAACCAGATCGGCCACCTGACGCGCGCCCAATTCGCTGAAATGCGTATTGTCGCTAATGCCCTTGGGAAAGGCGGCAACATTGTCCTGCGCGCTATAATGGAGATAGAGCGCTTTCGAGCCATTCGGCCCGGCGCGATCGAGCCATGCCCGCGAGCGGGTTTCTAGGTCGATCAACGGCGCCCCCGTCTTGATCGCCAACTCGCGCATGACGCCAGACCATGCGGAAAAATCTGCGACGGCGCGGCCGTCCGGCCCGAAGTTGCGTCGCGCAACTGGGGTGACGAGGACGGGCACGCCCCCCGCCATCCGCACGTCGCGTATGAAGCGCAGTAGATTGTCACGATAGTCGGTTTGCGCCGGTGCCCAGCGCTCCGGCTTCGCCCGCGTCGCGTCATTATGGCCGAACTGGATCAGCACCGTGTCGCCGGGCAGGATATCGGCACGCAGCCGGTCCCAGCGCCCCTCCGCCAGAAAGCTGCGGGTCGAGCGGCCGCCCATGGCATGGTTGAGAATGCGGACATTTGGGGCCACGGCGCAGCGTAGCATCGTCCCCCATCCCGTCTGCGGATACCGCGCCGGCGCATAGTCGGCCGCGGTGGAATCTCCCGCGATCAATATGGTGTTGCCGGGCGCGGTGGCGTTTGCGGGGGCAGTGAGGATGACGCCGAACAGGACAATCTGCACCATCCTTACGGCATGACCAGCGAATTTACGCATTCTGCTCTCCCCCCGTTCGGGCTGAGCTTGTCGAAGCCCAGATTTCGCCAAGCGAGAAAGAAAGCCCTTCGACAGGCTCAGGGCGAACGGAGGTGAGGGGGAGCATCACGGTTTACTGCAAGTTCACATACATGCCGCCATCCACCAGCAGCGCCGCGCCGGTGACATAGGCGGCCATGTCCGACGCCAGGAACACGATCGGACCCGCCAGATCTTCCGGCGCGCCCAGCCGCCCCAGCGGCGTGCGCTGCTCCATATAGGTCCGCTTTTCGACGTCGGCGAGGTCATCCTTGTTGATCTCGGTCAGGATGGTGCCGGGCAGCACGCTGTTGCAGCGAATGCCATGTTTGCCGAGCGCAATGGCGGTGGACTGCATCAGCGAATGAACGCCCGCCTTGGTGGGCGTATAGTGGGTCTGATATTCGCCGCCGACGAGCGCGGAGATGGAGGAAACGGCGACGATCGAGCCGCCATGGCCCTGTTTCACCATCTGCTGCGCGGCGGCCTGCACCATGAAATAGGCACCATGCAGGTTCACCTTGAAGGTGCGCTCGACCACGTCCACGGGCATATCCAGAAAGGCGTGGAAGGGGCAGATGCCCGCATTGCTGACCATGACATCGACCTTGCCGAAGGCGTCCACGGCCTTTGCCACGAAATCTTGTGCGGTCTGCGGATCAGCAACGTCGCCCTTCACCGCGATGGCACGCTGGCCCAGTGCCTCGATCTCGGCGACACAACTCGCGGCAGGCCCATCGCTATTGGCATAGTTGATCGCGACATCGGCACCATGTTGCGCGGCACCAATGGCGGCGGCGCGGCCGATGCCGGTCGATGCACCGGTGACGAGAACGGTCTTGCCTTCAAGCAGTTTCATGGGATCGGGCCTTCCTTTGGCTGGTTACCGCCGTGCAGGGCGGTTGGGTGGTTTGACGCCGGGGGTCCAGCCCAGATCGGCGCTGATGGCGTGGGCCGCCGCGCGGACATCGGCGCTCAGCGCCTGCATCCGCTCGTCGTCCATATATTGGGCCGCGCTCGACAGGCTGATGGCGGCGACGATCGCGCCCGCTGCATCGCGCACCGGGGCTGCGACGCAGCGTATCTGGTCCTCATTTTCTTCGAGATCGAAGGTGCGCCCCTGCGCGACATAAGCGCGCATCCGGTCGAACCAGATGGCCGCATCGGCATCATGGGTGCCATCTTCGCGCTCAGCGTCGAACAGCCGGGTCCAGACCACTTCGCTGTCGTCCAGCAGCAGCGCTTTGCCAAGCCCGGTCGAGGTCAAGGGATGACGATCGCCGATGCGGCTGGATATTTCGACGCGGCGACGCCCGGCTATCTTGTCGAGATAAAGCGCCTGATCGCCGTCGAGCCGACCCAGATGCACCGTATCTTCGCTGGCGGATGCCAGGGCTTCGAGATGCGGGCGGGCGATCTGCACCACATCGGCCTGCGCTTGCGCCAGGAAACCGAGCTGCAGCAGTTTCGGTCCCAACTGATAGCCTTCGCGCGGCAGGAAGGTGAGGAATCCCCGTTCCACCATCGCATTGGCGAGGCGGTGGGTGGTCGATCGGGTGAGACCCATCCGTTCGGACAGGTCGGCGAGCTTTACCGGCCCGTCGATCACCTGGTCGAGCAGGTCCAGCCCACGCTGCAAGGTCTGCGACCCGGCGGCTTTCGACTTTTCCTCTCGTTCACCCGATTCTGGATTTGACGTTTTCTGTCTCATCTAATAACACTCTATCCCATAAAATGAGAAAAACAAGGGCGAAGGCAAGGACCAAGCGTGATTCTTTCGAACATGCTCCCGTGCCTGCTGTCCGACCTTTATCGCCATTTTGCTCAGATTTTGGAAGTTTCTGCCGTCTTGTCCCATATATTGGACGTCGGCATGGTTCAGGGAGTGTGTGCGTGCCGATCGTGACCTTGCCGAAAATCAAGCATGTCCGGGCCTTCACCGTGCGCGGTGGCGGTGCCGACTATCATGACCAGGGCGAAGGCCACTGGATCGACGACCATATTGCGACGCCCATGTCGCGCTATCCCGAATATCGCCAGTCGCGCCAGAGCTTCGGCATCAACGTGCTGGGCACTTTGGTCGTTGAGATCGAGGCGGAAGATGGCACGATCGGCTTTGCCGTGACGACCGGCGGCGAACCCGCTGCCTTCATCGTCGAAAAGCATCTGGCCCGTTTTCTGGAAGGCCGCTCGCCCACCGATTATGAGAAAATCTGGGACCAGATGTATTTCTCGACCCAATATTATGGGCGCAAGGGTCTCGTAGTGAACGCGATCTCCGGGGTCGATCTGGCGCTGTGGGACTTGCTGGGCAAGTTGCGGCAGGAGCCGGTCTACCACATGCTGGGCGGGGCGGTGCGCGACGAACTGCAATTCTACGCCACGGGCGCGCGGCCCGATGTCGCCAAGGAACTGGGATTCATCGGCGGCAAGATGCCGCTGCACCATGGCCCGGCTGAGGGCGTTGAAGGCCTGAAAAAGAATATCGCCGAACTGGCCGATATGCGGGAAAAATGCGGTCCCGACTTCTGGTTGATGTGGGATTGCTGGATGGCGCTAGACGTCGATTATGCCACGCGCCTAGCCATCGCCGCGCATGAACATGGCCTCAAATGGATTGAGGAAGCGATCAGCCCCGACGATTATTGGGGCTATCAGCAGTTGAAGCGCAACGTCCCCAAGGGGATGCTGGTCACCACCGGCGAGCATGAGGCGACCCGCTGGGGCTTCCGCATGTTGCTGGAAATGGATTGCTGCGACATCATCCAGCCCGATGTCGGCTGGTGCGGTGGCGTGACCGAATTGCTCAAGATCAGCGCGATGGCCGACGCCCATGGCAAGATGGTCGTGCCGCACGGCTCCTCGGTCTACAGCTACCATTTCGTCATCACCCGCCACAATTCGCCCTTCGCCGAATTCCTGATGATGCATCCAGGACCAACCGAAGTGGTGCCGATGTTCCACCCACAGTTGATCGGCGAGCCAGTGCCCGAAAATGGTCGGCTCAAAGCCAGCGCGCTCGACGCGCCCGGCTTCGGCGTCGAACTGAACCGCGATATCGCGATGCACCGCCCCTATACTCACTAAGCAAGAAGCGAGATTGCCATGAAATTCTGCCGTTTTGGCCCGCGTGGCCAGGAAAAGCCCGGTATCGTCGATACGGATGGCAATATCCGAGACTTGTCAGGCGTGGTCACCGAGCTGACGATCGAGACGCTGGCCGCCGCCAAGGCCGCCGACATCGCGTCGCTGCCGATCGTGGAGGGGACGCCGCGCTATGGCGTGCCGTTGAAGGGCGTGGGGAAGATCGTCGCCATCGGCCTCAATTATGAGGATCATGCGATCGAATCCAACCTGCCGATCCCGACCGAACCAATGATGTTCATGAAGGCGCTGTCGTCGCTCAATGGGCCAAACGATGAAGTGATGCTGCCCAAGGGCGCGACCCATGGCGACTGGGAAGTCGAGCTGGGCGTCATCATCGGCGAAACCTGCCGCTTCGTGAGCGAAGAGGACGCGCTGTCAAAGGTGGCGGGTTACACCCTCGTCAACGACGTGTCGGAACGCTTCAACCAGAAGCAGCGCGGCACCCAGTGGAGCAAAGGCAAGGGGCATGACACCTTCTGCCCGACCGGCCCTTGGCTGGTGACGCCCGACGAGGTGGGCGATTGCCAGGATCTCGACATGTATCTGAACGTCAACGGCGATCGGATGCAGACCGGCAACACCCGCACGATGATCTTCAATGTAGCGCAGCTCATCGCCTATGTCAGCGAATATATCACGCTGTATCCCGGCGACCTGATGATCACCGGCACGCCGCCCGGCGTCGGCGAAGGTAAGAAGCCGACCGCCATCTACCTAAAGGCCGGTGACGTGATGGAACTGGGCATCGCCAAGCTGGGCACCCAGACGCAGAATGTCGTCGAATGGCGGCATCTGGGCGACGAGGTGCTCGGATGAGCGTCTTTGCTGGTCGTTATGAAGGACGCTGCGCTATCGTCACCGGCGGCGCGTCGGGCCTGGGCAAACAGGTCGCCGCGCGGATCATAGCCGAAGGCGGTAAGGTTGCCTTGTGGGACGTGAACGCCGATGCGCTGGCGGAAACCAAAGCGGAGATCGGCGCGACCCATGTGGTCGCGCTCGATGTCTCCGATCAGGCGGCAGTGGAGGCGGCAGCCAAGTCCAGCGCGGAAGCACTGGGCAAAGTCGACGTGCTGGTTTGCTCTGCGGGCATTACCGGCGCGACCGCGACCCTATGGGATTATCCGCTCGACAGCTGGCGCAGCGTGATCGACATTAACCTGAACGGCCTTTTCTACTGCAACCGCGCAGTGGTGCCGTTCATGCTCGACAATGGCTATGGCCGCATCGTTAACTTGGCCTCGGTCGCGGGTAAGGAGGGCAATCCTAATGCCTCCGCTTATTCCGCAAGCAAGGCGGGCGTGATCGGGCTGACCAAGAGCCTGGGCAAGGAACTGGCGGGCAAGGGCGTGATTGCCAATGCCTTGACTCCCGCGACCTTCGAAAGCCCCATTCTCGCACAGCTGCCCCAAAGCCAGGTCGATTATATGCGCTCCAAAATCCCGATGGGGCGCTTGGGCGAAGTCAGCGAATCAGCCGCGATGGTCTGCTTCATGGCGAGCGAGGAATGCAGCTTCACCACCGCATCGACCTTCGACACGTCGGGCGGTCGCACCACCTTCTGACACACGTCGCGCGGCGCGACTGGCCGACAAGAGCCAGCGCGCCGTGTTGGAACAATCCTCCAGTGCCGTTCGGGCTCAAGGCGAACGGAGGATGGGATAAGGAGAGGACGGCCATGATCCCCTTTGTCGATGCGCACATCCATTTATGGGATCTGGCGCATATCCGCTACGACTGGCTCAGCCCGCCTTTTGCCGAGGATGGGCCGAACGGCAGCGTCGAACCGATCGCGCATGATTATGGCGTCGCGAATTATCGCGCAGACCTCGCACGCTGGAATGTCGTTGGCGCCGTGCATGTCGATGCGGGTGCGGCGGCGGACAGCGCTCTGCGGGAAACCCAATGGCTAGATGGCCTTGCTGCGATCGAGGGGCTGCCTACGGGCATCGTCGCGTTCGCCGCGCTCAACGACCCGCACGTCGATGCGCTATTGTCCGCGCAAGCCGCGCATGATCGCGTCAAGGGCATCCGCCATATTGTCAACTGGCACCCCGACCCTCGGCGCAGTTACACGCCCAACGACCTGACCATCGATCCGCAATGGCAGGCGGGCTATGGCCTGCTGGCAAAGCACGACCTGTCCTTCGACCTGCAATGCTATCCGGGGCAGATGCCAGGACTTGTCCCGCTGATCGAGCGCCACCCCGACATCCCCGTCATCATCAATCATCTCGGCATGCCGGTGATGACCGACGCGGACGGTGTCGGCGATTGGCGGCGGGGCATGCAGGCCCTCGCAGCGCTACCCCATGTCTCCGTCAAGCTGTCGGGCATGGGCTTCATCCGTCGCCACTGGAGCCGCGAGACGATCGCGCCCTTCATCCGCGAAACGATCGACCTGTTCGGTGTCGATCGCTGCATGTTCGCCAGCGACACGCCAACCGACAAGCTGTTTGGCCCAATCGACCGCTATATGGAGGCCTATCACGCCATCGTCGCGGATTTGCCCGAAGCCGGCCGCCGCGCCCTGTTCGGCGGCAACGCCAATCGCCTCTATCGCCTGGGACTTGATATATGATCGGCAATCCACTGCTCGGCGTCTTGTTCCACTGGCTGGGCGGCCTTGCCTCGGCCAGCTTCTATGTCCCCTATCGCGGGGTGAAGCGCTGGAATTGGGAGATTTTCTGGCTGACCGGCGGCATCTTCTCCTGGGTCATCGCACCCTGGTTCTTCGCCTCGATCCAGACCAACGATCTGATGGGCGTGATGGCGCAGGTGCCGGGCTCGGTCGTGGGCTGGTGCATATTTTTCGGCTTCTTATGGGGCTTTGGCGGCCTGACCTACGGCCTCACCATGCGCTATCTCGGCCTTTCGCTCGGCATGGCGGTGGTGCTGGGCCTTTGTACCGTGTTCGGCACGCTGATCCCGCCGATCGTCGATGGCAGCTTCATGACGGAGATCGCAGGCACGCTTCATGGGCAGATCGTGCTGCTGGGGCTGGCCGTGACCGTGCTGGGCATCATCGTCGTCGCCATGGCCGGCGCGCGCAAGGATGCCGCGCTCTCGCCTGAACAAAAGGCCGCCGCCGTTGCCGAGTTCGATTTCAAGAAAGGCATCGCCGTCGCCATCTTCTCCGGCATCATGTCCTCCTGCTTCGCCTTTGGCCTTGCGGCGGGCGAACCGGTCAAGGCGCTGTCGGCGGCTGCTGGGACGGGACCGCTCTGGACTGGCCTGCCGACGCTGTGCATCGTCATGTTCGGCGGCCTCATCACCAACGCGGTCTGGTGCGGGTGGCTGATCGTGAAAAACAAGTCTGCGGGCCAGTGGCTCGGCGCACCCGACGCAGATGGCAAGCGCCCCGCGCTGCTGCCCAATGTCCTGCTCTGTGCGCTGGCGGGCACGGCCTGGTATTTCCAATTCTTCTTCTACACCATGGGCGAAAGCCAGATGGGTCGCTTCGGCTTTTCCAGCTGGACCCTGCACATGGCGTCGATCATCATCTTCGGCACCTGCTGGGGCTTTGCCTTTCGCGAGTGGAAAGACGCCGCGCCGGCCGTTCGCCGCATGGTGTGGAGTGGCGTGGGCCTGCTGGTCTTCGCCACGCTGATCATCGGCTATGGCAACCGGATGGCGGGCTGATGCGAGGCTTGCTCGCCCTGTTGCTGTTGGTGTTCGCTGCTCCCCTGGCGGCACAAGCGCCGCTGCTGACATCGCACCTGCGTATTCACGATCCATGGGTGGTCGCGGATACCGACAGCCAGACTTATTGGCTATTCACCCGCAACGATCCCGCCGTCACCGGCGACAAACGGCTGGGTATCATGGCTTATGTCAGCCGCGACCTTGCCCATTGGGAAAAGCCGCGCATCGTCTTCACCCTGCCGGACGGGACATGGGCGAATGAGGGTGCCTGGGCACCCGAAGTCCATCGCTGGAAAGGGCGCTGGTATCTGCTGGCGACCTTCCATAACGAAGCTGCCGCCATCCAGGCAAAGGCCAAGCGCCCGACCTATCGGCGCACCACCTTGCTGGCGGTATCCGACCGGCTCGATGGTCCCTTTGCCTTGGTGCGCGGCGGCGATCCGATCGCCCCGGCCGATGCCATGACGCTCGATGGGACACTGCATGTCGATGCGGCGGGCAAGCCCTGGCTCGTCTATGCCCATGAATGGATGCAGGTCGGCACCGGCACGATCGAGGCGCTACCGCTCAAGGACGACCTGTCGGCAGCCGGACCGCCGCGTCAGCTGTTCCGCGCTGACGAGGCCGACTGGGTGGTGGGGCAAAAACAGCCTGAAGGCGACATCGTTCATGTCACCGACGGCCCCGAACTGTTCCGCACGGCCAAGGGTACGCTGCTGATGCTCTGGTCGAGCTATGGCAGGAATGGCTATGTCCAGGCGCTGGCCCGCTCCACATCCGGCACGGTAACTGGCCCCTGGGAACAATTAGGGCCATTGGTCGAGCGCGACAGCGGCCACGGCATGCTCTTCCGTGCGTTCGACGGGCGGCTGATGATGGTGGTGCATCGCCCCTTCAAGCGCGCCTTGGCCAAATTTTACGAAATGCGCGACACTGGCGATCGCGTGGCGGTAGTGCGCGAGGCGGTGGAACTGGATGGGGAAGCCTATCCCACCCATGGCTGCCCGATGGGAGTGCAAGATGCTGGGTGCTGATCAGGTCTGGCCGCTGCATGGCGCAGCGACAGGCGCCTTCACGCTGGAGGATGACGCGGCGCCGCCCGAGCAAGCCGTGGTCTCGGCAGTCGAACGCCCCGTCCTGCTAGGCTATGCGCCCGATCGCCCCAATGGCCGGGCGATGCTGGTGCTGGGCGGGGGCGGCTATGTCGCGCTGATGGCAGGGCGGGAGGGCGTGCAGATCGCGCGCTGGCTCAATCGGCTGGGCTATTATGTCTTCCTGTTGATCCATCGCTTTCCCGATGCAAGCAATGGCCCATCCGCCCCGCTCGACGACGCGCATGCGGCCATGGCGCTGGCCCGTTCCAGTGGATTTGCAAGGGAAGGGCTGGGTGTCGTCGGCCTTTCGTCCGGCGGTCATCTCGCCGCCTGCCTCGCCGCCGACTATCCGGCGGAATGGGGAAAAGCCGATTTGCAGCCGCCCGATATCCTGGTCATTGGCTATGCCCCCATCTCGACCAATGCAAAGGGCCGAACGGTCGTCGCCGACAAACCGCCATTGCCGCCGGTCGAAAAACAGGCGCTCTATGATGCGCTGCAGCCCGACGCGCAACTGCTACCCGACCCGCCGCCGACCTTCATTGTCTATGCCGGCAATGATCTCGTTGTTCCGATGGAGAATGCCCACCGCCTGCATGCGGCATTGCGCGCAGCCGGAGGATCGGCCGAACTCCATGTCTTTGCGGATGCGCCGCATGGCTTTGCGCTGGATACCACGGACATGCCGGTATCGATCTGGCCAACACTATGCGAATTCTGGCTACGGCAGGCCGGGTTCCTGTAACGGCCGATCAGGGTTTCAGCGCGACCGAAACCGGCGCATTGCGATCGACCGAAATAATCCCATCGCGTTCGACCAGCTCCGCGATCTGGAGGACGCTGCGGCGTTTCCAGTCGGGATTGACGCGCGCTTCATCCTCGCCATCCTGATGGACGAAATAGAGGATATAGGCCCGATCCCCCGCGACGATGATGTCGGGATGCTGGCCCTTGGCGCGATCGGTGGGATGGGTGCCGGGAACGCCAAGGATATAGCCCTCCTGCCGCGTCCATGTTTCCGCGTCGTCGGACCGCATGACCAGCAACCCTTTCCAAGCGTCGGAGATCAGCCACCAACGCCCCTTCCAGCGGAATGCCTTGGGGCCTTCGCCCGGCGTGTCGGTCAGGCGCCTGCCGACCGTCCAGTGGACCAGGTCTTTGCTGTCCGCCGTGCGGATCGCCTTATTCTCGCGTTCATCGTTGAAGAAGAGACGATAGCCCCCGTCAGGCAGCGCTATGACGCTGGCGTCGATCACCCGGTCAGAACCAAGATCGAGCCGCTCGCCGCATTTCCATGTCGCTAAGTCGGGACTGGTCAGGTGGACGATGAAGCGCGGCGCGTTCCAGTCGCGAAAGACCCCCGGCACAACGGTCAGCCACATATGCCATTGTCCACCCAAAAACTGGACTTCGGGTGCCCAAAGCGTATCGCCGGTGCAGCTTTGGGGGATGGCGGCCGTCCCGCTGTAACGCCAATGCGCGCCATCCTTCGACCGGGCGGTGCCGATCGCGGTGCCATGGACCCACCGCACGTCCTTAGCGTCTTCCATGGGCAGGTCGGCGCGGCGGTTTGTGTAAAACATCACCCATTCGCCGCTGTTTCGGTCATAGACGGTCGAAGCATCGGCTGCCCCATCATGAACAGGATCGCGATAGAGCGGCTTCGGCGCGATCGGCGCGCTGGCGGCCGCGAGCAGGAGCAGCGCAGCGATCATCGAAACAGGCGCAGATCAAACGCTGCGGCCATCGCCGCAAAGCCCGCATCATTAGGGTGCAGCGCGTCGCCCACATCATAGGGCTTCGCCATCCGCGCCGGATCGGCGGGGTCGGCGATCGCCTTGGCGAGGTCGACCATGCCATCGGCTTCGTCAGTCGTGCGGATCCAGTCGTTGACGGCGACACGGACGGCCTCGCCCTCTTCGCTCCAATAGCCAGCGCCCTTATAGGGCAGGATAGTGGCGAGGATGACCTTGACCCCATTTCCCCGCGCGCGCGCGATCATCTGACGATAGGCGCCGATCAGGTCACCGGCGCTCGGCAAAGGGCGTTTCTGCGCCGTCGCCGCGCCGATATCGTTAACCCCTTCCAATATCACCACATGGCTGACGCCCGGCACCGCCAGCACATCGCTATCGAAGCGCGCGAGCGCATTATAGCCCTCGCCTTCGGACAAGAGGCGGTTGGCGCTGATCCCGGCATTGGCGATCGCGACATTCCTCCGCCCCGCCTTCTGGAAGCGTTCGGCCAGCAGGTCAGGCCAGCGCCGGTTGCTGTCATTGGTCGCGCGCACGCCGTCGGTGATGGAATCGCCCAGCGTGACGATGGTGGGGGCAGGCCGGGCGGTTTCCACTTCCACGGCGGACAGGATGAGGCGCGGCCCGATGGTCGTCGCCCCGGTCAGCTTGATCGCGGCGGTCTGGTCGCCGGGCGCGATCCAGTTGGTGGCGGCGGCATAGGCATGGACAGTGGGCGTGGCTGCGCCCTGCGGCAAATGGATGCTGATCGTCAGACGGGTAAGCGGCTTGACCGGCAGGTCGATCGGGTCGCTCAGCAACGGCGCGCGCGGGGAAAGCGTCGCCCCCTGCATGCGGTTGAACGCGACGACGCGGTCAGTGCCCGGCAGGATCGCGCCATCTTCCCCGGCGAGCGCGACATGGACCGCGCCGATTGTCAACGGCGCAACCGCCATTTCGTTGGACAGGCGCAGCCGGATGCGCACCCCGCCACTGGACAGGCGAACGACCTGCCGCACCGTACGGTCGGTCAGGTCCGGGCGCTTGTCGGCGGGAGCGGTCCAGACGAGCGGCGCAGCCATCCAGCTGCGCGACCAGTGCTGGGCCGCAGCGGGCGTGGCTGACAAGGCAAGAGCGGCAAGAAATAGCACGGGGCGCATGATCGATCCTTTGTCAGCGGGCGACCGGGTTTCTGCCCCATAGCTGATCATAGCGCCAGCCCGACAGATCCTCGACGATCCGGCCCGCCTCCGGGCTGGTAGGCGTCTGTGCGCCACCCCGCAAATGCTCTATCTCCGCCATCAACACATCATGCGTGGCGGGGCTGAGGCGGAAGCGAGTGGACACGAGGATGCCAAAGCCCAGCATCCCCACCGTGCCGATGCCCAGCAACAGAGCGATCGTCAGGATGGCGTCATAGCTTTGCACGGACGCACCGGACACGAAGCCACCCGCCTGCATGATGAACCCTACACCCGCAACAGCCGCGGCCTGCGTCGCCTTGCGCACGAAGGTCATGACACCGGCAAAGCTGCCTTCACGCCGCTGTCCGGTGACGATTTCGTCCACGTCGGCCATATAATTATAGGTTGCCCAGGGGATATAGTTGAGCGCGCCACGACCCAGGCCCGCCAAGATGATCGGCAACCAGATCATTGGGCTGCTCGCCGGAATGTCCAGCACCCACAAGCCAATGAGTGTCAACGCACCCGCCGCGAAGCTGGCCGCCGCAATCTGATAGGCGCGCGACGGCGACGCCCGCAGCGCCAGGTTGATCGCGATAATGACCGCCACGAACTGGACAATATACATGGTGCCGAGCAGCCCCGATGCGATCGCCATCGACCCCGTCAGCGCAAAGATGACGAAGAAAGTGAAGGCCGCATTGAAAATATCCTGACTGATATAGCCACCCAGATACATGCCCAGATGCAGCCGGAAAGCGCGGATACGCATGGTGGAAAAAAGGTTGCGATACAGCGCCTTGAACGCCTGTCCCATGCCCGCCGTCGGCGCAGCCTGCGCCAGCGGCACCCCGCCCGGCATATGCCGTTCCCAACTGAACAGATACAGCAGCCCGGCCGTCAGCATGAAGAGTGCGGCGAAAATGATGCCCATGTAGAAAAACGTGTCGGCACTGTCGCGACCCAACGTCGTGATCAGCCAGAGCGGCAGGAAGCCCGCCAAAATGGCCGACGCCTGCCCGAACAGGATGCGCGCGCCTGCGAACTTCGCCTTGGTCTTATAATCGCTCGACATTTCGGCAGCCAATGTCTCGAAAGGGATGATCTCCATCGCATAGACGAGTTCGAACAGCACATAGCTGACAAGATAATACCAGAAGGTCTGGCCCGGCAGCCACATCAGCGCGAAGCTGGGCAATAGCGGGATCGCCGCCAGGATGAAGAAGCGCCGCCGCCCGAAACGCTGGCCAAGCCGGGTGCTGCCGAAATGGTCGGAAATATAGCCGATCATCGGCGAAGCAACGGCGTCCAGGATACGCGCGACCGCAAAAATCGTCGCCGCCTGTCCGGCCGACAGCCCGCAAAACTGGGTGTAGAAGATCAATACCCAACCGGAAATGACCGCCATCGACCCTGCGCCCAACACGTCGTTGGACCCATAAGCGAGATAATTGCGCAGGCGAACGGGGCGGGTTTCTGGGAGCACTGCTTGTCTATCCTCAGCCTTGGATCGTGCCACGATCGTCATCCGGACACATGGCTTAATACCATATAGTGAATTTCTATCACGCTATTTGAAATCAATGCAAGTGACCTGTTGCGTGAACCGGCTCGAAGCGGATCGCCTCGATCATCACGCCTGGATCGGCGGACTGCAAGGTGACGCGATGCGCGCCCGCTGGCAAATCTACCGGCACGGCCAGCGCAATCCGGCTATCGAGAACAGCTTGCGCCCAATCCCTGTCCCCAGTCTGGCGTGGCGTTGCCAGGCGATACGCGACACCGTCTATAGCAACGGTCAAGCGCAGCGGATCGCCATCCCGGTCGGCATAGGTCGGCAGGATGTCGACAAAAGCGCGCCATTCCCCGGCCGGTAGCGTGACGGTCGCACCGACGCTGCCTCCGGCCCCGGTCGCGGCGAGGACGGCACCGTGCCGCCCCAGACCGTCGCCCAGCCGCCATCCTTTGTTGACCGTGAATTGCCGCGGCTTCAGCACAGGATCGATGTGCAGAGGCACGATCGTCGGCACCGATGCGGGGGCCGATAGAGCGTCGGGTGCTGGCAGGATCGGCGGGGTCAGACGATAGCTGCGCCATTGGCCGTCGGCAGGTTCCACCGCCATCATGCCACGCCATTTGCCGCCCGCAATCTCCCGATTATAGCGGTGCGTAAGCGTGCTCAGAGTCGCATCGGCCGCATGGGCTATCGTACCGCGTCGGATCGCTTCGGCCAGATCGCTGTCGCGCAGCCGGTCATGCGCTTCTGCCGCGAAGAAGCGGCGATTGGCGGCGGCGGACGCGGCGACTGGATAGGTCAGCAGTTCGAACAGGGCGTCGCGGCGATCGGCGGGGACATGCGATTCCAGCGCGGCGAGGGCCTGTTCCATGGCGGCGAATGCGGCGAGCCGGGCGTCCGCCTGCGCGATCGACAGCGGACTTGGCCGTGCCTTTTCACCAGGCAAATACCACTGCAGATGTTCGGGCCTACGATCGAAATTCAGGCGGTGATAGGTGCGCAGGACATCGGCGATCGGCCGCGCTTGCGTCGCGTCAATATTCTCCGCCGCCCATGCTTCGGCGAAATGGTCGATCGGCTGGGCGCGGGTCGCCTCTATGTCCCAAGCCAGCGCTAGGAAATACTCCGTCGCCAGTTCGGCGGGCTTCAAGTCACCGACATTGGCGACCCACATCTGGCGCGCACCCCGATCGAAGGCCCGGCCCATTTCCTCGCGGATCAGCGCGGGCGGCGTGGTGGATAGCCAGAGATAGGAGAGCGGCGCGCCAAGATAGGAAAGATGGTAATAGATCCCTGATCCACCCGATCGCGCGCGCTCGGTGCGGTCGGGGAAGTGACGGATATAGCCGAAATTATCGTCGGGCCACATCAGCGTCACATTATCGGGTACCTTGAGTCCCGCGCGATAGATGTCGAGCACTTCCTTATAGGGCGTAAAGACCTGCGGTGCGTCGGCTATGCCTGCACGATCCAGCATGCCGCGCTGGTCGGTGATGATGCGCTCCAGCGTAGCGCGGCGATCCGCGATGGTGGACGGACCAACCATGCCGCTGTCATGGATGCCGCGCATACCGAGCGTCCATATGCTCTCATAGCCTGCATTTGTGGCAACGCGATCAGCCCAGTAACGCTGCACGCCGGGCGCATTCTTCACATAGTCGAAATCATCCGGCGGCGCGCTCCATTCGCCGACATTGTTGCGCAGCATCGGTTCGGCATGGCTCGATCCCATGACGATAGCATAGCGGTCGGCCAGCGCGGCGTTGGCCGGATCGGCGTTGAAGGGCTGCGTCACCTTGTGCATGGCAGGCCAGAGGAGGTTGGCTTTCAGCCGCAGCATTAGCTCGAAGACCTTGGCGTAGGTCTTGGGGCCGAGCGGTTTTTCCTGTGGCGCATGGGTCGCGGCAGCCCAAGGGACTAGCCCCCAATCCTCGTCATTGAAGAAGATACCGCGATATTTGACCGAAGGCGGGCCAAAGCGCCGCAACCCCTTGGCGACATGGAGGCTGACCTGATGCCGGGGCGTAACATCGGCCCACCAGTGCCAAGGCGAAACGCCAATCGCACGCGACAATTCATAGGCGCCATAAGCTGTCCCGCGCCGATCCGACCCGATAATCACCAGCGCGCGCGCAACGCCGGCGCGCGGCTTGTCGACGCTGGCGATCAGGAAACTTTCCCAGGCACCCTTCAACGTGCCGATGGCGATGCGGCGGTCAGCGATCAACCGGTCGATCGCGGCATTCTTGCCCAACGTGCCGATCCAGATTTGCGTGTCGCCGCCCGGTGTTGCCCGTGTGACGGTGGCAAGGTCGCGGCGCAGGTCGGCTGCGGCGATGGCGACGACATCATGATCGGCAGGATCGATGACGACCGGCGCGACGCGCCCCTGCGCCGCCAGCGTGAGATCGCCGGGGCGGGCGTTCTCGCGCACCCAATGTTGCGCCGTCGCCATCGGCGCAACGCCGATCAGTGCAATCAGGAGCAAAATACGCGCGATCATCGCAAAATATGAAATACCGCCAGCGTCGCAACGCTGGCGGTATCCCTTGGCGGACATTGGCGGTCGATCGGTCCTTCCATTTCCCGCTCTCCCGCCGCTGCCCGCTTTGTCAGATATAGCTGCGCAGAAACTCGCCCAGTGCGCAGATGGCGAGGCTCTGGCCATAGGGCATGGAGGTCAGCGCAATATCCTTGTAGAATTGCTGGGTGTCGCCCATCGCGGTGCCAAAGCTCACCTGCTGCAACTCGCCCGCCGCGTCGATATTGGCCAGCACGCCGCGCACCGCCTTGATGCCGACAGCCTCATAATGGCGCGGCAGGTAACCCTTCCGCACGGCCTTGAGGATGCCATAGGCGAAACCCGCGGTGGCCGAAGCTTCCAGATAGCTGGTCGAATCGACGATCAGCGTGTGCCACAGGCCCGTATCGGCGTCCTGCGTCTGCGCCAATGTCTTCACCTGCGCCGCCAGCGTATCGATCAGGAAGGTGCGGAACGCATCACCCTGCGGCAGATCCAGTATCTCGATGATTTCAGGGATGGCGATCGTCACCCAGCAATTGCCGCGCGCCCACAATGCTTCTGCAAAATTATGACGACCGTTGAAATCCCAACCATGGAACCACAGGCCTGTCTTGGTATCGAACAGATATTTGATGTGGATGAGGAACTGGCGTTTGGCTTCCTCGACATAATGGGGGCGGTTCAGCAGCAGGCCGATCTTGGCCAGCGGCAACACCGACATCATCAGCGTGTCGTCCCACATTTCGCCCGGATTTTCGTCATTATAGACGATATGCTGAAAGCCGCCCTCTTCGGTCTTGGGCAGGCCATCATCCGCCATCAACCATTCCGCCCAGGTGTCGAGATAGGGGATGTAGCGCGGGTCCGGCTCATGCTCGTACAGATAGGCAAGCGTGATGAAGGGGGCCATCGTATTAATATTCTTGGTCGGCGTGCCTTCGGCAAAGCGATCCTCGAACCATTGTTTGATGATGCCCAACGCCTTTTGGTCGCCGGTCTGCTCATAATAACGCCACATGCCGAACAGGCCGATACCATGGGTCCATTCCCACCCGGCCCAGCCCTTGGTGTCGATGATGCGGCCATCGTCCAGATGCAAAAGGAACTCGCCGGTCTCGTCCTTGATATTGACGAGATTGTCCATCAGCCGGTCGATGGCGTCGACCACTTGGGCGCGCGGGACATCATGATTGAGTGCGGCCACTTATTCTTACTCCTTAAGGTCTGAAGGTGCGTTTGGCGCGGTAACCATCTGCACTGGCAGACCGCCTTTCACGGAATGAAGGGTGACGAGGCGCACGGCTTCGAGCGCATCGCCCGGCTGCCCGTCGGATGTGACGGCCAGCGCGACATGGTTCTTGCCCCGGTGGTTCAATATGCCTTCGGGGATCGGAAAAGTGCGTTGCGGCCCGACATGGGCGATGAACTGCCCCATGTTCCAGCCATTGACGAACATCAGCACGCGATAGCGAACCGGCGATCGCGGCTTGGTCGCATCGCCGAAGCTGAGCGCGATGGTCGCGTCCTGCCCCTTGGGCACGGCCAGGTCGAAGCTGGTGCGATACCAGCTGGTTCCCACTTCTGCCTGCGTGGCAGGGACCGTTGCCTTCGCCCAGCGCTTGTCATCGAAGCCGGGCAGATGCCATCCCATGCGCTCGCCATAGAGGCCGCCATTATTGGCCGGACCGCGTACAGGATCGGCCAGCGTCTCGCCGCCGCGCTTGCCCTGAATTTTCCATGCGATTGGCACGGCAAAGCTGCGTCCACTTGGGCCACCTTCCAGCGATGCGGAGATCAGGCCACGGGCCTCCTTGTGGAAATCATCGCTGTCCAGATCCCAATTATGGCCATTGTTACGGACCATGACGGATAGGATATACTCGCCACTTTGGGCACTGGCGGGCAGGGCAAAGCGCGCCGTGCCCGTCGTGATTGGCCGCGGCAGGCCGCCGGGCGTTTCTGCCTCGCCGATAAATTGCCCGTCGATCCACGCCTGGACGAGGCCAGAACCACCCGCACCATAATAGAGCGACAGCGCCTTGGCATCGGGCGTGCCGGTGAAGCGACCACGATACCAGACATCGCCATCATGGAAGCCATAGGCGTCCATACCCATATTCGGCTGCCCATCGGGTCGCGCGGTAATGCTGGCCGATGAGCGATTGTCGATCGCCTGCCAACTGCTATCGTCGAAGGCTGGGTCCGCTTCCGGCGAACCCTTGGCCATGCGCCAGTCGGTCAGCGCGGGCAGTGCAATGGCGGCGGGACCGGCAAGCGGCTGGGTGGCCGCAAGGCTGCCCGATGGCGTGGCACGGGTGACGATCTTCGTGCCGTTCCACGTCACGCTGCGGATCGCGCCCGGCGCCCAGATTTCTAGCGGACTTTGTGTGGCGGTATCCCCGGTCAGGGCCAGCGTGCCGCCCTTCACCGTCGCATGGCGCACCAGTTCAGGGCCACGGATCAACATATCGCCCTGCCGCCAGTAGCGGACGGCCTCAGCTTCGTCGCCCAGGATCACCGTCAGCGGCGGCCGCCCGCCGCCCTCGATCCGCACGATCGCGCGACCTTGATGGCTGTAGCTGAGTTTCAAGTCGCCCTTCGCCGCGTCGAAACGGCTGGTGGCTTCCCCCTCGATCACGGTCACGGTCGGCGCGCTGGTGTAGCGCAGCACTGTCTCGCCCGACTCCCCGGCGCGGCCATAGAGCAGCATCAGGTCGCCCTTATCCTGCCGCTGCGCCGATTGCAGTTCCGACGTGGAATAGACCAGCCGCTGCCCACCCAGCGTTACGCCCGCGACCAGCCATTTCGCGTCAAAGCCGTTGAGGCGCATCGGCACCGTATAGCGGCCATCGGGCAGGTCGGCAGTAAAGGTGAAGCTGTCGTTCGTCTGCCCGTTGGACGGCTTGTGCGTCACCATCAGGAAACGAACGTCGGTTTCCGGGCTTTTATTATGATATATCTGGATATTGGGCGATGTGATCTCGACCGGCCCGGCCGGAACCATGCCCGCCAGATCGGGGACGGACGCGATGAGGCCGCCCAACTGCTTCATCTCCTGCGCCTTTTCGCGCAGCGCACGGGGTTCGGAAATCGCCGCGCCATAATCATAGCTGGTGAACACCACCGGGCCAGGCAGCCAGCCCCAGCTGGTGCCGCCATAGGTCATGTAAAAGCTTTGGATGCCGATGCCGTTGGCGAGGTTCGTGCCATAGAAGACCCGCTGGAACCGCTTGCCGCGCTGGATCGCGTTGCAGTCATAGCCGCCGTTCGACCCCCAATAATCGAACCAGCCACCGCCGAACTCGGCCGCGAATCCCGGCGTATCGGGTGAGGCCGACGCGCCGCCCTTCGCCCCGCCCGTGCCATAATAGCCCCAGTCGGGTGCGGCGACATCGCGGGTGGGCTGGCCGGTGACGGTGCAGGTGCCGCCCGGATACCCATCGAACGCATACATATCGTTGGGGCCGGTGACGACCTTCTCGACCGTCGAGGATTCGGGCGTCCAATAGCCATTGCGGCCCTGATCATTGTGGAAGATCGGCACGGTGATGCCGTCTGCCCGCGCCTTGGCATAGAGATGGTCCATATAGCGCCGCTGCGCAGGCGTCGTCAGCGCCAGTTCGTTTTCGATCTGGTGCAGGATGACGCCGCCCTTGCGCTGCTTGTCCACATTGATCTGATGCCGCGCGATGATCGGGTTGATTTGGCTGAGCCATTCATCGACGGCCTTGAGATAATCCGGGTCGTCGGTGCGCGCACGCGCGCGCTGGTTGACCAGCCAGCCGGGAAAGCCGCCGCGCGACAGTTCGGCATTCACATAGGGACCGGCACGGGTGATGACGTAGAGGCCTTCCTCTTCCGCCATGATGAGCAGCCGGTCGAGGTCGCGGATGCCGGTAAAGTCGTACACGCCCTGTTTCGGGCTATGATAGCCCCAGTCGAAATAGAGGGCGACGGTATTGAACCCGCTCGCCTTCATCTTCTGCAATATGTCGCGCCACAGGTCGGGCGAGGGCAGGCGGAAGGGGTGGAATTCCCCGCCCCAGATGATCTTGCGCTCGCCATCGATCATCAGCGAGCGCGCATCATAGGAGACGCGGCCAAAGCTCTTGACCGGGGCGGACAGGTTGGCGGTGGGCTTGGCAACCTGCGCCATCGCAGGGATCGCCAGGGCGGAGCCCAGCAGCAGGGCGGCAATTAGGGAGCGCATCGGTCGGATCAATCCATGTGGAACAGCAGGGTGAGCGGCCATTCCTTGGGTCTATTGTCCGGCTCGACCTCCATCAACGGCGCCATATAGGCCCACCATTTCTGCATCACGGGATGATCGGGCAGCGTGTCGCGCTGATTCTCCGCCGCCAGCGTCAGCACAGCGAACAGGCTGAGCGTATCTTCATCCAGAAAGATGGAATAATCGGAGATACCCGACTGGCGCAGCAGATCGGACAGTTCGGGCCATAACTCGTCATGGCGGCGACGATATTCGTCCACGACGCCGGGCTTCAATTGCATCTTGAAGGCGTGGATCGACATCTCGGCTCTTCCCCTATAAACCACATTATGGAACCTTTGACCTATATTTGGTAACATCGTCCCAATTGTTCGTCAACGCCACAGTGGCGTGTTTCGCACCGTCAGATGCCGCACATCGTCGAACAGCAAGGGCGGACGCTGGTCGGGCGAGCGTGTCGCCGCCGAGAACCGCTCGATCGTCAACCGCTCCGCGTGCCGCGCCCACAGCGCCCAGGCGGGCAGCACGCCGAACATACTGGGTTCCGGATAAGCGTCGGCCAGTTCGCCGGGCCGCCGTGCGGCATCCTGCGCCGTGCCGCCGCCCTCATAGTCCAGGTGGATATCGCGCAACGTCACGTCGCGGATCGGATGGCCGGGCAGGCCCGCAATCGTGGCCGGGAAGCGATGATCGATACCACGCGCATCGACCTCGCTTATCTCCACATGGCGGATCGCGCCGATCCCTGTCCCCTCCGGCCCGCGCCGCCGGTCGCCCAGCCGCAGGAAAAGGGGCGCGGTAGTAACGTCGCGCATGGTCAGCCGATGCGCGACGATATGCTCCATCACCCCGCCATCCACCGTCTCCAGTGCCAGCCCCCGGCAGCGGGTGAAGCGGCAATCCTCGATGCGGATGTTGCGATAACCGCCATTGCTCTCGGTCCCCAGTTTGATCCGGCCCGTGACGCGATCCTGATCGGGGGCGATCTGCTGGCGGGTCGTCCGGGTGCCGTCGATCAGCGATCCCATATCATAGCCCGACACGTCACAATCGCGGATCAATATGTCTTCAGCGGCGATCGCCCGCCCCAGCGCATGGCTGCTCTTGATCACGATGGCATCGTCATTGGGCGAATTGACGCGGCAGCGCTCCACCACCACGTCGCGCACGCAATCGAGATCGATGCCGTCGCGGTCGGTATCGATCGTCAGCCCATCGATGCGCAGCTTTTGCGTGCCCGTGGCCAATATGGCGAAATGCCCGCCCTTGCGAATGGTGAAGCCCGACAGGCGGATGTCGCGGCCATTTTTGAACGCGATCGCCTTGTTGCCCTTGCCAGCCATCGCAGCGGCGGTCGGTTCCAGGTCATCAATCTGCGCCTGCGTCATCGCCCGCATCGACAGCGGACGCTCGCCTGCCTGGCGCTTCCAGCGCGCACCGGGGCCATCGCGGGTCAGGCCCGCGCCATCGATTGCGCCGGGGCCAAGGATAGCGACCTTCCGCACATCATCGCCCCAGATCAGGCTGTTGTGCCAATGGCTATGGCCGAAATCCTGATACAGCTGATCGATCCCCTCTTCGGGCAGGTCATAACGCCCGGCATGGCGCGCCGGATCGGCCGCCTCGATCACCGCACCTTCTCCCAACAGCAAGGTAACGCGGCTGCGCAGCCGGATCGAGAAACACAAATAGCGCCCGCGCGTCAGCAGGACGGTGCCGCCGCCGCCGCGCGATGCCGCCTCGATCGCTGCGTTGATTGCATCGCTGTCGATCGCAATGCCGTCGCCGCGCGCACCATGATCCCGCACATCGAAGCGTCGCGCGGCATGGGCGGGGAAGGGCAGGGCCGCCAGAGCGAGATTGGCCAGTCCCAACGCTAGATCGCGGCGAGTCATGTCCATCTCAGTTCCCGGCCGGGCGCTGATCGCTGTGGATCAGGCTTGGGACAATGGCGACCTGCGCTGCCGTGGGGGGCTTTGCAGGCGCGAAGGCACCGGCGCTCACATGCGGGGCAAGCGCAGGGATGGTATCGCGGATGCGCTGCGCCACGGCGCTCGCCAGCAACCACGCGCCGTAGTTATTATGATGCGTCTTGTCCTTGCCGCCATCGTTGAAGGCTGCGGGCGCGACATCGGGGCCAAGCGCTTCATAGATGGCGCGGCTGTCCGCGTTCAGGTCGATCAGCGGGACGCCATCTTCCGCCGCGACCTTCCGCACCGCCGCCGCATAGTCGCTCAGCGTATCGATGATCTTCCCCTGCGCATCGAAATTGCGCCGTTCGGGCGATGTCACCAGGACTGGATGCGCGCCACGCCGTCGCGCTTCGGCGATATAGGCGCGCAGATAGGCGGGGTAGGTCGAATCCGGCGCGACCCAGGTCTGCGGCCATTGCTGCTTCTGGTCATTATGCCCGAACTGGATGAACAACCAGTCGCCGGGCCGCATCGCCGACAGCAATTTGTCGAAGCGTAAGCTGGTCAGGAAAGATTTGAGCGTCTCGCCCGACTTGGCGTGATTGGCGACGACGATCCGGTCATCCAGCAGCGCGGGCAACATCTGGCCCCAACTCGCCGCGGGTTCCGCATATTGATCGGTGACGGTGGAATCTCCCGCCAGAAAGATCGCCGGGGCCGTGACCGGCTCAACGCGGATCGACCGGACCGCCGGTTGGCCGAGGAACTCCAGCGTCAGCTTGTCGTCCCAGGTAAATTCCTGCGCATCCCGCCCATCGATCCGCACCCGGTCGCCACCCGGCGCCGTGGGCGGTGGCGGCGGCAGCGCGGGCGTGCGGACATCCACCAGGAAACGGCGCTCGACTTCCTCTCCTTTGCGGGTGCGTACAGAGCGCAGCATCAGGCGACGCGCCTCGGCCTTGACCGTCGTATCGCCCGCCCGCGTCCGGTCCCCCAATCGCACAGTCACGCGATAGCGGCCTTCGGGCAGCGCGATGGAATAGGCAAAACCCTGCGCATTGCCGCCCGGTTCGACGCCGTGGCTTGCCGCCTGATAGGGTTGCAACGAGTCGCGGTTAAGGACGATGGTCTCCCCCCCGCCAGCGGCCGCCAGCATCAGGAAGAGCGCAGCGCTGGACGGCATGACATGGGCCTTTGCAGAAGTGCAAGAGCGGGGGAGCGCCACGAAGGCCGCCACGCTCCCCCCAGAATATCGGCCCGTGCAGAGGCCAATATCTATCCCGCTAAATAGGTTTATAACCCATATATAGGGATTATAACAGGGTCAATGGCCTTTCCTCTCGCGTCATCCTCCGACGGGGATCTAAATATCCCACAATGTGGGTATTAAAATCATATGATGATTTTTCTTTCCATTCCGCGACTCCCAATATAAGATGACACCGTAATCCACATAGTGGGACATTCGGATGTCATCGGGGTGATGGCAACCGGTCAATAGGGGAGGAAGTCATGTTGCACACCCGTTCCGCATTTGCGCGCCGCAGCTCGGCCATCGCGATCGCCACCACGCTGCTTGTGGCGGTCCCCGCCATCGCCCAGTACCAGCCCGTCGCCGATCAATCCGAAACCGCCGATATCGTCGTCACTGGCTTCCGCGCCTCGCTCGACAGCGCGCTCGGCATGAAACGCCGCGAAGCTGCCGCGATCGATTCGATCGTTGCTGAAGACATCGGCAAATTCCCCGACTCCAACCTCGCTGAATCGATGCAGCGCGTGCCCGGCGTGGCGCTTGCACGTGGCGATGGTGGCGAAGGTCGCAACATCTCGGTCCGTGGCCTCGGCGCCGGGTTCACCCGCGTCCGCATCAACGGCATGGAAGGCACGGCGCAAACCGGCGGCTCGGACATTTATGGCGCAGGCAATAATGGCCGCAGCTTCGACTTCAACGTCTTCCCGACCGAAATCTTCTCGGCCCTCTCCGTGCGCAAGACACCCTCGGCCGATATCGAGGAAGGCTCGCTCGGTGCGACCGTCGACCTCTCCGCGCCCAAGCCCTTCGATCAGAAGGATGACTTCGTCCTCTCGATGACGGCGCGCGGCGTCTATAACGAACTGTCGAAAAAGGTCGATCCGCGCGCCTCGCTGCTGATTTCCAAGCAGTTTGGCGATAGCGGTTTCGGCATATTGGGGTCGGTCGCTTATCAACAGCGCAACCTGCGGGAGGTCGGCTATTCTGCGGTCGATCTGCTGCCAGCGAACATCAATGGCGGCTTCTGTTCGCCGCTGGGCGCACCGATCAATACGGCAGGCCAGACGCCTGAACAATTGGCGACGCGCGGCGTAACGGCCGCAAATTGCAGCAACGGCAATCCGCGCACCAGCACGCAGGCGGCCTATGACACGATCCAAAATCTGCGCCGCGAAGGCGCAGAAGGAACGCCGGGCAGCGGCGCCTTCTTCCCCCGCCTGCCGCGCTATCTCAATAGCGAACAGAAGCAGGAACGGATCGGCGGATCGTTGACGCTGCAATATCAGCCGGACGACCAGACCGATATCTCCGTCGATTTCCTCTATTCGCGGTTCGAAGTGACCCGTCGCGACAATTATATCGCCGCCGTGTCCTTCGCGCGTAATGCATCGAACCTCGGCCAGCCGATGACGTCGGTGCGCGAAATCGAATTCGACGAGAATGGATCGCTGGTCCACGGCGTATTCGACGGCGTCGATGTCCGCTCCGAAGGGCTGGTCGACAATTTCGTCTCGACCTTCAAACAGGCCAATGTCAATTTCAAGCGCGAGCTGAACGACAGCCTGACCGTCGACGCGATCGTCGGGTTCAACCGCTCGATCTGGAACGGCAAGAAGCGCCTGCAAACCTTCATGGATGCCGTCGATGTCGATGGTTTCTCGATCGACTTCCGGGATGGCGGCAGCACGCCGGTTCTGGGCTTTGGCACGGATGTCGGCAACCCCGGCAGCTTCGCCTATGCGCCGCCGCTCGCCGATGGCACCGTGCGCGGCGGCTTCAGCTTCCAGGGCAAGCCGTCCCGCAACAAGACCGACAATCTCACCGCTGGCGCGAACCTGACGTGGAAGGCGAGCGAAGCCTTCTCGATCCGGGCGGGCGGCCAGTATCGGCGCAGCGACTTCCTCTCCACCTTCCTGCGACCCTTCAATGCCGACACGGTGGTCCGCGCCCTGCCGGCCGGCACGACGCTGGCGGACATCACGACCACCATCGGCGGCGTCGACAAGCTATGGGGCAATGGTGCGCCCAGTGGTTGGGCAGCGATAGATGCGGAGAAATGGGCTGATACGTTTGGCTTCGACGCGGTACGCTATTGCGGCGTCGAATGTGGCGGTGGCCGCAGCCGGGTCCGCGAAGAGGTGACGAGCGGCTATGTCATGGCCAATTTCGACCTAGAGGATGCCATCGGCTTCAGCGTGCGCGGCGATGCGGGCGTGCGCTACGTCAAGACTGACATGCTTTCGTCGGGCTATATCCAGATCGCCAGCGCCACCACGCCCACCGGCCTTGCCGGACGGTTCGCGGCCGCACGCAACGTCTATGACGACTGGCTGCCTTCGGCCAATGTCGTGATCGAGCCGATGCAAAATCTGCTGGTGCGCTTCTCCGGTGCGAAGGTGCTGGCGCGCCCCGAACTGGGCCTGCTGACCCCCACCAGCGGCGTCAATCCGGTCACCCGCGTCGGCAATATCAACAATCCCTTCCTCGACCCGATCCGTGCCAACACCTTCGACGTCGCGGTGGAATGGTATTTCCGTCCCGGCTCGCTGCTGTCCGCCGCCTTCTTCTACAAGGACATCAAGAGCTTCGTTCAGAATGTGAACAGCCTCATTCCGTTCAACCAGTTGGGCCTGCCCAATGGTCTGCTCGAAAACAGCAACACCGACCCCAGCGAACCCTTCAACGTGTCGCAGCCGTTCAATACGCCGGGCGGCCCGCTGAAGGGTATCGAGCTGAATGCGCAGATACCCTTCACCTTCTTCGACGGTTTCCTCGGCAATTTCGGCATGCTGGCGAACTTCACTCACGTTACGTCGAAGATCGACTATATCCTCGCCAGCGTGAACGGCGTGCCGACGGTGACCACCACGGCGGACCTTGTCGGCCTGTCGAAGAACACAGCGTCGGGCACGCTCTATTATGAGGATGAGAAGTTCAGCATCCGCACCACGGGCAATTTCCGCGACAAGTTCATCCGCGGCATCCCCGCCTCGCCGGGCAGCGATCTGGTCGGCAATGCCAAGACCTTCTACATGGACGCATCGGCCTCCTTCGCCGTGACCGATCGGCTCAAGCTGATCGTCGAGGCCCAGAACCTGACCGATGAACAGAACCGCCTCTACACCGACAGCGTGCGGCAGGACACTTTGTTCGAAACGCGCATCGGCCGCACCTTCACCTTCGGCGTGACCTACCGGATGTAAAGACACCCTCTCCCCAACCTAAAGGGCGCGATCATCACAATGATCGCGCCCTCATTGTTTTTGCGGGGAGAGTCGCCCGTTCAGCGCGGGCCGCTATAGCCCACCGCAGCGCTGATCTGCTCGGCCGACCGCATCACTTGCAGCGCCAGCGTCGTGCGCAATTCGTCGGTCAGATAATGGGCCGCGCTAGCAATCGAGATGGCGATGCAGATATTGCCCTTCGCATCGCGGATCGGTGTCGCGATCGATCGGACGCCGTCACCCAATTCGCTGTCATGCAACACTTCGCCCCGCGCCTTGTGGCTCTGCATTTCGGCAATGAAAGCGTTGATCGCCGCACGCGACGGCTTGCCGCCCTTGGCCGCGACATACAGCCGCTCCCAGGTCGCTTCGTCCTCGTCCAGCAACAGCGCCTTGCCGAGGCCCGTTTCCGCGATCGGCCGACGATCGCCCGGTGCCGTCGCCACGCGCAGCCGCTGCGTTCCCGTCACCCGATCGAGATGGCGGGAAAAATCCCCCTCGCGCTTGCCCACGAACACGCAAAAGCCGCTGCGCTCGGACAATAATTCCATGAATGGCCGCGCGATCCGCACAAAGTCGATCTGCTCGGTCGCCAGCACGCCCAATTGCAGCAATTTCGGCCCCAAGGCAAAGCCATCCCGCGTCACGGCCAGATAATTGCGCGACTTGAGTGCCTGCACCAGCCGGTGCGCCGTGGTCTTGCTCATGCCCAGCTTTCGGGCCAGGTCGGCGGCGCGAATGGGGCCGTCAATCACTTCGTCCATGATGTCGAGCGCGCGCATCAGCGTCTGCGTGCCCTTGACGCCCGGTTCCTTGCTGTCTTCGCTATCGCTCATATCATATTCGCCATGCGTCCCAAATAAAGGAACGTCTATCCTTCAAATCGGCCCGCCTGTCAGCAGATTTGTGCGGTACACGCTCAAGCCCGATAGTCGAGCGCGCCCCGCTTTGCCAACTCCCCGCTCGCCGGATCGAAGATCATGTTGAGCACCAGCCCCACCGCCAGCACGGCTGCAAACAGCGTCGCCAGATAGAAGCCATAAATGGCGTCGCCGAAATAATCGCCGATCAACCCCATCGCCAGCGGTGCCACCACCGCACTGACGCAGGTGAAGAACAGGATGACGCCCGAAATCGCGCCATGCTGCGGCTTTGGAAAGCAGCTGATGCCCTTGGAATTGAGCGTCGGATACAGCACCGACATGAACAGACCCGACAAGGGCAGCGACATCACCGCCATCGGCCGCCCGCCAAAAATGGCCAGCGCAAAGCACACTAGGATGGCAATGCCGCATGAGGCCAGCACCGCGGTCCAGTTGAACCGCTCCAGCAGCCAGAAACCGGCAAAGCGGCCGATGACGCGCAGGATGAAGAAGACCGACAGTGCATAGGCTGCCCATTGCCAGCCCGGCCCCGCATAGCCCGCCAATAATGTCGGCATCCATACATAGATGGCGGTCTCGACCCCCACATAGAGCATGATCCCGCTGCTGAACGCCAGGGCATAGCGATTGCGCATCATCGCCAGCATGTCGGCCATAGGCGCGCCCTCCGTCTTCGCCTGCACGGGTGGGTAGGGGACGCGCCAAGCGAGGATCATGAGCAATCCGCACAGCGCGGCCGCGATGAGATAGAGCCACTTCCACGACGCATCATGCGACAGCAGATAGGCGACGATTGCCGGCCCGATGATCGCGCCGATGCCGAAAAACCCCTCGACGACATTCATGGTCGCCGTATGCGCGCGCGTCGATGTCGATATGTCGCCGATCAACGCCAGCGCCGCCGTCTTGAAAATGCCAACGGCAAGCCCGCCGACGAACAGCAGGACCAGGAACAGGCCGAAACTGCTCACCCAGGCGAATAGGGAGGCGCTCAAGCCGAACAGCGCCAGGCCCGCCAAAATCGTCGGCTTGCGCCCGAACCGGTCCGCCATCGATCCCAGCAATACGCCGCCCAGCGCGATGCCGCACATCGTCGCATAGTGGAACGCGCCGCCCGCCGTCATGCCCAGGCCGAATTCGCGGATCACCGACGGAATGATCACCCCGACCGATTCCGATGTCATCGCGAACATCAGGAACATCAAATAGGTGAGCCAACGAATGCGTGCCATTTGCCTGCGGTCCTAAACCAGCTTGTACATGCGTATGCGCACGGCGGGGGTGTCCATCTCCGGCACCGGGCCGACCGTCCCTGCAAACACGGCTTCGTTCAGCCAGGCATGCGGCCCATTGGGCACTTCGAACACGGCGCTCGTCCGCGCATAGCCCTTGCCCGCCACGCCCTTGTTGCGGATATGGATGACGGTGCCGTCGGCCTCCCGCATCAGATAGGCGGCCTCCAATTCGGTCATGCCGTCGGGGCGGATCAATTGCCAGTCCATGCCTTCGGGAAAGATGGTGCCGCTGATCCGTGGCCCCTTGAACGTGCCGCCGGTGATCGGAATGCGCACGCGCTTGCCATGCGGCGTCTCGCCAATCTCTTCCGCCGGCCCCAATGTCACGATCGCCTCATAGACGAATTCCGCCTTGGGAATGTCCTCTGCCACGGGCGCAGGCGCGGCCGCTTTCGCCATGACGGGAACGGCCGCCAGTCCGCCGGCGGCGAGCAACAGGCTACGGCGCGTCTGCGGGTCGTTGGGGAATTGCGTGTCGGCCATGATGCTGCCCTTTCCGAAAAAATGGGACGTCCCTTTGGGACGCCCCACCCTAGCTTAGAATTGCATGCCGAGGCGCACGCCATAGGTGCGCGGCGGATCATAATTGGCGGTGGTCGAACTCCACACCGTCACCAGATTATTCGCCACGCGCTCATCCTCCAGATTATTGACGAAGCCGGTGATCGACAATTGTCCATCTTCGGTTTCATACCGCAGGTTGAGGTCGGTCTTGGTATAGGACGCCCGGCGGCTCTGCGCATAATTTTGGATGTCGCTGAACGTCCGTGACTGGACGTAGAAGTCCACGCTCGGCGTCAAGCTACCCGCACCGCCCAGGTCGAAGATATGCGCATAGCTGACCCGCGCGCTCCACTTTGGCGCATTAGGCAGTTCATTGCCCGACACGTCGCGCACGACGTTGGTGGGCAGTTCTTCATAGCCAAAGCCGAAAGGCGGAGGCGCAGTGGCAATGGCGTTATAATTGCCGCTGGCCGAGTTGAGATTGTCCGATGCCCTCGGAAAGGACCGGATCTTCGCGTCGAGATAGGAGACGAAGCCGCTGATCCGGTCATTGCTCGTCGGTCGGACGATCGCTTCCAGTTCGATCCCGCGCAGCCGCGCCGTCGCGGCATTGGTCGTCACCGCCGACACCTGATTGGTCAACGGATTGAGCACGATGCTCGATACCTGCAGATCCTTATAGTCCATGTTGAACGCCGTGGCGGCGAGGTAGAGCTTGCCACCCATCAGCGAGCTGCGCACGCCGATTTCGTAATTGGTCACGGTTTCGGGCTGATATTCCCGGAACTCCGGCGCGTTGCCGGTGGCTTCTAGGCCACCGCCACGAAAACCCGTGCCGACGCTGGCATAGGCCAGCGTTTCGGGCGTCAGCTCGTAATTCACGCCCGCCTTCCAACTGACATTGGAAAATTTCGCTTCCGGCCGGTTGGTGTCATCGGTCAGGGCATAGACAAAGGGAATGCCGGGGCAGGTCGTTGGCGTGATATTCTCCAGCGTGATCGTGTCGCCGGGACAGACCAGTTCGATATTGCGCTGGTTGACCTGCTCCCAGGTCGACCGCACGCCGCCCAGGATTTTCAAACCCGGTGCCAGTTCATAGGTGCCCTGCCCGAACACCGCCTGCGACTTGGTGCCCTGACCGCGATAGGAGGTCACGACATCGACGCCGCTGATGGTCGTGATATTATTGCCCGTGCCTGCGACCTTGGCGAGTCCCGCAGCAGTGAGGATGCTGCCGAACGGCGCAGGCGCTGTATCGCCGGCGTGCAACAGGCGCGTGCCCGATGGTTGCTTATCCTGATAGAGGAAGCCGCCCAGCACCAGGTCGAACCGGCCCGCATTATAATTGACGTTCACCTCATGCGACTGGGTTTCGGTCCGACGGTTGATATTCTGCTGCGTGAACACGCCGGTCGCAGAATCCACGCCGTTATTCTTCAGCACCGAATAACCCGCCAGATAGGTGAGCGAGAGCGCGTCGGTCGCCTGCCAGGTCAGCCGCGACCGGGCGGCATAATATTTCAGGTCCATCTGATTGTCGGTGACCAGATCCTGACCCGGATTGACGACTTCATCATAGATGGTTTGGATCGGGCCGAACGTGCCTGCCGCGATATCCGCATCGGGATAGACGTTGCGGCTGCGCATATAGGTCAGCGGGATGGTGCCCTTATTTTCCCCATAGTTGAGCGAAAGGCGCCAGGTCAGGCTGTCGCCCAGACGCAGGATGCTGTTGACGCGCAAGCCCGCCTGGTCGGTCTTGTTGTAATTCTGCCGGGCGCCATATTTGCTTTCGAACCCGTCATCAACCTGGCGATAGGCGGCAATACGCAGGGCAAAAGCGTCACTGATCGGCAGATCGACGGCGGCACGCGCACGCACCTCGTTGAACCGGCCATATTGAATATCGGCATTGAAGCCCAGATCCTTGCCCGGATCAGCCGTGTTGATATTAACGACGCCTGCGGTCGCATTGCGTCCATAAACGGTGCCCTGCGGCCCGCGCAGCACTTCGACGGAGCCGAGGTCGAACAGGCCAAGCGTCAGCACGGCGGCGGACGGATCATAGATGCCGTCAATCTGCGTCGCGACCGTCGAATAACCGCTGAAGCTGTTGTTGCTGCCGATGCCGCGAATGGCAAAGCCGTTCTGGCTCGATTGCAGGCCCGGCACCGTGCTGGTCAGCGCTGCGGCGGAATCCACGCCCTGCCGGTTCAAACTGTCCTGCGACACGACGCTGATGGCGACCGGTGCCTTGGACAATTTTTCGGAGGTTTTTTGCGCGGTGACGATGATGTCGCCGCCATAATTATCGGCCATGTCCGTTTCAGCCTGCGGCGGCGCTACATCCTGCGCCAGCGCGGGGAAGGACAAGGCGGCGACACTGGCGCCGACGAACAGAAATGAGAAATGCTTCACGATACTCTCCCTTTTTATGGAGGCTTGGATCGTCACCCTGTTTTGATCCAAGCCCCTGTTTTCATGCTATGATTTAGAAGTTGAAATGGTCCCATGCAGCCTTGGCCATGACGGCATAGCCCTCGTCCGACGGGTGGAGTTTGTCGCCGCAATCATATTGGGCGAGGATATGGTCGGGCGCGGCCGGATCGCGGACGGCGGCGTCGAAATCGATCACGCCGTCAAACTCGCCGCTGGTGCGGATCCACTGGTTGATGGCCTGGCGGATCACTTCCTTGGCAGGCGTCGCATAGCCCGGAAAGGTCGAACCCAGGAACGGCGTCAGCGTCGCGCCATGGACCTTGATGCCCTGCGCCCGCGCCCGTGCGATCATCTGGCGATAGCCCGCAATCAGGTCATCGGCAGTGATCGTGTCATGCAGCCCGTTTGTGCGTGGATTGTCCAGACCGCTCAGCCCCAGATCGTTAATCCCTTCCAGCAGCACGATGTCGGTAACGCCTGGCACGGCCAGCGCGTCGCGGTCGAACCGCGCCAAGCCGCTCGGCCCGACTTCTTCGCGCAGCACCCGATTGCCGCCGATGCCCGCATTGGCGATGCCGACATTGGCGATCCCCTTGGCGTTCAGCATCTTGGCCAACTGCCCCGGCCAACCGCGCAGCAACGGATCCTTGGCCCCAAAGCCATCGGTAATGGAATCGCCAAAGGCGACGATGGTCCGGGCGTCCTTGTCCGACTGCACCAGGACCGACGTGACGATTTCCCGGCTCGATACCGGCTTGGCACCGCGCAACGTCGCCGATCCGGTCTGGTCGCTCCCCATCGCCCATTCGGCACGATGGTTGGGGTCGGCCTGCGGCAAAATCACCTTGGCGGGCAGATAGACGCTGACCACGGCGACCGCGCCCGGCTTCACCTGCAAGGGCAGCGGGTCGGACAAGAGGGGCGCCCCTGCGGGCAGCCGTACCGATCGCGCGCCGGAAAAAGTCAAAGGCCGGATGGTGGCCGCATCGATCCGACCCTGCGCGTCGGCCAGGGCGATGGTCGCACTGCCGATCGCGACATCGGTCGGCTGGGTGTCGCCCGACAGGCGCACCTGAACCTTCGTGCCGCCCGCGCTCAGGCGCAGATGGTAGCGGATGGTCCCCTGCACCTCCGGCGCCGGCTCCCAGAAATCGAAGGGCAGCTTGGCGACGGGCAGGGAAGGGCTGGACGCCCAACTCGCGACCCAGCGGCCATCGTCCGCCGCCACCGCCTGCACCGGCAGCAGCGCCGCCTGCATCGCGATGACCCCAAGGGCAAGTCGGCCTATCATCCTCTTACGCATTCGAAGCTTTCCTTTTTCTCGACATCGCCCTGGCCCTTGTACCGGGCATAAGCGGGGTATCGGCAGATTGGACGGGTACGGCCCGGCCACGGACTGGCCGCAGGGGCCACGGCATTCAGTTGTTCGGGCGCACGGTCCTGTTCGACCCAATCGACCATCGCGGCAAAGGCGTCATAGCGATCGGTCGATGGCCCGCCCTCGCAATGGTTCATGCCCGGCACAGGGAAGACGCGCACGGTGTCCGCGCCTTTGCCCGCATAACGGGCGTCGACCTCCCGATACCATTGCAGCGTGTCGTCCAGCGAAAAGACCGGATCGGCCGCGCCATGCGGCACGATCAGCTTGCCGCCAGCGGCCCGGAAACCATCGATATCGGGCGACCGCGCCGACATCATATCCCAGCCCGATGCCGGGAAGGGGGCCGCCACGCGATAGATGGCATCGGCGTCCCGATCGAAATCATAGGCCATCTGCCATTGCATCATGCCCTGCGGATCGGCAGCCACCAGCTTGGGTGGCGTCTGGAAGATGGCGGACAGGGCCGAACCGCCGACAACGATGCTCAGCGCTGGAACGCCCTCCTTGGCCAGTCCCACTTTCCACACCGCCCAGCCCGGCTCCCCGACGCCGCCGTCCCAGGGAAAACGGACATAGAGGGGCGACCCATCGCTCTTGCGCGGACCGGCCATGGACCGGACAAGCGCATCGATCTGCAAATTGGACAAACATTGTCCGTTTCGCTGTCCGGTACAGGCGACACTGCGCAGGACCGGTAGGACATCGGCATTGCTGCACTGAATATAGTGCGTCACCAGACCATCGGCCACGCCATCCTTGGCGTCGCACGCCTTCAGGATGGCCTGCCGGACGATCCCCAGTTCGCTGGTAGAAAATGCGTTCGCCAATTGTCCGAACGGTCGCACGCCATCGGGGCCGGGGGGCACCAGGCGGCCAAATGTCTGCACGTCCCAGGCCTGCGCCAGCGCCGCACGCGGCAGCGACATGCCCGGTGCCGCCGCGACGATGCCGTCGAACGCATCAGGATAGCGATGCGCGACGGCCAACCCTTCCTGGCCGCCCTTGGAACAGCCCGCAAAATAGGAATAGCGCGGTGCGCTGCCATAGAAGGTCGCGATCGCCGCCTTGGCCGCATCGGTCACCGCCCCCAGTGACGCATAGGCATAGTTACGTCGCGCTTGTGGGTCGAAGCCGAACGCCACCGCGCCGCCCTTGGCCGGATCGCTATTGACCGCATTGTCATGCCCCGAATCCTGGCTGACCACCGCATAGCCCTGGGCGAGTGCAGGCGTTACCAGACCGACACCGGCCAGCGCGCCTAACGCATTGCCAATGTCGCCATTGGTGCCACCGCCGCCCTGGAACAGGAAACGCCCATTCCATTCCATCGGCAAACGCAGATGGAATTTGATCGCATAGCTTTGGCCGTCCACGCCCTGCCGTTCGGCCATCACCGCTTGAACATCGCAATGCGCCTTCAGCGGGACCGTGCTGTCATATTGAAAACCACGCGGATCGGGCGCAGGCGCTGGCCCTTCCGGCACGAACACAGCACTGGTCACCCGCGTCGAGGCGTCGGGCCAATGGCCTTGCAGTGTCGATGCAAAGGCGGCGCAGCGATCACCGACCGCTGCGGTCGGCGCGACATCGGTCAAGGATGTGCAGCCGCTCAGCGCCACGATCGCGGCGGCTATGCCAGAATAGCGCCATTCGTTCATGCCTGGCTCCCCCTCAACGCATTCTGCCCCACGATGATCGCCCCCAATGGCCCCGCATCGCGCCCCAAGGCAGGCGGCACGATCAACGTCTCCAGCGCAGCGAGATCCAGCCCCGCCAGATAACCGCCCAGATTGGCGGCGACCGCCACCCGTATCTTCGCAAGCAGGGTCGGACGGTAATCCAGCACCCCGCCGCCGATCACCAGTCGCTGGGGCGACACGCACAGGATCAGCATCGCCACCCATTCGCCCAGTTCGCACGCCACCCGATCCCAAAGCGGATCGTCATCGGGCATATCCGCCAGCGCGCCGTTCGCCCGCGCCGCAAGCGCCGGACCACCGACCAGCCCCTCCAGGCAATCACCATGGGCAGGGCAAGCGCCTTCGAACATATCGCCCGCCGTCCGCCGGATACGCATATGCCCTGCTTCGGGGTGCAGGCGGCCATGCACCGCCTTGCCATCGACCACCAGGCCAAGGCCAACGCCCGTCCCGATCGTCGCATAGCCATGCACCGCGCATCCCATCGCCGCGCCCCATTGCCCCTCGGCCAGGGCCGCGCCCCCGACATCGGTGTCGATCCCGACGGGCAGAGCGAAGCGGCGCGCAAAATGGCCATGCACATCCGCCCCCGCCCAGCCGGGCTTTGGCGTATTTTCCATGTGGCCAAAACGCGGACTGCTGGCGTCCAGGCATAGCGGCCCGAAGCTGCCGATCCCGATCGCCGCGAACGGCACCTCGTCCTGCCATGCCGCCAAGGTTGCCGAAATCCGGTCCAGCGTCTCCGGCCCCTCGGTCACCCAGCGCTCCTGCCGCAGGATATCCTTCCCCCGCGCCAGCGTTGCAATGCATTTGGTGCCGCCCAGCTCGACGCCCGCGATCAAAGTTTCCAGTGCCATCATGCCAGCCACGCCTTCTCGCCGTCGATCATAAGCCGCAATTCGGGGGCCGGGGTGCCGCCGAAATGCGCCCGTGCCTGCACGACATCGCGCGGCGGCTCCGCCAACCCGACGAGGTCGGCAAAGCTCTGCACACATAGATCCGGCAGCACCAGCCAGCTATAGGCCTGAAACGGCGCGGATGGTGGGTTGCCGAACACCAGCCCCGACCCGTTGAGCGGTCGCCACGGGCCAAACAGCCTGTCCGCCACCATGCCATAAAGCCCGGTCGGCCCAGCCGGGCCGTCGGTGGCGAACACCTTGGTCTGCGTCGACCAGAAGAGATAATAGCGCCCGTCCCGCATGATGACGTGCGGGCGTTCCAGCTCATTGTTCAGCCCATCCGCTTCGACCAGCGGCGGCAATATCTGCCACTCCTGGTCAACGACCCGGCGCGCAATGCCGACGGCCCCATTCCATGCCGACCGCGACCGGGCTATCGATCCGGCAAACAGGATATAGTCTTGATTGTCGGCCGGATCGCGGAAAAAGGCCGGATCGCGAAACGCCTTGATCGTGCCGACCGCACCGCCGCCTGCCATGTCGCGGCTGTAATGAACATCGTCCGGCTCCAGAAACTCGACAGGCTCCGACCAGGGCGAAAGCGCTATGGCGCCATCCTGCACGGTCAAGGCCGCGCAGGTATAGAATAGCCTCTGGGCAAAGCTTGTTTCCACCTCGCCCCGGACGCCGGCCACGGTATAATAAAGCGTGATCGTCCCGCCATCCGGCGAAAGAATGGCCGAACCCGACCATTCGCGACTGCCCGGCGACAGCCCGTCCGGCAAAACCGGTCCCAGATCATGCCACTCTATGCCAACGCGATGCAGCAGCCGCATACGCGCCACCGCATGCCTGGCGTCGGGATCGGGAAGAATGGGTGCCGACAGCGCGATGAACAGCGTGCCGCCCGCAATATCGGCCGGATGGCCATCGGCGTTCTGAACCGGCCAATAATCCCACAGGTCCAGCGTCTCGATCACGCGGCGCTGGGCCGGAATGACCGGCGCGCAAGGCGCTGTCGCGGGATCGATGCGCTGGATGTCGCCCGCGGTCCAATGGCTCGTGGAAGACGCTTCACTCATGCGGCGACGCCCACTGGTGTCATGACCCCCGCCAAAGCGTGCAGTCCTTGGCGGAGGTCCGACTTCGGCCCGGCTGAGCGAGCAGCCGGAGAAGGCGATAGGGAGGGGCGCAAAGCGGCGCGTGTGGCAAAATCGTCGCGGCGGCCATGTCGCCCTGCCAAAAATGGCGCAACCTTTGCCTCAGCCTTCAACGATCATCCCCTATGCGCAGCTATCTTGTTGCCTGACAGATATTTCGAAAAACAAACGTTTGCAATGACAAATGCAAACGTTTGCAAAACTTTTTGCGCATTGGGGTTAATTGTGTGGTTTCAAAGGAGGCTTAAGCCGAAGCGCGCAGCACAAGCGTCGGCTGGAGCGAGATGGAGGCAGCATCCTCGCCCGCCATGCGCCGGAACAGCAGGTCGACCATCATCTGCGCGCCGAGCACAACATCCTGCCGAATCGTCGTCAGCGAAGGCGTGGTCTGTTCGGCAATGAACACATCGTCATAACCCACCACAGCGACATCATCGGGCACGCGCAAACCATGGTCGGCAACGGCGCGCAGCGCACTCAGCGCAATCACGTCGGACGCAGCGACAATACCATCGGGCACCCTATTGCTCTTCAGATAGTCTCGCACGGTCGCATAAGATGCTTCGGGTGTCACATGCGACGGCAGGACCGACCCTTGCGGCGCACCGCTTTGCGCGATGGCGAGGTTAAAACCGGCAAAGCGCGCCTCGAACTCCGGCACCGCCGGATTGCCGACGAAGGTCAGCTTCTTCCGACCCTGCGACAAAAGGTGCTGCGCAGCCAACCGTCCGCCCTCGAAATTGTCGGACCCGACGGTCAACTGGCTGTAACCAGGTATGGACGCCCCCCAGACGATCAGCGGCCCATATTTGGCGGACACTTTTTCGATCACGTCGATCTGATCCGATTGGCCTACGATAATGACGCCATCGACCTTGCCGGACTCGACAAAGGCTTTGAGCCATGTGTCGTTCGATGGAATGACGCGCGACAGCAGCAGGTCATAACCGCGATCAGCCAGCGCATCGGCCAGCGACGCGATCAGGCTCATGAAGAAGGGGTCGGTCAGATGCTGCTCGGTCTCGTGGCCAAGCGGCAGGATCACCCCCACGGCCCCGGTCCGCTGGAGCCTAAAATTGCGCGCAGCGACATTGATCTGGAAATCATGCTCGCGCGCCAACTGCTTGATCTTGTCGCGGGTAGCGACCGCGACCAGCGGATTGTCGGCCAAGGCGCGGGACACCGTGGAGATGGACACGCCGGCAAGTGCGGACAGGTCGGCAAGGCTGGAGGCTTTCTGGCGTTTCATCCACATATCCCAAATCGACCACACCCATGCTTCTGGGCGTCATCGTCCCGCTACAGGCGTTTGCGCTATAGGGCGATTTGTCGGATCGGCGCAAATGGCGCTTTCCTGCCCTGCGGCCGATGGGCTTGCTCACGCAGACCGCAGAGTCGCCAAACTGTAAGAGAGCGCCACTAGGCGCCGTCCCCGAAATGTCGGCGCGCTGGATCGCAGGCATGGATTGAGCGGACATCATGTGCTGACATCGTCGCGAGCGTCAAAGCGGAGCCTGCACCGGCGAATACCGCTGCGCGAACGGGCAGGGCGCGAAGGTCGGCTGCTCGCTTATTCCTCCGGCAATATGGGTAAGGCGCTGCTCTTTTCCGGGGCCGATCTCACCATCCTGTTTCTCCTGACCGACCTGTTGGGCCAGTCGCCGACCAGCGCGGGTTCCTTGATGCTGGTCGCGGTGCTGGGCGATCTCGTCTTCGACCTGTTGGCGGCAAAGCTGGTTATCCGTCTGCGACGCACCGGGCGAGGTTATCGCTGGATGGTCGCGGCCGCCGCCATGCCCTGTGGCGCGGCCTTCGCCTTGCTCTATGCCTTGCCAGCGCTCGGCGTGCGCGATCTGTGGATCGTGGCCGCCGGGTTGCTGCTGTTTCGCGGTGCCTATGCAGTGATCGACGTGCCGCACAATGCACTCATGGCGCGGGTCACGTCGGACAGCCGATCGCGCGGCCGCGTGTCGGGCTATCGCCTGTTCTTCAGCACGATCAGTTCGCTGGCGATCGCGATCATCCTCGCGCCGATGGTGCAGTCCGCCGGGCGGACAGGGGACTTTGATCGGCTTGCCGTGGCCGGTGTCATCGCCTGCATTCTCTTTGCCGCGACCATGATGCTTAGTGCCCTGGCGTCGAACAACGGTTCGACGTTCCCGGCCGACCCAGCAGTCGAGGGCGATGGCATTGCGATACCGTTGCGTGATCCCCTGATCCTGGCGCTGGCGCTCCTCGCCTTCATCACCGGCTTTGCCATCCCGATGTTCAGCCGGATGCTGCTCTATATCGGCACTTATGTGATCCAGCGCCCGGACTTGGTAAAGATGCTGCTGCTGGGCCTCACCACCGGCCAGTTTCTGGGCGTTCTGGCCTGGACATCAATGACCGGCCGTTTCAGCAAGGCGACCTTGCTGGCTGCAGGTCATGCTGTCTGCATTATCGGTATCATGCTGTTCGCCCTGTGCCTCGCATGGCCCAATGCCCTGATCGCTTGCACGCTGCTGATCGGCTTCGGGTTCGCCAGCATCTTCATGCTGCCCTGGGGCTTGCTCGCCGATGCTGTGGACGTCGTCGCCTGGCGTCACCATCGCCGGTTCGAAACCGGGCTATTCGCCTTCTATCTGGTGGTGGTCAAGGCGAGCGGTGCTGCCTCCACGGCGCTGATCGGATGGACGCTGGGCTGGCTCGGCTATGTGCCCGAAACTATCCAGCCAGCATTGGTGCAGACAGCTATGCTCAGCTTGGGACTGGCCGTACCGATCGTCGGCAGCCTATGCGCGATAGGACTGATGCGCGCCAACGACATCAGCCATGCCCGCCATGCGCGCTTGCTCACGGCCCTGACTTACAGGCGCCAGCGCGCCGCGCGGCAACAATGTCCCCAGCTGTGAGAAGGTCATGCGGCAAATGCAGATATTTGGCGGTGTCGCCGCACGCCACTATGCCAACATTCTCTGATTTGCATGTTTAAGATGCTGATCGTCGATAGACGCCGTGATGCTCCGCGCCGACGGACGCGCGGCGCTTAGCATTGCCTCGGGTGCGAACCCCGCCATCCTGCAATGGCGGGGTTTGCCTATGCCTTATGCGTTCTGCAGCAGCTTCGCGCCGCGCTGCACGGTCATGCGGTGCGTGCCTGCAAGGTCGGTCGTGCGCGTGCGGATATCCTTCATGAAGTGCCAGGAGCCTGCGACCTGCTGTGGCGTTACCTCTAGCGAGACATAGCCGCGCTGGCTGGTATCGCAGAAGGCCATGCCCGAATTGACCGCGCGGAGGGCGCGGGCGATGTCGGCTGGCGGCACGCCCTTGGCATAGGCTTCGAAACCCGGCGAGGTAACGCTGTGCCCCGCAAATTCCACGCCGACCCTATCCTTGCTGTCGCTCTGGCCAGGGCCTCGCTCGCCCAGATTATAGCCCCAGGCATTGTGGCTGTCGCCCGACAGTACGACAAGATCGGCATCGGCCGCGAGCGCCGCGTCATAGAGGCGGTTGCGCGCCGCCGGATAGCCGTCCCAGCTATCCATATTATAGGGCAGCCCCGCCTGCGACGCGGCCACCGCACCGGCCAGCCTTGTACGCACGATGGACGGGGAATTGGTAGGCACCCAATCGGCCGCATTGGTTGGAAAACGGCCATAGCCCATGATCACTTGCTGGGCGAGTATCTGCCAGGCTGTGCCGTCCTTCTTGGACTTGCCCAGGCCATCATAGAGCCACTTTTCCTGCTCCGCGCCCATCAGGGTACGATCCTGCATGCTCCAGGCACCGTCGCGGAAATCGGCCAGCGCCTTGGCCAGGTCGCCGCGCCCGGCGACCGCTTCGCCGACGCTTAATTGCTTGTTGCGCGCCGTGATCCGGGTTTCAGGACGGAAGATGGTCGCCAGGGTGCCGATCTGGAAACTGTCATACATCGCATCGGAGACGGGCATCCAATCACGATAGACCTTCTGCGCGGCCGCTTTGCGCACCGCCCATTCGCCTTCCTTGTCGGGCTGATGATTCTCCGCGCCATCCTTATAGGCGTCATTGGTCAGTTCATGATCGTCCCATTGGGCGATCATCGGGAAGGCGGCGTGCAGCGCCTGAAGATCAGGGTCGAGCCGGTAGGAGGCGTAGCGCAGGCGATAGTCGGCCAGCGTCACCATCTCGTTCGCCGGTTCGATGATCCGGCCAGGAACGGCGTCTTCCAGACTGGGGTAATGACCGCGATCATATTCATAGAGATAGTCGCCGCAATGGATGACCAGGTCGATATCGTCGCGCACGGCGGCATGGCCATAGGCGTTGAAGAAGCCAAAGGGCATGTTGGAGCAGGAAAAGAGGCCGATGCCGAAGCGCGACACGTCACCTTGCGGCAAGGTACGGGTGCGACCGATCCGGCTGATCGCGCCATCGGGCGCGATGAACCGGTAGAAATACCATTGGCCGGGTTGAAGACCAGTGACGGTGATCTTCGCTGTGTGATCGGCATCGGCGCGGGCGGTGACTTCGCCGCCTGACACGACCTTGGTAAAGGCCGGATCAGTGGCGACTTCGGCTCGCAACTTGCTGTCTCCTGACCCGACATAGCGGGTCCAGAGCAGCACGCTGTCCATGCCCGGTTCGCCGCTGGCTACGCCATGGCTAAAGCCGCGCGCGCCCAATATCTGCGCGGCGCCGGGAATGGACAGGGCACCCAGGCCCAATATGCTGCCTTTGATGAGCAGGCGGCGATCGATGGTGAAGCGCATGATTGTTCCTTCCTCTCGCCGTTCAGAAGCGGCCGGTGAGCTGCACGCCGTAGAAGCGCGGCTCTGCCGGGATGTAGGTCGGGATGCCGAAGCCGCCGCCGGTATTGCCGGCATCGAGCAGATAGTCCTTGTTCGTGAGGTTGCGGATGAAACCTGAAATCTCGTAGCGATCATCCGCAAAGCCGATGCCTGCGCGCACGTTCGCCAGCATGACAGCCTTCTGGCTGATGGCTTCGGTGTTCGGCACCTCGAAATAGATTTTGCTGCGATAGGTGAGGCTGGGTGTCGCGAAGACGCGCATGCCATTGCCCAGCGGCGCGTCGATGGTGAAACCGGCTGCCGACTGGAATTTGGGCTGGAGGCGGAACTGATCGCCCGCAAAGCGGCCATTGGCTTCCTTGTTGTCGATGCCGCCAGCGATATAGCCACCATTGGCGAAGATGTTGAGCCAGCTGGTGGGCTGGATCGCGACCTCCGCTTCAACGCCCAGATTGCTGGCCGTCCCGGCGCTGACTGTCCGATTGACGCCGTCGGTGCCGGTCACACTGACCTGGAAATTATCATATTTCTGATAATAGACACCCAGCGAACCGGAAACGATGCCGCTATTGGCCTTCAGCCCGACTTCATAGTTCCACACATTTTCCCCCGCGATCCGGTTGATGCGGGCGACGCCGCCAGCAGCCGCGTCCAGGCTGACGGTCGGTGACCGGCGGCCCTTCGATATAGTGGCAAAGCCGTTCAGATTGGGCGAGAAACGATAGAGGATGTTGAAGCGCGGCAGGAAGGCGGCGAAACTGTCTTCGGCACGCAGGACGCGGCCGTTGGTGTTCACCTGACCGGGAATGAGCGGCGCGCCGCTCAGCACGGAGTTGGGCACAGTCGTCACGAAGCCCGAGCGGCGCTTTTCAATGAGCGCGCGGATACCAGCCGTCAGTTCCAGCGACGGGCTGGCGAGCCAGGTGCCATCCGCGAACATCGAATAGCTGTCATTCTTGCCCTGATTTTCAAAAACCGAGTTGTAGGGAATGACTGTCGCCGCGCCTTGCGTGAGGATCGCCGTCGCCTGCGATGCCGTGACAGTGCCGTCGGCCGCTACACAGGCGAGGCCGGGGATCAGGCGTGTCGCGCACTGGATATAGGTGCCTTCTTCCGTCGAGAAAGGCACGCGCTGATTGCTTTTCTCCCGAAACATATTCCAGCCGAACGCGCCACGGAAATGGTCGCCAGCGTAGGAGAAGCGGGTTTCATGGCTTGCTTGCCAGCCCTTCGCCTCCTCGCCAAATTCCAGATACCAGGCGGCCGAACCGTCCGCATCGAAAATCTCATTGCTGTCGAAATCGCGATAGCCGTGGACCATCGTCAGCGTCCAGTCGTCGGCCATGTCCCAGCTGAAGGTCAGGTTCGCGTCATAAACGTCGCGGCGCAGGCCCAGCTTGTCGCCGCGCAGAGCGGAAGACGATAGCGGCGAACCGCTCAGATTGGCCGCGCCAAAGGGGTTGCCCGGCCCCTGCGAGGTCGGCAGTGCGCGCGAGATGAAGGGCGTACCGGAATTGCGCTGACGGTCATAGGTAAGGATCAGATCGGCGGTGAAATTGTCGGTGGGCGTGAGGCGCAGCGAGCCGCGCACACCCAACTGGTCGCGGGCATAGAGATCGTCCTGCGTCGCCGACAGATTCTTCACATAGCCGTCGCGCTTCTTCCAGGCGAAGGCGATGCGGCCGGAGACCTTGTCCGACCCGCCATTGACGAAGCCACTCAGCAATTTGGCATCATAATTACCGTATCCGGCGGTCAGTTCGGCGGCGAAACCGGGCTTGGGCCGGGCGGAGATCATGCTGATCGCGCCCACCGCCGACGCGGTTCCGAACAAGGTCGCCTGCGGTCCTTTGATGACCTCGATCCGCTCCATATCGTAGATGTCCTGATAGGAGCCACGCGAGCGGGAAATGTCGACGCCGTTATAATAAAGGGTGACGCGCGGCGCTTGCTGGGCCGATCCGCTGTCCGACGTGATGCCGCGAATGACGATGCCCGGATTGTTGGCGCTCTGTTCCTGGATGTTGAGGCCGGGGATATAGTTGGACAATTCGTCCAAGTCGGAAACGCCGATTTCCGCCATCCGCTTGCCGCTGACGGCCGATATGGTGATGGGCACGTCCATCGCCCGCTGTTCGATCTTCTGCGCGGTGACGATGATCTGCTCGCCACCTGCTGCCTCGACTTCGGGCGCCATGGTCTGGGCCGTAGCTGGGAAGGCGGTGCTGCTGGAAAGCAGGGCGACGAAAAATTGCATACGGCGTGTCATGTTGGCGAACCCCTTTTTTGAATGAGGACGCCGATGCCCCAAGGATGTGACTTGCCAGAGGCTAGGAGATGACAATCAGATGAAGCTCGAACCGGATTGATGAAACGAAATCGTCACATTGAGCTGCGCCACCGCGAAGGCTCCCCGTGCGACTACGGGGAACCTGCGGCGTTTCGGCTCAGCTCGGCGCCGATCCGGTTTCCGGGTTGAAGCGCGGATTGTTGGCGTCGAGCGGCGAGGGCGTGATTTTGGCGGGCGGCGTCGCGCTTTCGGCCCAGGCGCGACACAGCATGTCGCGCAGCATTGCGGCGCCTGCTGTCGTCCGGTCATAGACAAACGCGCGCACATCCTTGTCGGCAAAATCGGCAAAGCCGTTGCGCTTTTCGAGCTTGTACAGATTTTCCACCAGGTCGCCCGCTTCGTTCAGAAAGCCCAGCACCGCATCGAACATGTCGCCACTCTGGCGGCGCGGCGCCCCGATGCGCGGCGCGATGTCCGCTACCGTCAGGCCCATGCCGTCGACGAACCGGCTTTCGAACCGGCCATGAACGGACCGGTCGGTGGTATAGTCCTTGGGATTGTCGCCGCGCCATCCGTCGGAATGAATCGAGTCATGGTGCGGCTGCGCCCCATCGCCGATATAATGGCCCAGCCGTATGACCTGAAAAGCGCAATGCTGTTCTGGGATCGACGCATCGCCGCCCTCCGCCTGGGCCTTGCGAACGTAGCGCATGCAGGTGATCAACCGTTCATAGGCTTCCATCGCCGCATAGGGCAGGGTGCCGGTCCAGCGTATATTGGTTCGCTGCGCCGTCTGCGGGTCGCTATCTTTGATCGCCTCATACTGTTTGTAGAGCGCCAGGACGAATTCATGGCGCGACCGCGGGATGGGTTTTACGAAGGTGAACTGTTCCCGAAACCAGCCATGATTGGGGTCTTCCTCCATCTTGGAGAAATTCTCCGCGTCTCCGCGCCAACTGTCGGGCAGCGAGGCCGAGGCTGCAATATAGTCGACATGCTTGCGCAGGAAGACCGGCCCATCCTCCGGGATGGCCTCTATTGCCGCGCGATCAATCACGGCATGGGCGGTCTGGCCCCAGGCATGGGCGGCGGTCGGATGCAACGCCAGTGCGCTGATCGTGGTGAAGGCAAGCAGGAGGGTTCGCATCGTCTAAACTCCGAAATCAGGGGTCGAGGGGGTCGCGCGGATCGATCCGCGCCGATACGCGGGAGGGGCGGAACAGCAATTCGGTTATCGACAGGCGGCGACCGACTTGCCCCGGCTGATAGCCAAGCTCCCGCTGGTTGCGCGTGACGAATTGCGGGCTTTCGATCGAAGCGCTCTGGCCGGGGTTGCTGACGATCACGGCATCGCGATCCATCGGCGCATCCATCGCCATCAACAGGCGTGTCGCATTGCGCAAATTGGTGGTCGTATGCCGGGCATAGGGTTCGATCAGGATCGCGTCGGCCGGCACGCCATAGCGGTCGATCAGCGCGTTGCGCATCTGCTCGGCCTCGGCAAAGCGGGTCGCGCGGGGATGCGCCTTGCCCCCGGTCACAATGATGAAGGGCGCGTCGCCCTGCGCGAAGCGGCTGGCGGCCAGCCGAAGATGATATTTGCCAAAGGGGCTGATCGCCATGTCCGGCACTTCCGGCCCGACGCCCGTGACGATCAACGCCGAATAGCGATAGCGGCTCCAATCGAGACTTTTCGCGCGCGCCATGGCGGCCGCATTCGCGCCACCGGTCAGCGGTTCGAAACCGATCGCATCGGCGCGATCGCTGCCGTCCAGCAGCGCCAGCGCATAGTCGATGCTGGGGTCCAGCGCTTGCGCCGACGTGTCGCGCGGGGTGCGCGACAGCCAATAGGCGGCCTGAAGCCGCGCCTGGCGCTCTTGCGGATCGATCATGCCGGCCCCATCGATCTGCGCATAGGCGGCTGGCGCGCCCAGGCCATAGGTGCGCACGATGATGTTGATGCCTTCCATCTCGCGCCGGGCCTGCGCTGCCACCCCATCATCGGGGGCGGTCAGGCCAGCAGGCGCGGCGACCGACTTGGATACAGTGTCGATGTCCGTTTCCGTCCAGATCAGCGCCTGCGCCACGCAGAACATATCCTGCGCGCAGCCAGCGACACGCTGCTGCCGACTGTCCAACAGGGCAGCGATGTCCGCCTTGGAAACAAGTGCCCGAACGGCGGCCGGGTCGCGCGCCATCCCGTCGAAAAGCGGAAAGAGCCGCTGCGAAAGCCGTTCGGTCACGACATCGCGAACGGCACCGGCTTGTGCCGGGACCGTCGCGATCGCAACCGCAGCCATAGTGGCGAACAGGGTCGCCATCCGTGCCACGGTGCGCATCATTACCAGGACTTACTGATGACGAGGCGGAAGTTACGGCCAAAGATCGGCCGACCGTAAATGGCTTCCGCGCTGCCCTGGCCGCTCAGCGAGTCGGTGCGGGTATTGCCTTCGGTCAGGCCATGAGCGTTGAACAGATTGTCGCCCACAATCTGCATCTGCCAACTGCCGTGGCGCGCCGTCACGCCGGCGCCGATCGTGCCGTAAGCTGGCAGGGCGGTATTGTTGTACAGATCGACGAAGCGCTTGCCCATATAGGTATAGCGCCCGTAGACGGAAATATCCGTCTCGCCCGTCTGGAAGTCGAAGCTCGGACGGATATTGCCATAGATTTTCGGCTGGCGGACGATCTGGTTGCCCTCGGCCTGTTCCGGGTCGGCCCCGGTCGCGCTCTGGAAATTCTTATATTTTGGGTCGCTGATCGTCAGCGCGCCGTTGAGCGAGAACCAAGGCGTCACCGCGACCGATGCGTCGAACTCCACGCCCTTCACCTGGGCTTCGCCGATGAAGGGGATGTTCACATCGTTGCGGCCCGTCGTCGGGTCGAAAGCAAGGAAGGACGCGTTGAGCGGATCGAAATTGGTGTAGAAGCCCGTGACATAGAGGTAGGAACGACCCGAAGCGAGCTTCAGCCCGACCTCGAACTGGTCGGCGACGGTGGTGATGATCGTAGGATTGATGCTCATCACCGTTTGCACATTGGGTGGCGTTTCAAGATGCGACGCGCGCCCATAGACGCCGACATTCTGGCTGAAGTCGTAATTGGCACCCACCGTCCAGTTGGTGACATTGGGCTTCCGCTTGGAATTGACGATGACGCCGGTGAAACCGCGCGTGGTGTCGTCGGCCAATGTCGTGGCATCGCCCAGATTGACCTGCTCGGTCAGCGCGGCCCAGCCCTTATAGCTGTAGCGTTCATGACGGACGCCGGCGTCGATGCGCAGGCCGGGAATGATCTCCCAGGTGTCGTTGGCATAGAGCGCGAACATCGTCGCGTCGGAATCGCCCTGGCTCAGCGTCGCGGCATAGTTCAGCACGCCATTGTCGGTGACCCGACCGATCTCCGTACCCGCCGCATTATAGGCAACCAGGTCGAGCGTGCGCGGCTGGCCCGCCACTTCGATCAGGTAGTTCTGAAAAGTGGTACGGCTGCTTTCGCCATAGGCACTGGTGTAGAGGCCGAGCTTGATATCATGGCTGCCGATGCCGGTGTCGAACTTCTTGGCGACCGAGAAATTGCCCTGCGCCGAATAATATTTGGAATGAATGTCGCGATATTGCCCCTGCATGATCAAGCCGGAGGCGGTTTCGGGGTCATAGACGCTATTGGTCCCCGCCAGCGTGAGGCCGAAGCGGCTGGCCGTGCCGAACGCGGTATTCGCCCGGTTGCGGATGCTGTTGGCGCCACCGGCATCGAGGAAGGCGGTCAGCGTCGTGGGGTTGGTGGTCGAATAGAAAGCGGTGAAATCCAGTTGACCCTGGGTGTAACCGGCCTTGGCCGACACCAGCCAGCCGTCGAACTCAGCCTCATATTGCGCGCCGATGTTGATCATCTGCATGTGGCGGCCATCGGCCAGGTCGCTGGTGCCGCTCTGGATCACGCCTGCGCCATCGCGATATTTCAGATTTACGTTGCGCAGCGCGGGCGAATTCATCGTCCCTTCGAAAAAGTCGATATATTTGTTCAGCGAAACGCTGGGGTCACGCGGGTCCGCCGTCGGGATCGGCAGGTAGAAAACGTTGTGATCGTTGACATAGTTCAGGCTCAGCTTGATCGAACCATTGTCCAGATCATGTTTGATGTTGGCGCGGATCTGGCCGCCCTTATCGTTGGGGAAGCCATTGTCGCGATAGCCGTCATGCTGGCGCAGGAAGCCGCCGATCGCATAATAGGTATTCTCGCCCAGCGGCCCGGCCTGATAGGCATCCAGCCGGTAAAGGCCGGTATCACCCAGCGTCACTTGCGCCTTGCCGCGCGGCGTATCGCTGCCCGTCACCGTGATCGCGTTGATGATCGCGCCCGAATAGCTGGCATAGACCGGGGCAGGACCGCCGCGAACGACCTCGACATGGTCGGTCATCAGGTCTTGCTTCAAAATCGCGTCGCCCCGGAAAAAGACGCCGTCATTTTCGTGGAACAGCGGCAGGCCGTCCTGCTGGAAGCTGACAAAGCCGCCATCATTGGGCAGGCCGCGGATACGATAGATATTCTGCACTTCGCCGCCGGTGATTTCGGTCTGGAAACCGGGCAGCTGGCCGATGAGATCGGCGAAGTTGACGGGGGCGATCTTCTCGACATCTTCGGCCGAGATGGTGTTGATCGCATAGGATACGTCGAAGCGACGCTGGGCGCGGGTCGAGCCGGTGACGATGATGTCGCCCTGTTCGCTATTCAGTTCGCCGCCCAGTTCGGCCGCCTGCTCGGCGGGGGCTGCATCCTGCGCGAAGGCGGGCGTGAGGAAGGTGGGACACAGCGCCGCAAGGGCGGTGCCGGTGGCAAAAACGGTCTTGATCATGAAAAGCCCCTCTGTGGTGGTCGAGCGGCCCGTGGTCGATGAACATGACATTTTTAATTATTGTTGTGAAAATAAATAAATCCGCTTAGCGCGGCGCTCATCGTGCGACAGAGCCGGTATGAAGAGGGCCAAGGCCATGCAATTTCCCTCCATCGACAAGGACCAGCGCCGCATCCTGCAAAGGCTGCGCAAGTCCGGCCCGCTGTCGCGATCCGCGCTGTCGGCGGCGCTGGAAATCAGCGGCACGGCACTGACCCGGCTGTCCCGCGATCTGCTTGCGCTCGGCCTGGTCGAGGAAATGCCCGACGTCGATGTGCAGCGGCGGGGCAGGCCCGCCATCCCCCTCCGCCTCGCTCCGCGCGGCGGCTATGCGGTCGGCGCGACGGCGCATAAGGGGCTGATCGAGATCGCGCTGGTGGACTTCACCGGCACCACGATCGCGATCCATCATGAGGCGACCGAGCCGATCGATCCCAAGGCATTCGCGCACAAGGTCCGCCGCATCACCCATATGCTGGTCGATCGCCATGGCCTGCTGGGGCAAAGGATGCTGGGCATCGGCATCGCCGTTCCTGGCCCGGCTCTGTCCTTGGCGGGCGACCGATGGGCGGTGGTCGATGTCCTGCCCGATTGGCGGGACGCGCCCTTGCACGACATATTCTCTGCCGAAATGGGCTGGCCTTTGTGGATCGAAAATGACGCAAACGCCGCGGCGATCGCCGAATATTATCTCGGCGGCCTGATCCGCGATTTTTCCTCCATGGTCATTTTGCTGCTTGGGTTCGGCATCGGCGCTGGCGTCATCGTCGACGGCCGCCTCGTGCGCGGGCAATTTGGCGCGGCGGGCGAGATCGGGGCCTTGTTTCCCGGTGACCGGCCGCGTCCCAGCCCGCTCGACCTGCTCGCCGTCCTGCGCGCAGGCGGGTGCGATATTTCCTCCGTCGCCGAAATCGATTTCGATGCCACAGACCAGGCGCCGATCATCGAAACCTGGCTCGATCGCGCCGCACGGCAGTTGGAAATCGTCTGCAATTCCGCCTTTGCCTGGTTCGATCCGGGCGCGATCATGCTGGCAGGGGCATTGCCGCGCGCCATTCTCGATGGCCTGGCCGATCGCCTGCGCAGCGCCCATCTGGTCACCATGTTCGATCATCGCAGGCCGCCGGTGCAGGTCTCGAATCTCGGCAGTTCGCCCATCACCTTGGGCGCGGCGCTGTTGCCCATTCACGCGCTGTCGGCAGAAATTTGACGGACTATAAGAATGGCCGCGACCGGACCTTTTGGGTCGGCATGAAAATCCATGTTATTGCGCTGTTTGTCGGGCTGTGAGACTAGCCTCTCTTATTCACGACGCTCGGTTTCGGGCCCGCTCTGGGCATTTGCT
>MIAK01000006.1:0-55277 GCA_001829085.1 Sphingomonadales bacterium RIFCSPLOWO2_12_FULL_63_15 | reverse complement strand
TGTAACGGTTGTATAATCGCATCCCTGCAGTCAAGCGTGGTTGGCATGGGAAGGCTAATCGCGTCGGGCAGGGCGTCGACACGTTAATCAACCTTGTGCTTGTTTTTCTCAATACGGCGTGTCGCGCGAGGGTTTTCGTATGCCGGGAGCAGGGTTGTCTTCGCGGTCGGCATAAAGCCGCCGCATGATGGGTCTCCGCAGGCAAGGTCTTCCTATGTTTTGTGCGCAGTCTTTAAAAAGCTGCAGCCGTTAAAGCGGAATGACCTGACCCACGTCCGCGGCAGGGACGCCTCAATACGTCAGATGCTGACGCGCTGAGAAGTTAAGCAGGTGAATTGGTTATGCGGTGACGCCAGCCGATGTGTTGAATGCCTCTCCTGTTTTGAGCATTGTGTGCATGATGACTGCCAGTTTGCGGGCCACAGCGACCGCGGCGCGCTTGAAACCCAGCCGCTCGCGCAGCCTGAGGCCCCAGTCTTTGAGGCCGCTCTGGTTGCTAGCGTGGGTACGCGTGAGAATGACCGTTGCCGCCTCGTATAAGAGGCCGCGCAGATAGTTGTCGCCTCGCCGCGAGATGTGGCCGTCATAATCCACTTCGCCTGATTGGTAACGCCGCGTGGTAAGCCCGAGCCAGGCGCCGACCGCGCGTGAAGTTTTGAAGTTTGCTGGGTCTTCGATCGCCGCAGCATAGGAGACGGCCGTGACCGCCCCGACTCCCGGGATCGTCATCAGCAACTTGATTGCCTGGCTTTGCCGGGCTGCGGCGAGCAACTGACGATCAAGTTCTGCGGCGCGCTTGCGGATGTCGCGCCAGGCCTCTAGCAAAGGCAATATGATCTGTGCCAGGCCATCCCTGCCGTCCAGAAGCTCGCGGACATTCCCGTCGAATACACGGCCTGTACCCTTGGGAACGATGATGCCAAACGTCTTCATGACCCCGCGGATCTGATTGCTCAGCTGCGTTGAGATGGTAAGCAACAGGTTGCGGGCGCCCACCAGTGTGCGGGTCAACATGGCGTCGAACGACTTCACCCTGACCGCCTTGTAAAAGCCGGCTTCTGCCAGTTGGGCCAGACCGTCAGCATCATTGGCATCAGTCTTGTTGAGCGTCTCGTTCAATATTTTCTGCGCATGACGCGCTTCGATGCAGACCGCGGGAACTCCCGCCGCCGTTAATGCATGATAGAACCATGTCGACAATGGACCTGTCTCGAATACCACCCGCTCCGCATGCGGGGCGTGTTTGCGGACTATCTGCGCCAGGATCTGGGGATCCGATGCGCACTTGCCGCGCCAGATCCGTTTTCCATCCTGACGAATGGAAATCGCGGTATCTTTTAGTGAAACGTCAAAGCCTATATACTGTTTCATGGTTGCTCTCCGTGCGATGCTTGGGCCCGGTGCCAATCGTGAGCCCGTTTTTCCATCATATCGGGGGGCAACCACCCCTGTCAGCTATATCAAAATGCTGATGCCCGGGACGAATCGCGCCGCGATTATCCCATGTTTTGTTTCGTGAGCTTGTCCCTGCCTAACGTTTCCCCTGGCTGGTATGAACAGATCAGGGAAGGGGTATCAAACGAAGGACGGAGTAAAGGCGGAGGCTACCGGTCGCCTTCTTGATGTTCACATTAAAGCCGTGAGCCTTGAACAGATGGAGATCGCACGGCTGGAAGCCGCGCTGGTGCGAGTGCGCATGGAGAGCCACATTCTAAAAAACAGCGGTAGATTCGCAAGGAAGTCGCGGTGAGGTATGCCTTGATCGAGCAACGTCGTGGCACCTGGCCGATCGTGGTGCAGTGCCGTGTTTTGCAGGTCAGCGCTAGCGGTTATCGTCATCACCGATTGCTGCAAGCCACCGATATTGGCCCAAACCAGCCGCACCGTCTGCTCAGCGATGCGGCCTTGGCGGTGCATATCAAGGCGGGCTTCGCCAGGATGAAGAATGATTTGACGTTTTCGGTCGTCAGAACATTCAGCACACTTCGCGGCATAAATTAGCGGAGTGGTGGCCTCGTGTGGGGGTAGGTTTAGGCGGCGAGCTTGCGGTGTTGCAAACGCCGATGCTCGATGGTCTGCCGCTTGAACCTTTCGCGCTGCTTTATGATGGCTGGACCCCCGGCCGAAGTAGGCGTCGGCGGACGTCACGTTGCTCAGGCTCTCTTGATACCTCTGATGGTTGTAGTGCTCAACGAAGGCCTCGATCTGCGCCTCAAGGTCGCCCGGCATCCGTCAATTATTAATGTGTCGGCTCCCACGTAGCCTGCCAACGGCAGATCAATGCTTCGACGATATCACGCAGTATGATACAGCCATCTGGGAAATCATCATGATCGCTTCCCCGCGGTAAAAGTACGGCCCCTGATATAGACGCCATCAGGGCACCTACTGCCGATTGAATGTTCGAATTCTGGTGCGAACTGGGTGCCATTACGGAGCTGACCGCCTGTTCGAAAAAGGCATGGATGCGCGCTGCCGCGGGTGCAGTATCACGAATGGGAGCGCCATTCTGCGTGCCAGCGGTGTCGAACCAGAACAGGAACAAGCTATTCATGCCGAAGGCGGCGATCTGGTCGCGTGAAAAATCGAAGGCCCGATCGGCAACGGCGATCAGGCGCTTTTCCGCGTCGTCATATGTGGCGAATTCCATCTCTAGCCTATCAGCGAAATTGGCCAATTCGCTGTCACGGATCGCGAGAAACAGTGAATCGCGATCCGCAAAATACCGATACACGACACCGGAGGAATAGCCGGCATGACGGGCAATTCCACGGAGCGATATCGGTCCTGAGGGCTTGGCCAGCAGCAGATGACGTCCCGCGTCAATCAATGCTTGCCGCACATGATCCTTAGCCTCTGCGCTGCGCGCCCGACTAGGTGATGCCGTGGTGCCAGCGACTAGAATATCTTGATGGCCCTTAGCATTTCTCTCCATTGCGCGCCTTCCTGTCTGATGTCGGGTGCTGAATAGCGCAATCACGGCGCATTGCCCCCCGATAAATTCGCTTGAATGAACAGCGTTACCCTATTAGGATAACGCTGTTCACATAAAGATTGCATCCACGTTGCGGTGTGACGAACATGCATGAGGATGCCTGGTGACCGACCAGCCGAACTTGATAGCTGAGCAAAATATCCAGCGCTGGATCGAAGCGACGATGGGCGATATTGTCGCCATGGATATCCTGCCGGGATGGCGCCCGGCGTGGAACGTATCGGTCCGCACGCCGGAGGGCGTAATCCATATCCATATTCGCGGCGATCGCGGTGCGGGCCCGGAAACGCAGCCGTTGCGCGTAGAACATGATGTCTTGCGGTTGCTGGCGGACGAGGGCATCGCCGTACCGCATATCCATGGCTGGTGCGACAACCCCGCGGCGATTGCCATGGAGCGCATCGACGCGACGGCTTTCGCGGGCGGCGCCGACCGCGACGCAAACCTGCATCGGCTGGTCAGCGATTATATGGCGATCATGGCGTCCGTTCACCGGATCGATACAGTAAAGGCCGCAGGGATCGGATTGCCACAACCGCAAAGCCCGCAAGCCATTGCGCTCGCCTATTTTGATGATGCGGATCAACAGTATCAAAGCCATCGCGATGGTCCCGATCCATTGATCGCCTTTCTACGTAAATGGGTGCTGGGCAATCTTCCGCTGCATCGCACGGAAACGGCGCTGCTGATCGCCGACGCGCCGCAGTTTTTTCATGATGGGGACAGGATCACCCATATTTATGATCTGGAACTGGCGCATTTAGGCGACCCCATGGCGGACCTAGCATCGATTAGGGTGCGCGACATCAACGAACCGATCGGCGATCTGACGTCGTTGTTGCAGCGCTATGTCGTGGAAAGCGGTAACCCGATCGACTGGGTGGCGCTCGATTTTCACACCATCGCGTCTTTCCTTGCTGTGCCGATGCGGATGGAGTCGGCACTCCGCACGCAGCGCCAATTGCCTGCCTATGTCGAATATCTGTCCTGGGATCTTGGCTGTAGGCGCGCTGCTTTGGAAACATTGGCGCAGGTGCGCAGCGTCGATCTGACACCTGTCGCCGATCTTGTAACCGTCGAAAAAGCGACCGACATCATTTATGATAATTTGGTCGCGAGTTGTACCGATCTGCCAGCGGCGCGCGGACGATTGCGCGAACCTCCAGCCTTGTCGCTCGCCCGCTATGTACAGCGCCGCGACGCCATCGGCCACGAGATTGCGCGCCGCGATCGATCGGAGGCAGAGCAGTTGCTGGGCCAAAGTTTCGCAAGCGCGGCAGCGGCCGAGGCGACGCTGGAACAATATGTGCTGGCCGCCGGGCCAGATAAGGAAGCCGATCTGATCGGCCTGTTCCATCGCCGGACGATGCGCGCGCTGCAATTGCTGCGTGGCTACCCTGGACCCATCGTGGATAGAGCGCCCGGCCCTATCGATCGGCTGGCTTTTTCCGATCCGCCTTCGACGACTGTCATGGCGCACGATTCGGCCACCCATATCTAGAAAGAGGATAGGCGCATGGAGCAGGAGCAGGCTTTCAGGGGTGAAATGCTCTATACTGGAATGCTGGAAGGCGCGCTTGTGGACCCGGATTATTCGGTGCGGGTCGACAATGTCCGATGGTCGCAGCCTGGCGAAGCAACAATCCTGTCGGATCAATTCTTCCTGGAATGGCTAATGTACCGGGAGGATGATATCGAATGCGCACGTCCGGGGCGCAACTTCGTGACGTCTCATGCCGTCATCCTCTTGCCGCCAGGGCAGGCGGTGCGGACGCGCTGGAACAGCGGCCGCCTTCGGACCATATCCTGCAGCTTTCGGACCGAATTACTGGCCGACTATCCCGAATTGCTGTCGTTCCTCTCCAGTCTCGACGGGGACCATCAGTTCAATCTCGACAGCCCTTTCCTTCAGGCCGGCCTGACCCGTATCGCTGACGAGGTCGTCACGCCGGGCCTCGACAGCGGGTTCATGGTCCGGTCGCTGCTGTTCGCCATTTGCGGTGAGATACGCCGTGCGACGCTGGGGCAACCGGTGCCGCAGGAGTGCGACGGCGCCCTTTCGCCAGGCCAGATGACGATGTTGCGGCAGGTTCTGCATGAAAGCGGCAAATTGCCTACGGTGGTCGATCTGGCACAACATTGTGGCGTGACGTCGCGTGCCTTGTCACCGCTGGTGAAGCGCGCCACGGGCGTTACGCTGCGCCATTACATCGCGCGGGAGCGCCTGAACCGCGCGAAGGCGCTGCTCGACGACCAGAAATTGATGGTCAAGCAAGTCGCCTATTCCTGCGGCTTTGCCAGCGCAGCGGCGTTTACGGCCGCCTTTCGCAAGACGACGGGCATGACGCCGGTCGAGTATCGGACGCGGTGCTGATCGGCTCCTTCTCCAGATTGAAAGTCACCCACAATGCTGACTGTGCATCACCTCAACGATTCCCGCGCTCAGAAGACGATATGGCTGCTCGAAGAACTAGGCCTGCCCTATGATCTGGTGCCCTATCAGCGGCATCAGGTAACGATGATGGCGCCACCCGCGCTCAAGGCGCTGCATCCAGTCGGCAAATCGCCGATGATCGAGGATGAGGGACGGATCGTCATCGAATCGGGCGCGATTACGGAGCATATCATCGAGCGGCATGGCGATGGTCGATTGGCGCCAGTGCCCGGTACGGATGCGCATGAACGGTATCGGCAATGGCTCTATTATGCGGTGTCGTCCGGCATGAACCCGATCATGATAAAGGTCTATGCCCGCGCCTTCGGTCTGGATGGCAGCCCGATCGATGAGGCAGCCAATGTCGAACTGGCGAAGGCGCTGGCCTATCTCGACGATGCGTTGGCCGACGGCCCCTTTCTCCTCGGCGAAGATTTTTCTGCTGCCGATATCCAGATGAGCTTCATCCCGGAAATCGCGCAAACGCTGATGCCGATCGACGCCTATACCCATATCGTGACTTGGCTGGACAGGCTGCATGGCCGTCCCGCGTTCAGGCAGAGCATCGACCGAGGCGGCGACTATAGACTAGCGGGCAAGGCGGGACTGCGGGAGCCAGTTGCATGACCAATATACTGTCGGCGACGCCGGAAGGCGGTTTTGATCTGGGACATGGGATGATGATGCCGGACGCCGCGATCCTGCGCGATGGTCGTGTAGCGGCGGACAGCTTCTGGAGCGTGGCCCAGCATGCGGCCGAGCGCGACGCGATATATCGACGATGCTGGCTTTATATGGTGCGCGCGGAGGATCTGCCGGAACCGGGCGATTATGTTGTGCGCGATGTCGAGATTTGCGGCGTGTCTGTGCTGATCGTGCGGGGCAAGGACGATGTGCTGCGCGCCTTCCACAATGTCTGTCGCCATCGCGGGATGTCCGTCGCCGATGGCCCTTGCGGCAAGGCGGAGGCATTTCGCTGCCCCTATCATAGCTGGACCTTCCGCCTGGATGGCAGCTTGAAGGCCATTCCCAACCAGCGGTGTTTTCCTTCGCTGGATGCGGATGATCTGGGGTTGGTGCCGATCGAGATAGACGTGTTTGCCGGGTTCGTTTTCATCAATCTCGATCCGCAGCCCGCCTTTTCTCTCCGGGCGTTTCTGGGTGGCATCGCGCCGCTGCTGGAGACGACCACGCTGGTCCCCTTCACCCACCGGGACAGCCTTTCATACGAAGTCTCAGCCAACTGGAAGGCGGGGCTCGACCCGCAATATGAGGGCTATCATGTCGGCACCGTCCATGCGCTGACGATCCGCGAAATATCGGTGACGCCTGCCAACCCTTTTTCCGAATTTCGCAAGATGGCCTTTGCCGGGCCGCACGCCGCAGGCTGGTCGCAGGGCAATCCGGGCTGGCGACCGCGCGCCGAGCGGCTCGTCCAGTCCTTTGCGGTGCAGACGATGGGGGCGTTAGCCGGACGTGTAGCGGGTGAGGGCTATCCGAGCGCAGAAACGCCTGCGTCGCTGGCGATATTCCCCAATTTCATGATCCATCCCGGTGCAGGCGGCTGGTTCACGCAGCAGCATTGGCCGCTGACGGCGCAGAGCCACCGCTGGACTGCGCATTATTATTATCATGCCCCCGTTACGGCCAGCGAACGCTTGGCGATCGCCCAGGCAACCACATTCGCGCGGGATTCGGGGATGGAGGATTTCATGGTCATGGCACGGCAGCAAAAGGGGCTGGCGTCCGGCGCGACCGAGAGCTTCTATTATGGCGAGGCGGAAATGCTTCCCCGACACCGCGCGGCGGTGATCCGATCCGTTTTGAACGGAGCGCAGGCGAACATGAGGAGCGCGGCATGAGTGCCAACCTGCCCGCGGCCTTCGCCGATCTGGAACAATTCGCCCATTTGTGGATCGGACTGGAGACGATGGAAAGCCGCTATCGCGCGCGGCAGGACATGCCGTTCGATGCACTGAAGCAGTTTTACGATGCTACCGCGCCTCGGCTTGCCGATATGATGGCGCATCTCGATGGGTTCGGATCGGACACTCTGCCATCGGCTGAAGCGCGGCTGTATCGCGTGGCGCTGGGGCTGGTGGAAGCAGCACAGGCGGTGGAGTTTTTCGCGGCCGCCCGACTGCCCGGCGCGCCCTATCCGCACGATGTCGCGGTGGGCGGCCAGGCGGCGCTGTCAGACTGAGGATACGTGCGCGGTCCGGCTCGCGGCGATCAGGATGAGAGCCGCGACGACTTCCGATCCGATTGACGCTGCAAGGATCGGCGCATAGCCATCCATCGCGATCGAAATGATTCGTGCGGCCACGAAGCCTGCAAAGATCACGCCAACGGCGAGTAACAGGGGTTGCCGAAAACGCGGGGTTGCAAGGCCGTAGAGGATAATCCCCCCCATGGCCCAGAAGGAGCCAGCGTAAATCGCGCGGGCTTCGTTGAGGCCTGCCACCCCCCTGGGTTGCAGCGCGGTCATGTCGGTAATGGCGGTCGTTGCGACCAGGGCGTAGACGCCGAATGCGATCAGGGCGAAACCGATCACGCCGGACAAGGAACCCATTATCTTGTTCACGCAGTTGCTCCAATTGTTTCGCGGGGTTGACGATCAGCCTTGCGGACCTGAACCGGGATGCCGTTCAGCACGGCATTGCCCGAAATGACGTCGACCATCGTGCCGGGGCTGAGGATATTGGTGTTGGCCCCGGCGTGCGCCTGGGCGATCGCGATTTGGGTCTGTGGATCGCGATGCCCCCAGCCGTGCGGCATCGACACCACGCCGGGGCGGATGTCGTCGTCAATCTCCAGCGGTACATGGATTTCACCCGATGCAGAGGTCAGCGCGACCAGATCGCCGTTGGCTAGTCCATGGGTGGCGGCATCGACGCTGTGCATTTGCAGGGTGCAGCGATCCTTGCCCTTCACCAGCGTATCGATGTTGTGCATCCAACTGTTGAGCGAGCGGAGATGACGGCGACTGACGAGGACGAGCGAGGGATCATTGGCGACCAAGGCCCGCTCCAGCCGGGGAAGGTCGGACAGGATGAGGGCGGGCGTGAGGTCGATCTTGCCGGATGCGGTTTCGAACCCCTCATGCGCGCGGGGGATAGCGGGCGCGACGATCAGGCCGTTAGGCTGATCGCGGAAACTATCGAGCGTCAGGCCGTTGCCTACCGTGCCGAAGCGATCGCCGAACGGGCCGGTGCGGATCGCCAGATCGAGGATGCGATCCGGTCCACGGTCGGGCAGCGCCGCGATCGCCATGGTAGGATCGATCCCGCGTCCGGTAGCGAGTGCGCGGAAATAGCCATCGTCCATAGCGTCGATATCGGCACCCGGCTGGCCACCGATGATCGCGCCGACGCGGGCGACGACGCGCCAATGGTCCGGGCGATCGGTAACTGGAAAGACTGGTGGCGAATAATGGCCGCCGCTAGTGAGGCAGAAAATCCAGGACCACATGTCATAATGCGCGCTTTCCAAGAAAGATGGGCTGGGCAGGATAACATGGGCGTGGCGGGTCGTTTCGTTGAGATAATTGTCCAAGCTGACCATGCATTCCAGCAGCGGTAGCGCCTGGGCGAGCTTACCTGAATCCGGGGCGCTGAGCGCCGGATTAGCGGCGAAAGTCAGCAGCCCCTTGATCTGGCCTGGTCCCGGCGTAGCAATTTCCTCGGCCATGCAGGAGGCAGGGAATTGGCCCAGCACGGCGGGGACGCCGCGCACCCGGCTCTTGCCCATGACGACCGGCATGTCGGCGGGCAGCGTCGCCAGCATGTCGACCAGCGGAGCGACGGGGCGGCTCCACATGCTGCCGCCCTGCCGGTCCAGATTGCCCGTCAGTATCGCCAGCACGTCGATCATCCAGGACGCCAGCGTGCCGAATGTCTGAGTACAGGTGCCGATGCGGCCATAGATGGCGGATCGTTCGGTGCGGATCAGTTCGTCGGCCAGGTTTTCGATGACGATGGCATCGATGCCGCAATGATGGGCGACCCATTGGGGGCTGAACCCGGTGACGATCTCCCGCAGCGTCTCCAGCCCGTTAACCAGGCCGTCGAGGTGCCGCAACCGCACAGCGTCGCGGGCGAAGAGGACATGGGCGATGCCGAGCATGAAGGCCGCGTCGCTGCCGGGCTTCAGGCCGATCCACTGGTCGGCCGACCTTGCCGTCTGGGTGCGGACGGGATCGATCACGATGACGCGCCCGCCGCGCGCGCGCAGATCCCGCATCGCACCCATCACATCGCGATGGGAAAAGATGCTGCCCTTCGACGCGGCCGGATTGCCGCCGAAGATGACGAACAAGTCGGTATGATCGAGGTCTGGAATGGGTATTTTCCATTCATTGCCGAACATCAGCATGGCCGACAGATTCTTGGGGTGCTGATCGACCGTGCCAGACGAATAGACCTGTTTAATGCCCGACGTTGCCAGCATCAGACCCGAATAGCGCGACAGCGTGGCGTCCTTGCCCGCCATATTGCCACCATAAGCCGCGAACGCATGGGGGCCGTGGCGCTCGCGCAGCCCTGCGACCAATGTCTCCAGACGATCGAACGCGGCCTCCCACGAGGCGCTTTTCCACTCGCTCCCGTAGCGGATCATGGGCGTGCGAAGCCGGTCGGGATCATGATGGAGCGCGCCGAGCGTCGTGCCTTTGGGGCAGATATGGCCCAGGCTCCAACGATCCTGCTTGTTGGGGCGGACGGTCGCCGCCCGTCCGCCCTCCACGGTCACGGTAACCCCGCACATCCCCTCGCACAGGGGGCAGGTGCGGTGCTGTACGCCATCGTGGGTCATCGTCATGCTGTCCTAGCTGCCAAATCGATAGGTGAGTTGGAGGCCGTAGGTCCGCGGATCGCCATAATAGACGGTGCTGGCCGGAAAGGAACTGAGCAGCACGGCCGGGCCGATCGGATATTGCTTGTCGAACAGGTTGCGGACATAGGCCGCGATGCTGATGCCGCGCCCGCCAATGTTGCTCAGTTCCAGGCGGCTGTTGACGACATCATAGCCGGGCAGTTGCTCACCAAACTGCGCGTCATAGGCCGACGTGTGATACAGGTCCGCGTTGAAGGCGAGTTCCCCATCCATCGGACGGATCGGCAGCACGGCGCGTAATGCGGCTGTCCCCGAGAATTTGGGGGTGGGGAGCGTGACTTCATTCTTGGTCAGCGTCAGTGGGCCGAACGGCTTTACGTCATCGACCTTCTGATCGACATAGGCACCGCCAAAGCTGAACGTCAGCCAAGGCGCAGGTTCGATCACGAGTTCGGCCTCTATGCCGCGCACGGTCGCGTCGGATGCGTTGATGGCGAGAGAGGTCCGGGTCGGCTGATCGGGTGCCGTCGGCGGAATACCGAGCGGGCGGACGTTAAAGAATTGCAGCGCGTCCTTATAGTTCGTCTGGAACGCCGATACGTTGAAGCGGCCTTTCATAGCGCCCGCGCGCCAGTCGAGTTTCATGCCCAGTTCGACGTCGGTGACCTGTTCCTGCTTCACCTTCTGATAGGGCCGCAAGTCCGGGCAAGTCGCGCCGCCAAGACACGCGCCAACTCCGCCGGTGGTGAAAGGTGTTTCGAACAGCGGCGTGTTGACGTTGACGCCGCGAATGCCGCGCCGGGACGTGACATAGAGGAACAGGTCGTCGGTCGCCTGATAATCCAGCCCCACGGTCCAGGTGGCATAGTCGCCCTTATTCTTCACGATGCCGGTGCCGTCGGGCAAGCCAAGCGCTGCCTGATCGGCGCATTGCTGCTGGCTGAGCGCCCCTGCGAGGCTGTTGCCTGCGCACGCCTTGACCTTGTCCCAGGTGTAGCGCGCGCCTGCGTTGGCGGTCAGCTTGTCGGTGATCTTGAACCCCAGCTGCGCGAACAGGGCGAAGCTGCTGTTGGTATAATGCGACGTGCTGTAATTCACCGCCGGGCCGTAAAGGTCGATGAAGCTGAACTGCTGCGGGAAATTGACGTTGGTGCCGGTGGGCTTGTCCTTGCTGTAGAAGGCACCCGCAATCCAATTGAGGCGGCCCATGTCGCCCAGCACCTGAAACTCGTCGGTCAGGAAGGATTTATTCGCTTCGGCACCAGTGTGATAGATGACGAGCCGTCCCTGTGGGCCAATCAACTGGCGGGTGCCCTGGGTATTGACGAACTGATAATTATAGACGTCGCGATAGCCGAAAATGTTGCGGATAGTGACGTCGCCCAATTCCAGGCTGGTGGTATTTGTGATGCCCCAGATGCGGCGATCGGCTGCGACTTTCAGGCTGCTACCGTCGTTCACCAATTCGTTCGTGACCTTGTACGGACCGTTGGCCTGTTGCTGCGCGAACAGGCTGGCAAGATCTGCTTCATAGACGGCCGCATCGGCGGGCGCGAAGCCGAAGCCGCCGACCAATATACCCGACAGCACACCGGCATTATAGCGATAGGGAACCTCAGCAGCGGGCTTTTCTCGCGCCCGGAAATAGTCGAAGACCAGCGTGTTAGTCAGATTCTCGGTAGGCTGGAGCAGCAATGACGCGCGAAAGCTCAACTGGTTGGTGTCGTCCAGGTCGGGATTGCCGGGTGTGAGGTTCTTCGTCCGGCCGTCACGGTTGCGATACTGCGCAGCAATGCGAAGCGCCGCCACATCTTTGGCCAACGGCACGTTGAGCGCGCCCTCCAATTCCTTATAATCGAAATTCCCATAGCCGGCCTGGATATAGCCTTCGGTATCGAAGGTCGGCTTTTTCGAATTGACCAGCACCGCGCCGCCGATGGTGTTGCGCCCGAACAATGTGCCCTGCGGCCCTTTCAGCACCTGAATATTGGCCAGGTCGAAAGTCGGGATATTGCCACCCTCTTTGGAGAGCGGCACATCGTTGAAATAGGCGACGATTGCGGGCACGCCTTCGCCGATCGGCAATTGGCCAAGGCCTCGCAACGACAGCGTCGGCTGGTTCTTGCCGCCCTCCTGCGAGAAACGGAAGCCGGGGGTGAGGGTGGCGACGTCGCTCAGATCCTGGACCGATTTCTGCTCCAGCATCTCGGCAGAGATAGCGGTGATCGATACCGGCACCGATTGAAGCGATTCCTCGCGGCGGCGGGCGGTCACGACGATATCCTGTAGTCCGCTATTTACCGAAGGCTGGTCGGCAGGCTGCTGTGCCAAGGCCGGTACGGCGGTCGCGATCAGGGTCAGTGCGCTGGTGGCAAGCACCTGGAATTTGACGGATTTCATAGCTATCTCTCCCCTTGGGCACCTTCTGTGTCGATCCACGGATCGCCTGTGGTGCTCCGGTGCAAACTAGCGCAGCCGCCGCCGGGGCACGACCGCCTTTGCTATCGCTGGTTGCAAAGACGCTATCGCTGAGCGCGCCATACCTCTATCTGGCCCAGACCAGTGGAAGCGATTCCACATGGATGATGTTACTGAGATAGAAGGGCACATCGAACCCCGGTTGCACTGTAAAAGCGGGCAGGGTGTTAAGCATTTCCTGCATAGCGATCTGTAGCTCGCGCCGGGCGAGATGTGCGCCGAGGCAGCGATGTGGGCCATAGCCGAAGGTCAGATGCGAAGGGCGGCGATCGAAGCGAATTTGCGTCGGGGCCTCGAACGCTTCGGGATCGTTCGATCCCAATGGGGTCGACATCGCAACCCGGTCACCCGCGCGGATCGTGACATCGTGCAGCATCACGTCTTTGGTGCAGATGCGGAATGTCGTGACAGCGGCATAAGCGCGCAGCAACTCCTCAATGGCTACGGTGGCACTCGCCGGATTTTGCCGCAGAGCGTCCTGATCGGCCGGATGGGTCGCCAGATGCTGGAAATGCAGGCCGATATTCGCCGACACTGTATCTAGTCCGCCAAGATACAGGTTGAAGCAATGGCCGAACACTTCTTCAGGCGTCCATTTGCGCCCCTCATATTCCAGTTGGAGCGCGATGCTGATCAGGTCGTCGCCGGGCTTTTTGCGACGATCTTCGATGGCGTTGAGCAGATAGGCCTTCACCGCGCGCGTGCCCTTGACGCGGTCTTCCATGTCGTCGGTATGCAACAAGGAAAATTCCCAATCGAGAAACTGCTGCATCTCCTCCTGCGGCAGGTCGAGCAGATCGAGGAAGATCGACACCGGGAAAGGGATGGCGAAATCCCGGATGAAATCGCATTCCCCCCGGTCTTTGAACTTGTCGATATATTCTCGCGCGCGCAGGCGGACCTTGCCGTCCAGTTCGCCCATCCGCTTGGGCGAAAAGACGGGATTGAGCGCATTGCGAAAGCCGGTGTGTCGCGGCGGGTCAAGTTCGGTCGGGATGATGTCCCAGCTTTCGCCGATCCCGGCAGCAAAGCCGGTATTGCCGCGTTTGCCGAAACTGTCGGTATCGGCGTAGATTTTCCGCAGGTCTTCCGCGCGCCGCACCACCCAGCCCGGCTGACGCCCAGGAAACACGTCGGTGCCGTAGAAGATCGGCGGGCCTTCATGCAGTCTGGGAATGATGTCGGTATAGGGATTGACCGTCGTCGCCCGACGAGGCGTTAGGGCAAAGGGCATGACGAGTTGGCGTGGCACATTGTCGGGAAGGTCGATCACTAGCAGCCTTTCTTGCCCAAGTTTCGATCGGGCACGCTTACTGTCCGCCGAAGCGATAGCGCATACCAATCCCGACCACGCGGGGGTCACCCGCATAGTCGACCGCAACCCCCAGCCCACCGGTCTGGTAGAGATCGGAAAAGCGACGGCTGAGATATTTCTTCGCCGTCAGGTTGCGACCATAGACATAGAGTTCGATATTCGGATCTTTGAGCTGATAGGCGATGCGGCCGTTGAGCAGGCCATATCCTGCCGTTTCACCCAACGCATTTTCCTGGGCATAGGCAGCCTTGACTGCGGCGGTCTGCTCGTCCGAAGCTATCACCGGATTGAAATGCTGCTTGCCGACATAGGCGTAATTGACGTGCAGGATCAGGTCGCCAGTCGACAGGGCGATGGTCTGCGTCGCGCCGATGCTAAACTGGATCTTGGGAAGTTGCGTCAGCGCGCGACCGCTGAGGTCAACCGTGCAGTCGTAACGCGGAACGCCAGCGGCGGTCGGCGGCGCGGCGGCGCATCCGGTCAGCGGCGTGGCGCTGGTGATCCGCTGCACTTCGGAAATGCTCCCGGCCTTATATTTGCCATTGAGCAGCGAGAGATTGCCCGAAATCTCCATGCCCGACCATGGTGCCGCCACGACCTCAAACTCAGCCCCCCAGACGCGGGTATCGCCGTTATTCTGGGTATATTGGGTGACGCCCACGCCAGGTGCAACGGCATTGACGATCACCTGCGCATTGCTTTTCCAGGTGTGGAACAGCGCGACGTTGGTGCGCAGCCGATTATCGAACCAGCTCGCCTTGATGCCGCCTTCGACGTCCTTGACCTTTTCCGGCGAGAAGGCGGGAAGCGACCCGGCACGTATATTGAAGCCGCCCGCCTTAGCCGCGCCGCGCGTGGCCACGTAGAGGAAGATGTCCTCGCTCGCCTGCCAGTCCAGACCCAGGTTCCAGGCGGGATAGGAGAAATTTTTCGACTGGGTCTGGTTGCATTGCGTGGCCGTGGGCGTCTGGTCTGGATTGACCAGATTGCAGTTCACGCCGAACGGCGTGCCCGCGACGGGCGCGTTAGGGGCGAGGCCGAGCACCTGCTGGTTGTGCAGGACAACCTCCCGCCCGTCCCACGTGTAGCGAAAGCCGCCCACTGCACGCACGCTGTCGGTCAGATTATAATAGAGCTGCGCATAGGCACCCTTGGTCGTATTCTTCGCGTCGCCGAAGCTGTTGCGGATCAACCCGCCGAAAATCTGCGATTGGGAATATTCAAAGCCTGTTTCGCGCGAGGCGTAGCCGCCCAGAATATAGCTCAGTTTGTCCGTGATGTTGCCGGATAGCTGAAGTTCCTGCGAATAGGATTCCGAATGCGCGCCGCCGAACACGGCAAGGACGGGGGATGGCGATCCATCAAGGTCGATCAGACCGTCGGAATCCGAATAGCGATAGGCGGTGATCGACTTGAGCTTATGCGCGCCGATGTCGATGTTGACGACACCGGAAAAGCCATAGGCAACCAGCCTGTCGAACGGCAACTGGCTGTATCTCGCCTGGATGTCGGCAGGTAGCGTCGCGAAGGTCGGGTTGGTCGTGGGCCGCACAAGCCCACCTGCATAGGTCGTGTACCAATTGTCCTTCGTATGGATCGCGCTGGCCAGTCCGGGTGCAAAGGCTGCCAACGGCCCCTGAAACGACAGCGGATTGAACCCGGCGGTCTGGGCAAGCTGGCCCATGTCCGTGATCTTGTTGTAATCGCCGCTCAGGGTAACGTCGAACCCGTCTCTTTCATATTTCAGCTTGCCGCGCAGGAAGTAGCTTTTCTGATCGCCCACGTCGCGGTTCAGCCGGGCATTGTTGCCATAGCCGTTGCGATCATGGAAATCATAGACGACACGCGCGGCCAGGCCCTCTGCCAGCGGCACGTTCAAAACGGCTTCGACATCCCGATAGGCATAGTTGCCGACTTCGCCCTTCAGGCTGCCTTCCAGCCGATCGACAGGATCCTTGGACAGAATGTTGATCGCGCCGCCCGTCGTGTTGCGCCCAAACAGCGTGCCCTGCGGACCACGCAGCACTTCGAGACGCTGGAGATCGTGCAGATCGGTCAGGCCCTGCGAAGGCCGTGCGATATAAACGCCGTCGATATAGGTCGCGACCGCCGGATCGTTGGCGATCAGCGGCTGGAGATTGCCCTGGCCGCGGATCGACACGAATGCGAAGCCGGACGTCGAGGCAGAGCCGGTCGATATGACGACGCTGGGCGCGACACGCTGCACGTCCTGCACGCTGACGATCTGCGCGCGCTGAATCGCGACATCGCCCAATGCCGTGACGGCCAGCGGGGTGGTTTGCAGGCTTTCCTCGGTCCGCCGCGCGGTGACGACGATATCCTGAATGCCGCTGAACTGTTCCTGCGCCGCTTCCTGTGGTGCGACTTGCCCCCGCGCGGGCTGAGCCATCGCGACAGGCAGGCCCGACAGCATCGTCGCCACCATCAGTTTGGACGTTATCATCATTCTCTCCCACATATCTTTATTGATTGCGGACAGGCGACATTTCGATGGGATGACAACCTACCTTAGGAAAGGGTGGCACGGTTCATCGATAGTGAAACGCGGGTCGGCGATAGCCGCGCCGCTTCCGCGTCACATGATTGTTGCGAAACGATAGCCTATTGCATTCCGGCGATAGCCTGTCGCCTTGCCCGCCCTTTCTCCCATGGTCAGAGATCGTTCCAGCAATCAGAACAGCGGCTGCGGGCCGCTAAAAAGGACATGCACATGGCAACGCTCGACGCAGACCGGATCGAAGCATTTCTCCGGCATCAACTTGATATGTTCAATCAGGGTCGGCGTGACGACTTCATCGCCGCCTACCGTGACATCGCGCCAGGCGGGCTGCTGATCGATGACCCGGTGGGTAGCGATCGTCAGGAGGGGCTGCACCTGATCGGGGAATTGTTCGACCGCTATGTTGGCTGGAAGCTGACATTTGTCGAACTGATCGTGAACGGGCATGAGGCCGCGGCCTGCGTAAGGAACGAAGGCATGATGAATGGCCATCCCGTCACAGTGCACAGCCTTGAGACATATCATTTCGGCGAGGACGGCACCTTCCTGGCCCGCTATTTCCATCCGGCGATGTCGGCATGACCGCCGCGGACCAACTCGCGATACACAGCGACAAGATAGAACTGACCGCGACCAGCGCCCTGTCGGTCGAGACTGTCCTGAAAGTCCGCCATTGGAACGACCGGTTGTTCAGCTTTTCGGTGACACGCCCGGCGAGCTTTCGGTTTCGGTCCGGCGAGTTTGCCATGATTGGACTGACGGGCGACGGCGGCAAGCCGCTGTTGCGCGCCTATTCAGTTGCCAGCCCTGCCTATGCCGAGGAACTGGAATTCCTGTCGATCAAGGTGGAGGACGGCCCCCTGACGTCGCGATTGCAGAATATCCGGCCCGGTGACCAGATATATCTTGGGCGCAAACCCACCGGTACTTTGGTGACCGACGCGCTGTTGCCCGGCAATCGGCTGTTGCTGCTGTCGAGCGGCACCGGGCTGGCACCGTTCCTCAGCCTGATCCGCGACCCCGACGTCTATGAACGCTATGAGCGCGTGATCGTCGTCCACAGCGTCAGGCAGGCAAGCGACCTGGCGTTTCGTGCGGAGCTAGAATCCGGCCTGCGGGATGATCCGCTGGTATCGGAACCGGCAATGGCGCAACTATCCTATCTGCCCACGGTGACGCGCGAAGCCTTTACCTGCAACGCGCGTATCACAACGATGATCGAAGATGGCAGCCTGTTCGCGCAGGCTGGACTGAGTGGTGCGCCGCTCTCGGTCCAGACCGATCGCATCATGCTATGTGGCGGCATGGCCATGATCAAGGATATCGCTCACCTGTTGGATGCGCGTGGCTTTATCGAAGGCTCCAACGCGAAGCCGGGCGATTATGTGATCGAACGAGCCTTTGTCGGTTAATAATGGCGGGATGCTGGTCACTTGCCATTTTCATAGATGGGCTTCAGATCGGCCTCGGCTCGGCGGGCATCAGCGGAAAGCGCATTCGCCAATCTATAACCAGGGATCACACCCTGCGCGACGTCAACCACAACGACCTGGACGTTAAGTTTCGGCCTATCAACGGCAGGCTTCAAAGCAGACAGTCGGAAAAGTCGTTGTTCTTGCCGCAAAACGGCCCGCCGTATGAGGCCACTGCCCGCCCAAAGATACAACCGCCGATCCGGCCGCATTACATCATTTCGTTAGAGAAAAAGCGGCGTGTCAACAGCGGTCAGATTCCAGGCCATCGGGGCGGAGTAAAAGCAGGCCACTGTTGATGTGGGCCTGACGATATGGAGAGGCCCCGATCGGGGGCCTCTCCATGTCCTTGTCGTTATTAATAAGAGGGCGAAGTTTCCGAACTGCATGTCGGCCTCAAAGGCACGATGAACGCCCTGTTCCTCAAGGATCTCGCGAATAAGATCCTTCGCGGTCTGCGCGGCCGAGTCGAGAAGGGCAAATCGGGCGGCGGGCTTGCTCCGGCCACGACGTCGTGCGGCGCTTCTCCAGCGAAGGCGAACCAGTCCACAGTGAGCGGAGCATCTATGCTGCCGCAGCTGAAGTCATTCGCCGGGTTTTCCGACAGTTCGCCAACGGACTCAGCCCACACGTAATTGCCTGCCGCCTGAATGAGACAGGAATTGCAGCGCCGACCGGCAAGCTGTGGACCTCAACCACGATCTGTGGCCATGCCAGGCGCGGCACCGGCCTGCTCAACAATGAACTTTACATCGGCAAGCTCGTGTGGAAACGCCTGCGCTATCTGAAGAACCCGCAAGCCGGCAAGCGGGTCTTCCGCATCAATCCCCGATCCGAATGGATAGTGATCGAGGTTCCTGCGGATCGTCGATGAAGAACTCTGGCAGGCCGTGAAGGCAAGGCAGGAGAATATCGCGATCCAATATGCCGACGTCATCAAGGCAACACGCTCCGCCCATACAGCTCTTAATCGCACGCATCGCCCGAAAAGCCTTCTCTCCGGCTTGGTTTACTGCGGCTGCTGCGGCGGTCCTTATTCTCTTCGCGGGTAGGGGCGGTTTGCCTATTCGAACCTTGTTGATACGAAAAGCTGCGCGAACGGGCACAGCATCACGCGCGACAAACTCGAAGCGCACGTCCTTGATGGTCTGCGCGATCGGATGATGACCCCCGAGGTCGCGGCGGAGGCCATTCGGACCTATGCCAGGAGAGCAACCGCATCAACCACCAGCGACGTGCGTCGGAAGTCGCCGATCGAACGGACCTGCAGAAAGTCCTCAAGGCGATCAAGGGCCTTGTGACACTCGCGAAAGAAGGCAGGGGCACACGCGGGCTTGTCGATGAGCTTTTAGAGCTGGAAGCCCAGGAGGATGCGATCCGCGCAGGGCTCGCTGCGGTACCGGCAGATGTGCCGGATAAGCGTCGAAGCGGGACCCATACATCCGCGGTCGGCGATCAGCGTATCAAAGTCACCCTCTGCCGCCTCGATCAGTGCTAGCACCATAGTCATGTCGCTTGAGTGGCTTGGTGAGATGAACAAGAAGCGCGGGGCATCCGGCGGCATCGGTCAGGCCGTGGATCTTGCTTGTGTGGTCGCTACACGAAGTCCCGATGCCCTAATTAACGGTCACTCTTTTGCTTCCGCCGCCGAACGGTGGCCCTTGATGCGGGTGGAGCCGATCACGACCGAATCCCACCGGCATATTTCCTTACAGCGTATCGATTACTCCACCATCCACGCGGACCGAGGCACCGGTCGTGGCGGACGCTTGCGGGGATGCGAGATAGACCACCATGTTTGCAACCTCTTCAACGCTCGCGGCGCGACGGATGATCGAACTCGGCCGGTGGGTCGTCACGAAATCGGAAGCGATTTCGCCCATTGAGCGGTCGCCAACAGCAAGTTCCTTTTCGAGCATCGCGGTCATCCCATCGGAGAGGGTCGGACCCGGCAAAACGGAGTTCACCGTCACTCCGGTTCCGGCCATGCGTTTGGCAAGGCCTCGAGCGAGCGCGACATCGGCAGTCTTGGTCACGCCATAGTGGATCATCTCGACCGGAATGTTGAAAGACGATTCGGACCCGAGCAGTAGGAACCGCCCCCAGCCTTGCGCCTCCATGCCGGGTAAATAGCTACGCGCCAACCGAACCCCGGCCATCACGTTGACCTGCCAGTGCCGGTCCCACGCCGCATCGTCAGTGTCGAAGAAATCGGTGGGCTGGAAGATGCCGAGATTGCTTACGACGATGTCGGCCTTAGGCTCGGCAGCGATGAGGACAGCATGACCGTCGCTGGTCCCGAGATCTGCCGCGACACCGCGTGCGTGTCCGCCAAGACGGGCGACTGCGGTGTCGACCTTAGCGTCGGTGCGGCCGTTGATCACCACAATCGCTCCCGCGTCCGTCAGTCCTTTGGCGATCGCGAAACCGATGCCCTCTGTCGAGCCGGTGACGATAGCAATTTTACCAGTGAGATCGATATTCATGGATGAGTCTCCAACTTTATGTCGTGCACGTCGTTTGTTTTTGTACCGTCAGTTTCGTTATGGCCTTTTTATTCCTTTTTTCCGATACCACCCGTTATGAGCCAACCGATCTTTGCCTCAAGCTGCTCAGCAACCCTTGCGTAGTTGCCAAATTCTAGTTTTCTGCGAGCCTCAAACGCGTTGCCTTTTTCATTTAAAGCTTGGTCAACCTAGATTGATCAATGGGCGGTCTGGGCGCCATCGACCGTGAATGTCTGCCCCGTGATGAACGATGCCGAGGGCGAATTGAGGAACAGGACCATGCCGGCCAGTTCTTCTGGCTCTGCCGGACGGCCGATCGGGCTGTTGGCGAGCAACGCCGTCTTGAACGCAGGATTGGCGAGCCATCTTTTGGTCATGGTCGTCGCCACCAGTCCCGGCGCAAGGGCGTTGACGCGAATGCCCCGGGTTGCGTAATCGAGCGCCGCCGCCTTGGTCAGGCCGATGACGCCATGTTTGGCGGCGACATAGGGCGCCATCTGCGGATCGGCGACCAGGCCAGCAACCGATGCGGTATTGACGATCGATCCGCCGCCAACCGTCAACATATGCTGGATCTGATATTTCAGGCAAAGAAACACGCCCCTAAGGTCGATAGCGATGACCTTGTCGAATTCCTCGACGGACATATCCGCCAGATCTTTGCTGGGCGGCAGCATACCGGCATTGTTGAAGGCGCAGTCCAGGCGACCGAAATGGGCGACGGTCGTTTGGACAAGCGCCTGCACCGATGCCGGGTCGCTAACGTCTGTGCGCACGAACAGTGCATCGCCGCCCAGTGCCTGCAATTGGGCCACGGTTTCGGCGGCGCCATCGCTGACGTCGCCGATGACGATGCGGGCGCCTTGTTCCACGAATGCTATCGCGGTCGCCCGGCCGATTCCGGACGCCGCGCCTGTGATGAGGACGACCTTACCGGTGGGCGATTTGATCGCGGGTCAAACGGTTCGTCACGCGCGTCTCCTTTCAGGCTGCTGCCGCCAGCGTGGCGGATGTGATCTGGACAAGGCGCTGCACGAAGATGCCGGGCGTCACCACGACCTCCGCATCGATCGCGCCCAGTGGCACGATGTCGGTCACCTGGGCGATCGTCGTTTTGGCGGCCATCGCCATGATGGGACCAAAGTTGCGCGCGGTTTTACGATAAACCAGATTGCCCCAGCGATCGCCGCGTGCCGCCTTTATCAGAGCGAAATCGGCGCAGATCGGATATTCGAGGACATGGTGGACGCCATCTATCTCGCGGTTTTCCTTCCCCTCCCCCAACAGCGTGCCAAAGCCGGTCGGCGTGAAGATGGCGCCCAGGCCAGCACCCGCCGCCTGGATGCGCGCGGCCAGATTGCCTTGCGGCACGAGTTCCAGTTCGATCTGACCGGCGCGATAGGCCGCGTCGAAATGATGGGAATCCGACTGGCGCGGGAAGGAGCAGATGATCTTGCGCACCCGCCCCGCCTTAATCAGCGCGGCCACGCCCGTCTCGCCATTGCCCGCATTATTGTTGATGATCGTCAGGTCGCCGACCTGGCGCGCGATCAGCGCGTCGATCAACTGATCGGGCATACCGGCCGTGCCGAAGCCGCCGATCATCACCGACGCACCGTCGCCGATGCCATCCACCGCCAAGGCCGCTGTTCCCACGCTTTTGTCGATCACGCTCATCTCCTGATGCTGGCTCCCGTCTTTTCGCAATGGGGGCTTGAGTCAATCGATTATCGCACTATTGTGCGATAATCGGCCACAAAACGGATGCGCAAGTGCCTGAATCAAACATCTATGACAGACCCGGCGATCCCGATTTCATGACGTCGTTGGCGCGCGGGTTGGCGGTCATGAAATGCGTGGCAGAGGCCGAACAGCCGGTCACCATCGCGCAAGTCGGCCGCCTGACCGGCCTCAGCCGCGCGTCGGTGCGGCGATGCCTTCATACCCTCTTGCTGCTGGGATATGTCGGACAGGACGAGCGAGGCTATGCGGTCAGGCGGCAGGCGCTTTCGCTGGGCCACCCCTATCTATCGCTCAATGCGCTTGCGGCGCGCGCCCAGCCGCTGCTGGATACGCTGCGCGATTCGTTGCACGAATCCTGCTCGCTGGGCGTGATGGAGGATGATCAGCTTCTCTACATGTCACGGGCCGAGGCCATACGGATCATGTCGATCAATCTACGGGTCGGCAGCCGGTTGCCATTGCACGCCACATCGATGGGCCGGGTCTTGCTGGCCGGGCAGCCCCATGCGGTGCAGGAAGCCTATCTTGCCCGGACGACACGCGAGAAATTCACGGCCAAGACGATCGTGGACCGCGCCGAACTGCTGATCGAACTCAGCGGGGTCGCCAGCCGTGGCTACGCGGTGGTGGATGAGGAACTGGAAGTCGGTTTGCGCTCGATCGCCGTACCAGTCGCTCGCCATGGCAAGGTCGTTGCCGCCTTGAATGTCGGCACTGCAGCAGCGCGCAAAAGTGTGGTCGACCTGCGCGACATGGTACTGCCCGCTTTGCAGGAAGCCGCAACGATTTTGTCCACTTGAACAGGACCCTTTGCGCAAAAAAACTTCTCCTGCTAATTGACGTCGGGCACGGTTCCGCACCGAAGGGGAAGACCCCTCTTTGTACAGTTACTATCTGATAAAGTTTAGGAAAGTTAACATTGCAAAGATTTCAACCGGATCCGGTTGAGACTGCGGATCAGCATTCAAAGCAGAGCCTGTGGATCGGCGTGCAAAAAGGGCTCTGACTCAATTTTGATCCAATTGTGGTCTTCAATGGCGGCAGTTTCCACGCTGGGAGCAATGCCATGCACAAAGCGCTTCATCCATCATCGATGGTCCCGCCTGGCTTTGCGGTTGTTAGTGCTTCGACAGGCGCCGACGGTACGACCATCCTCGTTCGCAGTACGCTTCGGGAAAGCCACTGCCCGAGCTGCGGAACCCTAAGTTCTTTGGGTTCATAGCCGTTATTGTCGTCGCATCGGGGACTTACCCCTCGCCGGACGGGCTGTAAAATTGGTGGCCACTGTTCGCCGCTTTCGCTGCAAAGCCGTTGGATGGTGGGCAGAGCATTTTCACCGAACGCTTTGCCGACGGTGTTCTTGCCCCTTGGGCACGGCGTACCGGTCGCCTTGATGGTCTCGTTCATCATCTTGGTCTCCCCCTAGGCGGAAGGCCTGGCGCAAGTCTTGCGCGGCGCGTCAGGTTGCCTGTCAGCAACGACATCCTGCTTCGCGTCGTCCGGCGATGCTGTTGTCCAGCGGTACGGCGCCATCATCTGCGATCTGGAGCGCCGCTTTCCCGTCAGCCTATTGCCAGACCGTGAGCCTGTCACTGCTCAGGCCTGGCTTGCACGGCAACTACAGATCGCCATCGTCGCCCTTGATCGTGAAGGGGCCTACGCGCGAGCGACAGCCAAAGCCCTCCCTAACGCGGTTCAGGTCGCCGACCGTTGGCATCTGATGGAGAATGCAACCGGCGCTTTCCTCGATGCAGTCCGCAGGTCGATGCGGGAGATCCGCCGCGCAGTTGGTGCGATGACCAAAAATCCCGAACTGCTGACCACCGCTGAACGCCTGCAGTATGAAGGATATCTGCACCGCGCGGACATCAACGCTGCGATTTTTGGCCTCGGCAACGAGGGCTTCGCCATAAAGGACATCGTGCGGCGTACCGGCCACAGCCGGGGTGTGGTTCGGCGCGTTCTGCGTGGCGAACGAAGCGACGTATTCAGAACGCGCGAAACATCTCTCGAACCTTGGCCTGCCGTGGTTCGATCGACAATGGGCGAAAGGTCGGCACAACGGTGCGGCACTCTGGCGTTCGTTGCAGACGCAGGGCTTTCGCGGCTCACTGCGTGTTGTGACCGAATGGGCGACACGCCGACGCCGGGCGGAAAAGGTCGATGCCGACACATTGCACCGCCTACCCTCCGCCAGAACCATCGCGCGCATGCTCACGATCGGCCGCGACGATTTGTCAAAATCAGAAACAGTGACGGTCGCCGCCGTGGAAACCGGTGTGCCCTCACTCGTTGAAGCGCGCGAAATTGTTGAGGGTTTCCATGCGATGATCCGTCGTCAGGCAGAAGCCGATCTCGATCCGTGGATCGAGCGCGCACGCGTCAGCCTTGTCGCTTCGTTCGCCAGTGGCATAGTCAAGGATATCGCCGCTGTCCGCGCGGCGATCGTGTCGCACTGGTCCAACGGCCAAACCGAAGGGCAAATCATCAAGCTCAAACTCGTCAAACGTCAGATGTATGGCCGAGGAAAGCTGGACCTCCTCCAAGCAAGGCTGATCGGGGCACTACCGCGCGCTACATCAAATCTGCGTCAGAGCCCCGTTTGGATGCCGATTGACAATCGATGGCAGAGACTAATTGGCATATGCCAGCCTGTCATACCGTATCTCGAATAAAAGTATGGCGATCATCGTCCTCGAGTTTGTCCACCGGACCAGCCGCCGCCCAGCGCCCGGTAGAGCGTTATGATATTTTCCAGCTGGCGCTGTCGCACGCTGATCGCATCGAGTTCTGTCGCATAGAGATTTCGCTGGGCGTCGAGTTGCTCGATATAGGCCGCGTAACCACCCTGATAGCGATCCGTCGCCAGCGCGACCGAGCGTTTGAGAATCGTGCGCCGGTTGTGCAGCCGGTCGATCTGTTCGGCATAGCGCAAGACTCCGGTCAGCGCGGTTTCGACTTCCTCGAACGCGGCGAGCGCCGCGCCGCGATAGGCAAAGGCGGCCTGATCGCGCTGCGCGGTGGCGGTGGCGACCTGCGCCGTCAGCCTGCCGCCCGAAAAGATCGGGGCCAGGATGCTGCCGCCGAGGCTCCAGATCGTGACCGGGTCATAATCGCTCGCATTGACCAGCAACTGCCCGAGGCTGGCGGACAGCGCGACCTGCGGTAGGAATGCGGTGCGGTCGGCCGCCAGCCTGGCGTCGGCGGCAGCGATCGCCAGTTCCGCGCTGGCTATGTCGGGACGACGGCGCAGCAGGTCGGACGGCAAGGTGGCGGGTACGGCTGGCACGGGAAAATCGATCAGGCTGCGATGGCGCGCCACAGGTCCGGGCAGATCACCAACCAGCCGCCGTAGGGCATTCTCCTGCGCGCTCAACGCCAGTCTGATTTGCGGAATGGCCTGTTCGACGGCCTGATATTCCGATTGCGCCTGGGTCAGTTCGAACTGCGAGATATACCCGACCGATGCCTGATCGGTCGCCAGGCGCAAGGCTTCTTTGCGTGACGTCACCGTTTCCCGCGACACGAACAATTGCGCGTCGAGCGCCAGCAGCCCGATATAGCCCTGCACCACCTGCGCGGCGACGGACAGGGCCATGGCATCGCGATCCGCCTGGCTGGCGACATAGCGCAGCCGGGCGGCATCGGTCAGGCGCGACAGCCGCCCGAACAGGTCGACTTGCCAACTGGCCTGCAATTCCGGTTGCAACGCCTTGCTGGTGGCCAGGCCCGATACACCCGGCGCGCGCGCATATTGGCCTGCTCCAACGGCATCGACCGCAGGCAGCATTGCCGATCGCGCTGTGCGGATGTCGGCCTGTGCCTCCTGCACGCGGGCGGCGGCGACGAGTATGTCGGTGTTGCGGGCGAGCGCATCCTCGATCAGCCGATCCAGGACCGGATCGCCGAACGCACGCCACCAGTCGGGGGCGATGGATCCCGCAACTGCGACCCCGTCGCGCCATGCGGCAGGCGCTACGACCGTAGCGGAGGCCGGCGGGCGCACATCCGCGGGCATACATCCCGAAAGCAGGGTCGCTGCACCTGCAAGCGCCAGACAACGCCCCTTCATCGCACGCTGCCTGTGCCGGTCGCCCCAGCGGTTTCGACCCGCGTCACGACCGACATGCCGGGCCGCAGCCGGTTGGCGAGCGGCTGGCCGGGGTCGATGCTGATGCGGATCGGGATGCGCTGGACGACCTTGGTGAAGTTGCCGCTGGCATTGTCGGGACGCAAAACACTGAATTCCGAACCCGTTGCCGGAGCGAAGCCCTCGACATGCCCTTTCAGCGTTTCTCCCAGCGCATCGACCTTGAAGGTCGCGACCTGGCCGGGGCGGATGTTGCGGGTCTGGGTTTCCTTGAAATTCGCCACTACCCACAGGCTGTCGGGCACTAGGAACAGCAGTTGCGATCCCGCCGCGACATATTGTCCCTGCCGCACGCTGGCTTCGCTCAACTGCCCGTCCTTGGGGGCGTGAATGACGGTGTTGGCAAGGTTGATCCCGGCAAGGTCGCGCTGCGCTGTTGCGGTCTTGACCTGCGCCTCCAGCCCCAGCCGCGACACCGACGTCGCCTTTGCGCTTTCCTCCGCTATGCGGATAGCGGCGCGCGCCTTGAGCACATTGGCGGCGCCTGATCGCGCGGTCGCGCGGATCTGGTCGCGCTCTCGTAACGATACCGATCCGCGCAGGGCCAAGTCGTTGACCCGCTCCTCGTCCGATCCCGCTCGATCGCGCTCCGCCTGCGCGGCAAAAAGGTCGGCGCGGCGCGCCTCTATGTCGGCCTGATTCTGGGCCAGCGTCTGTGCGGCGTTGGCCAGTTCCGCCCTGGCCGCATCGAGCTGCCCCTCGGCCTGTACAAGTTGCTGGCGATAGATGCGGTCGTCGATCCGCACCAGCGGTTGCCCGGCGCGGACATGCTGGAAATCGCGCACCAGAACCTGCGCGACATAGCCGTTGACCTGCGGCGCCATCACCGTGATCTGGCCGCGCACATAGCTGTTTTCCGTCGTCACGATGCTGCTGGTGAACGGCCAAATGCGCCAGGCGGACAGGATAAACAATATACCGATCAACGCGACGCCCGCCATGATGAAGACAGTCCTGCGCCGGGGCTTGATGGTTTTGGGCGGTTCTGCATCGGATGCGCCTTCGGTTGCCCCCAGCGGGTTGCCATTGGGGTCCACCAGGTCGAGCTTTGGCGTTTCATCGACCGGGCGATCGTCGCGGATGATTGGTTCGTATGCCATTTTCCGGTTTTCCATCAGATCGAGACCCCCCCGCCGGTCTGCGGACCGGACGGAGCGGGCGGGTTGTTCTTTGCCGCCACGGCGAGGCGGATGACGTGGAACAGCGACCAGCTGAGCAGCAGCAGCGCGAGCAGGCCGGTCAGCAAGAACACGTCGTTAAACGCGCGCACTTGCGCTTCGCGCGTGGATATCTGGGCCAATTGCGCGACCCCTTGCGCTTGCCGCAGCACGGGATCGGTCATTACCCGGCCATAGACCTGACCTTGCATCTCAAGCCGCTGGGCGACGACGCCGTTGGTCGGGTCCACGCCCGCGTTGATCGCGGCGGAATATTCATGCTGTCGAAACTGCTGGAACGTGCCGAGCGCAGCGGGGCCGGCCAGCCCGCCAATCGATTGGCTCACGCCGAACAATACAGCGAAACTGACAATATAATTGGGACCATTCTTCAGCGCGCTCATCACGCCCACCAACAGCAACGGTCCCATGAACAGCCCCGCCCCGCAGGACAACAGGAGCTGGCTGAGAAACATATCATGCGGGCGGGTTAGGCTGGTGGCGTTCCAATCCAGAAAGCTGCCGATCGCGATCAGCACTACGGAGAGCAAGATTTGCGGAATGACGGTTTTCTGATTGAAAGTCTGCGCGCTTGCGCCGATCCCCGCCACCAGACCCAGTAGCATGACGGCATAAAGCGGCTGCAACTGGTCCGGTCCCATGCCCAGCGCGCGTAGCAGGCCGGTCGCGCCATAGGTTTGTTCCGACAGCAGGAAACGGATGCCCATCGCGCCGATCGCAAAACGTATGGTGGATGCTGTGCCCAACCAGCGCGTCTGGATCATCGGATTGGCGCGATGATGCTCGACAAATATGCTCGCCATGAGTAGGATGATCGCAACGATCAGCGCAGCGGCGATCCATGGCTGGGACGTCCACCATTGGGTGCGTCCCTGCGCCAGCACGGCCACGATCAGCGCCAAGGCAGGAGCAAGTAACAGGAACGTCAGGAAGTCGCGGCCCTCGAACACCTTGATGCGAATGCCAGGCGGCAGCTTCAGCGTCACCACGGCGGCGAGGCAGCATAATGCCAGCCCCGATTCAAACAGGTAAAGCGTCCGCCATTCGCCAAGATCGAGCAAAGCTGGGGACAATAGCCAGGCCAGCGGGGTCGCCAACTGGGAAATGCCAAGGCCGATGACCAGACCTTGCCCCAGCTTCGCCTTGGGAAAGGCCTGCAACGTGTAGAAAATGGCCAGCGTGCTGATTGTGGCGCCGGCAAATCCGCTGACCGCGCGCACCAGCAGCGCCATGGCGTAGCTGTCGGCGAACATATGCAGGATAGTGACCGCGGCATAGAGCGGCAGGCCGATCTCCGCGAACAGGCGCAGGCCGAATTGCTGGCGGAACTTGAATAATAGCAGGCTGGTCGAGACATTGACCATCAGATAGGCTGCGGGCAGCCAGGCCGCCTCGATCGGTGTCAGGCCGAGTTCGCCCTGGATGCTGGGCAGGTTGGCGCTGATGAGCGCGTTGCCAAGTCCGCCTGTGATCCCCAGCAGCAGCGCGGTGGCGATATAGGCGACACGGACCGGCCCGCTGTGGCGCGGCGTGGATGGCGACCCCGGCATCGACGGCTTTTCATCGTCGCTCCAGTTAGGGATGGGTTCAAGCGGCGTCGTCATCGTGACGTGCCGGCATCGGCTGGTTGCAACCCGGAGACCAGCAGATCGACCAGACGGGCGGCCATGGCCCGGCGTTTGCCGGCATCAGGTTCTCGTGCAACGGCCCCAAGCATCCCGCCAACCAACAGCATGTCGTCGGACCTGAAGTCGCCGCGCAGCATGCCTCCTTTGATAGCGTCGCCTACTGCCCGGTCGAACAAGAGCCGGAAGCGTTTAAGCTGGCATATCCGCTGGGCATTGTCGGAGGGGATGACCCGCCAGAAGTCCGCCAGAGAGGGATCCTTCGCAAGGATATCAGCCAGATGCAGCAGCAGAACCCGAAACGTGGTGCGATCGTGAGGAATAGCTGCCGCCAAGGCGTCGAGTGCGTCGAGCGACTGGTCCACGAGAGCAAGAACCAGTTCAACCCGATCGGGGAAATGGCGATAAAGCGTTGCGCGCCCGACCCCGGCGCGCGTGACGACCAGATCGAGCGGCGCGGTGATGCCATGTTCCAGGAAGATTGCGGAGGCAGCCTGGAGCAGTGCCTGGCGATGTCGTCTCGCGTCGGTCCGATCGTTGGTCACATGACCATAAGCGGACTATTTTGTCCGAATGTCAACCATTGTGGCTTCGCATCGAGGCTTTTGGCCGTGGATTTCCGATATGCGTTCCCTGGCATTGACCAACTATATTGTGCACAATATATTAGAATGAGATTTGATCGTGAGGATAGATTAATGAGTCTGCTCTACAGCACTAAAGTGACCGCAGTCGGCGGACGTTCCGGGACCGTGAAAAGCGCCGATGGCCTGCTCGACCAGCCGCTGGCCCTTCCGAAGGCGTTGGGTGGAAAGGGCGGCGCCACTAATCCGGAGCAATTGTTCGCGGCCGGCTATGCGGCATGTTTTGGCAATGCCGTAATTCATGTGACTCGCGCGACATCTGAAAAGGTGAAGGACAAGGATATCGTTGTTGTAGCCGATGTCGGGATGCAGCCGAACGGAACAGGCGGCTTTGCCTTGACGGTGGCGCTAGATGTGACGATTACAGGCGTTGATCAGGCAACGGCAGAAGATGTGGTGGCCAAAGCCCATGCCGTATGCCCGTATTCAAACGCAGTGAAGAATAATATCGATGTTGCGATAGCGGTGTCGGTGAACTGAGAGGAAATGGCATGACGCTGCCGGATTTGGATCCCCTCGATCTCGACCGGCAGGTCTGCTTTCCCCTTTATGCCGCGTCGAACCTGCTCAATCGCCTGTATAGACCCATTCTGGCGGATTTGGGACTGACCTATCCCCAATATCTGGTCATGCTGGTTTTGTGGAAGCACACGCCGCAAACCGTCGGGTCGCTAGGAGACATGCTCCATCTCGACAGTGGCACCCTGACTCCGCTGCTCAAGCGTATGGAAAGGGCGGGCCTGATAAGCCGGACCCGTGACGCGACCGACGAGCGGCGGGTATTGATCGATATGACACCGAAGGGGCGGGACCTAAAATCCGCCGCCGCGCGGGTGCCCGAAATGCTGGGTGCCGGACTCGACATCGATGCGGAATCGATCATCGAATTGCGCGGTCGGGTTCGCGCCTTGGTCGCCGCGTTGAAAGGGTTACCCGTAGCCAGATCTTAAAGTGTGATTGATCGTAGTCGTGCACGATGCGGTCACGTCCGTTAGAAAGGTCAAAATTTGGATTACGGTTGCCGATGCTCACATCCGCTAGCGTCCGCTGACCCCGGTATAGGTTCAAGGCCCGCCCTAAAAAACGGTGCCGCGACCGAGGTCACCAGGCCCAAAATCATGGAAGCCAGGCATTAGGTACATTTTAGCCAGTTAGCATTGGTCCGGCCAAATCTTTCATTGCGGTAATGAGGGCGCTCATGATCACGAGCTTTAAAGGGCTTGTGGAACAACATTGCCGAATTCAAAGCGATCGCTTCTCAGGGCAGAAATATGTTCTCCCCATACCTGGACCGCATATGACGAGCCACGGAATTCAGATAGCGCGTTTGCCGCCACGTCGTCGGACTGTGATAGATGCCAATCGCCTTCCAGTAATTGCCGGTCGAGCGCAGGGCAGACAAGAATATCCACCGTGCAGCCTCCGCGTTGAAGCAGGGATCAAAACGCAGCCAATATCGAACATGGCCGGGCGAACGCCCAACAAGCGTGGCGATGCGAGGTATCCACCAACTGTTGATTTGTAGGGGTCCCAGATCCTGAGAGCCATTGCGGTTACGAACCTCAGCGCCGATCCAGCCTGCCTCCTGATCGCGTAGTCCCCAGAGCGTTTTCTCCAACCATGGCTGACCAAGCGAGGCTTGCCGGATGCAGGAGGAAATTCGCAGGGCCTCTGCGTCAGCGGGCTTTGCAAATGCAGAGGCGTTATACGATGCGATACTGATGACTGCGATACATAACAGCTTGGGGATGCCGTGTGACATAATTCCACCCTTCAGGAGTGTTTTCGGGGCGTATTGATCGAACTGGCCCGATCACGGTAAAATATCGGAATCTGGCCACATGTCAGCACGTCATGCGTACTTCGCTCTGTAACCTTATCGCTTGTGCCGCTATGATTGACGGATATCCGGCGGTGAGGTCCGGGTGGCCCCGAGATGCCATGTCTTCTCCGGCTATGACCTACTGTATCGAGCGCCAGGACATAGTCAGGCAGGATGGCACATCCGCGACGTATCGCTAGGATCAAGCAGTTAGCATTGTTAATCCCGGCGTCCGCAGTATTTCGGTCGTCGCGAACCGCCATACGACTAGCCCGGTCGAAGGCGAACAGTCGGAGTTCCTGAAACGCGGGCGGGTCCATTGCCCTAAGGCGGGCATAGAGCATTTGTGGCCGTTGTAGCCAATCGGGTCTGCATAATTGCAACGCTATCGTCCTTGCCTGGCACCGCCGCCCGCAATGACGCGGGAGCCCCTGACAATGACGAACATCGAACACGGAAGGAAACATGGGCAGTAACCTCATCGTTCGGGACCATGAGAGGGTCCGGGGCGGAGCGCAGGAAATTGGTGTTCCCGTTCGATGCCGGTTTTCGGTGCGCTTGCGTCCATGCGTGCGCCGTCGAGAATGTTTTCAAGGAAGCTGTCAAGAAGCTGCGCGATGCTGCGGGCACCTTCGGCAAGATGCTCGGCCGCGCCACGGGGTGAGCGATCATGATAGTGAAGTTGTCGCTCGAGCGCCCGATCGCGTCGATCCGTTCGGACTCGCTCTTGCTCGGCCCTAAGACCTGCCAGATGACCTTCCCGGCGTTTCGAGAATATATCTACGCGGTAAGTCTTCAGCCGATCCAGTCCTTCCGACGAAGACGTCTTCTCACCTGATTGGCGCTCAAGCTTGGCAACCAGTTCCTCGACATTGTTGGTCCAGAGTCTGGCGCCAAAGGCTGCGCGAGTGATAGCAGTGTAGAAATTTTGGGCATTGACCAAGGGAGATTCGACCGGCGCCAGCACGAATACGCGCGGATAGGTCTTGGATTGCGCTGAATATATGGTTTCTGCATAGCCATGATCCCAAGTCCGGTGTGCAGACAGATTAACCTGCTGCACATGCCCGTTCCGATCCCAGCGGATCGCCGCTAGCGGGCCATCAAGTTTTTCCACGGTGCCGCGCTCGGCGTTGCGTAGGCCCAGTTCGCGATTGACGAGCCTCCACTGGATCCGGTCACCCTCGGCAATGTGCCGTTCTTCAGGGTTGAACACATTGATGTACCGGGCCTTCGTCGTCTGCGGGTCCCAGCGAACGACGCGCCCTTGCCCGTCGACCAAACGCACGACCTGCCGACCATTGGCCTCACGTCCGAGCCCTGCGACGCGATAATCGGCGTGCCGCGCAACACCGAGGCCGGCGATGTCCCGATCGAAGCGCACCACCTGTCCCGTTCCGTAGAAGCGGGCCATATGCTTTTCGATATCGGTGAGGCCCGCCGGTGCGAGGATAGAAAGGCGGCTATCATCAGCCACCAAGCGCCCCTCGTCTTTCAGCGCTTCGCGAATCTTGTTGTTGATGATGAGCCGGGTCGCATTGTCGAGGACAAGAATATTGGTGCCAGCCCGTGATTCCGATTTGAGCCGTATCCAGGCATTGACAGCCTGCTCGGCCATTTTTTCACTGTCGTCGATCGTGCTGACACTATCGAGCCTGGCCAGCGCCTCGGCAAAGTTCCCTCCGCGGGCCGCGGTGACCGCGGCCTTGATCGATTTGGTTTCCTGCCGAACGGCTTGTGTCAACTCAACCGTCGGCAAGCCCAACCTTCGCATCAACCAGAAGGGTTTGCCCTGCTCGATCGCGCCGGTCTGTTTTTCGTCTCCAAGGAACAGCAGCCGTGCGCCTGTTACCCTGCTGATTTCGAGCAATCGTTGTGCCTGACGATTGCCCAATTGCCCGGCCTCATCAAGCACCAGGACATGCCGTTCAGTGATCCCCTGCCCGCCCCGCGCCACGAAGCTGGCGACGGTATGAAAATCAATCTTTGCTTTGTTTCCCAGTTCCGCGGCGGCCGACGATGTGGGAGCCAGGGCAATCAGCGTCATTCCCGGCTCGGCAGCTTCACCCAGGATCCGCACCAAGGTCGATTTGCCGGATCCTGCAACGCCGTGGATCGCGGTGACGCGATCTCGCGTCACCGCCGTCTCCACCAACGCGCGTTGTTGCTCCTTGTTGAGCGATGTGCCTTCAAGCACGGCCAATAGGCGATCGCTCGACGCGATCGGGCGTCCATCGTCGAGGCCCAGCGCGATATGCTGGGTGAGCGCCAGTTCCAATCGCCAGGACTTGCGGCTGGTACGCCCACGGGTCAAGATGCTGTCGCCGGTCGACTCATGGGTCGATAGCAGCTTGTGCGCCAACTCATGCTTTTCGATCCGAGGGCGGATATCATCGAGCCGGACCTCACCGACATGCGCGGCGAGGCCGGTGCGCAGTATGTTACCTAAATTATTGACCGCCTCGGCACTCTCCAGATGCCGCAGGCCGAAAAGAGCGGCCCGCGATGCTTCGCGTTCGGTAGGCGGCAGATGTCTCCCGTTCCGTTCGTGCGCCACGTCCGCGATCTTGTGCAGCGTTTCAAGACGCCCGCCGGTTCATGCTTCTTGCCTACACCCGGCGCGGCATAGAGAGCGCTTGGCGAGAGGGCTATGGCATCACCAAGGCGGGCGTCATGCTGGAAGACCTCATCGACGCTGACAGACGACCGCGAACGCTATTCGAGGACGATAGCGGGCGGCGTGATCGGTTGATGGTCGCCATGGATCAGGTCAATATGCGCTTTGGGAAGTTCGCGGTCGTTCCAGCCAGTCAGGGGTTCAAGCGCGAATGGGCGGCCAGATCGGACAGCAAGTCGCCCAACTACACCACCCGCATTGCCGAGGTGCCCGCCGTAAAGGCGAGATGAGCGAGGTTTGCTGCTGGGGATCCCTCCTTTTCCCGGTCAAGCACCAGCCCCAGCCCCGGCGTCATGATAATGGCCCACGCGACAGAGCCGGAACCACAGCCTTGTTCCAAGCGTCCATGGACCATGGCAACTCCCACTGTGATCGATATTCCCCACACTCTTGGCCGCGATGAGGCCAAACGGCGCATGGAGAGGGGCGTTGGCAAGCTGGCCTCGCACATCCCGGGCGGTGCCGCCACTGTGACCCATTCGTGGCTCAGCGCCGAGCGTCTTGCATTGACGGTCGCGACCATGGGTGTCGAAGTGCCTTGCACCGTCGATGCAGAAGACAATCGGCTGCGGGTAACGCTCCATCTTCCTGGCATGCTCAGCCTGATGTCAGGGCCGATCGCCGCCATAGTAGAGAAGCAGGGCGAACGGCTGATGCTGGCCGACAAGACCGACAGGACGATTTAAGTTCGCCCGCGGGGAGCGAAATGTCATCCGCAGCAATCCGTCTTTCCCTGAAGAGGAAATATCGCCAAGGAATAGCCATGCGCATATTCTCCCTTCTCGCCATCCCATTCCTTCTATGCACACCCGCACAGGCGTGGGGCCCTGTCGGGCATTGCATAACAGGTGCCATTGCCGATGAAAATCTGAGCGGTGTTGCGCGTGCCCATGTCCGGCTTTTGCTTGGTGCCGAGGATCTCGCTGAAGCGGCGACCTGGCCCGATGACATGAAGTCCGACCCCGCCGAATATTGGCAGAAGAAGGCTGGCCCCTGGCACTATGTAACGGTCAGGCAAGGGGACAGCTATCAAAGCAAGGACGCGCCGCCAGAGGGCGATGCCATGAGCGCGCTGGATGGTTTTACGGCGACGTTGCGCAATCCCAAATCGTCCATCGAGGACAAGCGGCTGGCCCTCCGCTTCATCGTGCACATCATCGGCGATCTGCATCAGCCATTGCACGCGGGCGGTGGCGATGACCGGGGCGGCAATGATGTCAAGGTGACCTGGTTCGGGCGCGCGACCAATCTTCATTCGGTGTGGGATTCGGCCATGATCGAACAACGCGCCTTGTCCTATTCCGAATATGCGCAATGGCTGTCGCGCTCGATATCGCCCGAGCAGCTGATCGAATGGAGCGATCCTGCGCCTTCGGTCTGGATTGGTGAGAGCATCGCGCTCCGCAAGACGATCTACCCCGCCGACCCCAGCATGTCCTGGGACTATGCCTACAAGCATCGATCGCAGATGGAAGATCGACTGAAGCGCGGAGGCATAAGGATCGCGGCCTATCTCAACTGGGCGTTCGAGCCTGGAACTGGCAAAGGTCCGGCCGCACGAACTAAATGACATGCCTCGTCACATAGTGTGAATGTGCCGACGCATTCAGCCAGTGGCTATGCCATTTGCGACTTGGCCGTCCGCCTTCAAATTATAATAGAAACTGTAAATGCTAGCGTCGCGACATCACTGCACGCCTTCTTCCGGGAACCACACCAATTCGGCCTTCGTCTCCTGCGGCCAGATTTCGTCTAACGTCATCGGGTCATAGAGGCGACCATTTTTCATCACAGCGCCAATATTCATGGCGTTCGAAATATCAGCCGTCGGGTCTGCGTCCAAGATCAAGAGATCAGCGAACTTGCCCGGTTCCAGACTGCCTACATCGTCACTATGGCCGATCACCTCGGCCGATCCGATCGTTGCGGCCTTGAGCGTTTCCATTGGCGTCGCGCCGCCCGCGGCGAAAGCCTGCATCTCCCACTGATAGCCCAAACCCTGCATTTCGCCATGGCTGCCAATGCCCACCAACCCGCCCGCGCGCTGGATAGCTACGGCATCGGCAGCGATCAGGCGCCAGCTTTGCGACTCGGGCGGCATCCAGTGGCGATTGCGGAGCTTTTCAGCGACGATGCCAGGCGGCACGAAATGGCGGAATTTCAGGTCGTCCTGCGGGCGTTTGTTGATGATGAAATCGAACAGTGCCGGGGTCGTGCCATAAGCGACCGAGATGGTGGGCGTGTAACTGGTGCGGCTCTGCGCAAAGAGGCGGACAATGTCCTCCCGCAGCGGCGATACCGGGACGCTATGTTCGTTGCCCGAAAAACCGTCGATGGCGTGGGTCAGGTTCAGTACCATGTCGCTGGCACCTTCGGTCGTGGGCATCATGCCCAGATCCTTTGCCGCCTCGACCATATATTGGCGCTGCGCGCGGTCGCCGATCATATAGCTCTTGATGTTGCGCGTGCGATAATGGTCGCGATAGCGGGTAAGGACGTCGATCGCGTCCTGCTTGCTGTGGATTTCAGCATTCACGAACACGCCCGGCCCGGTGGACCAAGCGCGCGGGCCGCGCATCATGCCCGCATCGATCATGTCCTGATAGGCGAAGATGTCGGTGGTGAAGGGCTGGACGTCCAACGCCGAGGTAACGCCATAGGCCAGGTTCGCGGCGAAGTCCCAATGACCCCTGTCATGAACGGCGCGGCGGATTTCGAACCAGTGGGCGTGTGTGTCGACAAAACCGGGGACGATATATTTGCCGCTGACATCGCGGATGGTCGCGCCGCTGGGAATGGCAAGCGAACCGGATGGGCCGACGGCGACGATGCGGTTGTCGGTAATGACAATATCGGCGTTGGCAACGACATCCTGCCCGCCCGCCATCGGTAGCACGGTCGCGCCGCGCAGCACGATGCTGCCCCGGGGCACATCGCGCGGCAGATCGACCGGCAGGGTGAAGCTTTGCGCCTGTGCCTCAGCCCCCTGAGCGGAGGCAGACAGCGCCTGTTCGATCGGCAGGCGCTGGAACGTCGCGCCGACCGACCAGGTGATGGTAGCACCCTTATCCGCCCAGTCTGTGAAGTCGGCGCCGATCCGGGTCAATTTGTGGCGCGCGACGCTGGCGGCATTCAGGTCGATCGTCGGCGGCTCCGCGCCGTTGGCGGGCGGGACGTCGATCAGGTAGATTTGCGCAAAGGATTTGACGAGCGCGTGTCTGCCGTCGGAGCTGAGGCGCACTTCATCCACCGGTGCAGGTCCAGGGAAATATTGCCCCAGCCCCGGTGCCAGCACACGCAATTCTACTTGCGGATCGCCGCCGGACAGCGGCACCGTGCTGACCCCCGCCGGACTGTAGAAAAGGAGGCGACCGTCATCGCCGAAATGGAGGAGCCGGGCGCCCATGGCGTGAGTGACGAGTGTGGCAGGGCCACCCCGCGCGTCCATGCGGATGATGTCGGTGGGGCGCGAGGGATCGATTTCCGACACGGCGCGCAGTCGATCATAGTGATTGGCGCGCAGGGCCACGACGGTCTTACCGTCCGGCGTGAAAACGGGCTGGGTATAAAAAGCTGGAAACTGGGTCAGTCGGCGGGGTTTGCCGCCACTCGTCGGCACGGTCCAGACATGGCCGCCTTGCGTAGCGGTCCAGGTTACATAGACGATGCTTTTGCCGTCCGGGGACCAACCGGGCTGGAAAGCGTCATCGGTCATGATCCGTCTGGGCGTGGCGCCGGGAGCGAGGCTTTGCACATAAAGGCCGCCCAGAGCGGTGAAGGCGACGTTCTTGCCGTCGGGCGACTGGCGGGGTGCTTGTACGACGCGCACGCGGACAGGGCCGTCCTCTTCCTTTTGCCGCACGCGCGTAAGCGGGCCAAGGCCGAGACTGACTGGCGCGGTGAAGGGGATGTCCGTCCGCGCGCCCGAGGCAATATCGAGCTTGGCGAGCTTGCCGCCCGCGCTCATCAGCAGCGCCTGGTCGCCCGGCATGAAGGTGAAGCGCGGAAGCAAGTCGGCATAATAGCCGCCATCCTGTCCGTCCCGGTCGATGGGAAAGGCGATCCATCTGTCTGTGCCGGTTTCCAGGTTGCGCAGGCGCAGGCCGTTCTGCTGTCCCCCATTCGCCGTGGCACGACTGGCATAGGCGAGCAGCTTGCCGTCATGCGACAGCGCCGGGCGCATTGCGCCGCCGGCCGACTGGATGATGGTTTGCTCCACGCCGGTCTTGAGGTCGCGGCGCGTGATCGACCAGTTGGGCAGGTCGTTTTCGGTCCACGTATGCCCACGCTTGGTGGCGTAGTAGAGCGTGCGGCCGTCGGGCGCGGCGACCGCGCCCATGGCGTTCATCCGGGCATCCCAATTGTCGGGCGATCCCGCCTTGGTGATCTGGATGCCGCTGCCGCCATCCTTGTCGTACATGAACAGTTCGAACGCCAGGATCGCATGGACGGTGCGCGACACGGTGACGAAGCGGCCGTCGGGAGACCATGCGGGAGAGCTGTAGATGGCGACGCTGCTGTCGCGGGATAGTTGCTTGAGGCCCGTGCCGTCGGCGTTGGCGATCCACAGGTTGGTGACGCCCGACCGGTCCGAGATAAAGGCGAACTGCTTGCCGTCGGGTGAAAAGACCGGATTGCGCTCGAACGCCATGCCGCTGAGCAGAGGCCGCGCGGTCCCACCGGCCGCGTCGAGGGCATAGATGTCGCCCAGCAGGTCGAACAGGATCGTCTTGCCATCAGGTGACATATCCGGCTGCATCCAGGTGCCTTCATGCGCGTCATAGGCGAGCGTGCGGGTCGGTTGGAGGCTGAGGCCGCCCTTGTCCTGCGCGTGAAGAGCAGGCGCGACCAGAAGCGCGACGCCAAGCAGGAGGGTAGCGGCAAAACGCATGGCGGCCTTTCTGGCAGGTCTGGATTGTAAAGAAAATGGGGCCGCCTGCCATGTGGCAAGCGCCCCCGGTAGTAAGGGTTAGAGGCCCCAGTCGAAACGCAGGCCGATGGTGCGGGGACGGATGATCGAGCCCTGCGGCGTGAAGGCATCGTTTGCGAATGGGGCGTTCAACACGCCATATTTGTCGAAGACATTGTTCGCGAACGCCATCAGCCGCACCTTTTCGCCCAGGCCCACCGAAGCGCGCAGGTCGAAGACGTTGAAGTCGCCGCGCCGCGACACATCGTCGAAGCTGGTCGGCGCCGACGACAAATAGCGATGCGCGACATCGAAAGTCGGCGCGCCGGACACGTCGGCAAAGGTCAGGGTCAGGCTGTTGGCCACCGACCATTTGGACGAACCGGGCAGCGTCGTCCCCTTGGGATAGCCGCCCAGCCCTGCCGCATCGAAAGGATAAGGCAGGAATTCGGTGATCTTGGCGTCCTGGTAGGTCACGTTGCTGCTGAAGCGGACCACGCGGTTGAGGTTGACCGTGCCAGAAAATTCGACGCCTTTGATCCGTGCGCCGCCGGCATTGACGACATAGGAGAAGTAGGACGGTGCCGGGCCGAAGAGACGTGCCTGGATATTATCCCAGTCGATCTGGAAACCGGTCAGGTCGATGGCGAAACGGCCGTCGGGAGTCTGCGCCTTGATGCCCGCTTCGTAATTCTTGACCGTGTCGCTTTCATAGGAGGCGGGGATGGTCGGCAGCAGGCCCGCATTGGGGTTGATGCCGCCGACGCGGAAGCCTTCCGAATAGGTCGCATAGGCCATCACGTCCTTGGTCGGGCGGAAGGCGACCGTCACCTTGGGGGTGAAGCCGTCTTCCTTCTGGTTCACGCTGCCGGTGCTGTCGGTCGGCGTATAGCCGCCCGGATAGCCGCCCAGCGCGCCGGCCTGGTTCAGCACGTCGGCTTTCGCGGTGGTGTCGAAATAGCGGCCGCCCACGGTGATTTCGAACTGTTCGATCGGCTTGAACGACAATTCGCCGAACACGCCGAAATCCTCGTTCGTGCTGTTGGTGTAATAGCCGTAGAGGCGATCGCCCGGCGTCAGCTGCGCGCCGCTGAAGCCCCCGAACAGGCCAGGATTGGCGTCGATGAAATCCGCCGCGCCCGCCTGAATGATCTGGTCGTAGCTGGTCTTCTTCGCCTGCATGTAGCTGATGCCGACTAGCCATTTGAATGGCCCTTCGCCGGCCGAAGCCAGGCGCGCCTCCACCGTCTTGATGAGCGCATCCGCGTCGCCCAGCGAATAGGCCGCGCCGTCGCCGGTCGTCACGCCCGTCACATAGGGAGAGGGATAGGAGAAGATGGTGGTGTTGTTCTTCTTGGTGATCGATCCCAGCACCGTCAGGTTGGCGATGTCGCCCACTTCCTGGTCGAGACGCAGGCTGCTCATCCAGAAATCGGTTTCCTGCGTTTCGGCGCGCGGCAGATTGCGGACATAGGGGTTGGGCAGGTCGAGATAGGTCTGGTCGTCCAGCTTGCTGTCCTGATAATTGGACAGGAACGTGACCTTGGTCGTTTCACCCAGATGCGCGACGATCGATCCGCGAAGACCCCGGCTGCGGAAATTGTTGGAGCCGTTAACGCCGATGCCCGGATTGTCGAGATAGCCAGCGTCCGAGCGCTGGAAAGCGACCAGGCGCAGGGCGAGTTGATCCTGCACCAGAGGGATGTTGATCATCGCCTTGGCGGCATAGTTGAGTTCGCCACTGGCATTCTTCGTCGTTCCGATCAGGCCGGACGCGGCGGCGTCGATCTTGCTGGCGTCGGCGACATTGGCGACATAATTGACCAGGCCGCCGAGCGTAGACGAACCGAACAATGTACCCTGCGGCCCGCGCAGCACTTCGACGCGCTGGAGGTCGAACGTGTCGATGTCGGGAATGCCGATCGGGAAACCCGGCTCCACGATGGGCACTTCATTGAGATAATAGCCGACCGTGGTCTGGCCCTGCTCATGATAGGTGGTGGCGGCAACGCCGCGGATGACGACTTCGGAAATGCCGGGCTGATAGTCGTTGAAGACGACACCGGGCAGGCGCGTGATATAGTCCGACAGGCTGTTGGCGTTCATGGCTTTGAGCTGTTCGCCGGTCACCGCACTGATCGGCATCGCGACCTGGCGGATATCCTCGTCGCGCTTGCCTGCTGTCACGATGATGGCGTCGCTGTCCTCGGCGGGCGCCTGCGCCAGGGCGGGCGCGGCGAACAGGGTCGTCGCCGCGTCCTTCGGCATTGACCAGCGCCTTCACCTTCGCCCAATCCTGCAACGGCAGGAAGGAGTAGAAGCGCATGTCCGTTTCGCCCTTGGCACGCAGGCGGCGCAGCGCGTGATGGGTCATCCAGTCCAGTTCAGTGGTGTGGACCTGGGTCACGCCCTTGGACAGGCCGTGGGCGATGCCCTTGCGCACGGATGCTTCGCGGTCGGCGTCCGTCGGGGCGGGGATGGCGCGCTTGGCGAGGTCCATCGCGGCGTCTTTCAAAATGCCGGTGGGATTACCGTCCTTGTCGCGCACGATGACGCCGCCGGGGACGTTGGGCGTGTTGCGATCGATCCCGGCGGCTTTCAGCGCTGCGCTGTTGAGCGCCAGCATATGGAGGTCGAGCCGCTGCACGGCGACCGGGGTGTCGGGCGTAACGGGGTCCATCCAGCTGCGGTCAGGCAGTTCCCCGCCCCAAAGTTCCGCGTCCCAGCTGCCGCCCTGGACCCACTGGCCAGGCTTCAGGCTGCGCGCCGCTTCGCCAACGATGCGGGCAAATTCCTGCGGACTTTTCGCCTCGCGCAGATTGGGTTGGGTGAGGAGATCGGAGCCGATCAGGAAATGGGTGTGGCAGTCGATGAAGCCGGGCATGACGAAGGCCCCGGCCAGATCGACGACGCGGGTGGCCTTGCTGCTGTGCGCCTTGACCGCCGCGCTACCCAGCGCTGCTATCCGACCGCCTGCGATGCCGATGGCGGAGAGGGCTGGCGCCCCCTGCCCGGTCCAGACCGTGGCGTTGATATAGGCGGTGTCGAGCGACTGCCCCTTCGCCCAACCGCGCCCGGCCAGCAACGCCAGCGCGACACTCCCTCCGCCCCCGACCAGCAGATTGCGACGGCTGATGCTCATGCCTTTGTCTCCTCTTCGAGCCGCTCTTCATTGTAGAGCCGCATCCAGTCGCGCAGCGGACCGTGCGCCATGTTGCCAACGATCTGGTTGATGCTTGCATGTGATTCGTCGCGGCCCAGTTTGAACCGGCCGTCGATCGTGCGGACATAGGCGCGAAAGGCGATGATGTGCGGGAGCATGGCGGGTAAGCGCGCTTCGGCGTCGCTCACCTTCCATGGCGCGGCGTGGCCCTGCTCCATGCGGTCGGTCAGCCGCTCGATCGATTCGCGCGTTTCCTCGGGCACGAATACGACATCGACATGGACAGCTGCAGCGGCATAATTCCAGGTCGGCACCCAGGTCGGATTACTGAGCAATTCTGGGGAGATATAGGCCTGCGGCCCGTTGACCAGCACCAATGCGGACGGTTGTTCGCGCAGCAGCGCGACCTGCGGGTTGGCGATCGCCATATGGCCGAACAGCGCGACCAGCGATCCGTCGGCGTCGCATTCCGCCAGCAGCGGTAGCGGGCTCGCCCCGAATCCGGCTGCTCCCGCCGACACCAGCCAGCAAAGCGGGTTCTGGTCGATCAGGGCGACGACATCGTCGGGGTCACGCGGCGGATATTTCATGAGGCTGACAATGAGTCGCAATGGACCAGCCAGAAACATCCAATTTCATAAAGTGAAGGGGTCCAAGCCGATTTTCAGTTGTGCGTGCAATCCTGCAACGCCTGAAGCACGGCGCGGGCCTCCTTTTCGTCCAGGCTGGCGAAGCCCAGGCGCAGGCCGCGTTCAGCGCTGTCGTCGGCGGCATAGCTGTGCGAGGACGCGAAGCTGAGGCCGAGAGCGGGCGCGCGCGCCTCGATCCGATCGAGTGCGGCGAGATCGCGAAAGCGCAGCCAGAAGGCAAGGCCACCGTCGGGCACGCGATAGTCGATCAAGTCTCCCAGCGTCGCGTCCAGGCTGCGGGCGAAAGCATCGCGCCGGGCGGCATAGATTTGCGCGGTCTTGCGGATGTGGCGGCGCACCTCCCCGCTTTGTAGCAGATGCGCAGCGACCAGTTCCGTGATGCTGTTGCCCATGCCGTCGATCAGCGAAATCTGATAGGCGAGCGCGTCGATCACTTGCGGCGCGGCAGCGATGTAACCGATGCGCAGCGCCGGCACGAGCAGCTTCGACATCGACCCGGCATAGATGACCCGCGCGGGCGCATAGCTGGCCATGGGCAGCAGCGGTTGCGCGCCGAAGTGAAATTCATGGTCATAGTCATCCTCGATCACCGCGAAGCCGAATTGGCGCGCCAGTTCGAGCAGGCGCAGACGCCGGTCGGGCCGCATCGAGACTGTGGTCGGGAATTGGTGGTGCGGCGTGACGAAGATCGCGCGCACGCGATGTTTGCGACAGGCGCGTTCGACGTCAGCGACATCGACGCCATCCTCATCCAGCCCGACCGTCACGATTTCAGCCCCGCAGGCGCGGAAGGCGGCAACGGCGGGTTCGTAGGTCAATCGTTCGACCAGCACGGCGTCGCCCGGCCGGATCAGGATGCGCGCGGTCAGGAACACGCCCATCTGGCTGCCGCGGGTGATGCAGATATGGTCGGGGCTGACCATCAGGCCGCGCTGGCGCCGTAGCATGTCGGCGATCGCGCGTCGCAGATCGGGAGATCCGCGCGGGTCGCGATAGGACAGGCTATTGGTGCGGGCGGCCTCCTCCGCCGCCTTGCGATAGGCGCGCGCCAGCAGGTCGGCGGGGAGCAGGCGACCGTCCGGCACGCCTTCGTCCAGCTTGCGCCAATGGCCGACCGGGACAGCGATCGGCCGGTCGGGCGCCGCGAGAAACGGATATTCGGTGTCGTCCGGGGCGGCGGCCTTTGCGACAGGAAGATGCGGCGTGGTGGCGGTTTCGCCGCGCGGCAGTGACGTCGATACCCGGGTGCCGCGCGTGCCCGCGCTCGCCAGCCAGCCTTGCGCAATCAATTCCTCATAGGCAGTGACGATCGTCTTGCGATTGACCTCCAGCGCTTCGGCCAGGTCGCGGCTGCTAGGCAGATAGTCGCCCGGCTGCAGACGGCCGCGCTCAATCTCATGCACTAGACCATGTGCGATCTGCATGTAGCGCGGGCTATCTGGCGCGATCTTGACGCGCTCCTTTAGCAACAAAGTCCAGGGACGAAGCATCAATAGACCATGACGGTCATAGCTGTTGAAATCCAGCATCGGTTTGGCACTAATCGCGCCGACGGGTGGCAGGCTCCTTCTGGCCGGTAACGCTGTGCTTAGCTACTGGATGACGCCGAAGCGATGTGCACGGAACGGGACCAAGCGCGAAGGGTTGATGCGACAGACCGGCAGGAGATGATCATGGCTGCACGACCCTATTGGAAAGGCCAGATCAGGCTTGCACTCGTCTCCATCCCCGTCGAAATCTATTCCGCGACCCGGAGCGGCGCGACGATCGCCTTCAACCAGATCCATGAACCTTCGGGCAAGCGCATCAAATATGATAAGATCGTGCCCGGCATCGGGCCGATCGACCTCGACGACATCGTCAAGGGCTTTGAATATGCCAAGGGCGAATATGTACTGCTGGACGAGAAGGAGATCGAAGGCGTCAAGCTGGAGAGCAAGAAGACGCTGGAATTGACCCAATTTGTCGATGCGCACGACATCGACATGATCTATTTCGAAAAACCCTATTATGTGGTGCCCGCCGACGACTTGGCCGAGGAAGCCTTCATCGTGCTACGGGAAGCACTGCGGCGCAGCCGGAAGGTCGGCCTTGGCCAACTGGCGATGCGCGGCCGGGAATATGTCGTCAGCATCAAGGCGTGCGGGCGCGGTATGGTGATGGAGACGTTGCGCTACGCCGATGAAGTCAACAAGGCCGCAAGCTATTTCCGCGAGATCGGCGATGGCGAGCCGGATGAAGAATTGCTCGATCTCGCCACGACTTTGATCGACAAAAAGACGGGCAAATTTGACGCGAGCGATTTTCACGATCGCTATGTCGATGCGCTCAAAGAGCTCATCGAACATAAGAAGAAAGGCAAGACGCTCAACATCGACAATGTCGATGACGCCAGCACCGATCCACGCGGCAACAATGTCGTTGACCTGATGGCGGCGCTGAAAAAATCCATCGGTCCGGCCAGCAAGGCCAAAGCCCAGGCAAAGAAGCCGACGGGCAAGGCCACGGCCAGGAGTGATGCGAAGTCGGCCGACAAGACACCAGCAAAAGCGCCGGCCAAGAAGCGGGCGTGAGCAGTCCGTTTCCGATGCTTTGCGTGTCATGACCGACGCGCCCAACGATCAGACGCTGCGCGAAATGGCCGCTCATCGTGGTTTCAAGCTGGTGAAGTCGCGCAGACGCAAGATCGGTGCGGGCGACTATGGCAAATATGGGCTGACCGATGGGAGCGGGAAACCCTTGCTCGGCGTCAGTGACGAAGGGCTGACCGCCTCGCTGGAGGATATCGAGATTTTTTTGCGCAAGAGCGCGACAAGCACGTGGAAGGCATCAGCCGACGCGATGCCTTCGCGTCGGGCATCACCACGAAGAGCGAAGGCGACGGCTCATCAGATGGTCGAGCCTGCCGTTAGGCCGCGCTCGAAGCGGTCCACAGGGCAAACGCCAAGGTCCGCACCGAAGATAGCGGTCAAGCCCACACCCATGCCCACATCGGTACCGCTGCGCATCCGCACCGCCAGGTCAGCGGATGCGGCAGGCGTGGTGGCACTGCTGCGCCAGCTCGATAAGGTCACTCTCGACAAACGCGGGGTCGTGAAAAATCTTGAGCGGGTCAAAAAGGCCGGCGGCGGCACGCTTTTAGCTGTTTTGGAGGGGATCATCGGTTGTTGCAGCTGGGCTTTGATCCCGACGCTTCAATATGGTCTGATCGGGCGCATCACGGTGTTAATAGTGGATGAAGGCCATCGCCGCGAAGGTATCGCGACCGCCCTGCTGGATGCTACGACAAAGGGGCTGCGCGATACAGGATGCACGCGGATTGAAGTGATGAGCGATATCGCCATCAACAACGCGCATAATTTTTTCCGCGCTTCGAGGTTCGAGCAGACCAGCTACCGCTTCGCCCGGACCATCGATGCAAAGGCGTGACCCATTTGCGATACCCCCGGAACGAGTTGGCGCATTTGCGGACTGAGGGGGAAAGGGACGGATCGAACCGGCATGGCCAAGGCGTAGGACAAATCTCCGAAGGATAGCCTGGCGCTCTATCGGGCGAAGCACGATTTTGCGCACACGGCCGAGCCTGCCGGTGCGGAGTTTCCGACGACCGGCAATGGCTTTGTCGTCCAGAAGCATGCCGCGTCGCGGCTGCATTATGATTTCCGGCTGGAGCTGGACGGCGTGCGGGTCAGCTGGGCCGTCACTCGCGGGCCGAGCGCCAATCCCGACGACAAGCCCCTGGCGGTGCGGACCCAGGATCACCCGCTTGTTTATGCCCGATTCGAAGGTCTGATCCCCAGAGGCGAATATGGCGGCGGCACCGTCATGCTGTGGGACAATGGCACATGGGAAGCGATAGCGGGTAAAGACCCGCGCAAGACGCTGCCCGAAGGGCATGTCCATTTTGTTCTCCATGGCCGCCGGATGCAGGGCGAATGGATCTTATTCCGGCTCAAGCCACGCGGGAAGGAGCGCGGCGAAAACTGGATATTTCGCAAGGTCAATGACGCCTTCGCCGGTGGGTCGGGCGATCTGGTCAGCCACCATCTTACCAGCATCGACAGCGGCCGCACGATAGAGGAAATCGCCGCTGGCAAAGCCGCTTCCCAGCGCAAAGCCGCAAAGGCCAGGGTTACTGCACGTGGAAAAGCAAAGGACGACGCCCCGCCGCCGTTTCAGCTTGGCTGAGAGGAACTGCGCACGCTGGACGGCCCAGACCATTGGCAGATCGGGGATGCTTGCGAGATGGTCAAACGCGCGGCTTCCAAGGATCTGGCACATTGGAGTGGAGCCGATCAGATCCTGCCCGATCTTTAGTCTGCTGTGGTCAACGACGTCGACCGTCGGTGAACCGGGGCGTTGCCAAGCCTAATGCAGGAACTCGTGGACGGGGTGGTTCGTAATTTGACGTTCAGCCTCCGGAGCGACCGTGGAAATGTCCGCCCGCCATTCATCAGCAAGGAGCCCTCATGGCCGATCGCCTCACTCTCCAAGATCCACGCAATCAATATCCCAAGCCGCCTTTCCCCAAGCAGCCCCAGCCAGCCCCCGGCATAGCGACGCAGATGGACCCGACACCGGACCATGGTGAAGAAAGCTATGTGGGGTCGAGCAAGCTCAAAGGACGCAAAGCACTCGTTACGGGTGGCGATTCCGGCATTGGTCGCGCAGCGGCCATCGCTTACGCACGGGAAGGTGCCGATGTCGCCATTGCCTATCTGCCCAGCGAAGAGAGCGATGCGCAGGCCGTCATCGCCTTGATCGAAGCGGAGGGGCGCAAAGCCGTCGCGCTGCCCGGCGACGTGACAGATGAAGCCTGGTGCCGCCAGTTGGTCGATGATGCGGTCGACGGTCTCGGCGGGCTGGACATATTGGTCATCAACGCGGGCCGCCAGCAGTTTCGGGACGATGTGCAGGCGCTCAGTTCCGCCGATTTCGACCGTACGATGAAGACAAACCTCTATGCGCTCCACTGGATCGCGCAGGCGGCGGTGCCCCATCTCCCCGCCGGTGCATCGGTCATCACGACTGCATCGATCCAGGCCTATGATCCATCGGCCATCCTCCTCGACTATGCGACGACCAAGGCGGGGATCGTGGCCTATACCAAGGCGCTGGCCAAGCAGCTGATCGAGAAAGGCATCCGCGCCAATGTCGTAGCACCCGGCCCCTTCTGGACGGTCCTGCAATCCACTGGCGGCCAGCCGGAGGAGAAGGTCACGAAATTTGGCGAGCAAAGCCAGTTCGGCCGCCCCGGCCAGCCCGTCGAGATTGCGCCGATCTATGTGCTACTTGCATCGCAGGAAGGTAGCTATATCACTGGCGAGGTCTATGGCGTGACGGGCGGTGGAGGTATCGCCTAAGCAGCGCTGGGTTGCGGCCATATTCTGGCAGCCGAATGATCACTGACACGAGCCGTGGGTGTTAACCGAAAATCTCTGTCTTCGACCCTTCCGCGACATTCAGACGCAGGCTTTTCGCCCCTAACTGCGGGAGGTCCAGCTTCTGTCAGGTGTCGGCGAACTCCAGCAGTTTCTAGTTGGCTGCGGAATGAAGTTTCCTGCCGAAACGGGGCTGCGTTGACAAAATGATTTCAGCCAGAGGCGTGAGCCAGCGAGGTTGAGGGCGCACGCTGCTTGACCACTGAATGCATTTGCTCAATCCTGCAGGGGTGAACGAAATCATCATCGATCCGGCCCCTTCCCGTTCCGGCCCCTCTGCGGTGCTCCCGGCGCGCCCCGAAGCGATCCGTCTAGATGCCGCGACGACGGCGGTCATCGTCGTGGATATGCAGAACGCCTATGCCAGCGAGGGCGGCTATGTGGACGAGGCTGGCTTCGATATCGGCCCGGCGGCTGGGGTGATTCCAAAGATTGCCGAAGTCGTCGATATCGCGCGCGCAGCCGGCATGCCGGTGGTGTTCCTGCAGAATGGCTGGGATCCGGACTATGTCGAGGCAGGTACGCCTCTCTCGCCAAACTGGCACAAATCCAATGCGCTCAAGACCATGCGGGCGCGACCCGAGCTAGCGGGGAAGTTCCTGGCGCGGGGTGGATGGGACTATGAGCTTGTGGATGGCCTGCATGTGCAGGAGAGCGACCTTCGCGTGCACAAGCCGCGCTATTCCGCCTTTTTCAACTCGCAGCTCGATTCCGTGCTGCGGGCACGCGGCATCCGCACGCTGATCTTCACCGGAATCGCCACCAATGTCTGTGTCGAATCGACCCTGCGCGATGGTTTCCACCTCGAATATTTCGGTGTGATGCTGGAGGACGCCGTGCATCATCTGGGGCCGGACTTCATCCGAGAAGCCAGCCTCTACAATGTCGAGAAGTTTTTTGGCTGGGTGAGTAGCGTCGTCGATTTCACAAACGCTGTCGGCCAACTGCCTCCGAAGGACTCCTGATGCCTTTCGAACCGATCAATCCGCCCCAGTTCCCGACACCGATAGCTCCTTATTCGGCCGGAGCGAGGGCCGGCAACACAGTCTACATCTCGGGCGTACTGGCGCTTGGAGAGGGTGGCGCGGTGCTGCATATCGGCGATGCCGCCGCGCAGACGCGTCATGTGCTCGACGTCATCAAAATCACGATCGAGGCTGCGGGCGGCACGATGGCGGACATCGCCATGAACCACATCTTCCTTACCGACCTTGATGACTATGCCGCCTTCAATGCGGTCTATGCCGAATATTTTCCGGGCGACAAACCTGCGCGCTACTGCATCAAGTGCGAACTGGTGAAGCAGGAATGCCTGGTCGAGATCGCCTCGGTCGCCCATCTTGGCTAAGGCGGCAGGGCTTTATTACGAAATCCATGGGAGCGCGGATGCGCCGCCGCTGATATTGTCGAGCGGCCTTGGCGGTTCGGCAACCTACTGGGTGCCGAACCTGCCAGCGCTGGCTGCGCATTTCCGCGTTATCGCTTATGACCATCGCGGCACTGGTCGCAGTGACCGCGTGCTCGCCGAATCCCTATCGATCGAGGACATGGCAAGCGACATGATCGCGCTGATGGATGCCCTCGGCATCGTACGTGCCCATTGCATTGGCCATGCGCTGGGTGGGGCGATTGGCGTCGAAACCACCATCAGCACAGGACGGATCGACCGGCTGGTCGTCATCAACGGCTGGCGCTCCCTCTCGCCCCATACTCGGCGCTGTTTCGCCGCCCGCCTCGCATTGCTGCATGGCGCTGGCGAGCGGGCCTTTCTCGAAGCGCAGCCGCTTTTCCTCTATCCGCCCGACTGGATCGCTGCCCACGACAAAGATCTGACGGCTGACATCGAACACCATCTCGCGGCCTTCCCGGGCGTCGAGACGACGGCCAAGCGCATCGCCGCGGTGCAGGCTTATGCGCCCGACCCGGCGGGACTGGCGACGCTTGAAAAGCTGTTCGTAATCGCCGCCCGTGATGATTTCCTCGTGCCATTGGCTACCGCGCTCGATCTCGCTCAGCCGGTCGCGCACGCCCGGACCGCCACATTCGATTGGGGCGGTCATGCGTGCAACGTGACCGATCCCGACAATTTCAACCGCGTCGTTCTCGAATTCCTCAGGAGTTGAAGTCCATGCAGGTCGGCGTTTTCATCCCCATCAACAATAATGGCTGGCTCATCAGCGAAAGCGCGCCGCAATATCTGCCGAGCTTCGATCTCAACAAGGAGATCGCCCTGCGCGCCGAGCAATACGGGCTCGATTTCCTGCTATCGATGATCAAACTGCGCGGTTTTGGTGGCAAGACGCAATTCTGGGAATATGGCTTGGAAAGCTTCACGCTGATGGCGGGACTCGCTGCGGTGACAGAGAAGATCAAGATCTTTGCCACCTGCCCCACGCTTATCATCCCGCCCGCCTTCGCCGCGCGGATGGCCAATACCATCGACAGCATAAGCCATGGTCGTTTCGGGCTCAACCTGATCACCGGCTGGCAACCTCCAGAATATACCCAGATGGGCCTGTGGCCAGGCGACGAGCATTTTCGCAATCGCTACGACGTACTCGACGAATATGCCCGCATATTGCGCGAGTTGTGGGAAAGCGGGCGCTCCGACTTCAAGGGCCGATATTATCAGATGGACGATTGCCTCGTCCGGCCCCAACCGCAAGCGGACATGAAGATCATCTGCGCGGGTTCGTCCGATGCGGGACTAGCGTTTTCGGCCAAGTGGGCCGACTACGCCTTCTGCCTCGCAAGGGCGTCAACACGCCGACGGCTTTCGCTTCCAATAACGACCGGCTGGCGAAGTTCACCGCGCAGACAGGCCGCGACGTCTCGGTCTTCGTCCTAGTCATGGTGATCGCCGCTGAGACAGACCAGGAAGCCATGGCTAAATGGCGGTGCTATAATGACGGCGTCGATCTTGATGCTATAGCGTGGCTGGCCGATCAGGGTGCCAGGGACACGGTCAACACCGACACCAACGTCCGCCAACTGGCCGCGCCGGAAGGTGCCGTGAACATCAACATGGGCACATTGATCGGAAGCTACGAAAGTGTAGCACGCATGCTGGACGACATGGCCCAAGTGCCGAACACCGGCGGCGTGCTGCTGACCTTCGACGATTTCATAGAAGGCGTCGAAGCGTTCGGAACGCGCATACAGCCGCTGATGAAGAGCCGGGCCAGCATAGCGCGACTTTGAACGGGTTTGTAAATGGAACTTGGCGTTCCAGATGCTTCTATACCGCCGCATTAGGGAACAGATCCGGTTGTGCCGAAAAAAATGGCGCGTCGCCGCTACCGAAGACGACCCTTGCCAGTCACTCAGCCCAAGAATATCGCTCCCCAAGTGAAGACCGTCAGCTATTTCGGGAGCAGTCGATCTCTTCTCACCGTTCACGTGTTGCAGTCCAAACGTGCGCATGTGTTGAAGCTGCCTTTTGGGCGTCATGAAAGCCGCCTTTAAGGCAGCAGGCCATCTTGACCATGTCGACCGGCTTGTCTGTGTTGTACCGCAAGAAGTTCGGAAATCCGCTTAGGCGACAACAGCGGATCCATTTCGTTTGACCCAACAATGAGATTGCGGGCCCAACCGAATCCATTTTTGCGAGACGTACCTCTGGGCGAAAGCACACGTGCATGAAGCGCTGGAGCATCGCGCAACCGACCGCGACCAGTATCCGGCCAGCAGGATGGGCGAACCGTCCGACATCGCGGCTACCGTTCTGTCTCTGGCTTCAAAGGGCGCGGGCTCAATAACTGCATAGCAGATTACCGTTGACGGCGGCATGACCCCCAAGATGATCTACCCCACTGAAGATTTGCCATATCCAGCATCTTCAATCTCGATCGTCAGCGTGCTGGATGTCGATCATGTGTGCAGCATCCTCCGGCGTCCCAAGAATCAATGGATGCCGCCATTGCGCCATCTGCGCCAATTGCTCGCCAAAGCTGACGAATGATGTCCATTCTCTATCGTCTTTCTGAAACACCGAAGAGCCCGATGCGCGCGCAAGGGCTATCCCCCCCGCGACATCCCAGATGTTGGGCGTCGCGAACCGGGCGACTTGTAGAAGGCCTGCCGCCACGAAAGCACATTCGATCGCGGCCGATCCTGTCTTGCGCCCGTCCCATGGCCCCGCGCCCGACTGGCCATGAGGATCGCCCGCAAGTCGTTTGCGAACGGCGGGGTTGGGCATGCATGAGACCTGTTCGCCTTCAAACCGCAAACCAGCGCCGCCGCCGCAATGGTAGATGCCTGGCGTCAGCAAATGACTTGTGCTGCACCATAATGCGCCGGCGACCGGAACGCCGCGATACAAGACGCCGACCGATGACGCGAACAGCGGGAAGCCGTTGATGAAGTTGCTTGTCCCGTCGATCGGATCGACCGCCCAGACAAAATCGCTGTCCAGTCCCGGCTGGACGGCCATTTCTTCGCCGATAATGCCATGGTCGGGAAAATGGTCTGCAAGATGGCGGCGGATCATCGCTTCCACGCGGCTGTCGACTTCGCTCACCGGATCGCGCAACAAGGCTATGGCATCATCATCGCCTTTGTATTGCACGGCCAGACGGCTGCCGAGCGTGGCCAGGATTTCGCGGCCGCCAATCGCGGCGAGTTCCACTGCAACGGCTTCCATCCTGGCAAGAAGATCGGGCGTCGGCACTGGTTCAGCAGCCGCCATCGTCTTCTCCTCCTGCGCTAACCGGCACCAATATCGTCACCGGCTCGTCGTCCAAGCGTATCTCGACCGTCCATGCATCGTTTGGCATCTCGACCGGGCGATCGTCGATCCGGGGACACAGGCCGCTGGACTGAAGCGTGACGACGCAGCCGGTTTCCAAACGCGCCGGTGGCGGACCCGAGAAATGTTCGGCCCACTGCATCATGGCGTCGCGATCGGATTCCCCGACGAGAAGGATATCGAGAACACTATCCTGTGTATCTGCCCTTGGCGCGAACGGTAGCCGGGGGCCGATGGCACCGATGTTGAGAACCTCTACAAGCAGCCATGGCCCGTCAAAACGCCGGCCGTCGATATCTACGGCGCAGTTGACGGGCGTTGCCGTGCCAAGCGCCTCTCGAAAAGCCGCCCGGCCATTTTCGCGCTTTTCCTCAGGGGTGTCGGGTGCCTCGTCGACCAGTTCGATGGATTGATTAAGTGCGCCAAGGCCCACGGCTTCAAGAAAGCCTCGCTTGCCGAACGGGCCGGTGACCCTGCCCACGGTCAGCGTCTTTTCGCGGATGTCGCCAAGGCCGCCGATGACGGCATCGGCCGATTGGCGAATGCCGAGCGCCCTGGCGATATTATTCGACCCGCCCATCGGGAGGATGGCTATGGGCAAAGACCTGTCGGGCATTTCGATGGCGACAGAGGCAACCGTCCCGTCGCCGCCAGCGGCGATTGCCATCTCCATGCCGATCATCCCGGATCGAATATCATCCCTGCCATGTTCGCAATAGCGGATGGCAAAACCCGCCTCTTCAAGTTGGCTCATCAACGAAGTGAGCGGCGTAGGCTTGGTTCCCGCATTGGGGCTATGGACGAGCAGCGCCTTCACCTGCAATATCCACCGCTCAGCTCAAATCTGGCCATTACCGCGTGCCTCATATTTCAGCCCCGAATTCTTCCAGAGCGGCGGTCACGACCTCGACCTTTGCTTCATCCTGCAAATCGATAGAGACTGTGATCCCGCCAGCAAGCGGGACATCGTCCCGCTCTGCCTGATCTAGCGTCTCGCTATCGGCGCCTCCGATCAGGTTACCAGCACTGTTTTCCGGTCCAGAAGCCGCCACGAAAATATCGGTTCGTTCGATACCGATTTCCTGAACCAGCCGTTCCACGGCCATATCTGCCTGGTCTCGGCTATCGAATGTACCTGTCAATGTCATGCTCATGGTGATCCTTTCATCAGTGCCTGGAATCGGCGTGATCGGCGTCTAGATAATCTTCGGGTTTTACCGTGCTGACGGAGGAATGATCTCCAACATCTTTCAGCGAATTGCCGCCGCGTTTGCGAGGATCGGGATCATCGGCATTGGATTGGACGTCGCCGCCAAGCCCACGACAGGCAGGTCGTCCGATTGGCCCTTGCCAAGGTCGCGACCATTTTGGTTTCCAAGCATAATGTCGATCCTTCCGCAAAGCAGGGGCCGGAGGTGATGCCCGGTGCTGTATGAAGCGCTGATCGCGCGATCGGTTGCATTTCTTCTCGTACCTTTCTCGCAGAAACCACATGCGGTGCGGGAAGTTATAAATGGAACATATCAAGGACAGCGAGGCAGTCATGACCGACCATTTCCACAATCCCAAACTCGACGAGCACCCGGCTTCGAACGCCGAAAAGGATCCTGCCGATTGGGTATCGGGTGACGAACCTATGACTGGCGCGCAGGCTTCCTATCTATCGACCTTATGCGAAGAGGCGGGTGTAGAACTACCTAACGGTGACCTGACGAAAGCCGACGCATCGCGGCAGATCGATGAGATGAGAGCGAAGCTTGGGAAAGATTGAAGGTGTTACGTTCGAACCATTTGCGATCGTTCATGACGGCAGTCATGTTGTGACCAACGCTTGCTGAGTATCCAGCCGAGCCTGCCATTTCATCACGACCGAACTAGGGTCAGGACCTGTTAAATTGCTTGCGCATTGGGTGATGGGTTGATTCAATAGCAGCGTTAGGAGGCGCTGCCGATGGATGTTCCGTTTCTGCTGA
>MIAK01000005.1:74688-108165 GCA_001829085.1 Sphingomonadales bacterium RIFCSPLOWO2_12_FULL_63_15 | reverse complement strand
CAGCGATGCCGGTCGTCCGCGCAATACAGCCAGCCGCAGCAAATGCCCAGAGCGGGCCCGAAACCGAGCGTCGTGAATAAGAGAGGCTAGCAAATCGCCGACCAGAAAGGCCGCGATGGTGATTGCAAAGGGCTGGGTCGATAAATCTGGCGTGAAACCGGGGCGCACCCATTCCCACAGCCCGGCGACAAAGGCGGCAACTGTGGGTGCCAACACGGTGGCAAGCCCAAAAGGCATGGGCGCGACCGACAGGTCGGACGAGCCGCGCCGCTTCATCCACTGGACGAGGCCGATGGCCGCGCCATAGGCCAACGGCGCACGCGCAACCCCGGCCAGATCGTTCCAGATATCAGGGCTGTCGATCAAAACCACCCCAGTTCCCAGCTGGATCAGGCATTCATATAGCGCGATGAGCGGTGCCCAGCGCGCTCCGCAGTACCAAAATAACGCCACGCGCACCCCGGCGGCTGGATACCAAAGGCTGAAAAAATGCGCTCCGCCCCAAGGCTGGGCAATATGATGCGCCAGAATGAACGTAAAGCCATAGGCGATCAAAAGCGCAGCAACCTGTTGGGGGCTGCCAAAGCTGGAGCGAGTAACGGACAAAGACATCCACTTCGTTCTTAGCCAGATGTGCCAGACTGCCAAGCCGGGAAAAACCCCGTTCTTTTTTACCTCTCTCAGGGAAAAGCCCGGATAGGCAGTTTGGTGCAATGCCATCATAATCTGATCCACGGGGGCAGCAACTGCGCTTTCGGTTCCCGGATGGTGCCTGCGACCCGCACTGTCCGGGAACATAGACTTTTGGGTCTAAGCTCCGGGTCGGTCAGATTACACGGGGAATGGCATGAGCGTGTTCGCACCAACAGCGCCGCCTTGCGGGCCTAGCGGGCGATGGAAACGGCCAGCAAGGTACAATCTCAGGCTGCTGAACGACTGTAACTGGCAAGCGGATAAATTCGGCTAAGGAAGCTGCCTCCGGACAGATAACCAGCAGCGCCTTGTCGTCGCAGACGAAGTGGGCTGGAGGCAGGCGAGCGCATCATCGCCGCCAGGGCTGCCTCCAGCATCAACCAGCGCTTTTTAAGCATACCCCTAATAAAATTATGAACAGTTCATAATATTTTCTGCGAGAATGATCTTTTTTACACGCCCATCGCTGTCATCTGCCTTTACATATACATGGCCTTTCTCGATCATACGATGCATCAGAATGTAAAAACCCCTGTATGACAGATCGAGAAAGCTCATGGTTTCCTTGATGGACAGCGGGCCATTCTGCTTCAGCAGGAACATGATTTTAGCCTCCGGGCGAATAAAATTCATCCCGAATTTGTTATGAAACGCCACATCCGCTTCAAGAATGTCCTGTATTTCAATATCACTGATCATTCGATATCCTCAATAGTCTGAGTTTTTCATAGAATATCGACCCGATTTATATGAATAATGTATATACTATTTTGGAGAATTTATATGTTTGTTTGCAATTCTCGGAGAATTGAATGCATTTCATATAGGAAATTAGTCAATAAAAAAATGTATATGTAATTTATGCATACTAATTCTCTCGGCTTATCCTGCCACATAGATATAGCAGCAATCTGCCGATGAAGCGTAGCGTCAATGGCAAGTGACGAGGTGTAGGATCGTCGTCACGCCGGGGGTCTAATCAGGGGGAAGTAATGACGTGATGGACGCACGACCGGGCAAGTAACGCTCGATCAACCCAAAATATTCAAAATTAGGACGACGGCCAACGTGCGACTGGTTTCGCGCGACGAGGTCGTGCGTCCTGCGATGCAACAGGAAGGTTCATAACCATGACCAACAAGACAAATTTCCAGCGAGCGCTACTGCTCTCGACTTCGTTGCCAGCCGCCTTCATGCTGGCGCCGTCCGCACAGTCGCGTGACGTGACAGTGCCTGCCCCTGTGGCGCCTGCAACCTCGGTGTCTGGCGCAAGTGTGAACGCATCAATAGTGACCGCGATCACCGCCCCCGATGATGCGAACCTCAAACTTACGGTTCCTGCTGCGGCTGTCGTTCTGGGTGACTCGATTGTCCTTAACCCCGCCACCGGCCAGGGCGACGGCAAGATTGAATTTCTGAACGATGGCAAGATCGGCGCGGTGGATGCGGCAACCGACGCGGTCACCGACAGCGCAGGCGCAATCTTCAATGGCCGTGCGGCTGCCGGTGCGACCAACAGTTTCACAGGGACCAACAATGGCCTGATCGCTGGCGGCTTGCGCGCAGTCGGCTTTGGCGGTGATGTCGCGATCACAAACGGTGGCACCATTCACAACGGCATCACGGCAACCGGCCGGGGCGCTGTGTCGGTGACGACGTCGGCCGCAGGCGCGGTGCGTTCGGGCAATGTCGTGGCGCAGTCTACCACGCTCGATACGGCGGCAGCACCGGTCGATGGCATGACCAAGACCAGCTTTACGGGCGGTAAGGCCAGCATCGTGCAGGCAGGTGATGCCGCCGATGCGGACGACACTGTTCGCGGCAGCCTGAGCGCCACGGGCCTCGGCGGTGCGGAAGTGACCGTGTCTGCCAAGGCGCGCAATGTCACGGCCAACGCTGGTGGCATCATCGAAACCGTTTCCGGCAGCAACCCTGTCGTGACTGGCACGGTAACCACCACGACCAATCGCTTCGATGTTACGCGCGGCGGCGGCGCGGCGAAGGTGACGGTCGGTGCGGACGGCGATGTCGTATTCGTCAGCGCGAACGGTGTCGGCGGCGCAAGCGCTGCCATTGACGGCGCGGTCGAAAATGGCGTGAATGTCAATTCCAGCGGCGCATCGACGACTTCCACGGATGTCAGCGTCGTTGACGGTGTCGTGCCAGTCAGCTCTTCAACGAAATTCACCAGCACAGCGGTTGGCAAGGCTGCTGAACTGTCGGTTGGCGAAGATGGCAGCATTGGCGGCTCGGCTTCCGTCAACGGCCAGGGTGGCGCTTCGGCCACGATCGATGGCGCGGTGGACGGCAGCGTTGGCCTGACTTCGACGGCGACCAACAATGTGTATGACTCGGCTTCAACGCCTGCTGGCTATGTCTATAGCGACAGTAATGTTGCAGCGGGTGGTTCGGCAACGGGTGCCGTCGGTGCGACAGGCGCAGTCGATGGCAATTTCACCGCAATCGGTGACAATAGCGTCGTTCTGACCAATGCCGGAACGATCAAGGGCAGCGTTGCGGGCACGTCGCGTCGTACCGTGAGCAGCTTCACCGGCAAGGGTAGCAACGCCACGACGACCAGCGCCACGCTGAACGAAGTGTCCAGCCAGGACGAAACGCTGACGCGCAGCGCGACGACCACCGGCACGGCCAGCTTTGCCAACGCGGCTGGCGGCCAGGTGCAGGGCAATGTGTCGCTCAATGCGGGCGGGGATGTCACCTACAGCAATGATGGCGTCGTGTTCGGCACGACCAGCCTGACCAGCCAGGGAACTGACAGCACCTCGACCGGCAGCAGCAGCAGCAAGGTGTCCACCGCCATTGCGACACCGCCTGCTCTTGACGTCGTGACAACCACGGTTGAGAGCAAATCGGCATCGACGACGGCCCGCACCGGCGGTAATGTCACTGGCACCTATGCCAATGCCAATGGCACGCTGAACTTTGGCGTTAACGGCATTGGTTCGGTGACGCAGATCGCCGACAAGGCCAGCAGCGCGACCGTATCCGGCGTCATCTACGGCAGCCTGTCCTCGCAAGCCGGTTCGGCGAACAGCCAGTCGAGCAGCGAGAGCAAGTCGGTTCAGATCCTGTCGGGCGGCAATGGCACCCGCACCCTGAACAGCGCCTTCAGCTCTTCGTCCACCACCAATGCCGGTGGCGACAGCAAGGTCATCGTCAGCGGCAAACTGGCGCAGGGCGAAGCCGGGGTAACGCCTTCGCTCTTCTCCAACGCCACCGGCAACAGCAGCGTTGCTGTTTCGGGGACCGTGGAAGGGGGCATATCCTCCACCGCGTCTGCAACCGACAGCAGCAATGCAGCCTCGCTCGCAGTGTCGCAGACGATCACGTCCGGCGTGACGCGCACGGACAGCCTGACCCAAACAGGTAGCACAACGTCCAAGGCGGTTGGCGGCACATCCACAATCGACATTGCGGCGACGGGCAAGGCCGCTACTCTGTTCGGCAACGTCAATGCCTTCGGCCAGACCGGCGCAAGCGTGACGGTCGCCAATGGCGGCGTAATCGGCAGCGACGGTCATATCGCCAATGTCTCCGCGCAGGTTTCGGGGCTGGATTTCTCCAGCACGTTCGAGCGCAGCTTCACCCGCGCCCCAGCCGATGGCACGGCAACAGCCTCCGAAAAGGAGACGATCAGCTATGTCACCAGCGCCAATGTGGGTGATGCCACTGTCGCGGTCGGTGGGGCAGTCACTGGCAGTGTGTACAGCGGCACGGATCGCGGTAATGCCACCGCCACCATCACCGGTACGGTCGGTGGAAACGCGCAGGCAACCGCAGCCAATGGGTTCGACTATCAATATAGCCGGACGACCGATTATGCGGGCAAGGTCGCCAATTCGGCTTCCACCGGCTTTTTCGGTCTGGCGCCCGTTCTGTCCAAGGTGGTTGACAGCTATACCAGCACCCTTGTCGGCGGCGCAGGATCGGTTGTCGTCAATACCGCAAGCGACCTGCAAAAGGCAGGCAAGGTCGGCGTTGGCGGTTCGGTCTATGCAGAAGGTCTGACGTCCGCCACCGCCACGATTGCCAATGGCTCCAAGGTCGGCGGGAACGTGCAGGCATATAGTTCCTATGTAAATCAGGTCGGTGGCTCGACGACCCTCTACAATAGTGCCGGGGAAGCGACCGAAAGCAGCAGCACCTATGCCACGACGCTGGCTGGCGGCGACGCCAGCGTGACGATCGGGACGAAGAGTGAAGTCGGCGGCAGCGTCTTTGCAGAGGGCGACAAGACGGCCACCGTCAGCAATGCCGGTCTGGTCGCAGGATCGGTCTACGCTGAAGCACTGCGCTCGGTCGTGTCGTCTAACTCGAAAAGCACGAACCTCAACAATGTCGGCCTGCGTCAGGATGAAACCACCTCTGTCTTTACCGGCATCGGTGGCACCGCGAAGGTCACCAACAGCGCGGGTGCGTTGATCGGCGGGAATGTCTTTGTCGCCGGTGCGACCGGCACGGTCACCAATGGCGGCGGCATCGCCGGCGCGGTGGTGCTGGGACAGAGCGTCGACAACCACAGCCAGAAGCAGATCGATACCGTCACTACCACGACCCAGACGGTAACACCTGCCGAAACGCTGACGGCGCAGACCTATACGTTCGACCAGAATAATTTCCTGGGCGGCGGCGTCTTTGTCGGCGGTGCGACCATCACCGACCCGTTCAGTCGGGCTGATGAGCCAGACGTCAAGACCAGCAATGTGAAGGCGACGGTCAACCTCAATGCCGGGTCGGTCACACTCGGCAGCGTCGTGGGCCAGCGGGATGTCGAAACAGGGGCTTTCCTGACCGACACCACGCTCAACCTCAACGGTTCGGGTTTCCTGGGAGCCGACGTCCTCAACCTCAAGACCCCGACTTCGCCGGACTTTACACCCGAAGCGGTTCTGTCGAAGGAAGCGCAGCTGCTTGGCTTCGACCCGTTCGACACCAGCGCGGTGCAGATCCTTGGCGTCAACAGCGTCAACAAGACCGGCACCGGCACGTTCGTCCTGAACCTGGCCGCCTATAATGCGGACCCGGCTGCGGCGCTCGATCCCTTCCGCTGGAGCGCGGATGTCGGCACCATCAATGTCAACGCTGGCGAATTGCAGATCACTGGTCCTGCCTATGATCCGACCGACGCGGACGGTGCCTATATCGGCATTCAGGGTGACATCGTCGTCAACGGCGGATCGCTGGTATTCGGTCGTCGTACCTTGATCGACGGTGGCCTCGTCGGCGGCAGCATCACCTCGGGCGGCGTGGAAACCATCACCGGCGTGCATGTCGTGCTGAACGGTGACTATACCCAGTCGGCTAACGGCACCACCGTGGTCGGGGTCAGCCCGTCGCTGGTACGTTTCGCACCGGTCTCGGTCGGCACGGCCAATGGCGGCAGCGAAGTGCTGGGACCGATTGAAGCGGGGGCGACCGTGCCCTTCTTCACGACCCCGGCGAACGGCTTCTCCGACCAGTCCACCCCCTCGCGCGTCGATGTGTCGGGCAAGGTGACGCTGGCCGGCAAGGTGCTGGTGGATGTGACAAAGGATGCGATCTACTCGGCAGGGGACGGCTATACGCTGTTCACCTATGGCGACGCGGGCAGCACCGTGACCGCGACCGTCAGCCAGTCGATTGCGTCGCCCTTCGTCAGCTTCGAGATGAAGAATGACGCAGCGACCAAAACCGTCAAGATCGTCGCGAAGCGTGCCGGTTACGCCACGGTGGCGACGAACCCGAACGCGGCGTCGGCAGCCAATGCCCTCGACGCGCTGATCCCCACGATCGTCAAGAAGATCAGCGATGATGCCAATGGCGGCGCTGTCTTTACCACGGTCAGCGAGATCGGCCTGGTTCAGGATGCCGCCAACATCATCTCAGGCCTCGACTGGCGCTTGAGCCAGGCAGGGGCGGCGCAGGTGTTCAACGAACTGTCGTCGGCGGAAATCTATGGTTCGCTGGCCGCGATCGAGCAGAATTCGGCACTCACCGAATCCTTCGAGACCGCGTCGTCGATCGGTAGCACCGGGCTGTGGATCAATCCGGTCGGTCGCTTTGCCCGCTATGGCGGCACGAAGTCGGGCGCATCGAAGATCCGCGACAACAGCTATGGCGGCGCAATCGGTCTGAACCTGGGTTATGGGGCCAATGGCGGCTTTGGCATCGGCTTTGCCTATGCCGAACATGACATCGCCGCACGCGGCACCCCGGAAACGGCCAAGGCCAAGACCTACTCGATCGGCGTCAACTGGAAGCATGTGTTCGGGCCGATCCAGGCTGGTGCGCAGTTCGTCTATGGCTTCTCCAACTTCGACGTGACCCGCGACCTGACCGTGCTGGACCGCACGATCACCGCCGCATTCAAGGGACGTCAGTGGGACGGCAATATCGAACTGGGCTATGACGTGCTGGCCGGTTCGGGCGTCACTGTTCTGCCCTTTGGTAAGCTGGCGGTGCGTCACTGGACGCTGGGCGGCTTCACCGAACAAGGCGGCGCGGGCATTGGCCTGACTGCCGGTCGGGACTCCAAGACGGTGTTCGTGCCTGAACTGGGTGTTCGTCTGGGTGCGGAACTAGCCAATGGTGGTGATGTCACGATCCGTCCCTTCGGCAAGCTCAGCTACACCTTCCAGGGCGACGTCGGCAGCAGCCGCACATTTGCCTACGCAGCGGGCGGTACGCCGTTCACGCTGGAAGGCGTCGATCCCAAGGGCTTCGGCTCGATCGACGGTGGCATCAGCGCACTGTTCAAGGAGCGCGTCGGCGTCTTTGTACAGGGCGGCTTGAATTTCGGCGGCTCGCAAAAGGGCGCCGAAGTCCGTGGCGGCATCAACGTTCGGTTCTGACCCCCAAAGACCAGGACGAACCAGACGATGATGCTACCCAGGGGGGAGGAAGGCGAAAGCTTTCCTCCCCCCTGCTTTTGTGCATGAAGGCCGTATCGTAAATTATTGCGTCGCTATGGATAATAACCAGCGCACATATCAATACTTCAAATTTTGAGACCATTGGATCAAACGCCATCGGGGCGGCGCGTCAACGTCAGGCTGAAAAGTTTAGCGGCTAAACTTTCTTGCCCCGGCAAGGGGCCATACAAGCCCGGCATTATCGGGAGCATGTTGCGCTGCTGTCGAACCGGCGTGGCCCCTCTGCGGCCCCTCCCAGGGAAGATTTGACGCATATGCTAAACTTCTGTCCGTGCTTCCCATTGATCCAGCATCATCCGATGGGGCACATCGGACCCAATCGTGGCCGCAATAGCCTGCGCCCTGCCCTCTGGATCAAGCAACATGGCCTTGGCGTCCGCCTCCGCAATTTTGTTGCCGTGCTTGTCGAGCCTGATTGCTGCCAAGCCACCAAGAAGAATCACCGTCGCTTCCATGTTGGCTGGGTTCATAACGATGGAAGTGACCAGCGAACGCAGCAACTGGTTCATATGCGATCGGCTGTCGTCATCGACCATCTTGCCGCGCAATTCCGACGCCCGCTTCAGCAATTCCGTTGGGGCTGGCCTGTTTGCCGCTTCGCGCTCTTGCCGACGCAACCGGGCAAGGTCATCCTCTCCGACAAGGATTTCCCGCTCAAGCGACAGAATGCCGCGTTCCATGGCTGCGCTGCCGGTGCGCGAATAGCTATCAACCAGCTTTTCAAGCCGGGCTTTTCTCTCCTGCAACGATAGTTCGAGGTTGGTTATCAAACCGGCCGAACTGCCTGGCCCTGTTTGATCAGGGACAGCGATATGGAGAACATTGTCCAGAACACCGCGCTCAAGATTTGGATAATGATAGGTGGTCCGCGCATCACAGCCAGAATTCTGATGTCGGTTTCGGCATATCAAACGCCGGGCGCTTTTGTTGTGGGTTCCAAGAAACAACGGGCCAAAGCAGGCACCGCATATGACCATACCCGCCAAAATGTTGATACGCCGGTTCCGCGCGCTGGGACTTGCACTTGCGCGGCGCTGCAAAGCCGCCTGCGCGGCCTGCCATGTCGGCTCGTCAATGATAGCCGGATAGCATTTGGTCCAATCCCCTGCCGGAACGCGCTTGCCGTTCTGATCCTTGGTTTGCGGAAGATACTCACCCAAAGCGTTCCTTGCGCGGATAAGCTGGCTGATATTGGGCGCTGCCCAACTTCCGGCCGTCCAACGCGATTTCGAATCAGCGTTCAGTCGGCGCGCTATACCCATCAACGAAACGCCTTCAATGCACCAACGGAATATAGACCTGATCCATTGCGCCCTTGCCTCAATGATTTTGTAGCGGCCATCGACTACTTCAATCCAGCCAGGCATGATCCGTGGATCGGCTTGACCATCCTTGGTCGCGCCGCGTTCGCGCGTGGCCATCCATGCGCTTTTGATCCGCTTGCTTTTTTTGTCACTCTCATCGAACGCGAGGCCCGCTCGGATGAAGGCTTCCAACAGATCGGTCCAGCTAGACCTGACACTGTCATTATCCCATTTACGCCCGGTCGACGTTTCAAAAATGGTGACGCCTGCGCCGGTCAGGCTGGTGATAAGATTGAGGGTCTGGATAGGCTGCTGTCGGCTGAGACGGTCCAACTGCTCGACCAGCAAGACCCAGCCATTCAAATGTCCGAGACGTGCGCGGTCTTCAATTTCAGCAAGTTTTCCACCCACGTCGCGATTGCGTCCATGATAAGCGGAGCGACCATCCTCGATTAAGGTTTCAACGATATTCCAACCATGAAGTTTGGCTGCATCTTCGCCTAAACGCAGTTGCCGCCTATGGCTATCACCTTTGTTTTGCTCTTGGCTTGACCACCGTATGTATAGGAGCGCATCCACCGAAAAGTCCTTTCTTTTCAGCGAGTGCTATCGTTAAAACCTTAACGCAATGCTCTTATAGCACTGGCACCATTATAACATCGAGGTATTATGACCAAGACACCGCCGCCCAAACTCCCCCATGCCCGCTACATCGTCCTGCACCATGATGGCGCGTGGAAGATCAATCTGAACAACAGCTATTATGGCCCCTTCGCGACCCAGGCGGCGGCGGTCGAGAGCGCGACGGCGACCGCGCGGCAGGCAAGCGAGGGCGGTTATCCGGCGTCGGTGCTGTTGATGAAGGGCACCGAGTTCGAGACGCTGTGGACCAGCGAGGCGACGTGAGGCCTGTCCAATAGTGTAGTTTTCAAGGCTTTATCCGCCAGCGGGGGAACTGAATCCGCGCACGGGACATTCCGTTGATCCAGATTATATGGAAATGGGAATGAGCAAGAAGGTTCTGATCGTCGAGGACGAGATATTCGTCGCGCTGGAAATAGAGCAAATCGTCGAGGACGCCGGATTCGACGTCGGCGCGATCGCGGCCGACCGGGATGCGGCGCTCGCCTGCGCCGATTCGTGCGACATCGCGCTCGTCGATCTCAACCTGCGCGATGGGCCGACGGGTCCGGCGATCGGCATGGAGTTGGCGCTGCATCATGGCGTGCGGGTCATCTATGTGACCGCCAATCCCGCCCAGATCGGCCCGGCTTCGGTGGCGGCGCTGGGCGTCATCACTAAGCCGTTTCGCGCGCATAGCATCGTCGCGGCGTTGCAGCTGGCGGCAGAGGAAACGCCGGAACCCTGCGCTGCCGATATTGCGGGCTTTATTCCTTTCCTGCCGTCCGACTCATCGAACGGCGCGGAATCCAGAGGCTGATCGCAAGGCCCTCCGAGCGCCATTCGCGCTCGATTCTACCACCCAGTTGCCGTTCGACGCTGAGCGTCATCAGGCGGCTGCCGAACCCGTCGGTGCTGGAAGGCGCCACGCTCGGCCCGCCCTCTTCACGCCAGTCGATGCGGACATCGTCGCCGACCGCGCTGACATCGAGAAGCACGCGTCCGTCCGGCACCGAGAGCGCGCCATATTTGGCGGCGTTGGTGGCGAGTTCGTGGAAGAGCAGCGCAAGCGGTGTCGCGGAACGGTCGTCGATCGCGGCATCGTCGCCCGACAAGAGGATGCGCGAGCCGTCCGTGCCGCGATAGGGCGCGAAAATCTGCTTGAGGATACCCGACAGGCTGCCGCCCCCCTGCCCCGGCTGCGGCGCGGATTCGGCGCTGTGCGGGCGCACGAAATCATGGGCGCGACCCAAGGCGAGGATGCGGTCCCGCAAGTCGTCGGCGACATCGCTGATCTGCGGATGCTGGCGCGCGGACAGGCCAATGAGGCCAGCGATGACCGAGAAGATATTCTTGATTCGATGGGATAGCTCGTGCGCGATCATCTCGCGCTCTGCCATCATCAATTTCTGTTCGTGAATGTCGGTGCAGGTGCCGATCCAGCGGGTGATCGTGCCTTCGGCATCGCGGATCGGCAAGGCGCGGCCCAGCGTCCAGCGATATTCGCCGCTATGGTGGCGCAGGCGATATTCGATCTCATAAGGTTCGCCGGTGACGAGGCTGGTGCGCCAGCGGCCCCAGGCGCGCTCCTGATCGTCGGGGTGGAACACGCCGCTCCACCCGTCACCATCGGTCGAACCAGCGGGCGTGCCGGTATATTCATACCAGCGCGCGTTATAATAATCGTGAAAGCCATCGGGCAGCGTCGACCAGACCATTTGCGGCATGGTGTCGGCCAGCGTGTGGAACATGCGATCGCTGGTGGCGAGCGCCGCCGCGCTTTCATTCTGGAAGGTGATGATGTCGCGGTCGCGGCGACGCCCCTCCAGTTCGACCATCACCTGCCGCGCGAGCAGGACCATGCCCTGGCGCTGCATCGGGGTCAGGTCGGCGCGCGGCTTGGTATCGATGACGCATAGCGCGCCGAGCGGCACGCCATCGGCCCCGACCAGCGGTGCCCCGGCATAGAAGCGGATATGCGGCGGGCCCGTGACCAGCAGATTGTCGGCGAAGCGATGGTTCTGGGTGGCGTCGGGGACGACGAAAATGTCCGACCCCAGCATGGCGTGGGCGCAGAAGGAGACGTCGCGCGGGGTCTCCTCCGCATCCAGCCCGGTACGGGCCAGGAAGCGCTGGCGCACATCCTCGACGATGCTGACCAGCGCGATGGGCGCGTCGCACAGCGTTGCCGCGAACTCCGTGATCTCGTCCAGATTGCGGAAACCACCGGCGTCCAGATCGTAGAGCGCGAGCAGCGCGGCACGATCCGTCTCCAGGCCGCGGCCCTCAGCCATCGCTGACCCGTTCGATATCCGCGCCGACGGCGGACAATTTCTCTTCGAGCCGTTCATAGCCGCGATCGAGATGATAGACGCGGTTGACCTGGGTTTCACCTTCGGCGGCGAGGCCCGCGAGAATGAGGCTCATCGACGCGCGCAGGTCGGTCGCCATTACCGGCGCACCAACCAGGCGGGGCACGCCGCGCACGACGGCGGTGCGGCCATTGACGGCGATGTCGGCCCCCATGCGCGCCAGTTCGGGCACATGCATGTAGCGATTTTCGAAGATGGTTTCGGTCAGCACCGATGCGCCATCGGCCATGGTCAGCATCGCCATGAACTGCGCCTGCATGTCGGTCGGGAAGGCCGGGAAAGGTGCAGTGGAAAGGGTGAGCGGGCGCAGCTTGCCGTCCGAGGCGACGCGGATGCCGCCCTTATAGGGATCGACCTGCACCCCCGCCTCGCGCAGCGCGACGATGATGGCGTGCATGTCGTTTTCATTGGCCCCGGCGAGATCGAGTGAGCCCCCGGCGATGGCGACGGCGCAGGCATAACTGCCCGCTTCGATCCGGTCGGGCATCACGCTATAGGTCGCGCCATGCAGCCGTTCGCGGCCATGGATTACCAGTCGGTCGGTGCCCACGCCTTCAATGTCGGCCCCCATGGCGATCAGCAGGTTGCACAGGTCGACGATTTCCGGTTCGCGCGCGGCATTGTCGAGGATGCAGGTGCCCTTGGCGAGTGAGGCGGCCATCAGCGCATTTTCGGTCGCACCCACTGACACGACCGGGAAGGTGAAGTGACCGCCGGGCAGGCCGCCATCGGGCACGCTGGCACGAACATAGCCTGCGGTAATTTCAAGCACCGCGCCAAAGGCTTCGAGCGCCTTGAGATGGAGATCAATCGGTCGGTTGCCGATGGCGCAGCCGCCCGGCAGCGACACCCGCGCTTCGCCCGCACGGGCGAGCAAGGGGCCAAGCACCAGGATCGACGCGCGCATCTTGCGCACGATGTCATAGGGCGCTTCGGTCGAGGTGACACGACCCGCACGCATGGTGAGGACGCGGCCGAAATCCTCCGGCCTTGCGCCCTCGATCATGGTCGAGACACCCAGCTGGTTCAGCAAGTGGCCGAAGCTGTCGACATCGGCCAGGCGCGGCAGATTGCGCAGCGTTACCGGTTCGTCGGTCAACAAGGCGCAGGGCAGCAGCGTCAAAGCCGCATTTTTCGCGCCGGAAATGGGAAGGCGGCCGTTCAGTGCGTTGCCGCCGCGAATATCAATGCGGTCCATCGGACAGGGTTAATAGCGGCAAATGCGCGCCGCGCAAGGCGGACGCCGTAGCATTCGTCACCTGTGCGCGGCGTGCGCGCAATATAACGGCAACAATCGTCGCCAGCTTGATCGAGTTTAGTGCGACGGGCGCAAATGCAGCCAAAAGGCGCTTGAGGCGTTCTGCCATCGTAACGAGAATTGGAAGAAGGTGTTATTGGTGGCAACAAGTTGTTTCGCCGCAAGGCTGGCCAAACAGGTACCGCTGTCGGACGCGGAAAAGACGGCACTGGCACGGTTGGAGGAAAACCCCCGCAAGGTAAAGCGCGGGGCGATGGTTCAGCGTGTCAATGATACGGTGACCGAGTTGTTCGTGCTGCGCGAAGGCCGGATGATGAGCTTCGTCATCATGCCCGACGGCAGCCGTCAGATATTGCGCGTCTATTTTCCCGGTGATTTCATCGGGTCGGCCAGCACCATCTATAGCCGCGCGCCCGAATCGCTGATCGCGCTGACAGACGCGATTATTTGTCCGTTCGACAAGCATGCGCTGCGCCGACTGCTCGATGAATCGCCGCGTGTTGCGGCGTTGCTGTTCCTGCTGTCCAATGCCGAGCGGGTGGCGATGACCGACCGGCTCGCGTCGCTGGGGCGGACATCGGCCAAGGCGCGCGTCGCCTCCTTCCTGCTCGACATGTTCGACCGCATCCGCGTTACCGACGATGCCGTCACCGACAGTTTCGACCTGAAGCTGACGCAGGAGGAAATCGGCGATTCGATCGGCCTGACATCGGTGCATGTGAACCGCATGATCCGGCAAATGGAGGAAGAAGGGCTGATCAGCCGGTCCAACGGCCGCATCACGCTGCGCGATCTGCCCCGGCTGGAAGAGATCGGCCATTATACCAATCGGCAGAAGGATATGGACCTGGACTGGTTGCCGGTCGGATAGCGATCTGATCTTGATGCAGGTGCTCTTCATTTCCGTTCGTGCTGAGTAGAGCCTGAGCCTGTCGAAGGCTCATATCGAAGCATCTGGCGGCTGCGCATGATCCTTCGATACGCCATTTCGACTTCGCTCAATGCCTGTCCTGAGCGCCTGCCCTAGCAGGCAGTCGAAGGGGCTACTCAGGACGAACGGTGTTATTTGAAGGGCTTAACGTACTATTTCTGCCGTGGCGCGGGCGCGAAACAGCGGTCGCAGCGGCGCCAGCAGGTGACGCCGGGCATGGCGAGTGCTGGCTTGAGGTCGGGTTGCGGCGCAAGGCGGGCGAGGATGTCGGGCGACAGGCCTTCGGGCGCGGCACGATTATGGCACATCAGGCAGTTTTGCACATATTTGGCGCGGGTCAGGCCGCTATGGTCCTCCTGCGCGGCGAGCGGGCCAGGCCCAAGCAGCAGCACGGCCAAGGCAAGCCGCAACGCCCGCATCATGCCAGCAGCTCGACATCCCAATAGAGCCAGTCGCGCCAGCTGTCGTGCAGATAGCCGGGCGGGAAGGCGCGGCCATGTTCCTGCAACTGCCAGGTCGTCGGGCGGATCGGTTCGACATGGAGGCGCATGCCCGCTTGCTTTGGCGTGCGCCCGCCCTTTTTGAGGTTACAGGGCGAACAGGCGGTGGCGACATTTTCCCAGGTGGTGCGCCCGCCCGCGCGGCGCGGCACGACATGGTCGAAAGTCAGGTCGGTGCTGACGCCGCAATATTGGCAGGCGAACCTGTCGCGCAGGAACAGGTTGAAGCGGGTGAAGGCGGGATGTTCGGACGGGCGCACATATTGTTTGAGCGCGATGACCGAGGGGATTTTCATGTCCAGGCTGGGACTATGCACCTGCCGCTCATAGCTGGCGATGATGTCCACGCGATCGAGGAATACCGCCTTGATCGCCGTCTGCCACGGCCAAAGGCTCAGCGGATAATAGCTGAGCGGGGTGTAATCCGCATTGAGTACGAGCGCCGGGCAGTTTTCCGGGTGCCGTATAAGGTCGGGATGGTACATAGAAACCTTCTACCCCCTTGCCGACGCCGCTGATTAACCAGCAACATGACATCCGCATGACATCCGCATGACAGCATCAACCAATATCGTCCGTCAAGAGCCTGTATGACCGATACCAACGCCCTACCGCATATGGTGACCCGCTTTGCCCCCAGCCCGACCGGGCGGCTGCATGTCGGCCATGGCTGGTCGGCGTTGCTGGCCATGGACATGGCGCACGCGGCGGGAGGCGCTTTTCGCCTGCGGATCGAGGATATTGACGGGACGCGTAGTCGGCCGGAGCATGTGGCGGGGATCATTGAGGATCTGCGCTGGCTGGGCGTGGCGTGGGATGGCGATGTCGTTTTCCAGTCGCAGCGGCTGGGGGCTTATGAGGCGGCGCTCGATCGGTTGCGGGGCATGGGGCTGCTCTATCCCTGTTTCTGCACGCGGGCGGATATTCAGGCGAGTTTGACCGCGCCGCATGGGCCGGAGGGCCCGGTCTATCCTGGGACGTGCCGGGGGTTGGACGCTAGCGAGCGGGCGCGGCGGATCGCGGCGGGGGACGCGCATGCGTGGCGGATCGATATGGCGGCGGCGGTGGCGCGGGTTGGGGCGGTAAGGTGGCGGGCGCTCGCCTTCTCTACCTTGTCATTCCCGCGAAGGCGGGAATCCATCTGCGACGGAATCGAATTGACTCAAGGTTGGGAGATGGGTCCCCGCCTTCGCGGGAATGACGATGAAAAGGGTGAGACGCTGCATTCCGCCGACCCCCTTGCCCATGGCGATGTCGTGCTGGCGCGCAAGGATGCGCCGGCGAGTTATCATTTGTCCTGCACGCTGGACGATGCGGCGATGGGGGTAAGCCATGTGCTGCGGGGCGATGATCTGAAAGGCGCGACGGATATTCATTGCCTGTTGCAGGCGTTGCTCGGCCTGCCCTCCCCTGTCTATTGCCACCACCCGTTGCTGGTCGGGCCGGATGGCAGGCGGCTGGCCAAGCGGGACGGGTCGATCGCGCTTGCCGATCTGCGCGCGCAGGGCGTCGATCCCGCCGAACTGGCGACTGCCCTAAGAGGCAAGCGCTTTCCGGTTGGAATCAGGCTGGCAAGCGCCTAGATTGCTGTCATGAATATTGTCCTCGTCATCGCCCTCATCCTTGCCATGGCCGCGACGCTGTTCGCGCTTATCCGTGGCATCATCAGCTTCCTTCAGACGACGAAGGAGGAATTGAACGCGCCCGAAGGCAGCGGCCCTGGCCCGTCGCGATTGAAGCAGAATAAGGCGATGATGAACCGCGTGCTGTTTCAGGCCATCGCGATCGTCATCGTCGCGCTCCTGCTGCTGATGAAGGGCAACGGGTAAGATTGCATGGTCAAGCTGAACAAGATCTACACCCGCACCGGTGATGCGGGGACCACTGGCCTTGCCGACGGTACGCGCCTGCCCAAATATGCGCCGCGCATGCAGGCGGTGGGCGATGTGGATGAAGCCAATAGCGCCATTGGCTTGGCCGTGCTGGCGATCGGCGATGCGCCCGAAGCGGCGTGGCTGACCATGATCCAGAATGATCTGTTCGACCTGGGGGCCGATCTGGCGACGCCGATCACCGATGCGGGCGACCCGCCCTGGGCCTTGCGGATCATCGAAAGCCAGGTCGAGCGACTGGAGCAGCAGATCGATGCGATGAACGCCGAATTGGCCCCGCTCGACAGCTTCGTGCTGCCCGGCGGATCGGCGGCAGCGGCGGCGGTGCATCTGGCGCGCGCCATCACGCGACGGGCTGAGCGCAGCGCGACGGCGGCGGCGGTCGATGTGACGCTGAACGTGCAGGCGCTGATCTATCTCAACCGTCTGTCCGACCTGCTGTTCGTCATGGCACGCCGCCTGAACGACAATGGTGCGCGCGACGTCAAGTGGGTGCCGGGCGCATCGCGCTGAGCGGTCGGGTCGCTCGACTCATGCGCGGCACAGTTGATCGCAGAGACGCGCGTTAACCCTGTTTCTTCAGGATGCGTTTAGACGCGCCGACGACTTTCCGCCCGGTCTATAATCATGACTGGGCTGATATGCATTTCTACCTCGCGACCTCCTTCATTTTCCCCCGCTCGCTCAGGCTCCGGCTGTTCACCCTCTGCTTCGTCGCCACCCATTTGCCGCTGCTGGGCTATATGGCCTGGGGGCTGGCGACCGGGCGGCTGGCACTGGCGGAGTTCGTGCTGCTGACGCTGGCGACGGTGATCGGCGCCGGCATTGCGCTGTACGGGATCGGCGCGTTGCTCAATCCCATCCATGCGCTGGCGCAGACATTGCAGGGGCAAGATAGCGACCCCACGCCCCTGCCCCAGGTCGGCGATGTCATCCAGACGCTCTATGCCGGGGTGCATCGTGCCGCCCATGTCACCCGCACGCAGATGCAGGATCTGAACGTCGCCGCGCATGAAGACCCGCTGACCGGTATCGCCAACAGGCGCGGTTTCCTGATGCAGATCGACATGCTGCCCCAGGCGCGGCGCAAGGGGTGCGTGGCGATCATCGACATCGATCATTTCAAGCAGGTCAACGACCGGATGGGCCATGACGAGGGCGACCGGGTGCTGGCGGCCTTTGCGCAACGGCTGGCGGCGCAGCTGCGCCGGGTCGATCATGTCGCGCGCTGGGGCGGCGAGGAGTTCATGGTCTTCTTCCCCGACTGTATCGAGGATGAGGCCTGCTGGTCGCTATCGCGGATCGCCACCCAGATGCGCGACGATCCGATCGGCCAGGTCAATGGCCGCGCGATCAGCTTTTCCGCCGGTGTCGCGCGCTGGCAGGGGACGCCGATCGACGAGACGATCGCGAGCGCGGACCAGGCGCTCTACGATGCCAAGCAACAGGGCCGCGATCGCGTCTGCCGCGCCGCCCAACCGGTCTGCTGTTAAGAAAGGCGGGAACCCTAAAGGGCAGTCATGCGCTTTTTGCTCCATCATCATGCGAGCATAGCGTAAGGGGCAGGCATGGCCAGAAGCTGGACCGAGTTGGACAGGGATGCGCTGATGTCGCGCTATCGCGAGGTGCGCGCGCTGACACAGGCGCTTGGGCTTCCCCTGTCCGACGCCGACGCGACGGTCCAGTCGATGCCCGACGCTTCCCCCGCCAAATGGCATCTGGCGCATGGGACATGGTTCTTCGAAACCTTCGTTTTGCGCGATCATGTGCCGGGCTATCAGCCGTTCGATCCGCGCTACGCCTTCCTGTTCAACAGCTATTATGAGGCCGAAGGCGCGCGGCATGCGCGGCCGATGCGGGGGATGCTGACGCGGCCGTCGCTGGACGAGATAAGCGACTATCGCGCGCATGTCGATGCGGCGCTACTGGCGGCGATCCCCATGCTGTCGCGCGAGGCTAGGACGCTGGTGACGCTGGGGCTGCATCATGAGCAGCAGCATCAGGAATTGATGCTGACCGACCTGCTGCATCTGTTTTCGCTCAATCCGATGGAGCCCGCGCTGTTCGCCGGACCCGCTGCTGCCTCCATGGACCTGCCCGACGCCCTGCACTGGATTGAAGGGCGCGAGGGGCTGGTCGAGATTGGCGACGAGGGCCGGGGCGGGTTCGCCTTCGATTGCGAGGGACCACGGCACAAGGCACTGCTCCATCCCCATGCGCTGGGGCACCGGCCGATCACCAATGGCGAATGGATCGCCTTCATCGAGGATGGCGGTTATCGCACGGCGGCGCATTGGCTGGCCGATGGCTGGGCCTGGGTGCAGGCGGAAAGCGTCGATGCGCCAGCCTATTGGGCGCAGGGCGAACAGGGCTGGACCCGCTTTGGCCTCGATGGCCGCCAGCCGGTCAATCCGGCCGCGCCGGTGACGCATATCAGCCTGTATGAAGCCGACGCCTATGCCAGTTGGGCAGGCGCGCGGCTGCCGACCGAGGCGGAATGGGAGAGTGCGGCGCAGAATATCGCGCCGACGTCGGGCAATCTGCTGGATGATGCCGCCTGCCCCCGTCCCCACCCCGCCGATGCCACCGCATCGCTGACGCAAATGTTCGGCGATGTGTGGGAATGGACCGGCAGCGCCTACCGTCCCCATCCCGGCTTTCGCGCTGCGCCGGGCGCGGTCGGTGAATATAATGGCAAGTTCATGTCGGGCCAGTTCGTGCTGAAGGGCGGTAGCTGCGCCACGCCGCGCGGGCATGTGCGGGCGAGCTACCGCAACTTCTTTTACCCCCATCAACGCTGGCAGTTCACCGGGCTGCGACTGGCGAAGGATCTGTAACGACCATGCTGCTGACAGACGACGCTCCGACCGTAGCCCATGCGGTCGACCCGGCCTTTCGCCGCGACATCATCGAAGGTCTGTCGCGCAGCCCCAAGGCGACGCCGCCCATCTGGTTTTACGACCGGCACGGGTCGGAATTGTTCGAGGCAATCACCGACCTGCCCGAATATTATCCCACGCGCACCGAGACGGCGCTGCTCGAACGGCACGGTTCGGACTTTGCCGAAACGGTGGGCGAAGGCCGGGCGGTGGTGGAGTTTGGCGCGGGCAGTTCGCGCAAGACGCCACATCTGTTGCGCGCGATCGCGCCGGGTGCCTATGTGCCGATCGACATTAGCGGCGATTTCCTGCGGGCGAGCAGCGCGACCCTGGCGCAGGCCTTTCCCGACCTGCCGGTGATTCCGGTGGAAGGGGATTTCAACCGGCCGCTGACATTGCCCGATGCGATCGAAGCCATGCCCCGGCTGGGTTTCTTCCCCGGATCGACCATCGGCAATATGGAGCCGGATGCGGCGGTCGACCTGCTGCGCGCCATGCGCCGCCTGCTGGGCGATGAGGCGATGCTGTTGATCGGCATGGACCGGATCAAGGATCGCGACCGGCTGATCGCGGCCTATGACGATGCGGCGGGAGTGACGGCGGCGTTCAACCTGAACCTGCTCACCCGGATCAACCGCGAGTTGGAGGGCGACCTGCCGATCGACGGCTTTGCCCATCGCGCGATCTGGAATGACGACAAGGCGCGGGTCGAAATGCATCTGGAGGCGATACGGCCGCTGCATTTCCATGTTGCGGGAGAGAGCTTCCGCATGGCGCAGGGCGAGACGATCCACACCGAAAGCAGCCATAAATATGGGGTGCGCGACGGTCGACTGCTGCTGCGGTCGGGTGGCTGGGAGCCGGTGCGCGCATGGACCGATGCAGACGGGCTGTTTTCGCTGATGCTGGCACGCGCGGGGTAGCGGGCGGCGCGACGGCTGAAAGAGGCCGCATATCTAGCAGCAGAAGGAAAAAGCTTCGACAGGCTCAGCCCGAACGGACGAGTGATTGGCGCGCGCGGGACCGCTGTAGACAAGAGGCTGTCTTAGTCCGCGACTTGGGCCGTCCATGTAGGAATCCAGTGCCAGACGCCACGGCATTCGCCCATGCTGGTCGCTTCGACCAGACGGAAACGGGTGCCGTCCCAGACATAGGCTTCGCTACCGCCGCAGTCGCCGATGCCGCGGCCCTTGGCGAAACTGTCGAGGCGGGATTTTTCCGGGGTCCAGCCGACATTGACCAAGGTGGGATGCTTGTCATCGCTGAGCCAGCCGGGCGCGGCGTCGAAGGGCGCGAAGCGGAAGGTGCGGCGACCGGCGATGCCGGTGGCGATGACCGGAACCGAGGTGAAATTATAGGCACCCGACCCACAGGGCACGAGGATCAAGGTTTCGGTCTTGCTGAGGCGATGCAGTTCCGGCGTCTGGTCGCTGCGCATTTCACCGGCGCAACCCGTAAATGCCACGAGTTTGGCCAGTTCCTCGCGCCAGAGCGGGGCTGGCGCTGTACCGCTGGGCACTGGTGCGCGGCGGATAACCGGGGGTGTGGGTGCAGGCTTGACCGCCATCACGCCCATGGGACCGGTCGCGACGAGCGCGGTCATCGTGCCCGCCCTGCCCTGCCGCGCGTCCATATAGCGCAGCGCAGCGCCCGATCCGGCGAGCGAAGGCGTGCCCCAGGATCGGTTTCCGGCACGGACGTCCATGGCCGTGCCGCGCGCCATGGCAATGGCCAGGGCGGAGGCCTGCAGTCCCCTGACCTTTGCCTCCCCATCGCGGGCGCGCGCGGTTGCCACCGTGCGGCCATCGACCAGGAAGCTGACATTCGCCACGCCCTTGCTCTCACGGCTGATCCAGACTTCGGTCGCTGCATCCGGCCCGGCCTCACGCGCCACGCCGATCATCAGCGGAACCTCCGGCCAGTCCGCGCCTTCGGGCATCAGCGCGACCGCCTCGCATCGGTTGCGATTGTCGCAGCCGATGGTCCAGTCCTTATAGGTTTCGAGCGCGCCCGGCTTTGGTGCCTGCACAGTCGGTGCCTGAGCCAGAACGGTTGCCGATCCCAGCATGATTGGTAACGCGATTGCGAAAAGTGTCTTTTCCCCCATGGCTTAACCATAGCGTATTTATAGGATGAGCGGTAGTAGTTTCGTTAACCAAACGAAAATGCAGACATCAGCGCAGGCTGAGCATCAGTCCCGCGAGCGCGGCGCTCATGAGGTTGGCGAGGCTGCCTGCCACCAGCGCCTTCAGTCCCAGCCGCGCGATCATCGGCCGCTGATTGGGCGCGAGGTTGCCGGTCACCGCCATCTGGATCGCGATCGAGCTGAAATTGGCGAAACCACACAGCGCGAAGGTGACGATGGCAATGGTCGCAGGCGACAGCGCGCCCTGCACTTGGCCCAGGTTGATATAGGCGACGAATTCGTTGAGGACGACCTTCGTCCCGAACAGGCCGCCCGCGACCTGCGCTTCTTCCCAAGGGATGTTGAGCAGATACATGATCGGCGAGAAGACATAGCCAAGCAGCATCTGGAAGCTGAGGTCAGGATAGCCGAACCAGGCACCGATGCCGCCCAATATGCCGTTGGCGAGCGCCACCAGCGCGACGAAGGCCAGCACCATCGCGCCGACCGCGACAGCGAGCTTCACCCCGGTCTGTGCGCCCTGCGCGGCAGCCATGATGAGGTTGGCGGGCTTTTCCTCGTCATGGCTGGCGACCGGCATGGGTTCGCCCGGCGTGCCTTCGGGGAGTAGCGCGGCCGGGCCGACGCCGCTGATGCGCGTCTCGGGCAGCGGAACATCAGGCGTGTCGCCGAGCGGCAATTCGCCCTGCACCGGGACACGCGGATCGGGCATCATGATCTTGGCCATCAGCAACCCGCCGGGTGCCGCCATGAAGCTGGCGGCGAGCAGATAGTCGATGCGGATGCCCATGGAGGCATAAGCCGCCAGGATCGTGCCCGCGACCCCGGCCATGCCGCTGGTCATCACGGTGAAGAGTTGCGAGGGGGTGAGTGCGGCCAGATAGGGGCGGATCACCAGCGGGCTTTCGCTTTGTCCCACGAAGATGTTGGCGGCGGCGCACAGGCTTTCGACCTTCGACACGCCCGTCACGGCTTCGATCGCGCCGCCAACCCAGCGGACGATGAACTGCATCACGCCCAGATAATAGAGGATCGACACCAGGCTGGCGAAGAAGATGATGACCGGAAGCGCGGCGATGGCGAAGCTGGCCCCGCCGATTTCGGGACTGGCGAGCGGGCCGAAGATGAAATCGGTGCCCGCCTGCGCATAGCCCAGCAGGTTCGACACGCCCTTCGACATGCCGCCGATGATAGCGCGACCGGCGGGCACATAGAGGACCAGCAGGGCGATCCCCGCCTGCAACAGAAAGGCCGCGCCGACGACGCGCGGCTTGATGGCGCGGCGGTCGGACGAGAGGGCGAGGGCAACGGCAAGGATGAGCAGGATGCCGGCTAGGCCGATAAGAAGATGCATGAAGCGCTTTCGCGGGGGAGGACAATCAGGCGCGACTATATGAGCGGGGCAGCGGCATGGCCAGCCGCTTTGCCGTGCGTGTGGATCATAATAAATGAGATACTATAGTTTTTTCTCCAATTGCTTGGCATCATGCGCCACAAAGACGGACGCAAAGCGGGAGAGGCAGGACCATGGCAGAGACAGGCACAGCAATGACGGCCGGGGCGGAATGGCGGCGGGCGCCGATCCTGCCGATCGCGGCGGGCCTTGGCTATGCCACCAGCGTCATCCATATCTATGGACTTGGCCCCTATATCGAGCCGATCAGCCAATCCTTTGGCTGGTCGCGAACACAGACCACCATCGGCCTGACGCTGGCGACATTGGTGCAGGCGCTGTTTTCGGTGCCGATCGGGCTGATGGTCGATCGGTTGGGGCCGCGCCTGTTCGGGCTGGTCGGTGTGGTCCTGACCTGTGCTGCCTTTGCCATGCTGGGGACAGCGACCGGGGACAAGACCCAGTGGCTGATGCTGTGGAGCCTGTTGGCCTTGGCGACATTGCCGGTGCAGGCGACGGTGTGGACCAGTGCGGTGGCGACCCGCTTTGCCGCGTCGCGGGGGCTGGCGTTCGCGGTGACATTGTGCGGCGCTTCGCTGGCCGCCGCGCTGTTTCCGTTGCTGGGCAGTTGGCTCATCGCACGCCATGGCCGGCAGACCGCTGCGCCGATCCAGGCGGCGATCTGGGTTGCAATCGCCTTTCCGATGATCTTCCTCTTCTTTCGTGGCGCGCACGACCGGCGGGCGAAAGTCGCACTGGTAGAACGGCCAGCGCTTGAGGGCGCGACGCTGGGCGAAGGCGTGCGCTCTTCCATCTATCATCGGCTGCTGCTGGCCAGCCTGCTCTTCACCTTCACCATCATCGCGCTGGTCGTGCATTTCGTTCCCATCCTGACCGATCGCGGCGCGGAGCGGATGGAAGCTGCGGGGATCGCGGCGCTGGTGGGCATCTTCTCGGTCATCGGGCGGCTGGCGACGGGGCTGCTGCTCGACCGGTTTCGCGGGTCTATGGTGGGGGCGGTCGTGTTCCTTTTGCCCGCCATCGGCTGCCTGCTGTTGCTGCTGGGTGGGGATAGCTGGCGCGCGCAGGCGGCCGCCGCCGCTATGATCGGGCTGACATTGGGCGCGGAGGTCGACGTGATCGTCTATCTCACCACCCAGCATTTTGGGCTCAAGACCTTTGGCGGGCTTTATGGCGGGTTGCTGATGGCCTTGTCGGTCGGCACCGCAACCGGGCCGCTGGGGGCGTCGGCGCTTTATGACGCGACCGGGGGCTATGGCCCGTTCCTGTGGCTGACCATCGCGCTGATGGTGGCGAGCAGCCTGACATTGGCGAGCCTGCCGCGTGCGGCTTATGCGAACGGTAAGCCTTAGCCATGACGGGAATCATCATGACGCGACGTTTGCTGTTCGACCAAGCTTGCGTGAGGAGCAAACGAGTGACGACTATAGCAGGCGCCCATGATCACGGCCTGATCCATGACCTGAGCCATATGAGCGTTCTGTCGCGCCAGGCAATCGGTCGGCGGCGCACTTTGCGGCTCCTTTTGTCGGCGGGCAGTGCAGCGATGGTCAGCGCCTGCGGGGGCAGCGACGCCAGCGGCTCGATGGAAACGACCAGTTCGACGACAACCACCACAAACACCACGACAACATCGACAACCGGAACGACCAGCGAAAGCTGCATCGCCGATCCGACCGAAACCAACGGACCATATCCGGCTGATGGGTCCAATAGCGTCAATGGCAGCGTGGTCAACGCTCTGGACGACAACGGTATCGTTCGCGCCGACATCCGTTCCAGTTTCGGCACGGCGTCCGGCACGGCTGCCGGGATTTACATGCAATTGACGATCACTGTCGTGAATGTGAACAGCGGTTGTGCGCCGTTGGCTGGTTATGCAGTCTATCTGTGGCATTGTACGCGCGACGGCCAATATTCGCTATACGATATCCCTGGCGAGAATTATCTGCGCGGTGTCGGCGTGACCGATGCCAACGGACAAGTGACTTTTATCAGCATCTTTCCAGGATGCTATGCTGGACGATACCCGCATATCCATTTCGAGGTCTATCCCAGCCTAGCCCGTGCGACGACCTACGCCAATCGCGTGCTGACGTCCCAATTGGCGATGCCGACAGCGGCCTGTACCGCCATCTACGCCACAAGCGGCTACGCCAGCAGCAGAAGCAATTTCTCCAGCACGACGACAGCCAATGACAATGTGTTTGGCGACAACACGGCAGCGCAGATCGCAGCGATGACGCCCGCCCTGACCGGCGACATCACCAACGGCTTTACCGGGTCGGTGACAGTCGGGCTGGCTATCTGATCACAAGGGTACCTCAGGCGCCCTTCGCGTCCTGCTTGGCCTTGTGCGCGGCCAGCAGGGCGTCGATTTCGACGATGCGCAGGCGTTGGGGGGTGTCCTTGGCCAGTCCCTTGAGACGGCATTCGGCCCAGAGCGCACGGCGTTCAGCGGTGAGGGCCTTGAGATAGAGGTCGGCCATTTGGGGCTCCTGTAAAAAGATCGGGGGCGGTGCGTCGCCGCCCGCCCCCTCCACCATCGGCTGTACCGATGGTTCCCCTCCCCGTACCGGGGAGGAATTATCGTCAGGCTGCCTTCGAGCGGCTCATACGCTTGCGCTCGTTCGGGTCCAGATAGCGCTTACGCAGGCGGATCGTCTTGGGCGTGACTTCGACCAGTTCATCATCGTCGATATAGGCGATGGCCTGTTCCAACGTCAGCTTCCAGGGCGGGGTCAGGCGAACGGCGTCGTCCTTGCCGCTCGCGCGGAAGTTGGTCAGCGCCTTGGACTTCATCGGGTTGACTTCGAGATCGTCGGGCTTGGCGTTCTGGCCGATGATCATGCCTTCATAGAGCGCCTCGCCGACGCCGACCATCAGGATGCCGCGTTCTTCGAGCGGACCCAGCGCATAGGCATTGGCTTCGCCCGACCCGTTGGAGATCAGCACGCCATTCTTGCGGCCTTCGATCGTGCCCTTGTGGGGGCCATATTTCTCGAACAGGCGGTTCATGATGCCCGTGCCGCGCGTGTCGGACAGGAATTCGCCATGATAGCCGATCAGGCCGCGCGAGGGCGCGGAGAAGGTGATGCGGGTCTTGCCGCCGCCCGATGGGCGCATGTCGGTCATCTCGGCCTTGCGCAGGTTCATCTTCTCGACAACCGTGCCGGAAAATTCATCATCGACGTCGATCATGACGGTTTCATAAGGCTCGGTCTTGTTGCCGTCCTCGTCCGTGCCGAACAGCACGCGCGGGCGGCTGATCGACAGTTCGAAGCCTTCGCGGCGCATCGTTTCGATGAGCACGCCCAGCTGCAATTCGCCGCGGCCGGCGACTTCGAAACTGTCCTTGTCAGCGCTTTCTGTGACCTTCACGGCGACGTTCGATTCGGCTTCGCGGGCGAGGCGATCGCGGATCATGCGGCTGGTGACTTTGGTGCCTTCGCGGCCGGCCATCGGCGAATCGTTCACGGCAAAACGCATCGAGAGCGTTGGCGGATCGATCGGCTGCGCCTGGATCGGTTCGGTGACCGAGATGTCACAGATGGTGTTGGCGACGGTCGCGACGGAGAGGCCCGCCAGCGAGATGATGTCGCCTGCCTTGGCTTCGTCGACAGGAACGCGATCAAGGCCATGGAACGCCATGATCTTCGACGCACGACCGGTTTCAATGACCGTGCCGTCCATGTCGAGCGCGTGGATCGCCTGGTTCACCTTGACCGAACCGCTGGTCACGCGGCCGGTGAGGATACGGCCGAGGAAATTGTCGCGGTCAAGCAAAGTCACCAGGAAGGTGAAGGGCACGCCATCGACTTCCACGGCAGGCGCGGGGACGTGATCGACGATCTTCTGGAACATCGGGCGCAGCGTGCCCTCACGACGGGTCGGATCTTCGCTGGCATAGCCGTTGCGGCCCGAGGCGTAGAGGACGGGGAAGTCGAGCTGTTCGTCGGTCGCTTCGAGCGACACGAACAGATCGAACACTTCGTCCAGCACTTCCTGGATACGCTCGTCGGGGCGATCGACCTTGTTGACGACGACGATGGGCTTCAAACCCAGCGCCAGCGCCTTGCCGGTCACGAACTTCGTCTGCGGCATCGCGCCTTCGGACGAATCGACCAGCAGGATGACGCCATCGACCATCGAGAGGATTCGTTCGACTTCGCCGCCGAAATCGGCGTGGCCCGGTGTATCGACGATGTTGATGCGGGTGCCTTCCCACTCAACCGAGGTCGGCTTGGCGAGAATGGTGATGCCGCGCTCTTTTTCGAGATCGTTGCTGTCCATCGCGCGCTCTTCGACGCGCTGATTGTCGCGGAAGGTGCCGGACTGGCGGAAAAGCTGGTCGACGAGGGTTGTTTTGCCGTGATCGACGTGCGCGATGATGGCGATATTACGCAGGGACATGTCTTGCCTTCGGGATATGTGTTGGCCCACGCCGACACAAGGTCACGCAGAGGCTTCGGCCGCGCACCTACAGGAAATGACGCGTTGCGGCAAGAGCAGGGCCGCAGCCAAGCCAAAGGCCAAGTGCCTTCGTGCTTCCCATCGCGCGACGTGGCTCCTATCATCATGGCGACGATTGCGCCTTGCAGCGCAGGTGTTCTATATCGATATGACACCCAAGGAGATAGCATGGCTACGACTGCGCCCACCGCGACCCAGACCGCGACCGCCGATATGTTGAACCTGACCGCGCCCGACCCGGTGCCGGTCGTCGCGGCCGACAAGGCGGCCGGGCTGGTGCCGATTGACGAAGCGAAAAAGTCCAAGCTGGACGAGAAGGTCGATGCCTTCATCGACGATCTGGTGGCGCAGGATGCCAACAGTCCCGAATTCGGCGTGCGGGTCGATCAGTTGACCAATATGGGGCGCAAGGAAATCGCCGAAGCGGCAGGACACAGCAACCGCTTCCTCGATCGCCCGGTGCGGGCGATGGACAGCGACACCAAGGTCGGCGCGGACCTCGCCGAACTGCGCCGCACGGTCGAGGATCTGGACCCTGGCAAGCGCGGAAACCTGCTCGCGCCCAAGAAGCTGTTCGGGATCATCCCGTTCGGCAACAAGATGCGCGACTATTTCGACGGCTATAAAAGTGCGCAGGGGCATATCAATGCGATCCTGGGGTCGCTGGCCAGCGGCAAGGATACGCTGATCAAGGATAATGCCGCGATCGACGTAGAACGGCAGAATATGTGGCAGACCATGGGTCGGCTGGAACAGATGATCCATATCAGCAAGACGATGGACGCCCGGCTGGAGGCCAAGGCGCTGGAGCTGGATTCGAGCGATCCGGCCAAGGCCAAGGCGATCCGCGAAAGCGCGCTCTTCTACATCCGCCAGCGGACGCAGGATCTGCTGACGCAGATGGCGGTGACGGTGCAAGGCTACCTCGCGCTCGATCTGGTGAAGAAGAATAATATCGAACTGGTCAAGGGCGTGGACCGCGCCAGCACGACCACGGTCGCGGCGCTGCGGACGGCGGTGACGGTGGCGCAGGCGCTGGCCGGGCAGCGGCTTGTGCTGGAACAGATCAGCGCGCTCAACACCACGACCGCGAACATGATCGATCGCACCGGCGAATTGCTCAAGAGCCAGACCGCGCAAATCCACGAGCAGGCCGCGTCCAGCACGATCCCGATCGAAACGCTGCAGCGCGCCTTCCAGAATATCTATGACACAATGGACAATATCGACGCGTTCAAGATGAAGGCGCTGGAGAATATGAAGACGACGGTGACCACGCTGTCGGGCGAAGTGGAGAAGTCCAAGGGCTATATCGCGCGAGCGCAGGGCCAGGCCGAAGCGGCGCGCGACGTGCGCGTCGATAATTCGCTGTTGAGCGCGATCGAGGGGTGAGGATGATCTGCCGTCCTCTCGCGCCGTTCGCCCTGAGCGAAGTCGAAGGGTTCGACCGACCGATAGGGAGGTCACTTCGCTTCGCTCAGTGCAAGGCTTCGACTTCGCTCAGCCCGAACGGGGATTGGGTGTTATGAGCCGGTCCGATCGCGTTTTGGCCGATGCCGAAGCTGTGCTGCGCCGTCATAGCGAGCGCGGGCAGAGCCTGAGCGCGCGGGCGCGGCAGCGGCGTAATGCCGGGCTGATGCGGAAGGTCAAATATGCCTTCTGGGCGGTGCTGGCGGTGGTGCTGGGCAGTGCGGTGGCGGGGTTCGTACTGCCGCTGGGCATAACGGGCGTGATGATTGCGCTGGGTGTGATGATCGCCGCGCTATTGCTGATCGCGCTGTTGCCGACGGAGACGAAGGTTAAGTCCGAGGCGCTGGCGCAGACGCCGCTCACCGCCTTGCCGCTGCAGACTGAAATTTGGCTGGAAAATCAGCGCAAGGCGCTGCCCGCGCCTGCGATCACACTGGTCGACAGTATCGGCGTCAAGCTGGAGACGCTGGCACCGCAACTGGAACGGCTCGACCCGCAAGACCCGGCCGCGCAGGATGTGCGCCGCTTGCTGTCGGATCATCTGCCCGAACTGGTGACCGGCTATCAGTCCATCCCCCAGCCGATGCGGCGCGAAGAGCGGAACGGGCGCGTGCCAGAACAGCAGTTGATCGACGGGCTGGGCGTCATCGACGCGGAAATCGCGCGGATGAGCGAGCAATTGGCGAGCGGCGACCTCAACAAATTGGCGACGCAGAACCGGTTTCTCGAACTGAAATATCAGGAGGCGAAGGAATTGGGGGCGTAAGGCTCCCGCCCTTCCCCCATGATCCACCTTACCCTGATCATCGTCGATTTTCTGACCGGGCTGCTGGCGGCGGGTGCCTGGGCGCTGGCGTCAGCGGGTGGCGCGATTGCGGCGCTGGTTGGCGGCGGGCTATTGGGGGTGTCGCTATTCCGGCGCTGGCGGCGCAGGCGCTAGTCGCCGCGCACCACCCGGTCGATGGTGGGTTGGGGAAGCGGGAAATCGAAATGGATGCCGAAGCGTTTGGCCCGGACCCACATGACCCGGCCTGCTACACTCAACGCGCTCGCTTCGATCACGACATGGTCACCGATCTGTGGTGGACTGTCGCTATGTGCCAGCGCGCCTGTCATCGACAGGTCAAGCAGATGCGCGCGCACCGGCAAACCCTGCACGCGCAACAGAACCGGCTCGAACAATTTGAGCCGCGTCGCGCGACGGGCCGCGCCAAGCGAATGATGTTCCTGCAATCCTGTGCCTCCCGTTGGGAAGCATAACATGGGCGAGGACGATGCGTTCCCAACAAGAACCCTCAGGACGGCATTAACCCTCTTTATCGGTCATTGAGCGCGCAAGGAACAATGCTGGCCGGATCGGGACGTGCGGCGATGCGGCGGAAACGGGCGAAATAGCCGCCGGCGGTTGGCTTGGGGATCAATTCTTCCATGCGGAAGCCCACGGCCGCCAATTCGCAAGCGAGTAGGCGCGGCGGTGTGCCATGCTGGTCGGTCGGTCGATCGGCATCGACGACGATCAGTTCGCCATCCTTTTTCAACGCTGGGGACAGGTGCCACAGGAAGGCATAGGGCTCGGCGATCTCATGATACATATGCACCATCATGATCCGGTCGAAGCTGTTTTCGGGAAGCCGGGGATCTTCGGGCGCGCCCAGCTTGACGCTGACATTGTCCCATTTTTCGCGGGTGATGCGGCGCGAGAGTGCTTCGATCACTTCGGGCATGATATCTTCGGCCAGCACGCGGCCCTGCGCGCCCACGCGCGCGGCGAGGCGGACAGTATAATAGCCCTCGCCTGCGCCAATGTCGGCGACGGTCATGCCGGGGCGGATGCCCGCGCGGTCCATGATATCCTCCGCCTCATGCACGCGGTCGCGCGCTTCCTCACTGGACCAGCGGGTCGAAACGATCGGCGCGACCGGGCGATCGGCCTGGGGAAAAGGCTGGGCAGCGGCGGCGCGTCTGGTCCCGTCGCCCGGCGACAGCATGTCGCAAGCGGCCAGCAGGACGGAGATGCCCACCAGCGCCAGGCGCATCATCAGTCGACATCCTCCACATCGACCTTTTCGCCCGTCACCTTTTGCGACAGCGCAGCGGCCATGAAAGGATCGAGCGCGCCATCGAGAACATCGTCGGGCGCGGTCGAGGTGACCCCGGTGCGCAAATCCTTCACCAGCTGATAGGGTTGCAGCACATAGGAGCGGATCTGATGGCCCCAGCCAATCTCGGTCTTGGCCGCATATTCGCCCGCCGTGACGGCTTCGCGCTTGGCCAGTTCGGCTTCGTACAGGCGCGCCTTGAGCATGTTCATCGCGGTCGCACGGTTCTTGTGCTGCGACCGGTCATTTTGCGACGCGACGATGATGCCCGATGGAACGTGGGTGATCCGGACAGCCGAATCGGTGGTGTTGACGTGCTGACCACCTGCGCCCGATGCGCGATAGGTATCGATCTTGAGGTCGCTTTCCTTGACCTCGATATCGATATCGTCGTCGATCACCGGATAGACCCACACCGACGAGAAGCTGGTGTGGCGACGCGCGGCGCTGTCATAGGGGCTGATGCGGACGAGGCGGTGGACGCCGCTTTCGGTCTTGGCATAGCCATAGGCATTTTCGCCTTTAATCAGGAAAGTCGCGGACTTGATACCCGCCTGATCACCCGCCTGATAATCGACCAGTTCGACCTTATAGCCGCGCCGTTCCGCCCAGCGGCGATACATGCGCGAGAGAATTTCGGCCCAGTCCTGGCTTTCGGTGCCGCCAGCACCAGCATGGATTTCGAGATAGGTGTCGCTGGCATCGGCTTCGCCCGCCAGCAGCGCCTTGATCTTGTCCTCATCGGCGCGGTCGGCCAACGCCTTTAGCGAGGCGATGGCTTCGCTGACCATATCCTCATCGCCTTCGGCCTCGGCCATTTCGATGAGTTCGGCATTGTCGGATTTCTCCGCGGCGATCGCGCGGGTCGCGCCGATCGCGCTGTCCAGCCGGGTGCGTTCGCGCATGACTTCCTGCGCCAGCTTCGCATTGTCCCACAACGTCGGATCTTCGACGCGGGCGTTCAACTCGTCGAGGCGGCGCAGTGCGCGGTCCCAGTCGAGGAAGCGGCGCAACAGGTCCAGCGCGGCGTCGATACGATCGATATATTGCTGCGCTTCGGCGCGCATAGTCTCATCTCCAAGTGACGGCGGCCCGGCCGACGCTGCACGCTCCTTAGCGCGTCGCGGCGGGCTTGTCGAAGCGCGCTTCCTTCCCGATGCCGGGCCGGTTCGTCAAGCGCTTAGCCCTGGGTCACGCTTTCCAGCACGGCGGCGCGCAGTTCGGGGATGCCCATGCCCTTTTCCGCCGACGTCGCGATGATGTCGGGATGGGCGGCCGGGCGCTTGCGGATCGCGGCGGCCGTATCGACGAACACCTGTTCCAGTTCGCTCGCCTTGATCTTGTCCGCCTTGGTCAGGATGATGCGGTAGCTGACCGCCGCGCCATCGAGCATGTCGAGCATGTCGGTATCGACATCCTTGATGCCATGGCGGCTGTCGATCAGGACCAGGGTGCGCTTGAGCGCGGCGCGACCGCGCAGATAGTCGTTCACCAGGAACTTCCATTTGCGCACGACGTCCTTGGGTGCCTTGGCATAGCCATAGCCCGGCATATCGACGAGGCGGAAGCGCAGCGGTTCGCCCACGTCGAAGAAGTTCAACTCCTGCGTGCGACCCGGCGTGTTCGACGTGCGCGCCAGCGTGTTGCGGTTGGTCAGCGCGTTGAGCAGCGAGGATTTGCCGACATTGGAGCGGCCCGCAAAGGCGACTTCGTTCACTGCCATGTCGGGCAGGAATTCCAGCGCGGGCGCGGACTTGAGAAAAGCGATCGGGCCGGAAAAGACCTTGCGCGCTTCTTCGATGATGTCGGGATTTTCCATATCAGTCATCTTTCATTCCTCCCCTGCAAGGGGAGGGGGACCGGCGAAGCCGGTGGAGGGGGAGCGCCCCTAGCACTAACGATGAAAGGGAAGCATGGACCGCCTGCCCCCTCCACCAGCCTTCGGCTGGTCCCCCTCCCCGTGCCGGGGAGGATATCATTTTGCAACCGCCACGCTGAGCGCGGGATGGCGTTTGTAGAGCCACCATTGTTGCGCCATCGACAGGCAGTTGTTGGTGATCCAGTAGACCAGCAGGCCCGCCGCGAAGGGGGCCATGATGAACATCATCATCCAGGGCATGATCGAGAAGATCTGCTGCTGCATCGGGTCCATCTGGGCCGGGTTGAGCTTGAACTGCAACCACATCGAAATGCCGAGCAGCACCGCCAGCACGCCGATCGCCAGGAAGGATGGCGGGGTGAAGGGCAGCAGGCCGAACAGGTTGAGGATATGCAGCGGATCGGGCGCGGACAGATCCTTGATCCACAGCACGAAGGGCTGGTGGCGCATTTCGATCGTCAGCATCAGCACCTTGTAGAGGGCGAAGAAGATCGGGATCTGGATGAAGATGGGCAGGCAGCCCGCGAGCGGGTTGACCTTTTCCGTCTTGTAAAGCGCCATCATCTCCTGCTGGAGCTTGGGCTTGTCGTCCTTATATTTCTCTTGCAGCAGCT
>MIAK01000005.1:0-74670 GCA_001829085.1 Sphingomonadales bacterium RIFCSPLOWO2_12_FULL_63_15 | reverse complement strand
CGCGCATCGCGGCCATGCTGGCGAATTGGCGCTGGGCGACGGGGAACATCAGCGCGCGGACCACGAAGGTCAGGCAGATGATGGCGACGCCGAAATTGCCGAGCGTTTCGAACAGCCAGTGGAGCAGCGCGAAGATCGGCTGTTCAAACCAGTAGAACCAGCCCCAGTCGATCGCGCGGTCGAACAGCTTCACGCCATCGCGCTCATAAGCCTGGAGCGTTTTGACTTCCTTGGCGCCGACGAACAGGCGCTGGGTCTGCGTGACAGCCTTGCCGGGCGCGAGCATGGTCGAGCCGAGCGCAACATCGGCCTGATATTGCGTGCCCGCCCCTTTACGGAACTGGCCCGCAAAGTCGGCATCCTTACCCGGCACGAGCGCCGAGAGCCAATATTTGTCGGTGAAACCGATCCAGCCACCCTTCGACTGAAACTCGCGGGTCGAGGGGCCTTCGTCGAGATCGCTATAGTTGACGTCGTAATTGGCCGCGTTGTTGAACACGCCCATCGGCCCGATATGGATGGTCCAGGTGTCTGGGTCCTTGGGCACGCCGGTACGGCTGATATAGCCATAGGGCTTGACGCCCACCGTGCCAGTGCCGCTGTTCGACACTTTCTGCGCGGCGGTGATCATGTAATTTTCATCGACCGACAGGCGAATTTCGAAAAGCTGGCCCGCGCCATTGTTCCACGTCAGCGTGACGGGGCTGGTCGGCGTGAGCGCGCTACCTTGCGCCGTCCAGACCGTGTCCTTGTTCGGGGTCTTGAGCCCCTCCCCCTGCCAGCCGAAGCCAGCGAAATAGGCGTCCTGCGTCCCGGCCGGGCTGTAGAGGCGAACGTTGGCCGAATCCTTGGCAATTGTTTCCTTATAGGTCGGCAGGACGATATCGTCGATACGCGCGCCCTTGAGGTTGATCGAGCCGACGAGCTTGGGCGTGCGGATGGGGACGCGCGGCCCTTCTTTCAGCACGATCGCGCGGTCGCGAATCGCGGCGGGGCTGTCGGCGGTGGGATCGGCAGCGGGATTGGCGACCGGCGTGGTCTTGCCCCCTTCGATCCGAGTGACCGGCGGATTGGCGGCCGGAAAGAAATAGCCCGATACATAGGGCCAGCCGAACAGGATCGCTGCGGTCAGCAAAACCGCGAGAATGATATTCTTCTTGTCGTCCACGCTATTCGGCTCCGCCGTCTCTTGTGTCTTTATCAGGGAACCGGGTCATAGCCCGACCCGCCCCATGGGTGGCATCGCATTAGCCGCTTGCCCGCCAACCAGCTACCCTTGATCGCGCCATATTTGCGGATCGCGAGAATCGCATATTCCGAGCAGGAAGGCGCAAAGCGGCAGGAGGGCGGCAGGACGCGCGAAGGGCCAAGCTGCCAGCCGCGCGCGATCAGGATGAGCAGGCGGCCGATCATGGGACTTTGGCCTTATCCCCGCCCTTGCCCCGGCCATGCCCTGCCCGCGCGCCATGGCGCGGCGGGTTGTCGCCTGCTTGCGGCGCGCGCGCGATCTTGCCCAGCGCCTTTTGCAATTCGGTGCGCAGCAGGGTGAAATCGCGCTCGATCCCGCCATCGCGGCCGATCAGCACATGGTCTGCACCGGCAAAACCATGGAGCGGCAGCAATTCGCGCGCGAGAACGCGAAAGCGGCGCTTCATCCGGTTACGGATGACGGCGCCGCCCACTTTTTTCGTTACCGTGATGCCAAAGCGCATCGCCGGATCGCCATCGGCACGGTCGCGCACCAGCAGGACGAAGCCCGGCATGGGTGCGCGCTTGCCGCGATTGGCCGCCAGAAAATCGGCCCGCCTGCCCATGATGGCAGGCGTAGCCGAAGGCGGCCCTTCGATCAGGCGCTCAGGCTCTTGCGACCGCGCGCACGACGAGCGCGGATGATGTTGCGGCCGCCGGGGGTCGCCATGCGGGCGCGATAACCGTGACGGCGCTTCCGAACCAGATTGCTCGGCTGAAAAGTGCGCTTCATCGTTCATTCCTCAAAAAACAACTAGAGAATCGGGCGTGACAAAAAAGGGCCGCCAAAGCAGCGGCCGCAAGTCAGGGTGCGTCCGATAGGCAAAGGAGGGGTGGAAGTCAATGGCGGAGCGTCCCCCCTCCACGTCGGATTATTTCCCGCGTGCGGCGGCGACGCCGCTCTGGAGCGCCTCATAGCCGACTGCGCCGTTCAACACCTGGCCACCGATCACGAAGGTCGGCGTGCCGCTGGCCTGCAATTTCTGGGCGAGCGCGATGTTGGACTGGATTTCGGCGTCATATTTGCTCGATGCGATGGCGGCTTCGGCATCGGCTTTGCTGATCCCGGCCTTGCCCGCCGCAGCGATGATGCTGTCGCGCGTTACCCGGCCCGCGCCATACATGGCTTTGTGATAGGCCATATATTGGCCGCGTTCGGCGGCGAGCAACGACACCTTGGCTGCGTCGCTGCTTTCTTCCGACAAGATGGGGAGTTCGCGATAGACGACCTTCACCTTGGCATCGGCAGCGACCAGCTTGGCAAGGTCGGGCAGCGAGGCGCGGCAATAGCCGCAAGCATAGTCGAAAAATTCAACCACGGTAACGTCGGCATTGGCCGCACCTTCCCACGCTCCGGCATAGGGTTTTTCAAGCGCGGCGCGATTGTCGCTGATGGTTGTCGACATCCGGTTGGCCTGCAATTTCTCGATCGCCTGCGGGATGATCTCCGGGTGATCGAGAATATAGTCATGGACGATCTTCTCGATCGCCGCCTTATCGGTGGCGGCGACGCTGGTGGGGGCCTGCACGGCGAGCGCAGTGCCAGCGGCGGCCGCGATAAAGGCGATAGCGCCAAGAGTCATCTGGATCGTCCTGTTGGAAAGGGCCGCGCGAAAGCTGGGCCGGGGCTGGTCTGTCATCTTTATCTTTTCTTCCGCTGCTGCTCGATCGCGGCGCGCGAGGTCATGGCGATATCCTGCGCCCGCAGATAGTCAACCGTGCCCTGCTGCAACCCCTGCATCGCGGCGTCGGCGCTGCGCAGCGCCATGGGATGCTGGCCCATCATCGCATAGCGTTCCGCCGTCGCGAGCGCGGCACGCGGCGTGTCACCGCGACGGGCGTAGACCACGCCCAGCTGATACCAGGCGAAGGGATTTTCCCGGTCGCGCGCTACTGCAATGCGGAGCACATCTTCGGCTTCGGCGAAATTGGCCTCATCCTCGGTCGCGATCAGGGCGTGGGCAAGCAGGACGGAAATCAACGGCTGGTTGGTGCGCTTGACCGCTTCGCGCAAGGGCGCGACCGCATCCTTGGGACGGCCGCTTTCGAGCAATATCTGGCCCTTGAGTTCCAGAAAATAGGGGTCGTTCGGCGCAGCCGCGAGCAGCGCGTCGGCCTCGTACAAGGCGCGCTGCGGATAGGCGCTTTTGTGCCAGGCATAGGCCCTGGCATAATGGGCCGGAATCGACTGGTCGCTTTCGGGATATTTGATCAATGTCTGCGTCGGTTCGGACACGAAGCCAACGAGCTTGGCCTTGATGCGCTCGAACCGGGCTTCAAGCTGCGGGTCGACCGGCTTTTCCCATGCCGGGTCGACGGTATAGACTTCGCGCAGCACATTGATGCGCTCGCCCGACAGCGGATGGGTGCGGCCGTAGCTGTTATCCTGCGGAATCGCGAGGCGATATTCCTGATTTTGCAGCTTCTTGAAGAATTCGAGGCTGCCCTTGCCGCTGACCCCGGCGGCGCTCAGATAGCGCGCACCCGCCAAGTCGGCCGAGCTTTCCTGGCCGCGGGAAAAGGCGAGGAACCGGCTCATCGCGGCCTGCTGACCCAGACCCATGATACCCAGGCCCGCTTCCGCGCCGCCCGCCGCGATCGCGGCCGCGCCGAGCACCAGGCTGAGCAGCGTCACGCCGGTGGCTTCGCGCATGCCCTCGCCAAAGCGGACGATATGCCCGCCTTCAATATGGCCGAGTTCGTGCGCGACCACGCCCTGCACCTGGTTCACATTGTCCGCCTGCGCGATCAGGCCGCTATGCACCCAGACATATTGGCCGCCCGCGACGAAGGCGTTAATTTCGGGGTCGTTGATGACCATGATCTCGACATTGCGCGGCTGCATGCCGGCCGCTTTGACCAGCGGGGCGGACATATCCGCCATGAAGGCTTCGGTTTCGGCATCGCGCAAGATGCTTTGCGCCAGCGCGGGGCGCGCGACGCTGGTAAGCGCCAAGGCCGCGAGCGCGACGAGTTTCAACCGGCCCCGCATCAGCGGTGACCGTGGCATGTAGGAGAGCAGACCATCACCGCCGCGCGGTGCCATGGTAGCCCTGAACCGCGCGTGAAGCGCGGCGAAATGAAAAGCGCCGCTGCGCTCCGGTCGGGACCGGCAGGGCAGCGGCGCTTGTTCATGGCTGTGGCGTCCCGTCCGGCTTATTGGCCGAAGGTGCGCTGCCACCAGCCGCGACGGGGCGTGCCGTCTTCATTCTGCCCGTCGTCACTCTGGGCTTCTGGCGAATCGCCATCAGCGACGACCGATTCGGCCACTGGTGCCGGTGTCGGTTCGACCGGAGCAGGTGCCTCGATCGCGGCGTCGGGCGCGGCATCCTGGGCCACGGCGTCCGCCTTCTTGCGACGGGTGCGCTTGGGCTTGGCTGGGGCTTCCTCGGCTGTCGGCGCTTCGGCGGCCGCAGCCGCTTCCGCTTCGATCTGCGCCTTGGTGCGGCGGGTGCGCTTGGGCTTGACCGGGGCTTCGACCGGCGCTTCCTCGGCAGCAACCGCTTCGGCCTGCGCTTCGACGGTCTCGGCAACCGCTTCGACCTCAGTCTTCGGCTTGCGGGCACGGGGGCGGCGGCGAGTCTTAGGGGCCTCCTCTGCAGGAGCCTCCTCGACGGGCGCTTGCTCGACCGGTGCGTCTTCCACGACTGGCTCGGCGTCGGCCGATTCGGTAGCTTCCGCGTTCACCGCCTCATCACCACCTTCGCGACGGCGGCGACCACCACGACGACCGCGACGACCGCGACGACGGGCGCCGCCTTCCTCTTCGGTGCCGTCATTGGCTTCAGCGGGCTCGGCTTCGGCTTCACCCTCTGCGTCGGCATCGGCTTCGCTATCGCCTTCGACAGCGCCCTCACCCTCGGCTGCGCCTTCGGCCTGGCCATCCTCACGCGGTCCGCCACGACGGCGACGACGGCGGCGACGGCGGCGACCGCCTTCGCGATCCTCGCCCCGTTCGGCGCGATCGGCGGCTTCGGCAGGCGTTTCGGGCTCCTCGGCCTCTTCTTCCTCGACTTCCGCTTCTTCCTCTTCCTCGATGACGTCGAAATCCTCGTCATCTTCGGGCAGCGGCGCGTAGCTTACGACGCGCTCAGGGCGCGGGCCGCTGGCCTCGACCGACATGCGGGCCCCCTCGACTTCGCCATCGGGCAGGATTTCGATCCGCACGCCATAGCGTTGTTCGATCTCGTCCAGTTCGCGACGCTTGTTGTTGAGGACGTAGAAGGCTGCTTCCTGGCTGGCGCGCAGGGTGATGCAGTTGCCGCGACCACGGGCCGCTTCCTCTTCGAGCATGCGCAGCGCCGACAGGCCCGCCGACGAGGCGGTGCGGACAAGGCCAGTGCCTTCGCAATGCGGGCATTGGCGGGTCGAGGCTTCCAATACGCCGGTACGCAGGCGCTGACGGCTCATTTCCATGAGGCCGAAGCCCGAAATGCGGCCGACCTGGATGCGGGCGCGATCGTCGCGCAGCGCTTCCTTCATCGCCTTTTCGACCTTACGGATGTTGGAGTTATTCTCCATGTCGATAAAGTCGATGACCACAAGGCCAGCCATGTCGCGCAAGCGCAACTGGCGCGCGATTTCGCGCGCGGCTTCCAGGTTGGTGGCGACAGCGGTTTGTTCGATGCCATGTTCGCGGGTCGAACGGCCGGAGTTGATGTCGATCGACACCAGGGCTTCGGTCGGGTTGATGACCAGATAGCCGCCTGATTTCAGCTGCACGACCGGGTTGTACATGGCGGCCAGCTGATCTTCGACGCTGGCCCGCTGGAACAGCGATACCGGGTCTGCATATTGCTTCACCCGGCGCACATGGCTTGGCATCAGCAGGCGCATGAAGTCCTTGGCGGCGCGATAGCCTTCCTCACCCTCGACGATGACTTCCTCGATATCCTTATTGTAGATATCGCGGATCGCCCGCTTGATGAGGTCACTGTCATTGTGGATCAGTTCAGGCGCAGCTGCGCTCAGCGTCTTTTCGCGAATCTCGTCCCACAGACGGGCGAGATAGTCGAAGTCGCGCTTGATTTCCGGCTTGGTGCGCTGGAGCCCGGCGGTACGGACGATGCAGCCCATCGACGAAGGCAGCGCCATTTCGGCGATGATCGTCTTCAACCGCTTGCGGTCGGCCGCGTTGCTGATCTTGCGCGAAATACCGCCGCCATGGCTGGTGTTCGGCATCAGCACGCAATAGCGACCGGCGAGCGACAAATAAGTGGTCAGCGCCGCGCCCTTATTGCCGCGTTCTTCCTTGACGACCTGGACCAGCAGCACCTGGCGACGCTTGATGACGTCCTGAATCTTGTAGCGGCGGCGCAGCGCCATGCGCTTGCGGCGCAGTTCCTCGGCCGCGTCGTCGCCGGGCTTGCCGCGACGGCCCCGGTTCGGGCGACCGCCTTCGGACGCCTCGCCCTCGGCCGCTTCGCCTTCGGGTGCACTATCTTCATCATCGTCATGATGATGCGTCGCTTCGACGATCTCGACGCCCTCGCCATCCTCGTCCTCATCGTCGAAGTCGGCGCGCAATGCGGCCTCTTCTTCGGCATGCTCGCGCTCTTCGCGCAGCAGGGCTTCGCGATCTTCGCGCGGGATCTGATAATAGTCGGGGTGGATTTCGCTAAAAGCGAGGAAGCCGTGGCGGTTGCCGCCATACTCAACAAAGGCCGCCTGGAGCGAGGGTTCGACCCGCGTCACCTTGGCCAGATAGATATTGCCCTTGAGCTGCTTGTGCTCCGAGGATTCGAAGTCGAATTCTTCGATCCGGTTACCTTTGACGACCGCGACACGGGTTTCTTCCCGGTGGCGCGCGTCGATCAGCATACGCATTGTCATTTATGATTCTCCGGCGATGGCGGTCGACGGCGCTGGGCCGGGCCACCATGCGATAGTGAAGGGACGGCCGCCTGCGCGCCGGTAAGGGCGCGGACGTCGGCATCGTCCGGGTTAGATGGAAAAACTGCGCGTCTGCTGCGTCGGCAGGGCCGGACATGGCGCCGGGCCGAACCAACCACGCCGCGACGCCCGTTGCCGGGGTCAGCGTGGATGGAAATTCATGCCTCATGCAGCGTCAACCTGTTCATAACATCGGCGCGGCGGCGCGGATCGCGCCAACCTGCCGTCTTCTTGGGCCTGCGCCGCGCCGTATGGAAAAGACGGACATTGCAGGAATGTGAATGGGTAGCAGCCAAAGCGGTAGGGAGCAACGGCTGCAAGAAATATTATGTCGCGGACACCCTTCGCCACGCCCCTTCTGCCGCTTCATGCTGAAAATGCTGTTAACTCTCTCATTTTACCGAATCCAAGGCGGCGATGCTTAACCCGGTCTTTAGCGTGGGGACGCTGGACGGATGTAAACAGCATGAAATTTGGCTGGACGGCTGACTGGGCTGCGTTGCACAAGCGGTACATGTTTCTGAGCCTTGCCCTGGCAAGCACGATCGCCCTGTCGGTTCCCGGCAGCGCCGGTGGTATTTCCGGTGTCTTCGTGCAGAATGACCGGGTTGTTGTCCGCTTCGACGATCGCGTGAATGGCGCGTCGGCCTTCCTGCTGGACGCGCCGCGCCGGATCGCGCTGGATATCGATGGTGCGCAGGTCGGACGCGGTCATTTCGCTCCCGCCAGCAGCGCGGTGTCAGCCGTGCGGCAGGGGCAGCTAAGCGAGGACACGGCGCGGGTGGTGCTGGACCTCGCCAGCCCCGCCACGCTCGACCAGGCGCAGATCGCCGCCGATGGCAAATCGCTGAGCTTCGCGCTGCAGGGCGTGACCGACAGCCGCTTTCGCAGCGAAATGGGCAAGGGCCGCATGCGCTTCGACGCGCCTGCCGAGATGGCGGCCCGCCCGCAAAAACGGCTCCATTCGATCACCGTGCCGATCCCGGCGGCGGCACGCGGCGTCTCGCTGCCCCCAGTCGAAGGGTCGCGCGATGGTGCGCGGCCGCTGGTGGTGATCGATGCTGGCCATGGTGGCCATGATCCGGGTGCGATCAACACCGACATGGGCAAGCGCGAAAAGGATGTGACGCTGGCGATCGCGCAGGCAATCCGCGACCAGCTCGTCAAATCGGGCCGGGTGCGCGTCGCGCTGACCCGCGACGATGACAAATATCTGATTCTGCAGGAACGCTATGGCATCGCGCGCAAACTGGGCGCTGACCTGTTCATCTCCATCCATGCCGACGCAGCGGAAAATACGCAGGCGCAGGGGGCGACCGTCTACACCCTGTCGGAAACCGCGTCCGACCGCGAGGCGGCACGGCTGGCGGCACGCGAAAACAAGGCCGACATCATCAATGGCGTCAATCTGGGCGGCCAGTCGGGCGATGTCTCCTCGATCCTCATTGACCTCACCCAGCGCGAATCGCTCAACATCTCGGCGAGCTTTGCCCGGCTGCTGCAGCGCGAAGCCGCGCCCTATGTGCCGTTCCGCAGCAGCTATCATCGCTTCGCGTCGCTGATGGTGCTCAAAGCGCCGGATACGCCCTCGATCCTGTTCGAGACCGGCTATATCAGCAATGCCGACGATGCGGCGTTTCTGTCATCGCGCGAGGGCCAGTCGAAGATCGCGCGCGGCGTGGCCCGCGCGATCGAGGTCCATTTCGCGCGGAAGCTGGCGATGCGGAGCGGCACAGCGGGCGGGTAAGACCTTCGCCCGTCGATCCATACTGGCATTGCCCGCAATTTGACCCTAGAGCCTCGTACCCATGGAAGAGGCCAGCCCCGATACCGCCCCGTCATCCTTTGCCTATCGCTTGCGTCGCGACGCCAGTGGCGCAGGCGGCCTGCTGCGTCGCCTGTGGCAACGGCGGCTGGTGCGCTGGGGCACGATTGCGCTGGGCGGCTTCCTCACCGCTTTGCTCTTGTTCTGGCTGATCTTCGCGCGCGGTCTGCCCGATGCGGCGACGCTGCTGGAATATGAGCCGCCGCTGCCGACGATCGTGCGCGACATCAACGGCCAGCCAGTCCACAGCTATGCCCGCGAACGGCGCGTCCAGTTGCAATATAGCGATTATCCGCCGCTGCTGATCCGCGCCTATCTGGCGGCGGAAGACAAGACCTTCTTCGAACATCATGGCGTCGATATTCCGGGCTTTGCGGGCGCGGTGGTCGATTATGCGAGCAAGCTCGGCTCCGGCCAGCGTGCGCGCGGCGGTTCGACGATCACCCAGCAGGTCGCGAAGAATCTGCTGATCGGCGATGAATATTCGCCCACGCGCAAGGTGAAGGAGATGATCCTCGCCTACCGCATGGAAAATGTGCTCAGCAAGCAGCAGATCCTCGAACTCTATCTCAACCAGATATTCCTCGGTCGCAACGCCTATGGCGTGCAGGCGGCTTCGCGCGCCTATTTCAACAAGGACGTTGCCGACCTCGCCTTGCATGAAATGGCCTATCTGTCGATCCTGCCCAAGGGTCCGGCCAATTATCGCCCCGAAAGCGAAAGCGGCATGGCCAGCGCGCTCGACCGGCGCAACTGGGCGCTGGGCGAGATGGTGAAGAGCGGCTGGATCACGCCTGCACAACGCGATGCGGCGGCGGCGCTGCCGCTCGGCACGGTCGCCATGCACAGTTCCAGTTTCGACGCGCGCGCAGGCGGCTATTATATGGAGGAAGTGCGTCGTCGCCTGATCGGCCTGTTCGGCGAGAAGGCGGAAGACGGCCCCAACAGCGTCTATGCCGGGGGCCTGTGGGTGCGCAGCCCCTATGATCCCGTTGTGCAGGACAGCACCGCCAACGCCCTGCGCAACGGCTTGTTGCGCTTCGACGCCGGGCGCGGCTGGTCGGGTCCGGTCGCCAAGATCAAGATCGACAATGGCTGGGAACGCGAACTGGCGGCGAGCTATATCGACGTCGATTATGCCGAATGGCGCGTCGCCGTCATCATCAGCCGCACCTCTTCGGAAGCGCAGATCGGCTTTGCCGACGGCAGCACCGGGACTCTGCCCGCAAGCGCGGCGCAAATGTCCTATCGCAAGAGCGGTGGCCCGGCCTTTTCGGCAATGCAGCCCGGCGACCTGATCGTCGTGGCCCGCAATGGCAGCAATTGGGCTTTGCGCAACATTCCCGAAGTGTCGGGCGGCATGGTAGTGGAAGAGGTGCATTCGGGCCGCATCCGCGCGATGCAGGGCGGGTTCGATGCGCGCCTCTCCTCCTATAACCGCGCGACGCAGGCTATGCGCCAGCCCGGATCGACGATCAAACCGTTCGTCTATGCCGCCGCGCTCGACAGCGGGATGACGCCCGCCTCGATCATCGTTGATGGCCCTTTGTGCGTCTATCAGGGCGCTGGCCTGGGGCAAAAATGCTTCCGCAACTTTTCCGGCGGCAGCGCCGGGCCGCAGACGATGCGCTGGGGCGTGGAGCAATCGCGCAACCTGATGACCGTGCGCGCCGCCAGCCAGACCGGCATGGAAAAGGTCGTGCGGACCATCAAGGGATTGGGCATCGGCGATTATCAGCCCTACCTCTCCTTCGCGCTGGGCGCGGGCGAAACGACGGTGGAGAAGATGGTCAACGCCTATGCGACGCTGGCCAATCAGGGGCGGCAATTTCCGTCCAAGGTGATGGATTTTGTGCAGGATCGGCGTGGCAAGGTGATCTGGCCTGAACGGTGGCGGCCGTGCGATGGGTGCAACATGGCGAACTGGGACGGCAAGCCGATGCCCCGCTTCGGCATGGAGGGCAAACAGGTGATGAACCCGATGACCGCCTATCAGGTCGTCCATATCACCGAAGGCGTGGTCCAGCGCGGCACCGCGACGGTGCTGGCGGATTTGAAGCGTCCGCTGTTCGGCAAGACCGGCACCACCAACGGCCCGACCAATGTGTGGTTCGTGGGCGGATCGCCCGACCTCGTCGCGGGCGTCTATATCGGCTATGACCAGCCACGCAGTCTTGGCGGTTGGGCGCAGGGTGGCCGCATCGCCGCGCCGATCTGGAAGGCGGCGATGGCCCCGATCCTGGAAACCATGCCAAAGACGCCCTTCGTCGCCCCGGCTGGCATCCGCATGGTGCCGATCGACCGGCGGTCAGGCAAGCGCGTCTATGGTGCCTGGCCGACCAGCGAGCCCAAGGCCGCGGTCATCTGGGAAGCGTTCAAGCCCGAATCGGAACCGCGCCGTACCATCCGCAAGGAAGAGGCCGAGGCGCAGGCGAAGGTCGCCGCCGCCAAGGCCGCGTCCGGCCAGCGCCGCCAGCGTACCGACAGCGACTTTTTGCAGGACCAGGGCGGGATCTACTAAGGGTGCGGCGGGACAGCCGCGCCCGGCAGATTGCGCGCGTCATTCTGGCGCTGGCCTATTTGGTCGCGGGCGTCGCGCATTTGCGGTCGCCGGGCGGGTTCATCGCGATCACGCCTGACTGGGTGCCCTTCCCCGCCACCGTTATCTGGCTGACGGGGATTGCGGAGATTGCGGGTGCGGTGGGGTTGATGCTGCCGCCGCTGCGCCGGGCGGCCGGTATCGGCCTGGCGCTCTATGCGCTGTGCGTATGGCCCGCCAATATCCACCATGCGCTGGGCGACATTCCGCTGGGCGGCGTGCATTTGAGCTGGTGGTATCATGGGCCGCGCCTGGCGCTGCAACCACTGATCATCTGGTGGGCGCTATGGGCAGGCGGCGTGATCGACTGGCCGCTCGCGCGGCGGCGCTGATCCGACCATCGTGTGATTGTCTTTTGAGGCGAGCGGCTTACTGTGCCCCCTCCTGACCGACGATCACAAGAGAGAGCGATGACCCGGCATCTTCCCTGGATAGCGTTGGCGATCGTCGGCGCGGTGGCGCTCAGCGTCGTGGCGGTGTCGCGGGGCGAAGCCGTCAATGCGCTGTGGATCGTGGTCGCGGCGGTCAGCAGCTTCCTGGTCGCCTATCGCTATTATGCGCTGTTCATCGCGCGCCATGTGATGCGGCTCGATCCGTCGCGGCCCACGCCTGCCGTGCGCCGCGCCGACGGGCTGGACTATGTCGCGACCGAGCGGACCGTCTTGTTCGGCCATCATTTCGCGGCGATCGCGGGCGCGGGGCCGCTAGTCGGGCCGGTGCTGGCGGCGCAGATGGGCTATCTGCCCGGTACGCTGTGGATCATCGTGGGCGTCGTGCTGGCGGGCGCGGTGCAGGATTTCATGGTGTTGTTCATATCCATGCGCCGCGACGGCAAGTCGCTGGGCGAACTGATCCGCATGGAGATGGGCCAATGGGCCGGGACGATTGCCCTGATCGGCGCGTTCATGATCATGGTCATCATCCTCGCGGTGCTGGCGCTGATCGTCGTCAAGGCCCTGGCCGAAAGTCCGTGGGGCATGTTCACGGTCGCCGCGACCGTGCCGCTGGCAATGTTCATGGGCGTCTATACCCGCTGGATCCGGCCGGGGCGAATCGGCGAAGTCTCGCTGCTAGGCCTCGTCGGGCTGCTCGCCGCGATCGTCTATGGGCAGGCGATTGCCGCCTCGCCGGTCTGGGGACCGATCTTCACCTTTACGCCGGTACAACTATGCTGGATTTTGATCGGCTATGGCGCGGTGGCGTCGGTGTTGCCGGTATGGCTGTTGCTCGCGCCGCGCGATTATCTCTCGACTTTCCTCAAGATCGGGGCGATCGCGGCGCTGGCCATCGGCATCGTCATCATGGCCCCGCCGCTCAAAATGCCCGCGCTGACCCAGTTCGTCGATGGCGGCGGGCCGGTCTGGGCGGGCGGCCTCTTCCCCTTCCTGTTCATCACCATCGCCTGTGGAGCAGTGTCGGGTTTCCATGCGCTGATTTCCAGCGGCACCACGCCAAAGCTGATCGCGAGCGAAGCCCATGCCCCGGTGATCGGCTATGGCGCGATGCTGATGGAGGCGTTCGTGGCGATCATGGCGCTGGTCGGCGCGTCGATCTTAGACCCCGGCATCTATTTCACGATGAACAGCCCCGGCGCGATCATCGGCACGGATGCGGCGAGCGCGTCGGCCGCCGTCACCGCCATGGGCTTTCCCATCTCGGCCGACCTCATTACCCAGACGGCGAAGGATGTCGGCGAACATAGCATCATTTCGCGCACCGGCGGCGCGCCGACGCTGGCGGTGGCGATGGCGGAAATCTTCAGCCATGTCGTCGGCGGCCCGGCAATGAAGGCTTTCTGGTATCATTTCGCCATCCTGTTCGAGGCACTGTTCATCCTGACCGCGGTGGATGCGGGCACGCGCGCCGGGCGCTTCATGCTGCAGGATCTGATCGCGCTGGCGGTGCCGTCGTTCAAGGAGAGCAAGAGCCATGTGCCGGGCATCGTCGCGACCGCGCTGACGGTGGCGGCCTGGGGCTTCTTCCTCTATCAAGGCGTCACCGATCCGCTGGGTGGGGTGAATACGCTGTGGCCAGTCTTCGGCATCTCGAACCAGATGCTCGCCGCGATCGCGCTGATGCTGGCGACGGCGGTGCTGTTCCGCATGAAGCGTGACCGCTTCGCCTGGGTGACGATGATCCCGACCGCCTGGCTGCTGGTCTGCACTTTGTCGGCGGGGTGGCTCAAACTCTTCTCGCCTGATCCCAAGCTCGGCTTCCTGGCCCATGCGGCCAAGTTCGGCGCGGCAGCGGACAAGGGCGAAGTGTTGGCCCCGGCCAAGTCGATGGCGGAGATGGAGCGCATCATCTTCAACGACCGGATCGACGCGGCGCTGGTCGCGCTGTTCCTCGCGGTGGTCTTGTCGCTGCTGGTCTTCACGATCCGCACCTGCCTCGCCGCGCGCCGCAGCACGGAGCCGACCGCGCAGGAAATCCCCGCGCAACTGGTGCCGACGGCATGAGCCGGCTGTTCGACACACTGCGCCAGACCGCGCGGCTGATGGTCGGGATGCCCGACTATGACGCCTATCTGCGGCATCGCGAGGCGCATCATCCGGGACAGCCGGTGATGGACCGCGTTACCTTTTTCCGCGACCGGCAGGAAGCGCGCTATGGCGGGAAGAATGGGGGGCGGTGTTGTTAGGGGGGCTCAAATCGTCTCCTTGCTGACATTGCTGTGGCCGACGAGAGGACACGGCGCATGATGCCATGTGACTACCAAGCGTTAGACGGAAGCGTGGTTATGATGGACATTGATACGGTTTACGATGTGGTCAATGGCCAGAGCGGCAAGCGGGCCGAATGGACGGCACTAATAGTTTTCGACCCTCAAAGCCGCAGCTTCGTTGAGCTTCGATCCTCGCCACCTGACATTAGAGGCGGAAGCGCAGGCGAGGCCGAAGCTGTTAGCGAGAGCTATATCGCAGCCCATTTCGGCCTTGAGGTCGATCAGTTGCAAGGGATACGAAACCATCCGCAAGATTGGGTCTTTGTGGATCGGCGCAATATGGTGAAGGCTCGCTAACCACCACTTGCCGTCATGCCGGGCTTGACCCGGCATCTATTGGCTCAAGGGTCCAAAGTCATTGAAAGCGTGAGGCTCATGGACCCCGGATCAAGTCCGGGGTGACGGGATTTGGGGGCGGTTTCGTTCTTCAATCTGCCTGCCCTGTCTCCACCTCCCCCTCACCGCACCCGGTTGAACCCCGCCACCATGCCCGCCGTGATCGATAGCGCGATTTCCGCGGCGCCGATCGCGCCGATGTCCAGCCCCGCCGGGCCGTCGATGCGCGCCAAGTCCTCCGCGCCAAAGCCCATGGCCGCGAGCCGCTCCAGCCTTGCCGCGTGGCTTTTGCGCGAGCCGAGCGCCGCGATGTAGCCGGTCGGCGCGCGCAACGCGGCGGCGAGCGCGGGGTCGTCGATCTTGATGTCGTGGCTGAGCGTGACCACGGCGGTTGATTCGCCGGGGAAGTGCGCGGCGATGGCGTCGTCGGGCCAGCGGTCGTCCAGTTCGACGCCGGGGAAACGTTCGGCAGTGAGGAAGCGGCCGCGCGGGTCGATCAGGACCGGGGTCACGCCGATCGCCTGCGCCAGCGGCACGAGCGACTGGGCGATCTGCACCGCGCCGACGATCAGCAGGCGGCGGGGCGGGTCGTAGCGGTTAAGGAACAGCCCCTCCCCGCTCCCCTCCTGCGTCGTTCCGGTTGCAAGGTCGGTCGCCAGCGTGACGGCGCGGCCCCGCGCACTGGCTGCATCAATCCGGTCGAACAGGTCGGAAGGGAAACCATCCTCCCCCACCGGCTGGACCAGGACAGCGATCTCGCCGCCGCAAGGCAGCCCAACCTCCCACGCATCGCCATCGGCCACGCCATAGGTTTCGACATGGGCTGCGCGACCTGCGATGACTTCAGCGGCGCGCTGCAACACGTCGGTTTCGACGCAGCCGCCCGAAATACTGCCTTCGAACCGGCCGTCTTCATGGACGATCATATGGCTGCCGCGCGGGCGCGGGGCCGATCCCCAGGTCGATACCACCGTCGCCAGCGCCAGCCGCGCGCCGCGCCATTCCAAGCCCTTGCGGATCACCGCGCCATTGTCGTTCACACCGATACTCCTTTGGCGCACAGATAGGGTGGTCTCACCACCTACACCAGACGCCTGCCAGTCCAGACGACACGGCCGACGATGTCCACCAGCGCCGGGTCGATATCGGCCCAGTCGGGATAATGGATATTGTCGCTGACCACGCTGAACCGGCCCCGCAGTGGCCCCATGGCGATTCGCTTGACCATCAGCACGCCGTCGAGCCGCAGCACATAGACGCCATCGCGCAGCCGCAGCGCGTCATCATCATGATCGACCATGATGTCATCGCCATCGCTAAGCGTCGGGGCCATCGATTCGCCGTCGACGCGGATGATCGACACGCGCTGCGGCCGCACGCCCAAGTGGCGCAGCCAATGCGCGTCGAATGCCATCACGCCCGCCGCGCGCTCATCCTCATCCAGCGTACCGCCGCCCGCCGACGCGCCCAGCGCCAGCCGGGGCACGGCGACCACGGCGGGCACGCTGCGCATTCGGCCGGGCGTTACCGATAGGGGCACTGCCGCTGTCCCGCCCAGCATCTGTTCGGGCACGCCGAAATAGCGGGCCAGCACGCGGCGGTCATCCTCGTCCAATTTGCGTGGCGTCCCGCGCTTGATGAACTGCTGGATATAGGCGGGGTTGCGGCCGATCAGCCGGGACAGATCGGCATAATTCTCCCCCCGGTCGGCGATCAGCCGTTCCAGCGCGGTGCGAGCGTCCTGCGATTCATCCATGATCCGTCCATTACTGATAAGATTTTTCCTAGACAAGTAGGAAATTGGCTTTGAGATAGGAATATACCTAACGGCTCGCGCGGGGTGAGTCGCCATGACAGGGGAGATTGAGGCCAATGCTGTTGCGCATGATCGAGACATTCCTTCGCCGCCACGAAATGCCGCCCACAACCTTCGGGCGGGCCAGCGTGCGCGATCCACGGCTGGTCTTCGACCTGCGCGGCGGGCGCGAGCCGGGCGAACGGATAAAGAGACGTGTAGAACATTTCATGAACACATATCGCAGGAGCAGCGGCCAATGACAAGCATCGATCCGCATTTGCGCGCGGCTAACCTGATCCGAAATCAAGCAATAGGAAAAGGCACGGCCGATCCCCTGCCCCGCCTGCTGGCGCAATTACTCGCGCGGGCGGGCGACAATGCCCGCGTCGAACGGGCAGCGAGCCGCCCCTGGGTCAGCGCTTTGTTCGAGGGGCGACGCCATGTCGTGCGGCTAGCGATCAGCGGGGCGGAGGCATTGGCGGGCAAGGCGCGCCTGCTCGATGGGATCAGCGAAGCGCAATGGGTGCTGCCGCGCCATTTCGTCGCCGACGTCTGCGTCGATGCAGAGGGTGACAGCGCCGACGGCCTGTGGGTGGAACTGTCGGCGCTGACGATCGAGGAATGGTAGGGGGTTTAGCGTGCCCGACCGGTCATGCTGCGCAACGTGCCCAGCGCGGCGCGCAATGCGGCGTCGGTGTCGGTATCGGGCGTGTCGCGCACCGGCACCGGCGTCGCGGGCGGCATGTCGGCCAGCACCCGGATGCCATCATCGGATGCCGTGCGGCGACGCTGGGACAGGCCGCGTTCCAACCGCTCGGTCAACTGGCCGATCGTAAGCCCCTGGGTCGAGGGGCGCGGCGCTGGGGTTGGCAGGGGCGCCGGGGGTGCCTTGGCTTCGATGGCCGGTGCTGCCTCTTCGGCTTCCTCCGGCTCGATCAAGGGCGCGGCCGGGCGCAGGAAAGCGGGCTGGGGCAAATCCGCCTCGGCAACCGGCAGGGGCGCGGCGGGCATGGTAAAATCTGGCGTGGACCGGATGGCGGGCGCGTCTACCACGGCCTGCGCCACCAGCCCGCGCCGTCCTGATTCGGGGCGGGCGAAAATATCGACGCCGTTCAGGTCGCGGCTGGCGAAGATCGGTGCGCGCGCCGGCGCATCGGGATGGGCATCGGCCCGGCGCAGCGTCGGCGGCGCGCCTTCGACTGATTCGATGGAACGGCCCCGCGCCAGTGCGGCCCATTTGGAAAATGCGAAACCCATTTTTCGTGCTCCCTTGGCGCGTTCGACGCGCTGCTTCTTTTCACTTGGTTCCGTCGCCACAATTGCGTCGCGCCGCATCGTCAAAATGATCCCCATCACCATTATAGCAGCGAAAAGAGCGATCAGTATTCGGGCCTTAAGGCCCAGCGGCGGCGCGGCGGCGGGCAGCGCTTCGCTCAGCCCGCTGGACGCCACCAACATTTCGATCAGCCCAACCGGGGTCAACAACACCGCCAGTGCAGCGACGAGGCCGCCCAGCGCTGCCATCACCATGGCCCGGTCCGGTCTTGATCCTCGTGGCGCCATATGCCGTCAGGCCGCCGCCCGCGCGCCGTCGGCCTGGGCCAGCAAGTGCTGGTAGACCGGTTCGTAGCGCAGGATATTGGCCGACCAGTTGCGCTCACGCTCGACAAAGGCGCGTGCGACGGCGCGACGTTCATCCCACGGCGCGCGATCGGCGAACAGCCCGGCAAGCGCGGCAGCGATGCTCGCCGGATCGTCAGGCGCGAAGAGCGTGCCGGTGACGCCATCCTCGATCAGCTCGCGATGGCCGCCGACGCTCGACGCAGCGACGAGCCGCCCCTGCGCCATGGCTTCCAGCGGCTTGAGCGGGGTCACCAGATCGGTCAGCCGCATCGCCTTGCGCGGATAAGCGAGGATGTCGACCTGCGCATAATAATGTTCGACCTGGTCGTGCGGCACGCGGCCGACGAAGATGATATGATCGGCAAAAGGCGACGCCATCGCCTGTTCGCGCAACGCCTGTTCGCGCGGGCCACCGCCCACCATCAACAGCTTCGCTTTGGGCCGGGCACGGACGAGTCGCGGCATCGCGGCGATCAGGTCGTCGAGCCCTTCATAATCGTAGAAGCTGCCGATGAAGCCGACGACATCGGCCCCCTCCAGCCCCAGCCTGGCCGTCAGCGCAGGGTCGCGCGGGACGGGATCGCCAAACTGTTCCATGTCGACGCCATTGGGCGACACGATGATCTTGTCCCGATCGATGCCGCGCGCGATCAGGTCGCCGCGCAGTCCTTCGCAGATCACCGCGACTGCATCGGCGGCGCGCACCGCATGGGTTTCAAGCTGGCGGGTGAGCCAATAGCGCGGGCTGCCCTGCGTCCCCGTGCCGTTGCCGACCGCCGCATCTTCCCAGAAAGCGCGGATTTCGTAGATCATCGGGATGCCATGCCGCTTGGCGACCCGCTGCGCCGCGATGGCGTTGAGCACCGGCGAATGGGCGTGGATGATGTCGGGCCGCCAGTCGCGCACCAGCGATTCGATCGCTTCGGCATGGGCCGATATGTCGCGCCATTCGCGAATCAGGGGATTGCCGGTCGCGGGCTGCCCCGGCGTGCGGTGGAAATGGAGGCCATCGACCACCTCTTCCAGCGGTGCCGTGCCGTCCTGTGGCTGTGGCGCGACATGGCGATGGCCGGTGATGCCACGCACCGCCCAGCCCTTGGCCATCTGCGCGCGCAGAATCGCACGGGTCCGAAAGGTATAGCCGCTGTGGAGCGGGAGGCTGTGGTCCAGCACATGGAGGATGCGAGTCATAGCCAGCCCTGTCTGCCGAAAAAGGTTTAACGCCCCGTCAACTCTGTCTCGCTAGGACGAAGAGGCGGCTACCGGGAACAAGAACGCATAATGATCGACACCTTATCCTTGCTGGTCAGCCATGGCGTGATCCTGCTGACGGCCTGGCGCTTGCTGTCGCGCCCCGACCTTGATCGCGATCCAGAGCCGGAGGGTGAGACGGGCGATGCGTGACCTGTTCTTCCTCGCCTTTCTGGGCGTCTTCTTCCTGATGGGGTTCAGGCGGCCGTTCCTGCTGGTCGCGGTCTATGCCTATATCGACATCGTCTCGCCCCAGCGCCTGTCCTATTTCCTGCTCAATTCGATCCCGATCTCCTTCATCGCCTTTGGCGCGATGGTGGGCGCCTGGCTGGTGATGGACGACAAGAAGGATTGCCGATTCTCGGCGCGGCAGGGGCTGATGCTCGTGCTGCTTGCCTGGTGCGGCTATACCACCATGACCGCCGATTTCCCGGTCGAGGCGCTGACCAAATGGAATTGGGTGTGGAAGGCGATCATCGCAGGCGTGTTCCTGCCGCTGGTGTTGCGCACACGCTTGCGAATCGAGGCGATGACCGTCTTCATGATCCTGTGCGCCAGCACGATCATCATCAATGGCGGCCTCAAGACCGCCTTGTCGGGTGGCGGCTATGGCGTGCTCAACCTGATGGTCGACAATAATAGCGGGCTATATGAAGGCTCCATCATCAGCTGCGTCGCCATCTCGCTGATCCCGCTGATCCTGTGGCTCGCCAAACATGGCACCATCTTTCCGCCCGATTGGAAGGTGAAGGGTTTTTGCTATTGCCTGTGCCTCGCCTGCCTGTTGATGCCGATCGGCACCGAGGCCCGCACGGGCCTCGTCTGCATCGTCATTCTGGCCGGGCTGATGCTGATGCGGTCGCCCCGGCGCTTCGTCTACGGGCCGCTGATGCTGTTCGCAGCCTTGGTGTCGATCCCCTTCCTGCCCGCCAGCTTCACGCAGCGGATGCAGACGATCGAAAATCACCAGGGCGACGAAAGCGCCTCCACCCGTGTCGCGGTGTGGATGTGGACGCTCGACTATGTGAAGGATCATCCAGGCGGCGGCGGGTTCGACAATTATCTGCAGAACAGTTTTACCTATGTCGCGCGCAGCGTCGTGACCGACAGCGGCGGCAGTCGCCTGGAAACCCGGATCGTCACGGACAAGGGCCGTGCCTATCATAGCGCCTATTTCGAGTTGCTCGGCGAGCAGGGCTATTTCGGCTTTGCGGTCTGGGCGCTCATTCACCTCATCTGCTTCATCCGTACCGAATCGATCCGCCGCTTCTACCGCAAGCGCGATGGACCGCAGGAAGCGTGGATTTCGCCCTTCGCGCTGGCGCTGCAACAGGGGCATATCATCTATATGATCGGATCGCTGTTCGTGGGCATCGCCTATCAGCCGTTCATCTTCATGATGCTGGCGCTGCAGATCGGTCTCGACACCTATCTGACCCGCAAGCGCAAGGCGGCGGCACGGCAGGATCTGGCCACAGCGCTCGTCGCGCGGCAGGGCGTCCCTGCATGAACGGAGAATTGCGAGCGCTGGGTATGGCGCATGGGTTGTTGCTGGGGCTGTTGCTGGCATCGCCGATGATGGCACCGGCGCTTTTTTCGGCGGGTGTCGGTGCGCTGTTCGTGATGGGCGGCTTCCAACTGCGCCTTGCCGATCGACGCTGGGAGAGGCGCGCTGGCCTGGGCGATTGGGTCAGCCATATCCGCATGGCCCCGCGACGGCTGCTCCCCTGGGGCGCAACGGCGACCGTGGCGCTGATCGCGGGTCGTCCAACCGAGGCACTGGCGATCCTGATGGCGGTGCTGGCGTGCGAGATGCTGCTCTATCCGCTGCTTGCGCCAGCCATGGGACGGCTGACGCGCGGCGGGATCGTGATGCTGCTGTTGCTGATGCTACCGCTATGGGGGGCCGATGTCGCGGCGCTGCGTTACGCCAGCGCCTATCTGGTCGGGGTGGGTGGATGCGTATTCTGGCTGCGCGGGCCGGATGGCGATGGCCGGGCGCTGGGATGGGCCATCGCGGGATCGTGCGCCGCCGCTGTGATCGCCGTCTTTGCGCCGGACGTTCGAGCGCTCATGCTGGCCGGTGGCACATTATGCGCCACACTGGCGCTTGCGCATCTGTCGGTGTTGCGCCGCCGCCCGGTGCCGTGGCATCCGGGCGGCGGCACATCGTTCAGGCGGCTACGCTGGCCCCTTCGGTCACGGCCTTCGTAAAGGCTTCGACAAAAGCAGGGATGTCGTCGGGGTTACGGCTGGTGATGATATTGCCGTCGATCGCGACGGCCCGATCGACAACCTTTCCACCGGCGTTGGTCAGGTCGGTACGCACCGAAGGCCAGGACGTGACGGTGCGGCCGTTCACTACGCCCGCCTCGATCAGCAGCCAGGGACCATGGCAGATGGCGGCGACGGGCTTGCCGGCGTCGGCAAAAGCACGGATGAGCGCGATCGCCTTTTCATTCACGCGCAGCGTATCGGGATTTGCGACGCCACCGGGCAGGATCAGCCCGTCATAATCGTCCATCGAAACGGCATCGAGTATGATGTCGGGGGTGATGGTATCGCCCTTTTCATCATGCTTCATACCCTGGATCGGGTCGCTTTCGGGCGAAGCCAGCGTCACCTTGGCCCCGGCTTTCATCAGCATGTCGCGTGGATCGAACAGTTCGGATTGTTCGAACCCATCCGTGGCGATGATGAGAATATGGCTGTTTTCGATGGCGGACATGGGTGTCTCCTGCATGGGGGGAATGGCCGTTTAACGGCCCGGAGCCCCCATGGTTGCGGAACGAAGCGACGAAAGGCGGGTTTGGGGAGACGAGAAGGACACCATGCCCCAAACCGCCATAATTCATGCCAATGACAGCGTGCCCGGCATCACGCGCCGCGCGTTGAAACGGGGTTGGGCCTATCGCGACGCCGATGGCGCGCGGATCACCGACCGGGGCGAGATCGACCGGTTGAACGCGATCGCCCTGCCGCCCGCCTATCGCGACTGCTGGTTCTGCCCCTCGCCTTATGGGCATATCCAGGCGACCGGCTATGACGACAAGGGACGCAAGCAATATCGCTATCATGCCGACTTTCGCGCCGCGCGCGAGGCAGAGAAATATGCCGGATGCCCCAATTTCGGTCGTGCCCTGCCCAAGTTGCGCGCCCGGCTGGAGGCGGACCTGTCCAAGCGCGGACTGCGCAAGGATCGCACCATTGCGGCGGTCATCCGCCTGCTCGACCTCGCCAAATTGCGCGTCGGCAACGAACATTATGCCACGACCAACAAGAGCTTCGGCGCGACGACGCTGCGTCGCCGTCACCTCGACCTCAACGGCCGGTCGTTGACGCTGCGCTATCGCGCCAAATCGGGCAAGGAACAGCAATTGACCGTGACCGACAGTCGCCTGCTGCGCTTCGTGCGGCAGGTACAGGATCTGCCGGGCCAGCATCTGTTTCAATATCTGGACGAGGATGGCGAGGCACGGCCGATCACGTCGAGCGACGTCAATGCCTATATCGCCGATGCCATGGGTGGGCCGTTCACCGCCAAGCATTTCCGCACTTGGGGGGCGTCCACGATCGCCTTTGAAACACTGGCGGCCGGGCATGTTTCTTTGAAGGAGATGATCGACCCGGTGGCTGTGGCTTTGGGCAACACGCCGGCGATCAGCCGCAAATCCTATGTTCATCCCGCACTTATTGCCCTATGCAAGGAGGGGCAGGATGAATGGCGCGACGAGCTTCGCTTGCCGCGTCGGACACGATATCTGTCGCGAGAGGAACGCGGATTGATCGCCTTTCTCGATACTTTGGTGGACTGCGCCCCGCTTGCAGCGGCGGCCTGATCCGCACTCAACAGACTACAGGATAGCATGGCCAATACGAAAACCCCCGCCGATCCCGTCATCACGGTGCGGCCGCCCGATCTCGGCGCGATGTGGCGCTCGACCAGCGACTGGCTTGCCGTCCATTATGTCCAGATATTGATCGCCATCGGTGTCGGCGTCTTGATCTACCTCGCGCTGACGGCGCTGCGCGGGGTTGGCAAGCGGCACAAGGGGACGCGCGGCGATCCGCTAGGCTATGCCAATGTGCTGGGGCGGGCCGCTGCGCGCACGACGCATTTCTTCATGGTCATGGTCGCGGCGCGGCTGGTGGCGGGCTATGCCGATGCACCGGCTCCGCTCTACAAAACGATCGCCTTTCTCTTCACCATCGCGGCGGTGTGGCAAGCGGCCTTGTGGGCGCGCGAGATCATCCTGGGGTTGGTGGAGCGCAAGACGCTGGCGCAGGATGGCGGCGGCGAGACGCTCGCGAACGCGATGGGGCTTATCCGCCTGTTGGTCAGCGTCGTCCTCTTTGCCGTCGCGACGATCGTCGTACTGGATAATCTGGGCGTCAACGTCACTGGACTTGTCGCGGGTCTTGGTATTGGCGGCATCGCCATCGGCCTTGCGGCGCAGGGCATATTTTCCGACCTGTTCGCCGCCCTGTCGATCATCTTCGACAAGCCGTTCCGCCGGGGCGAGACGATCAATTATGACATGACGACCGCCACGGTCGAAAAAATCGGTCTGAAATCCACCCGCCTGCGCGCCATTACCGGCGAGAAGAAGGTGATCTCCAACGCCAATCTGCTGCAGAAGGAGATAACCAGCTATTTCACGCTCGACCATCGCCGGATCAAATTCGCGATCGGTGTCATCTACCAGACGCCGCCCGACGTCGCCGAACAGATTCCCGAAATATTGAAAACGATCGTCACGGATCTCGGCGCGAATTTCGTTCGGTCCGGTTTCATCAGCTTTGGTGCGTCGAGCCTGGATTTCGAAGTCGAGTTCGACGTCTATCTGCCCGATTGGGATGCTATCTACGTCATCCGGCATAAGGTCGGCCTGGCCATCCTGCGCCAGTTCAACGAACGCGGAATCGAATTCGCCTATCCAACCCAGACCAGCTTTACCGCGGCACCGGACGGGCGGATGGTTCTACCCTATCCCGATGTTCAGGCGGTGCGCCAGGTCGAGAAGGAATGAGGCTGTCGCTGAACGGATCAGCCCATGCCCCAGAGCGGGCCGGGTTGCAGTTGCCCGTCGCACAGCGCCAGCCCACCGTCGCGATCCTCCGCCAGTAATAGCGCGCCGTCCAGGTCGATCCAGTCCGCGCCCTGCGCCAACAGAGCGGCAGGTGCAATGCCAAGCGACGTGCCGAGCATGCAGCCGACCATGAGCCGGAATCCGCGCTCTTTCGCTTCGCGCGCCAAAGCCAAGGCTTCGGTCAGCCCACCGGCCTTGTCGAGCTTGATATTGACCGCGTCGAAATCGCCTAGCCGGTCGAGATCGGCGCGCGTGTGGCAACTTTCGTCGGCGCAGAGCGGCAGCGGCGCATGAACGCCCGCGAGGCGCGCTTCTTGCCCATGGATCACCGGCTGTTCGACCATCTCCACGCCCAAGGCCGCGAGTGCTGCCGCTTCTGCAGCGATGTCGCGATCATGCCAGCTTTCATTGGCATCGACGATCAGCCGCGCCGTGGGGGCACCGCGCCGCACGGCGGCGATGCGGTCCTGGTCGCCCTCCCCCGTCAATTTGCATTTGAGCAACGCAAAGCCCCGCGCCGTCGCGACCCGCGCATCCTCCTCCATCCGATCGGGATCGCCCAAGCTGATCGTGAAAGCGGTCGCCAGCGGTGCGGGCGGTGCCAGACCGGCCAGTTGCCACACCGGCGCGCCCGCTTGCTTGGCTTCCAAATCCCATAAGGCACAATCGAGCGCATTGCGCGCCGCGCCGCGGGGCATGGCGGTCAGCAGGGCTTTGCGGTCCAATGGTCCGGTATAGGCATGCAGGGCGGCAACGCAGCTTTCCGCGCTTTCACCCTCATAATAGATGGCCGTGCCCTCGCCCTGCCCGACATGGGTTCCATCGCCCACGGTGCAGACGACGACATCGACATGCGTCTTGGCCCCCCGGCTGATGACGAAGGCACCCGCCACCGGCCAGCGTTCGACGGTCGCAGAGACTATACGGATCATCGCGCTTTCCTGCGTCATCGGTTGACCATGGTAGAGACCGTCATATGAGCGAAACATAAAGTCCGGCATAGTCCCATGATGCAACAAGGAGCCTATTTTCCGTGACATCCCGCGACCTGACCGGCTTTTTGCCCCTCAATGAAGCCCATGCCGCGCAAAGCGACTGGCCGCGCCGCCTGTCGGACATGGCGTGGCGCATCGGTTTCGGTGCGATCGGCTGGCCGTGGTTGCTCGCCAGCTTGTCGGGCGGACGCCCCGCGGACAAGCGCGCGTTGCTCGATGAACTCGGCCTGCCGCATGATGCGCTCCCGCATCTGGGCAGTTGGAAGGCCGATGTCGGTTTTCTGCGGCATATCGTGCGGGAGATTGCGCGGGTGCGCCCTGCCCATGTGGTAGAACTGGGTGCAGGCGCTTCCTCGCTGATCGCGGCGCGAGCCTTGCAATTGCACGGCGGCGGGCGGTTGCACAGTTTCGACCAGCATGGCGGCTTTGTCGAGGCGACCCGGCAATGGCTAGGCGACCATGCGATCGATGCCGGCATTCGCCATGCGCCGCTGACACATGAAAGCGCGGATTGGCCCGGCCGCTGGTATGCGCTGGACGACGTGCCGGAGCGCATCGACCTGATCATCATCGACGGCCCGCCCTGGAGCGTCCATCCGCTGGTGCGGGGCGCGGCGGACAGCCTGTTTGCGCGATTGTCGCCCAATGGCGTTGTCTTGCTGGACGATGCCGCGCGACCGGGCGAACGGATCGTCGCACGGCGCTGGCGCGAGCGGTGGCCGCATATCGACTTTCGCCTGATGCGCGACGGGACCAAGGGCACACTGGTCGGCCGTCGCCGCGACCTGACCGCGCCGGTCGCCAACGACAATGAGGATGGGCGCACATGGCGGCATATGCGCCGTGCGGCAGCGGTTGCCGCACTGCTGGGCATCGGCTGGATCGCGCGGGGCGAACTGGGCGAATTTCCTCAAAGCGCGCAGGCGAGCAGCTTTCTGGACGAAGCGGCCGCCTCGCGCCGCGCCGGACTGCTGCGGCATGGCATGGCGTCGCAGATCGAAAGCGCGACGTTCGACGCGCAGGAAATCCAGCGGTCGACCGGGATCATCCTGCCCCCATTGCCGGGCGACTGGCGGGTGACCGACGTCCAACTGTTTCCGACGACCGACAGCCCCGCCATCGCGATGACGATCGTGACGCCGGAAAAGGAGACGCTGTCCCTGTTCGCCGACAAGGCCGAAACCCCCGCCGAGGCCACACCGCTGGTCGCCCGACGCGCGGGCGACGTGGTGGCCTATTGGGAAGTCGGCACCATGGCCTATGCCCTGACCGGCGAGGGCGACACGCGCCGCATCCTGCACCTCGCTGGCACCATCGCCCCCATGGGCAGGACGCCCCATTGAGGCTTTAGGGGCGGCCTGCTAAGCGCCGCGCATGGAGGACAGCCCGCAACCCACCGCCCGCGCCGACGCGCGACCCGCCCTTGGCAGCCTGGCGATGTTGTGGCGGTTCGCCCGGCGCTATCCGGCGCGCATTGCCGGGGCATTGGCTGCGTTGATCGTCTCTTCGGCGGCGACGCTCGGCATCCCCAGCGGCTTTCGCCTGGTGATCGACAAGGGCTTCATGGGCGGCGGCGATATCAGCCGCTGGTTCGAATATCTGCTGCTGATCGTCATCATCCTAGCACTGGCCAGCGCGCTGCGCTTTTACTTCGTGTCCTGGCTTGGCGAACGGGTCGTCGCCGATATTCGCAGCGCGGCCCAGGCCAATTTGTTACGGCAGGCTCCGCGCTTCTTCGAAGAAAACCGCCCGTCCGAAATCGCGTCGCGCATGACCGCCGACACGGCCATCGTCGAGCAGGTGGTGGGATCGACCGTGTCCGTGGCGCTCCGCAATCTGGTGACCGGGCTTGGCGGGCTGATCTATCTCTTCGCGCTGGCCCCCAAGCTGGCGGCGCTTCTGTTGCTGGGCATTCCCGTCATCCTGCTGGTGCTGATCAGCCTGGGCCGCAAGGTGCGCGGCCTGTCGCGCGCCAGTCAAGATCGGCTGGCCGATGTCGGCAGCGTCACCAGTGAAGTGTTGGGCGCGATGAAGATCGTGCAGGCCTTTGGGCAGGAGGCCCGCGAGGCGATGCGGTTCAACGCAACCGTCGAGGCGGGTTTCGCGACCGCACGCCGCCGCATCGGGTTGCGCGCGATCATGACCGCAGTAGTGATCGCTTTGGTGTTCGGATCAATCACTGCCGTCATGTGGCAGGGCGCGCTGGACGTTGCCGCGGGGCGATTGTCGGGCGGCAGCATCGCCGCGTTCGTATTGACCGGCGGACTGGTCGCAGGGGCGTTCGGTTCGCTGTCCGAAAGCTGGGGCGACCTGCTGCGCGGCGCGGGTGCGGCCAGCCGCCTGCACGAATTGATGAGCGCGACGCCTGACATCCTGCCGCCGGCCGTGCCTGTCCCGATCCCGTTCACCACCAATGGCGCACGGCTGACCTTTGCCGACGTCTATTTTCATTATCCCACCCGCCCCGATCAGGCGGCCTTGAACGGCGTGTCGCTGGACATCGCGCCGGGCGAGACAGTCGCGGTCGTCGGGCCGTCGGGCGCTGGCAAGACGACCTTGATCCAGTTGGCGCAGCGCTTCTACGATCCCGACCTGGGGACCGTGCGATTGAATGGTGTTGCCCTGCCCGATGCCGATCCAGCCGCTGCGCGCGCTATGATGGCGATGGTGCCGCAGGATAGCGTGATCTTCGCCGCGTCGGCGCGCGACAATCTGCGCTACGGCTGCTGGGACGCCAGCGATGACGAGATTTGGGAAGCGGCGCGTGCCGCCAACGCCGAAAGTTTCCTGCGCGCGCTGCCACAGGGTCTCGACACATTCATGGGCGAAGGCGGCGCGCGGTTGTCGGGCGGCCAGCGCCAGCGGCTCTCGATCGCGCGCGCCCTGCTGCGCGATGCGCCGATCCTGCTGCTGGACGAGGCCACGTCGGCGCTGGATGCGGAGTCCGAGCGATTGGTGCAGCATGCGTTGGGGCGGCTGATTCAGGGACGGACGACCATCGTCATCGCCCATCGGCTGGCGACCGTCAGGGCGGCCGACCGGATCATCGTGATGGATGAAGGCCGGATCGTCGAACAGGGCGACCATGCCTCGCTAGTGGCGCAGGGCGGACTCTATGCCCGGCTCGCCAGCCTGCAATTTCAGGATATGCCCCCCGCCTGACCAGCGCCGTTGCCCTGCCTGTCAGGCGCGGTTGGCGGCCTCATGCAGTTTCACGACATGGTCGAGGATCGCCGGATGGAGCGGGTTTTCAAAGGCGCAACCCGCCTCATGCCCGCGCGTCCAGAGGACTCGCGCACGACGCCCCTCGAAGCCGGGCAACATGATCCATAATTCGCCACCAGGCAGCAGCTTCATGAAACTTTGCAACCGAAAGCCCGACACCGAGAGGTCGGCGATCGCGCTCTTGACCCAGGTTTCGCCGGGCCGCCGAATCTTGACGCTGATCCGCACATGACGGCGTTCGGCAGCGCGCGCCTTATGGCTGGCTTGATGATGTCGATCGGCGCCCATGGCTTGCACTTCATTCCATTCACCGGTCAGTGTCGGGGATTGAGGTAAGGAATTGGTTAAACCCGTACATTTCCGATCGGTTTTGCGGTCCTGGAGATATGTCAAAACAAAAAAAAAGGGCCGCCCGAAGGCGACCCCTGATGGTCCGGCATGATCATAAGGTCTATCTGCTATCCACTACCCGCCAAACTGGGAGGTCCTGACGCGGGCAGAGAAAGGCAGATCAGGCCTTAGAAATTGCCATATTGTTCGTTGCCGACGAAACCCAATTTGGTGACGCCTGCCCGCTTGATCTCGGCCAGCACTTCATCAACGGTCACATAACGGGTCTGCGCGTTCGGCTGGAACTGAAGTTCCGGCTCGACGGGCAGGCGCAGCGACTGTTGCAGATACTGGCGCAGCGTCAGCAGATCGATCGCCGAACCGTTCCAGGTGATGATCCCGGCTGCGTCGATCGCAACCTTGTTCTTCACTGGATCGACCATGGGGGCGTCGTTCGTCGAGGACTGCGGCAGATCGATCTTCACCGCGTGGGTTTGGATCGGGATGGTGATGATGAACATGATGAGGAGCACGAGCATGACGTCGATCAACGGCGTCGTGTTCATTTCCATCATCGGTTCGCCATCGTCGCTACCGGCGCTCATTGCCATGGGGCGTACTCCTAGAAATTCACAATAATCAGCACGTATCGGACGTTACATACGGGTAGTTTTCATACCTGGTTCCGGCTCGGAAATGAAGCCGACCTTCGGAAAACCTGCGCGCTGCATCGTGTAGATTGTGCCACCGATGCACCGATATGGGGTATTGATGTCACCGCGGATATGCACTTCGGGCAGATCCTCCGGCGTCATATTCTCGATGCCGCCAACCTTCTTGATGTCCGCTTCCAGCTTGGCAACGGCGCGGTTGAGCAGGTCTTCGGAATTGACCTTTGTCATGTTCCAGTAAACCGCACAGCTACCGTCTTCTGCTGGCATGATGGACAGCGAGACGTTCTCCGGCTTGGTCGTCGTCGGTTCGAATTCGACCTTGGGAAGCTCTAGATCGACCGTCTGAAGCACGACAGGGACGGCGATCAGGAAGATGATGAGAAGCACCAGCATGACGTCGACGAGCGGCGTCGTGTTGATATCTGTGATCGGCTTTTCTTCGCCGGAGCCACCAACGCTCATTGCCATTGATCAGTATCCTAACATGTCTGTCATTTTAGACCGCACGCCAGGAGCGGCGATCTTGGGAGCCGAAGATGCGCGATGCATTCCGGCTCCCATATTTGATCAGGCCTTGGTGGCGGCTGCAGGAACCGGCTTGCCCACCTGGGCAGGAGCAGGCGTGCCGACAACCGGCTTCACTGCACCGTTCGAAACCATGTAGCCCAGCAGGTCGGTCGAGAAGGACGAGAGGTCCTCGGCGATCGCCTTGTTACGGCGCTGCAGGAAGTTGTAGGCAAGCACGGCGGGAACCGCGACGACCAGACCCAGAGCGGTCATGATCAGCGCCTCACCGACCGGACCGGCAACGGCGTCGATCGACGCCTGACCCGAAGCACCGATCTTGATCAGCGCGCGGTAGATACCGATAACCGTACCGAACAGACCGACGAACGGCGAGGTCGAACCAACGGTCGCGAGGAAAGCGAGACCGCCGCCCAGCTTCCAGTTGATGGCGTTTTCCGAACGAGCCAGCGAACCGTGCAGCCAGTCATGCGCTTCGACCGGATCGGTCAGCTTGCTGTGCTGTTCCTGAGCGGCGATGCCGTCATCGACCAGCTGCTTGTAGGCGCTGTTCTTTTCCAGCTTGGCGACGCCTTCCTTCAGGCTGTTCGAACGCCAGAAGGTCGTGCGGACCTTCTTATACTGGTTGATGACCTTCTGCTGTTCGATCAGCTTGGTGAACAGCACATAGAAGGTGCCGACCGACATGCCGACCAGGATGATGAACACGGTCCAGGCGATGATGCCGCCCTGTTCCAGAGCTTCCATGAGGCCGTAGGGGTTGGCGGCTTCCGCGGCAGGTGCGGCAGCGGCCGCGATGATGGAGTTCAACATGATCAAGACTTCCCTCTCAATGAGATCAAGCGAAGGAAAGGCGGCGCGGTGCGCCCGCCCTTCCGTTCTGAATTATTCCGGCAAACGCCAAGTGATACGACCGTTGTACGTGTCGGACATATCCCTGCCATCGGAACCCTTGGCCGGCTTGAAGCGTGCGCGACGCGGCAGCAGGCGGCAGGTCGCTTCATCCAGATCGGAATGACCGGTCGATGAAGTGATGGTGCAGTTGGTCACGCGACCATCCGGGCCAATTTCCAGACGGAAACCAGCCGTACCCGAACGTTCTTCGCGCTGTGCGCGGCTCGGATAGTCGGCATCGCTGAGCCAGCTGCCTGGCGACCCACGCGGCGAAGCGCGCGTTGCGGCCTGAGGCGGCGGCGGCGGTGCAGCCGGTGGTGGGGGCGGTGCTGCGACCGGGACGGGGTTGAACACCGGAGGCGGTGTCCGAACCGTCTGAATCGGCGGCGCCGGGGTCGGAGTCTGCACGATCGGCGGCGGAGCGACTACCGGCGGCGGCTCGATCGGCTGATCTGGCGGCGGCGGTGGCGGCTCTTCGTCCGGTGGTGGCGGTTCCTCTTTCACGTCGATCACGTTCAGCTGTTCTGCCGCTTGTTTGACATATTTCATGCCAAGGCCGGAGACGAAGGCATAGCCAAGAACAGCGTGAATCAGGGCGACGATGATGATCGATATCGTGCGACTCGATCCTTCCGAGTGGTCAGCATAGGCCATTCAGCAACGACACTCCTTAACTCATCTTACCAATGGGTTCTACAAATCAGCCAAAAACGACCCCAACCGTCCGGGCTCCCCCCGGTCAGCTTTGGCCCCTGTCCTTCTATTTGCTACCGCGCAAACTCCTATCGCGGTGCATCGCGGCACGCAAACGCTTTATCGATATGTTCATTTGCGGTTACCACTTCATATAGGAATGACTTGCCTGTGACATCCTTGCCACTGGCCAATAACACAGGACGAAGCTGACCATGAAACCCGCCACCCTGATCCGCCGCCTCCTGCCGCCATGCCTCATTTTGGCCGCAAACAACCCCGTTTTTCCAGCTTTAGCGCTACAACAGCCGATGGTAGCGCAACCGGCAGGAACCGGTACGGGCCTGTCCTACGCAGACCTCGCCGACCTCGCCGATACCGCCCCGATGGTCGCGGTTGTGCGAATCCGCAACATCATCACTTTGAAGCCCGATCAGGCGCAAGGCGTCCCGCCGGGGCATAAACGGCTCTATATCGAGGCGGATGTGACGAGCTTGATTCGCGGCGAGGCGGGAATCAGCCCCCTTGTAACCTATCTGTACGACGCGCGATTGGACGCCCGCGGCAAGCTGCCCAAGCTCAAGAAGGCGTCGTTCATCCTGTTCGCCCGTCCCGCGACCCGCCCCGGCGAAGTCCAGTTGGTCGCCCCCGACGCGCAGATCGCAGCGACGCCGGTGATGGTGGACAGGGTCAAGTCCCTCCTGTCGTCTATGGTCGCGCGCGATGCACCGCCGCGCGTATTAGGCCTGGGCGATGCCTTCCATGTGGCGGGCACGGTGGCGGGCGAAGGCGAGGCGCAGATTTTCCTGCGGACCGAAAATGGTGACCCGGTATCGCTGTCGGTGCTGCGTCGTCCGGGGCAGCCGCCGCGCTGGGCCGTCGCGCTCGGCGAAATCGTCGATGAAGCGGCGCGCGCGCCAGTGCCCGGCACGCTGCTCTGGTATCGACTGGCGTGCAGCCTGCCCCCTGTCCTCCCCGCCCGCGCGGTCCGCACATTGGCCGTGGCTGACGCAGAGGCAGCGCGCGCCGACTATCGCCTGGTGATCGAAGCGCTGGGACCATGCGGACGGACCCGCATAGCGCCGTGATCGAGGAGGGCAGCTTTTGCTTGGACCGTCGGGCGCGGGCGGCTATCAGCCCGACTTTCATCATCTTCGCCAAGAAAGTGACGCCACCATGACCAATCTGCACCGCCATGCCCCGTTGCGCGTCGCGCTCGTCGGTCTCGGTACGGTGGGCGGCGGGGTCATTCGGCTGCTCAACACCAATGGCGACCTGATTGCCCGGCGTGCGGGCTGTCCGATCCAGATCGTCGCCATTTCCGCGCGCGACCGGAACAAGGATCGCGGCGTCGACCTGTCACCTTATGAGTGGGTAGACGATATGAACAGCCTCGCCACTCGCGACGATGTCGATGTGGTGGTGGAACTGATCGGCGGGTCGGACGGCCCGGCGCTGACGCTGGCGCGCCAGTGCCTGACTGCGGGCAAGCCGTTCGTCACCGCGAACAAGGCGATGCTGGCGCATCATGGGCTGGACCTCGCCCGCCTTGCCGAAAAGGGCGGCATTGCGCTGAAATATGAAGCGGCGGTCGCGGGCGGCATCCCGGTCATCAAGGGGATGCGCGAAGGGGCCGCCGCCAATGAGATCAGCCGTGTCTATGGCATCCTCAACGGCACCTGCAATTACATCCTGACGACGATGGAGAAGGAAGGTCGCGGCTTCGACGAGGTTCTGAAAGAGGCGCAGGAACTGGGCTATGCCGAAGCCGATCCCAGCTTCGACATTGATGGGGTGGATGCGGCGCACAAGCTGACCATCCTTGCGAGCCTGGCGTTCGGTACGGAGTTGGATTTCGACGCGGTCGCCACCACCGGCATCCGCGACGTCATCGCCGCCGACATTGCCGAGGCCGCCGCGCTGGGCTTCCGCATCCGTCTGGTCGGCATGGCGCAGAATGGCGCGGACGGGCTGTTCCAGCGGGTTCACCCGATGCTGGTGCCGCTCGACCACCCGCTCGCCCATGTGGACGGGTCGCTCAACGCCGTCGTGGCCGAGGGGAATTTCGTCGGGCGCCTCTTCTTCCAGGGACGTGGCGCTGGCGATGGTCCGACCGCGTCGGCGGTAGTAGCCGATTTGATCGACGTGGCGCGTGACGAATATGGCGACGCCTTCGCCATGCCGGTTGCCGCGCTGACACCGCAGAACACGGCCGACGCCGGTGCCCGCATTGGCCGCACCTATTTGCGCTTCATGGTGCAGGATCGTCCCGGCGTGCTGGCGGAGATCGCCGCCGCCACGCGCGATGCGGGCGTGTCGATCGAAAGCATGATCCAGCGCGGCGCGCATCAGGAAGACGGCGTGCTGGTCGCCATCGTCACCCATGCTGGCGAGGAACGCTGCATCCGCAACACGCTCGAACGGCTCGCCGGGTCGGACAGCCTGCTCGGCACGCCGATGGTGATGCATATTCTCGACTGATGGTCGCTTACCGTTGCCCGGTGCCCTTGAAGCGATCGGGCAGCGGCGGTGGCGGGGCGAGGTCAGCATCGGGATCGACGATCGCGGTGATGCTCTTGCCGATCATGTCGGCCGCCTTCAAGACGGACAGGCCACCGACGCAACCCGCCCCCTGCCCGCCCGATACGCCACAACTGCCTTGCTTGACCGGCGCGGCCGAGGCGCGGGGCGTGTCGCCGCGCATGCGTGCGCCGCTGTCCGTCTCTTCACGCGGAAGCGGGAGCCGCTCGCGCGCATTACGCTCTGCCTGGCTCTCGCCGCAGACGACGATGGCGTCGCCGCTACGGTCGCATCGCCGGATCACCTGCGTCTTGGTGCGATAGGCCGCCATCAGCGATTCGGTGTCGCGCGCCAGCGCCGTGCCGGACTGGCTCGCGAGCAGGACGGTTGCAAAGAGGGTCAGGCGAACCATGCGCTCACAAGAGCAAGCGATCATGGCGGCATCATGGCCATGCTGCTCGACAAGGTTGGGGCGACCGCCTATCGCCTGCCCCAATAAGAAAAGGCAGAGGAATGACGATGGTACAGGCAAGTTCGCCCCTTGATCGGGTATTGGTGCTCGAAATGGTCCGCGTCACCGAAGCGGCCGCGATCGCCGCGTCGAAACTGATCGGCCGGGGCGACGAGAAGGCCGCCGATGCCGCCGCCGTCGAAGCCATGCGCCTGGCCTTCAATGACCTCTATATGGACGGCACCGTCGTCATCGGCGAGGGTGAGCGCGACGAAGCGCCGATGCTCTACATCGGTGAGAAGGTCGGCAATGCGATCGGCACAGGTCCGCGAATCGACATCGCGCTCGATCCGCTGGAAGGGACGACCATCACCGCCAAGGCCGGGCCGAACGCGCTGGCTGTCCTTGCCATTTCCGAAGAAGGCGGACTGCTCAATGCACCCGACGTCTATATGGATAAGCTGGCGGTCGGCCCCGGCTATCCCGACGGCGTAATCGACCTCAACCTGTCGGCCAAGGAGAATGTCGAGGCCGTGGCCGCCGCCAAGGGTGTGGAGCCGAGCGACATCATCGTGTGCGTCCTTGATCGGCCGCGCCACGAGCGACTGATCGCAGAGTTGCGCGCCATTGGGTGCGGCATCATGCTGATCCCCGATGGCGACGTGGCAGGCGTGATCGCCACCACCGACCCGGAAACGACGATCGACCTCTATATGGGATCAGGCGGGGCACCCGAAGGCGTGCTGGCCTGCGCGGCGCTGCGCTGCGTCGGGGGTCAGTTCAAGGGTCGGCTGCTGTTCCGTAACGAGGATGAGAAGCAGCGCGCGCGCAAATGGGGCATTACCGACCTCGACAAGATCTATGACTTGAAGGAATTGGCCAAAGGCGACTGCATCTTCGCCGCCACCGGGGTTACCGACGGGTCGCTGCTCGATGGGGTCAAGCGCCTGCCCGGCGGCAAGCTGACCACCGAAAGCGTCGTGATGCGCGCCAGCACCGGAACGGTGCGATGGGTGAAGGGCGAGCATCGCAACAGCCATAAGCCGCTCTGACGAGCGACGATGGCCGAGCCTAGCGCCCGGCGCGGTGATTGAGGTCGTGACCGAGCGCGAGGATGGCAACGCCGATCAGCGTATAGATGCTTTCCTGCCAGCCATGATCCATCGTCATCGCGCCCGCCATGACGCCAAGCCCAAGCGAACCGATCGCGGCGGGCATCATGAACCGGTGGACCATCGCGCCATGGCCGAGCGCGATCGCGCCCAACAGGATCGCCAGCACCAGGCCGACCTCATGGAACAGCGGGCTTTCGAAAATGCCCCCGGCGCTGGCCAATACGCCCAGCACGACGGCGGTAACGAAGCAATGCGCGACGCAGAGCCCCGATAGCGCCATCGCAATGCGATCGACGCGACCGGTCAACAGGGATTGGCGAAGGGTCGAGGACATGGACACCACATAGGCCAAGCCAGCGTAGGTTACAACATTACATCGACATTTTTTGTGAAAGCTCGCCGGGCGGTTCAGGCGGCGAGGCGCAGGCAGTTCCGGCCGCTATGTTTTGCGCGGTAGAGTGCATTATCCGCCGCTTCGAGCATCGCCGATCGCGTGGACGTGTCATCCAGTTCGACCAGACCCGCGCTAAAGGTGATGCCGATATGTTTGCCACAGGACACCGGAATCGGATCGAGCAACAGCGCGCGCAGACGTTCGCAGAGCAGGCTTGCCCGATCGATGTCGCTGTCCGGCAGCAATATCGCGAACTCCTCGCCGCCCAACCGACCTATACTGTCCTGGGCAGAAAGCCCCGGCGTCAACCGATCGACAAAAGCGGTCAGCACTTCGTCGCCGACACCATGGCCATGAAGGTCGTTGACCGCCTTGAAATGATCAATATCGATCAGCAGTAGACTGGACCGGACGCCATGCCGGGTGCGCAGTATCTCGGCTTCCAGCTTTTCGAGGAAGGCGCGGCGACTATCCGCCCCCGTCAGCGAGTCGCGGGCAGCGACCTGTTGCAACGCACGCTGCCGCGCCTTGTGGCGGGACATGTCGCGGATCGTGCTGATGACGCCGCTAGGGTGACCTCGTTCGTCGACGACCGCGCGCGTGACCATTTCGCACCATTCCATGGCGCCGATCGACAGGAGCGGCCGGAACTCGACCGTGTGGATCGATCCAGGGCGCATCAGGGCACGACGATGGGCGGCGATCACCTGTGGCCGATCCTGAGGATCGACCAGATCGGCGGCGGATTGCCCTATCAGCAATTCCGGTGCGCAACCGACCTGTTCGAAGGCCGAGGGCGAAGCATAGTCGATTATGCCGGTGACGCCGATGTTCAGCACCACGTCGCCGCTATGTTCGGCGATCGCCCGGTAACGCGCTTCGCTTTCCCGCAGCAGTTGGAACAAGCGCCGGCGTCCGTTCAATTCGGCGGCGACCGGCATCGACAGCAGGAAACTGAGCGCCAGATAGAATTGGAACGCCTGGATGCGCGCGCCCATATCGGCGGACACGATCGTCAACGGCCCCCCGCCCGACAGCGTGGCCGTGCCACCGACCAGCGCCAGGATCACGATCGAGGCCGCGGCACCCATATGTCCGACGCGAAAGGCGATCAGGACGAGCGGCAGGAGCGGCGCGAACAGCATCGGATACCGCGCCCAGTAAAAGATATGCACGATGATCAGGGTGAACAGCGCCAAGATGAGGACGGCCTCGATCTTTTCCGCCCTCGACTTGTCCCGCCGCCAGCGGCGCAACTCGCCTTGCATCAGCATCACCAATATCGGCGCGCAGATCAGCCCGCCCAGCGCGTGGCCGGTATACCATTGTACCCATGATGCGCCGAACGATACCGGCGTCAACAACGATGCAACCGCCGCCGCCGGGATACCCGTGATAACGTCGGCCACTGCGCACAAAGCCAGGATGAAGATCATCAACGGCCGGGTAGCGCCGATCGTCGGCCGATCCGACAGGAAATGACGGCAGATCAGCGCCACGATCAGCGCTTCGGCCATGTTGATGACGGCCATCGGTATCGCTGCTAGCGGCCCCATGCCAAACAGGCTGGTAGAAAGGACGCTCGCTATGGCGCAGGTCAGAATGATGGGGGGCCAGCGCCGGACCCGCGTGGTCAGCAGCTTGGCCATCACATAGGCGTTCGCACCCCAGATGAACGCCAGACCGCCCTCGAAGCGCGACAATAGCAAAGCAAAAGTCGCCGCGACAAAGTAAAGGCTGCCGGTCAGAACCAGCGAAAGCAAGGCGCGGGATAGTCGAGAAGTGGAACGTTGCATGTTCCAACCTGGGATAGAGCGATATCGTTAAAATTTGCTCACGGCTCCTTTTGTCCAACAAAAGTCAAAGAAAACCCCCGGTGCGCAAACACCGGGGGAAGACTGAACAGCCGCTATCAAACCGGCTGTCAGGCGGATGCGTCGGCCAGGGTCTGATCGGTGGGAGCGGAGATGGACGGGTTCCGGTCCTTGATCGCCGCACGCGCCGATCGCACGCCTGCGCCATAGTCGGGGTGGACTTGATCGAACAGCTTGCACTGACGCTCTTCGATGAAATCGGGGATGTCGCCCATGGCCGCGGCGATATTGGCAAACAGGCGGGCCTTTTGCCCTTCGTCGAACAAGTTGAACAGCGCGCGAGGCTGGACGAAATCATCATTGCCCTCGCGGTGGTTCCACCGATCCGCGTCGCCCGATATTTTGAGCGGCGGCTCGTCGAAGCGATGATCCTCGACCGGCCCGCCAAAGCTGTTCGGCTCATAATAGGCCGCCGGATTGGGATTGTTGGGGAAGAAACGCATCGCCCCATCCTTGTGATAATGGTTCACCGGACAGTGCGGCGCATTGATCGGCAACGCTTCATAATGGGTGCCGATGCGATGGCGATGGGCGTCGGCATAGGCGAAGATACGCGCCTGGAGCATCTTGTCGGGCGAAAAGCCGATACCCGGCACGATGTTGGACGGGCTGAACGCCGCCTGTTCGATTTCCGCGAAATAATTGTCCGGGTTGCGGTTCAACTCCATCACGCCGATGTCGATCGGCGGATAGTCCGCATGGGGCCAAACCTTCGTCAGGTCGAACGGGTTGTAGGACGTCTTGTCGGCGTCCGCTTCCGGCATGATCTGGACCTGCATCTTCCATTTGGGGAAATTGCCGGTCTCGATCGCCTCGAACAGATCCTCCTGCGTGGATTCGCGGGTGCGGCCGACGACTTGGGCCGCTTCCTCATTGGTCCAGTGCCGGTGACCCTGCATCGTCTTGAAATGGAATTTCACCCAGAAGCGCTCGCCCGCATCGTTGATCAGCGCAAAGGTGTGGCTGCCATAGCCGTTAATGTGCCGTATGTCGGTGGGCAGGCCACGGTCGGACATCAGGATTGTGACCTGGTGCAGCGATTCGGGCGACAAAGACCAGAAATCCCACATCGCAGTGGGTGACCGCAAATTGGTGCGGGGATGACGCTTTTGCGTGTGGATGAAGTCGGGGAATTTGAGCGGATCGCGCACGAAGAAGACCGGCGTATTGTTACCGACCAGATCCCAATTGCCTTCGGGCGTATAGAATTTCAGCGCAAAGCCGCGCACGTCGCGTTCAGCATCGGCGGCGCCCGCTTCGCCCGCCACGGTGGAGCAGCGCAGGATCATCGGCGTCTGCGCGCCGGGTTGTAGCACCTTGGCCTTGGTATATCGGGAGATGTCGCCGGTGATCGTCAGCACGCCATGCGCGCCCCAACCCTTGGCATGCACGACTCGCTCCGGCACCCGTTCGCGATTCTGGTGGGCCAGCTTCTCGATCAGTTGATAGTCCTGCAGCAGCAAGGGGCCGCGCGGCCCTGCAGACAGGCTATTTTGATTGTCGGCGATCGGCGCACCCGCGCTGGTGGTCATGGTCGGCTTGTCGGCCATCATCATTCTCCTCATCTTGGATGAGGGGAGAATAGGCCCGAATGGCATTTCGACAAAACAGTATATACCGCGCTCGATGATCGATTTTACCGATCAATAAAAGCGCTCTGCGCTTTTAGCCATGCACCCGAATGGTCAGGCCTTCTCCAGCGTGCATTGCAACGGATGCTGGTTCTGCCGGGCGAAGTCCATCACCTGGTTAACCTTGGTCTCTGCAACTTCGTAGCTGAAAATGCCGCATACGCCGACGCCGCGCTGATGGACGTGCAGCATGACGCGGGTCGCCTGCTCCATGTCCATGCGGAAGAAATGCTGGAGAACGTGGACGACGAATTCCATCGGCGTGTAATCGTCGTTGAGCATCAACACCTTGTAAAGCGAAGGCTTTTTGGTGCGCGTACGGGTGCGGGTCGCGATGCCGACGCTGGGGCCGCCAGGGCCTTCGCCTTGGTCGCCTTGGTCCTGACCCGCCATTGTCGCAGGGTCGGCATAGGCTGAGGTGATGCTGTTCATGATGATCGAGAATATGGCGATTTGTCCGGCCATGGCAAGGGGCCGATGGGGCAGGACGGTGCAGCAAACCGGATTTCAGCGTTAACGCGAAAGGGCGCCCTTCCCATCGGGGAAGAGCGCCCTTTCAACTACAGGCAGGAAAGCGCGGGCGCTTACGCGGCCAGCGATTTCACCTTGTCGGTGACGAGCGTCACGCGCGCGGTCAGCGGCTGGGCGATGTCGCCAGCAACCTTCATCATCGCTTCGCTGTTCTTCGCGGCTTCCTTGGTGAATTCGTCGAAGCTGCTGGAGAACATCTGGCTCTGCAGCTGGAAGAATTCGGTCGGCGTCTTGACGGTCGCGAAGCTCTTAAGGGCGGCGGTCGCCTTCTCAAAATTCTTGCGGCTGTAGTCGACGGCTTCCTGGCTCATCGTTTCCATCGCCTTGGCAGCGATCTTGCCCGATTCGACCATGGCTTCGACATTGCCCTTGGCGATGTCGCTCATTTCTTCGATCGCCTTGGTCGACTTCTCGACGCTGGCCTTCGCCTTCTCATTCATGTCGGCATAGGCGGTTTCGAGCTTGGCCTTGGTGTCCTCGGCGAACTTCTTTCCGGTTTCCATCACGTCGTTCATGATCTTCGTTCCTTCTGTTGCCGGCAGCGGCAGGGTTGCGGTCGTCTTGGCCTTTTCGTCGAGGCTCTTTGGTGTCTCAGCTTCGGGGGCCGCCTCAGCGGCCACTTCCGTATCGGGTTCGGGCATGGCATCGACGGCCGTCGTTGCAGCGACGATCGCCGCGGGACTGGCGTCTGTTGCCTTCACCGATTTGGCGGATGGATTGGCGTCCATCGCAGGCACGGATTTGGCGGACGGATTGGCGTCCATCGCGGGCACCGACTTCGCGGACGGATTGGCATCCATCGCAGGCACCGACTTCGCGGACGGATTGGCGTCCATTGCGGGGACCGATTTAGCCGATGGATTGGCGTCCATTGCGGGGACCGATTTAGCCGATGGATTGGCGTCCATCGCCGGAACGCTCGATGCCGCCTTGCGCGGGGCAGGTTTCCGAACGGCCGGTGCTGGCTCGATCGCCGCCTCAGCCGCTTTCAATGCTTCGCTTGCCGATAATGTCGCCGAGTCGCGTTTACCGGGCTGGGCATTGCGTCCGGTCTTTGGGGTAACAGCCATGACCATCCTCCGTTTGTTGCACTGCACAATAAGCCCGCAAATAAGAAATTGCAAGATTTATTGTGCAGTGCAACAAAAGTGCCATCTGCGGCCTGTCGCATGTCGCGAACGGCTCGCCGCAGCATCGAGGAGGGTTTGCTTATTCGCCTTTCACATAGCGCCCTGGCGCATCCTCGATCGCCTTGAGCCGCCCCTTGCCGGGCTGGCGCGCGCCCTTGACCGCGACGGTGCGCGAATCGCTCGTTTCGAGCCAGCCGCGCCAGTCCGGCCACCAGCTTCCCTTGGTTTCCTTGGCCTGCGCGACGAACGCGTCGAGGGTCGGCTGGGCCTCGTCGCAGACCCAATATTGATATTTGTTGGCGGCAGGCGGATTGATGACGCCAGCAATATGCCCGGATCCTGCCAGCACGAAGCGGATCGGGCCGGACAGATTTTCAGTCAGCTTCCAGACGCTTTCCAGCGGCGCGATATGATCTTCCTTGCCAGCCTGAACATAAGCGGGCGTCTGCACCGTCTTGAGGTCGATCGGCGTGCCATCGACACTGATTGCGCCGGGGGTCACCAACAGATTGTCGCGATACAATTGGGTCAGATAATCGCGATGCCAGCGTGCGGGCAGGTTGGTGGTGTCGCCATTCCAGTAGAGCAGGTCGAACGGCGGATAATCCTGCCCCAACAGATAATTGTTGACGACATAGTTCCAGATCAGGTCGCGCCCGCGCAGCAGGTTGAAGGTCAGCGCCATGTAGCGCCCGTCAAGGAAGCCGCCGGTCGATAATTTATCCACCAGCTTCATCTGTTCATCGTCCACGAACAGGGTCAGGTCTCCTGCCTTGCTGAAATCGACCTGGGCGGTGAAGAAGGTCGCGCTCGCCACCTTGTCCGCCTCGCCCCGTGCCGTCAGCAGCGCCAGCGTCGCCGCCAGCGTGGTGCCCGCCACGCAATAGCCGATCGTATGGACGCTCTTGACCTTGAGCAGGCCTCGCACCGTGTCGATCGCATCGACCTGGCCGCGCAGGATATAATCGTCCCAAGTCAGATCCTTCATCGAGGCATCGGCGGATTTCCACGACACCAGAAAGACGCTGATCCCCTGATCCACCGCCCATTTGACGAAGCTTTTTTGTGGGGACAGGTCGAGAATATAGAAACGGTTGATCCAAGGCGGGAAAATGATCAGCGGGGTTTCCAGCACCGTATCCGTTGACGGCGCATAATGGATCAATTGGTAGAGCGGGGTTTCATGGATGACCTTGCCCGGCGTCGCGGCGATATTGCGGCCCAGTTCGAACTGGGTACCGTCGGTATGGGTCAGTTGCCCCTTTTCCATGTCGGCCAGCATATGCTGCAAGCCCTTGACCAGATTCTCGCCGCCGCTTTCGATAGTCTTCTGAACCACCGCCGGATTGGTCAGCGGGAAATTAGAAGGCGACAGCGCATCAAGCATGCCACCGGTGGCAAAGCGCAGCTTGGCCTTCTGCTTGGGGTCCACGCCGTCCACCGCATCGGCCAATTGGGTCATATAGTCCGACACCAGCAGATAGCTCTGCCGGATGATGTCGTAGAAGGGATTTTGCGTCCAGGCCGGGTCGGCGAAGCGGCGATCCTTGCGCGCGGCGGGGCTGTCGGCCGGAACGGGGGCTGGTTCGTCCCGCCACATGCCGCCCGAATCGATGAAGCGCTGCCACATTGCCAGCCCTTCGTCAGCAAAGCTCGATTGAATGCGCGCCACGGTTTGCGGATCGAAAGGCAGCGTCATGCCCGACGCGCCTGCCGCCTGCTCCAGCATCAATTGCTGGGCGCGACCGATCGCATGCGTCCATTCCTGCATCTGGTCCAGCGTCGGCAGATGCGGCTCCATGACATCAGCTTTTTCCATGGCCACTCTCCTCTTCCTGGCATCATTTCGTCGCGCCGCTTTTTCTGGCGTGGCGCAGGCTGGCCGGTTATAGCCAGATTGTGACGCGACAACGGCGTGCGCCGCACTATTCCCTACCGAGAGCTTTCAGGAAAGCCCCTATAATGTCCGAAGAATTCTACCGCATGAAGCGCCTGCCCCCTTATGTCATCGCCGAAGTCAATGCGATGCGGGCAGCGGCACGCGCGGCGGGCGAGGATATTATCGACCTTGGCATGGGCAATCCCGACCTGCCGCCGCCGCCGCATGTCATCGACAAGTTGATCGAGGTGGTACGCAAGCCCGACGCCCATGGCTATTCCCAGTCCAAGGGCATTCCCGGCCTTCGCAAGGCGCAGGCCAATTATTATGGCCGCCGCTTTGGCGTCGATGTCGACCCGGAAACCGAAGTCGTCGTGACCATGGGGTCGAAGGAAGGGCTGGCGAGCCTCGCCACCGCGATCACCGCGCCGGGCGATGTCGTGCTGGCCCCCAACCCCAGCTATCCGATCCATATGTTCGGCTTCATTCTGGCGGGGGCCACGATCCGGTCGGTGCCGACGACGCCGGACGAAAATTACTTCCGCTCGCTCGACCGGGCGATGGCCTTCACCGTGCCGCGCCCGTCGATCCTGGTCGTCAATTATCCCTCCAACCCGACCGCCGAGACGGTGGACCTGGCCTTTTACGAGCGGCTCGTTGCCTGGGCGAAGGAGAATAAGGTCTGGATCTTGTCCGACCTTGCCTATTCGGAACTTTATTATGACGGCAAACCGACGCCCTCGATCCTGCAGGTGCCGGGCGCGAAGGACATCGCAGTCGAGTTCACCTCGCTCAGCAAAACCTATTCCATGGCGGGCTGGCGGATCGGCTTTGCGGTCGGCAACAAACAGCTGATCGCGGCGATGAGCCGGGTGAAATCCTATCTGGATTATGGCGCGTTCACACCGATTCAGGCAGCGGCCTGCGCCGCCCTCAACGGGCCGCAGGATATCGTCGCGAAGAACCGCGAGCTTTATCACAAGCGCCGCGACGTGCTGGTGGAAAGTTTCGGCCGCGCCGGATGGGACATCCCTGCCCCGCCCGCCTCCATGTTCGCCTGGGCACCGCTGCCCCCTGCGCTCAAAGAGATGGGGAGCCTCGAATTTTCCAAGCAATTGCTTACCCATGCCAAGGTCGCGGTCGCGCCAGGCGTGGGTTATGGCGAGGATGGCGAAGGCTATGTCCGCATCGCCCTGGTGGAGAATGAGCAGCGGTTGCGGCAGGCCGCGCGCAACGTGAAGAAATATCTTCAGTCGATGGGCATCAACACCCCCGCCAAGGGCGCGGCCTGAGCTACAAGCCTGACCGGACGGGTGGGCGCTGCGGCTGTATCGCGGCGCTGCCTGTCATTCTGTTGATGCTTGGGTTATTTATGACGTTCGCCATCGGCGATTGCCATATTGATGCCAGCGAAAATGAGTGCGGCGTCGGCGAACGTCGTGCTTTCATTACATTCGTCCTCACACCATTCTCCGGCATCGCAGTTTTCTTTCTTGTAAACTGGTTGGTAAGAAGGCCGGAATGACCACGATCGCCCTGCCCCAAGTCTCACTGGTCGCGCAGACCATCCAGTTGGCGCTCGCGCCGGTATTCCTGCTCGCGGGGATCGGTGCGTTCCTGAACGTCTGCGTCAGCCGATTGGCGCGGATCATTGACCGGGCGCGTTCGGTAGAGGCACTGATCCTGACCACACGGGGCAAGGAGCATGATCGACTGGTGGGCGAGATTCGCGTACTCGACCGGCGGATGAGCGTAGTCAACAGCGCGATCTTCCTCTCGGTCGCATCGGCTTGCGCGGTATGTTTGGTTGTCATCCTGTTGTTCGCGGGTAATCTATTGGACGCGCATCTGGGAACGCCCATCGCTGTATTATTTAGCCTGTCCATGCTGCTGCAAGCAGGCGGGTTTGCCACTTTCATCTTGGAAATCCGGCTGGGGTCCAAGATCATCCATATCCGCAACGAAGTTTTGTATCACAAGGCGGAGATGGAAGATAGCGAGGCATGACCCGCTTCACCGTCAATGACCGGCCCGTGCAATATCGCATGGACCCGGAAACGCCGCTGCTTTGGGCGTTGCGCGATGCGTCGAACCTGACCGGCACCAAATATGGCTGCGGCACCGGCGACTGCGGCGCCTGCACCGTGGATATCGACGGCGAAGCGGTCCGGTCCTGCCAGGTCACGATCGGCAAGACCGAAGGGCGGTTCGTCACGACGATCGAGGCACTGTCGCCCGATCGCGGCCATCCACTGCAACAGGCGTTCGCCGCCGACAATGTCTCGCAATGCGGCTATTGCATTCCCGGCATGATCATGGCGGCGTCGGTCCTGCTCCGCCGGAGCAATGACCCCAGCGATGAGGATATCGACGCCGCGATCACCAATATCTGCCGATGCGGCATCTATCCCCGGTTGCGTGGCGCGATCAAACGGGCGGGACGGATCATGCGCGGGGAAGAACGGGTTGCGGCCGCACCGCCGCCTGGCATCACCCCGGAAAATGCTTCGAAGACAGTGCCAGCGCTCGGAAAACCCTGACGGCTTAGTCGGACGGCGCGATCATCGGTCCCAAGGCCTGAGCGAGCGTCGTGCCCGAATAGGGTTTCTTGACCAGCACGATATGCGCGAAGCGTTCGGGCAATTCCAGTCCGTCGCCATAGCCGGTGGCAAAGAGGAAGGGGATGCCCTTCTGTGTCAGCAGATCCGCCACCGGCAGGCTGGTTTCGTGACCGAGATTGAAGTCCAACACCGCCAGGTCGATCGACTGGACCAAGATCGCTTCCTGGGCGCGACCGACGCTGGCGACGGTCGAGACGTCGGCCCCCAGATCGCGCAGCGCATCCTCGCCATCCATGGCGATGATCATATTATCCTCGACCAGCAGGACGTTGCGGCCACGCAGCAGGCCGGGCGTCACGGCTGGCACCGGCTTGGCCCGATCCCGCAACACGACTTCGGGCAGGACCGAGACGATATGGCGTGAGGGAATGCAGAAATGCGCCTCGATCCCGGCCAGCCGGTAATTGATTTCGGCATGCCCCTCCAGATCATAGGGGATCGAGCGTTCGATAACGGTCGAACCGAACCCCCGGCGCGTCGGCGCGACCACGGCGGGGCCACCGCTTTCAGTCCAGTCCAGCAGCAGGCTGCCATCCTCGTCCACGCGCCAGTCAATCGTCACGGTGCCGCTGTCCGACAGCGCCCCATATTTGGCGGCGTTGGTCAGCATTTCATGGATGACCAGCGCCATGACGGTGAAACAGCCGGGCGTCAGCAACACATTAGGACCGAACAATTGCACCCGGTCGCGGCGCTCGCCTAGATAGGCGCCCGCTTCCACCTCTATTAGGTCGTACAGGCGTGCCGGACTCCAGCGATCGGCGGTGATCTGGTCATGCGCCCGCGCCAGCGCATGGACGCGGCTTTCCAACGTGCCGATAAATTCCTCGACCGTACCCGCACTATCGCGCGTCTGCGACAACAGGCCGCGGATCAGCGAAAGGATGTTGCGGACGCGATGGTTCAACTCCGCGATCAGCAATTCCTGCTTCTCGTTCGCGCGCTGCCGTTCCTGGTCCGCCGAGTCGGAGAGGCGCAGCACGACTTCGAGCAGGGCCGTGCGCAGCGCTTCGGCCACGCGCAGTTCGGCGGGGGCAAAGGGCAGCGCTACGCCCTTGACCAGCTGCGACCAGCTTTCGAAGCTCTTGCGCGGGGTCAGGCGTGGGCCGTTGGGGCCATATTCGATATGCTTGTCCTGCTGCCCGGCCCAGCGCACCGAGCGCAATTGTTCGGCCCGGAACAGCACGACATAGTCGCGCGGACGGCGCGAGAGCGGAATCGCCAGCAGCCCGGCGGCGCGATCGGCATAGTCGGCAGCCCCCGGTAACACCGCAGAAAGATTATCGGTCGTATAGATTTGGCTGGCCGCCACGCAATTGAGCATCGTGACGATGGCCGAAAAGGCCGCAGGATCGGGCGTCAGGCCGGAAAAGGTCATCTGCCCGTCGATATAGATGCCCACGCCATCGGCCGGAATCGTGTCGAAAATGATGTCGCCAAGCCAGCGGGCATTGGACAGCAGGTCATGATCCTGCGCGACAGCCGCCATCAACCGGTCGGCCACCTGCCGCGCCTTGCCCTCATAGGTCGCGGTTTCGGCGCGCTCGCGGCTTTCCAGCATCATCGAGAAGATCTGGCCGAACAGTTCGGCCGCGCTGCGCTGGGCGAAAGTCGGCAGGCGGGGCGCATAATGGTGGCAGGCAAACAGTCCCCACAATTTGCCTTCGACGATGATCGAGATGGAGAGCGATGCCCCCACCCCCATATTGCCGAGATATTCGATATGGATCGGCGACACGGCGCGGGTGAGGCACAGCGACATGTCGAGCGCCGCTCCGGTGGGATCGAGCGCAGGCACCACCGGAACCGGCACGGCCTTCACATCGGCGATCACGCGGAAGATATTGCGCAGATAGAGGGCGCGGGCCTGCACCGGAATATCCGATGCGGGGTAATGGAGGCCATAAAAACTATCGACACCAGAGCGCAGCGCTTCGGCGACCACCTCGCCGTCGCCGCCCTCCGCAAAGCGATAGACCATGACCCGGTCGAAACCGGTCAGCGCCCGCACCTGCCGCGCGCCATCGCGCAGGAACGGGGCCATGCCCTCCACCTGCGCCAGCCGGGAGACCATCGAGCGGACGATGCTGCTTGCCTCCATCTCGTCATGGGAAGCGGGTTCGCCCTCGATCACAACCAACTGCCCGGAAAAATGCACGGCGATGTCGAACGCCGGACCACCGTCCATCAGCACCAGAGAGAAGATGCGCTCGACCGAATCGGGACCGCGCAGCAGGGTGATGCGATTGCGCAGCATATGGATCGCATCGGCGGAAAAGACCGCGCTGATCGGCTGGCCGAGCAAGGCTTCGGGTTCGTGACCGATGAAGGCGGCACTATTGGCCGATACGCGCGACACCAGCCAGTCGGCAGTCAGCGCGATCAGAAAACCGAACGGCTGGATCGTGCCAAGGACATGGATCGGCTCGCGATCGCAATTGGTAAGATCGACGGCGAAGCCAGTCGCTCCGTCGACATCAGCCATGCGCAGCCGCTCGCTCTGCCGTGCCCGCTTGCGAGAAGAGGGCGAAGGCCGCCTGGGCACCCTGCACGGCGTCTTCCAGCCAGCCTTCGCCGCCTTCCGCACCGGCGCTATCGAGCGCGTGCTGGAAGGCAATCCATTCGCCCTTGCCATGGACCGCCGAGAGATAGGCGGTGGGCAGATCAGGTGCGACCTTGCGCGCCAGCATCGCACCGCCAAGCCGCGAGCCTTCGAGCGCGTAGAGCAGCCCCCAGCGATAGCCCTCGCTGGCACGATCCTCCAGCGGCAGGGGTGCGGGCATGGCCTGTCCCAGTGCAGCGATGTCGGACGCCAACAGCGGCAGGCGGGGCACCGACGGCCGTGCAACCGGCTCCAGCGCACCCAGAGCGCGGGCATGGGCCGTCAGAAAGCGCCGATAGCTGTCGGGCGAATCCATCGCATGATCAGCAAACAACGCATCGACCTGTCGATGATTGTCTGTCGTTGCGTCGCGCAAGGCCAGGCGGATTGCGCCAACATGGGGGGATTTTTTCACGGCGCAGTCCTAGAGCGAGTTCGTGACCGCTGCACTGATCTGGATCAGCTTTTATGCTTGGACAGCACATATCGAACATCGGGCACGAGATATTTATCATGATCGCAAGATGAACCATAGTCCATATTCACCATCGTCCAATGCTTTCAAATGGCTGACGAACGGGTTCAGACTTGCGACACGCCGAATGGCATAGTCGTACACCATCAGGGCGCATTGTGTGCCCGCATGAAGAAAGTCGGAACCATGTTCAGGAAGATGATGCTGGCGGGGTTGATGAGCGCGACATTGCTGAGCGGCATCGCGCCTGCCTATGCCCAAAGTGAGCCGCGCGACCGTAGCAATCGCAGCGAGCGGATGCAACGGCCTGATCGTGGTGCGGGCGAACAGCGGGGCAATCGCATGGTTCGACCGCAAGGCGACCAGTCCTACCGCTGGCAGCAGCGCGGGAATGTAAGCACGCAAGGGCAGCCACAGATACAGCGTCCGGCCCAGGCACCAAGGCCCGCCGTCGGGATGGCACCCTATCGCCCCGACATGCGCGATCAGCGCCGTGCCGACCCGCGCGTGCGCGCCACGCCTGATCGCAACCTGCCCAACCGGGTCGTGACCACACCTGGCCAACGCGACGGATGGCAGGACCGACGCGAGGAACGGCGAGACGATCGTCGGGATGTCCGCGAAGACCGCCGCGATGGACGGCAGGACTGGCGTAATGATCGACGCGACGATCGCCGTGACGATCGACAGGATCGGCGCGACGACCGCAGGGACGATCGGCGCGACGACCAGCGGTGGAACAATAACCGTGGCTGGGTAGCGGGCGTCGGCAACAATAATTGGAACAATGGCCGCCGCTATGACGATCGCGCGCGCTGGAGCAACCAGCGGCGCTGGGATAATGGCTGGCGGCAGGATCGGCGCTATGACTGGAACAGCTATCGCAGCCGCAATGGCAACCAGTTCCGCATGGGCCGCTATTATACCCCGCGTGGATGGGACTATGGCTATCGCCGCTTTTCGGTCGGGATCACCCTGTCCAGCCTGCTCTATGCCAATAATTATTGGCTGAACGATCCCTATGCCTACCGCCTGCCGCCTGCCTACGGCACGCTGCGCTGGGTACGCTATTATGACGACGCCATGCTGGTGGATGTGCGCGACGGCTATGTCGTCGATGTGATCCACGGGTTCTTCTGGTGACGTGACGAAACTTCCTGAACTGGCCTTCAGGAATCCCTGACCCCGGAGCGGCAACGCTTCGGGGTCTTTTCATGCGCCTGCGGTCTGTGGCAGGAAGCGCCAATGACGGACATAATGGACGATGGCGGCATTGCCTCCCCTGCGCGCGCGCAAATCGGTGCGGACGTGCGCGCTCGGCTGGAACGAAACCCGATGGTCAGCCGCATCGACAGCGACCGGATCGACATCTTTGGACGCCACGGCTTTCTGAGCAGCGCGGAATGTGCGGGTCTGCGGGCGATCATCGACGCGGGCGCACAGCCATCGACATTGTTTTCAGGCAGCGCGAATGCGGACTATCGCACCAGCCATAGCTGCAATCTCGACCCTTTCGACGAGTTGGTCCGAACGGTCAGCGATCGGATCTGCGCCTTGACCGGCCTTCCCGCCGACCATGGCGAAACCTTGCAAGGCCAGCGTTATGCGGCAGGGCAGGAATATAAGGTTCATTGCGACTATTTTCCGGTCACCGCGGATTATTGGCAGCGGATGCGCAAGAGCGGCGGACAACGTAGCTGGACCGCCATGATCTATCTGTCAGCCGTGGAAGCGGGCGGTGAAACCCACTTCCCGCATTGCGAATTCATGGTGCCGCCGGTTGAGGGCATGTTGCTGGCCTGGGATAATATGGACCGCACAGGCGCGCCCAACGCCATGAGCCTGCACGCCGCGCGTCCCGTGGAAGCTGGCACCAAATATGTCGTGACCAAATGGTTTCGCGAGCATCGCTGGGGCCACTGAAGCCCGATACAATTTGCGACATAAATGACTGAAAACTGACAGACGCATTCGCGCACCGTTCAGCCGCGGAGCGGCATATCTCTGTGTGTTGGCAGCGGAGCCGGACCTTTTCCTTTCGGTTGAGCCGCCAGACAATATGGAGACGAGATATGCGTAAACTGATCATCCTGGGCCTATTGGCCGCAACGGTTGCGCCGAGCGTTGCATCGGCGCAGTCCGCCCGCGAAGTCCGCCAAAGCCAGCGCGAGTTGCGCGAAGAACAGCGCGACCTGCGCCAGGCGCAGCGCTATGGCGACCGCCGCGACGTGCGCGATGAACGACGCGACGTGCGCGAGGCGCGCCGCGAAGTACGCGAAGACTGGCGCGACTATCGCCGCAGCCATCGCAGCGTCTATCGCGCCGGCAACTGGCGCGCCCCCTTCCGCTACAATCAGTGGAATGCCGGCGCGCAGCTTCGCCCGGCCTATTACAACTCGCGCTATTATATCAGCGACCCCTATCGCTATCGCCTGCCCCGTCCGGGCATGAACCAGCGCTGGGTCCGGCATTATAACGACGTGATGCTGGTGAATGTGCGCAATGGTCGCGTGATCCAGGTGCATCGCGGCTTCTTCTGGTAAGAGTCCGCTGACAGGAGAACGGCCCCAACGCCCAAGCGTTGGGGCCGTTTCTCTGGTCCCATCCCTTGGCCGCGCTGCCCGTTGCCGGGCAGGCGCAGCCGATGGCACGCGGGGCGCGCCATCAGTCCGAAAGGGGGGTGGACTGACCCGCAAACGGCCCGTCCGGGCAAATGTTCCAGCGCGAGGCGCTGCCTTTACGCCGCCAGCGCTTCCGCAATCAGAGCGCGGCTGTTGGCGATGCCATAGAGCGCGATAAAGCTGCCCATGCGCGGCCCCTGATCCGCGCCGAGCAGCGTCTGGTAGAGCGCTTTGAACCAATCGCGCAGTTCAGCGAAACCGAACGCCTCGTCCTTGCCGATGGCATAGACGATGTTCTGGATATCCTCGGCCGATGCGCCTTCCGGCAGCGCGGCAAGTTCCGCATCCAGCCTGCGCAGAGCAGCCGCCTCATGCTCGTCGGGCGCGCGACGTTGCAGCGTGGGGGCCACGAAATCGCGATGATAGGCCAGCGCATGACCGATCAGCGCGTCCAATTCCGGGTAGGTTTCCGCACTGGCATCAGCAACGTAATTTTTGAGATAGGCCCAGACCTGATCGCGGCTGGCATCCCCCATCACGCCGACAAGGTTCAGCAACAGGCCGAACGTGACCGGCAGCGTGCCGTCCGGCAGCTTGCCATCATGCACATGATGGACCGGGTTGCCGAGCTGCTGCTCGATCGCCTGGTTGGCATAATTGCCGCGAAACTGCCAATATTCATCGACCGCGCGCGGGATGACGCCCATGTGCAGTTGCTTCGCCTTCTTCGGCTCGCGATAAGCATAGAAAGCCAGGCTTTCCTGCGGGCCATAGGTCAGCCATTGTTCGAGGCTGAGGCCATTGCCCTTAGACTTGGAGATTTTCTCGCCCTTTTCGTCGAGGAACATCTCGTAATTGAAGCCTTCGGGCGGCCGTGCGCCCAGCGCGCGACAGATTTTGGACGATTGCGTCACCGAATCGATCAGATCCTTGCCCGCCATCTCATAATCGACGCCCAGCGCGACCCAGCGCATCGCCCAGTCGACCTTCCATTGCAGCTTGGCTGCCCCGGACAGGATCGATTGTTCAATCATCTCGCCCTCATCCTCGAAACGGATGAGGGCAGCGTCGGCGTCGATCACCTCGACCGGCACTTGCAGGACGATGCCGCTCTTGGGGCTGATCGGCAGCACCGGCGAATAAGTTGCCTGCCGTTCCTTGCGCAGGGTCGGCAGCATGATGTCCATGATGGCCTGATAATGGCGCAGGACATTTTTGAGCGCATCGTCGAACGCCCCCGCCTGATAACGGTCGGTGGCTGAGACGAACTCATAATCGAATCCGAAACGGTCCAGAAACTCCCGCAGCATCGCATTATTGTGGTGTGCGAAACTTTCGAACTTTTCGAACGGATCGGGCACCTGCGTCAGCGGCTTGCCCAGATGCTGCGTCAACATCGCCTGGTTGGGCACATTGTCGGGCACCTTGCGCAGCCCGTCCATATCGTCGCTGAACGCGATCAGCCGGGTCGGCACATCCGACAGCGCATGCCAGGCATTGCGGACCATGGTGGTGCGCAGCACTTCGTTGAACGTACCGATATGCGGCAGGCCCGATGGACCATAGCCGGTTTCGAACAGGATATGTCCCTTGGCCGGAACGCCGCCGTCCGGCCCATGGGGCGGATAGCGTTTGAGCAGCTTGCGCGCTTCTTCATAGGGCCAGGCCTTGGCCGCCTGCGCGGCGGTACGGAGCGTGTCGGATACGGTCATGCCCGGCCTCTACCGCCCCGCTCCGCGAAAGGGAACGGCTTTTGCTGACAATCCCCGTTAGGAATTGCCCGTCTTTGCCTTTCATTAACCTTGAATGTTGATAATGGCTGCGGTGATTGGAGGCGATATGCAGATCAAGCGCAGCCGTGAGCGCATCTCCGTCGAGATCCCCATCGTCGTCACGACGGTGCTCGACAGCTTGCGCGGCGTGATCGTCGACTTGAGCGAAGGCGGGGCCCAAGTCGTCGGCTGCACGCTCCCCCCGAAATCCCAGTGCCAGCTCGACTTGGATGGCTATAGCGTGTTCGGCACCGTTCGCTGGTCCGAAGAGGACCGGATGGGCATTCGCTTTCCCTACGAATTGACCGAGGGGCCGCTGTTCGAAAAGCTCGAAGCGGTAAAGGCAGCCCGCCGTGCGCCACTCCCCTTTCAACCACGCCCGCAATCCATGGGCATGGGCGGTGGCGGATTTGGCCGCCGTACAGGCTGAAAGCCGACCAAAACAGGTTTTCCTTTTGTTCCTGTTCGCCTAAGCCGGGCAGGTGATCGACCCCGCCGACCTTCCCGCCCTTCACGCCAGCCATGGCGGCATCTGGTTGCGCGATGGTGGCCGTACGCAAGGGCTTGCCAAGGGACGGGCGATCGCCCGCGCGGCCGAAACCCCCGTGCTGCTGCTCAATGCACCCCTGACCGGCCAGCGGCTCGGCTATCCCGAATTGAACGGCCTCGACCTGCTGGAATTATGGGCTTTTCTCCACCCCGCCCGCTTTCTGGTGCCCACGCCCAAGGGGCTGGCGGCGGCGCTCAATTTGGCGGTTCCGGCCAGCGAAGGCGACATTCCCGGCCTGCTGCAACAAGCGGCACAAGTGATGCTCGATCGGCTGCGATCGGCCGAATGGAGCGAGCGCGAAGGCGGCTGGACCGCGGCGCAATCGCTGCACCGGTTGCGCTGGACCTGGGCACCGCTGGTCGCGCCGCGCATCGCCAAGCCCAAGGAAGCCGAACGCTGGCTCTTTTCCAAATTGCCCGAATGGGAGGAAGCGCAGCCCCGCCCCGCCCCGCGCACGATCGCGCTGGATGAAGGGCAGGTGCTGGCCCGGCTCGACGCGCTGACCGGTGCGGAAGCCGAGCCGCGTCCTGGCCAGCGCGCCTATGCTGCCGCCGCCAGTGCCGCCTTCCTGCCGCGCCGCCATCGCGACCAACCCAATATGCTGCTGGCCGAAGCAGGCACCGGTATCGGCAAGACGCTTGGCTATCTCGCCCCCGCCTCGCTCTGGGCTACGCAAGCGCAAGGGACGGTCTGGGTGTCAACCTATACCAAGGCGCTGCAGCGCCAGCTCGATCGCGAATCGCTAAGGCTCTTCCCCGACCCGGCCGTCGCGGCGAAGCGGGTGGTGGTGCGCAAAGGGCGGGAAAATTATCTCTGCCTGCTCAATCTGGAAGATGCGTTGCAAGGCGGCTTTACCGGCCGCGCGGCGATATTGGCGCAACTGGTCGCACGCTGGGCCGCGTTCAGCAAGGATGGCGACATGGTCGGCGGCGACCTGCCCGGCTGGTTGCCGACGCTGTTCCGGCGCAATGGATCGACCGCGCTGACCGACCGGCGGGGCGAGTGCATCTATGCCGGCTGCCCCCATTATCGCAAATGCTTCATCGAGCGGTCTTCGCGGGCGAGCGCGGATGCCGACATCGTCATCGCCAACCATGCGCTGGTCATGATCAACGCCGCGCGCGGGCGGGAAACCGGCCAGCGACCACAGCGAATCATCTTCGACGAGGGCCATCATCTATTCGATGCCGCCGATTCGACCTTTTCAGTCGCGCTGTCGGGGCAAGAAGCGATCGAGCTGCGCCGCTGGATCATGGGGCCGGAGGGCGGATCGCGCGGGCGGCGGCGCGGGCTGGCGGCGCGCCTGTCCGATCTTGCCAGCTATGACGAGGAAGGCGGACAAGCGATCCGCGCAGCGATCGACGCAGCGCAGGCGCTGCCCGCTGACGAATGGCTCAAGCGCGTCGTCGCAGGCGAACCGTTCGGGGCGCTGGAAGCCTTGCTGACCGCGGTACGCGCCACCGTCTACGCCCGCGCCGCCGATACGGGCGAGGCGGATGCAGGCTATGGCATGGAAACCGAGCTGGCCGAACCGGACGGCGCACTGGTCGAGGCGGCACAGGAAGCGGCGCTGGCGCTCGACGCGCTCATCAAGCCATTGGTGCGGCTGGGACGGCGGCTGGAAGCGGTGATCGAAGACGCGCCCGACTGGCTGGACAGCGCGGCGCGGGCGCGGATCGAGGGCGCAGTGGCATCGCTCGGCTGGCGGCGCGACCTGATCGCGGCCTGGCTTGCACTGTTGACGCGCATCGGCGGCCCGGCGGACCCCGACTATGTCGACTGGCTGGCGGTCGACCGGATCGAGGGGCGCGAGTTCGACATCGGTATCCACCGCCACTGGCTCGACCCCAGCCGCCCGCTCGCCGAAGCCGTGCTGAAACCGGCGCAGGGGGTGATCGTCACCAGCGCGACGCTGAAGGGCGGCGGCGAATGGAGCAATGCGGAGGGGCGCAGCGGCGCGGTCCACCTGCCCCATGGTGCCGAGCGGTTCGAGGCGGCCAGCCCCTTCGACTATCCGGGGCGCGCTGAAGTCTTGATCGTCACCGACATCAAACGGGGCGACATCGCCGCCTTGTCCGGTGCTTATGGCCGGTTGATCGAGGCGGCGGGCGGCGGTACGCTGGGGCTGTTCACCGCGATCCGGCGGCTGCGCGGCGTCCATGCGCGCATTGCCGACCGGCTGGCGCGCGCGGGCCTTCCGCTTTACGCGCAGCATGTCGACCCGATCGACACCGGCACGCTGGTCGATATCTTCCGCGACGATCCGCGCGCCTCGCTGCTCGGCACCGATGCCTTGCGCGACGGTGTGGACGTACCGGGCCATTCGCTGCGGCTGGTGGTGATGGAGGGGGTGCCCTGGTCCAAGCCTACAGTGCTGCACGCGGCGCGGCGACTGGCGGGCGGCGGCAATGCCTATGACGACCGGCTGATCCGCGCGCGGCTGGCGCAGGCGTTCGGGCGACTGATCCGCCGGGCCGAGGACAGGGGCAGTTTCGTGATCCTGTCGGCCGCCATGCCCAGCCGACTATTGAGCGCCTTCCCGCCGGGAACGCCGATCCGTCGCCTGACGCTGGACGAAGCGATCCTGGCGGTCAACGCCAGCGCGCGCGCGCAAACGCTTGGCGAAGCCGCCGCTTTGGGGCATCAGGGGGCCGAATCCGGCATGCCCCCTCAGGAGACAGAATGAAACGGCTGACCCTGTTGCGCCACGCCAAGTCGGACTGGGACGATCCGGTGGCTCGCGATTTCGACCGGCCGTTGAACCGCCGGGGCGAAAAGGCTGCCATATTGATGGGCCAGTTCGCCGCGCGCCGCGCCATGCAGTTCGACATGCTGGTCGCCTCGCCTGCCGTCCGTGTAGTGGAAACGCTGGACGTCTTCTTCACGGGCTATGGCCAGATACTCGACGCGCATTGGGACCGGCGCATCTACCTCGCCTCCTCCCCGATCCTGTTCGATGTCGTCCGCGACCTCCCCGACAAGGCCGACAGCGTTTTGATGGCCGGGCATAATCCGGGGCTGGAGGAGTTGATCCTCGATCTGGTTCCTGATGATGGCAACAATGACTTGCGCGAGAATGTGGAGGCGAAGTTCCCGACCGCCAGCATAGCAGTGCTTGACCTCGCCATCGACCGCTGGTCGCAGGCAAAAGAAGGTGTCGCAACACTAGCCAGCTTCACCCGACCGCGCGACCTCGACCCCTCATTGGGGCCAAGTTCGCGGTGACGCCGATCACGTGGCGCAGGGCGGCGGCGGACGATGCCCCTGCCCTCTCCATCTTGGGCGGCGCGACTTTCCTCACAAGCTTTGCCCATGATCATCCGGGCGCGGCGCTGACCGCCCATATCCGCACCGCGCATGGCGAGGCCTATTATGCATCAGCGCTCGCCGATCCGGCGCAGACGGTACTGATCGGCGAAACTCCGCTGGGCGCGGCGGTGGGCTATGCGATGATCACCCCGCCCGACCTGCCGATAGCCACCGACCCGGCGCGTGACGTGGAATTGAAGCGCGTCTACCTGCTGCATGGCTGGCAGGGTGGCGGGCATGGCGATGCGATCATGGCGCTGGTGGTCGAAGAAGCGCAGCGGCGCGGGGCGCGCCGATTGCTACTCGCCGTCTATCCGCAGAACGAACGCGCACGTCGCTTCTATGCGCGACATGGCTTTGGCGAGATCGGCGAATTGACCTTCATGGTCGGGGACGTGCCGTTCCGCGACCTCATCTATGCGCGAACGCTATAAAGCGATCGCACGCGCCAGCGTAGCACGGATGGTTTCGAGACGCGTCAGCAGGTCTTCTTCGGCCTGCGGCGGCGAAACCGGAGGAGCAGCACCATTGCCATCCTCCAGCGCCTTTTGCGCACCCTTGACGGTGAAGCCCTCCACGTTGAGCAGATGGTGAATGCGGCGGGCGAGATCGACGTCGGCGGGGCGGTAATAGCGCCGATTGCCGGAACGTTGCAGCGGTCGCAACTGCGGAAACCGCGTTTCCCAATAGCGCAAGATATGCTGGGCCAGACCCAGTTCACCGGCCAGTTCGCCGATGGTCAGAAATGCCCCCTCCGTCTTTTTCATGACAGCGATGTTGCACCCACAGCCGGGCGCGCGTCAACCATGGTAAATGTCGGAGAAAGAAGAAAAAGCCAGCGGGCTATGATGGGAATCAGGCGACCCGGTCGCGCATCGTCTGGCTGGCGCGAAACGTCAGCACCCGACGCGGCTGGATCGGCACCTCGACTCCGGTCTTGGGGTTGCGACCCATGCGCTGCGTCTTGTCGCGCAGGACGAAGGTGCCGAAGCTGGAGATCTTCACATTCTCGCCGCGCTCCAGCGCGACCGACATATGATCGAGGATCGATTCGACCAGCGCAGCGGCTTCCGCCCGCGACAAGCCGACATGGCGGTTGAGGCTTTCCGCCAGATCCGCGCGCGTCAATGTACCCGTGCCGCTCATAACCCGTCGCTCCCCGATGACAGAGCGCCAAATTGACCGATTTATACCAAATGTGCAAGCTTTGCCTGCCGTTACGTCACAGGCGAATGACGCAGGCGCCCCAGGTGAAGCCGCCGCCCATCGCTTCCAGGACGATAAGTTCGCCCGGCTTGATCCGCCCGTCGCGCACCGCGAGGTCGAGAGCCAGCGGAACCGATGCGGCAGAGGTATTGGCGTGACGATCGACAGTCACCACCACCCGGTCGGGTGACAGCTTCAATTTGCGCGCCGTCGCGTCGAGGATACGGGCATTAGCCTGGTGCGGGACCAGCCAGTCGATGTCGGCATTGGTCAGGCCCGCCATCGCCATGACTTCGTTGAGGACCGAGGCGAGGTTGACGACCGCATGGCGAAACACCTCCTGCCCGCGCATCCGCAATTTGCCCACGGTCTGCGTCGTGGACGGGCCGCCATCGACATAGAGAAGCTGATTGTGGCGGCCATCGGCATGGAGTTTCGACGCCAGAATACCGCGCGCGCCATCCGCGCTTTCCTCTGCCCCCAACACCACAGCGCCCGCGCCATCGCCGAACAGGACGCAAGTTGCGCGATCCTCCCAGTCGAGGATGCGGCTGAAGGTTTCCGCGCCGATCACCAGCGCGCGGTGTGCGGCACCCGATCGGATCATGCTGTCGGCCACGGTCATGGCGTAGAGAAAGCCTGAACAGACGGCGGCAACGTCGAACGCAACGCAATCGTCGATGCCAAGCGCGGCCTGGACGGTGGTCGCGGTGGCAGGAAAAGTCTGGTCCGGCGTTGCCGTCGCCAGGATGATGAGGTCGATATCCTGCGGCGCGACTCCCGCCGCGTCGAGCGCGGCGCGGGCAGCACCGGTCGCCAATGTCGAGGTCGTTTCACCCTCTCCGGCAATATGGCGGTTACGGATGCCGGTGCGCTCAACGATCCATTCGTCGCTGGTATCGACGGTCTGCGCCAGATCGGCATTGCTGACCTCGCGAACAGGCAGGGCCGAGCCGGTGCCGAGCAATATCGATCGACGGATCACTTGACGGGCAGCTCCAGCTTGGCGGCTTTAGTAGCCGACAGGTCCGCAATGCCCGCCATATCGGCGGCGATGCGGCGGGTGATGTCCTCTTCCAGCAGCCGCGCGGCAACATGGACCGCATTGGCCACGCCCTTGGCATCGGCGCTGCCATGGCTTTTCACGACGACGCCGTTGAGGCCCAGGAATACCGCGCCATTATGGTTGTTGGGGTCGAGATGATGTTTGAGCAGATGCATGGCCGGTTTGGAGATCAGGAAGCCGATCTTCGAGCGGATCGAGCTGGTGAACGCCTTGCGCAGCACGTCGGTAACGAAGCGGGCGGTGCCCTCCGCCGTCTTGAGCGCGACATTGCCTGAAAAACCGTCGCACACGATCACGTCGGTATCACCGCGGCTGATCTTGTCGCCCTCGGTAAAGCCGTCGAACTGAAGCGGCAGGGTGTCGGCGGCGCGCAATATGGCGGCGGCGTCGCGAATCTCGTCCGTGCCCTTGAGATCCTCGGTTCCGATGTTGAGCAGGCGCACGCGCGGCCGTTCAAGGTCGAAGGCGATACGCGAATAGGCCGCGCCCATCACCGCGAACTGGACGAGGTTGCGAGCGTCGCATTCGGTATTGGCGCCCAGGTCGAGCATGATGACGTCATTGTCGCCCAGCGTCGGCAGCATCGCGGCCAGCGCCGGGCGATCGACGCCCGGCATGGTCCGCAGCGCCACTTTCGCCATCGCCATCAGCGCGCCGGTATTGCCCGCCGATACCGCCGCCCCGGCCTGACCCGATTTCACGGCCGCAATGGCCATGCTCATCGAGCTGTCCTTCTTGCGGATCGCGACGCCGGGCTTGTCCGCGCCATCGACCACCGAAGCGGCATGAACGACGTCCGATGCGGCCCGCAAATTAGGGTGGCTGTCGAGCGCGGCCTTGATCCGCGCTTCGTCACCGAACAGGGTGAAAAGGAGTCCATCGTGCCGGTGACGCGCGAGTGCAACACCCGCGATCATCACACGCACGCCTTCATCCCCGCCCATCGCGTCAATTGCGATTCGCGGTTGCCTGGACACGCTGATCACCCCTTTGCGGAGATCGAGACTGGCTTACGCCCCGACGGCGACGATTTCGCGACCGTTATAATGGCCACAGGCACCGCACAGATTGTGCGGGCGCTTGAGTTCGCCACAGTTGGAGCATTCCTGGAATGCTTCGACGCGCAGCGAATCGTGGCTACGGCGCATACCGCGCTTGGAGGGGGACGTTTTCCTTTTGGGGACAGCCATGTCGGCACCTTGTTCCGTAAATTATCTGGTTGTGCGACTGGCCGGTTTCCGATGGAGACGCAGACGCCACAAGGCGCCGCAGACCCATGCGGCCCGGGTGATCGCGAAGCCCTGCGCCTATAGCGGTTTTTGTTCGGGGTGCAAGTCCTTCCTTGCCGATCGCGCCCCGCGCCCTAGACTGAAGCCCTACCGCAACGGGGGAATTTTCATGGCTTTGCCGATCACGCTGACCTTTGCCGCAGCCTGCGCGCTGCTCAACTTGTGGCTGGCGATTCGCTGCGTCCGGCTGCGCGCCAAGGACAAGGTGCTGCATGGCGATGGCGGCAGCGGGCTGCTGGCGCGGCGGATGCGCGCCCAGGCCAACTTCATCGAATATACGCCGATCGTGCTGATCCTGTTCGCCCTCGTCGAGCTAGCGGTGGGTGGCTCCTTATGGCTGTCCATCGCGGCATTGGTCTATGTGCTGGCGCGCGTAGCGCACGGCTTTGGCATGGACGCGGACAAACCCACTGCCTGGCGGGCAGCTGGGGCGTTGGTTACCTGGCTGATGATGGTGGGTCTCGCGATCACGGCGCTGACGATCGCCTACACCGCCACGCGCGAAATGCCTGTGCCGCCCGCACTGGCGGCACAGGTATAGGCTTTAGCCCGCCAGCACCGAATCGGCGACAAAGGGGTTGGTGCGGCGTTCATGGGCGAAATTGCTCATCGCGCCGTGGCCGGGGACGAAGGCCGTGTCGCCCCCCAATGGCCACAGCTTGCCGGTAATCGCGTCGATCAGATCCTGATGATTACCACGCGGGAAATCGGTGCGGCCGATCGATCCCTGGAACAGCACGTCACCGACGATGGCGAGTTTGCTCGGCGCATGGTGGAACACGACATGGCCCGGCGTATGGCCGGGGCAATGGATGACGTCGAAGGTCAGGTTGCCGACGGTCACCTGGTCCCCATCCTGCAGCCAGCGATCGGGCTCGAAGCTCTCGCCCGGCACGCCCCAGCGTTTGCCGTCTTCGGCCAAGCGCTCGATCCAGAAGCGGTCATCCTCATGCGGTCCTTCGATGGTCACGCCAAGGTCGCGGGCCAAAACCCCTGCCTGGCCGCAATGGTCGATATGGCCATGAGTGACGAGCAATTTCTCGATCGTGACCCCCTGCTCCGCCGCCGCGCGCTTCAGCACGGGCAAGTCGCCGCCCGGATCGACGAAGGCACCCCGCATGGTTTGGGTACACCAGAATAGGGTGCAATTCTGCTGGAGCGGGGTGACCGGGATCAGAATGGCTTTGAGCGGAGGTGTCGTCATGCCCCCGATGTGGCGAAGCGACGCGGCGGGCGCAAGGCTAGACCGCCTCGTCCAGCGCGGCAAAGGGCTCGGCCAGGCTGATGCTGTCCAGCACCTTGGCGGTTTCATCGCGAACGCGCAGCATCACGCGGTGCAGGCGGCATTCCGATTCGGGCAGGCAGTTGGTGCAGCTTTCATGCGCGAAACGACTGGCGCAGGGGGTCAACGCCAGCGACCCGCGCGTCATCCGCACGATGTCGCCATAGCTGATATCGACGGGTGCCAGCCCCAGCCAATAGCCCCCGTCCCGCCCGCGCTGGGTCGCGACCAGCCCTTCGCGCGACAATTCGGAAAGGATGACGGTCAGGAATTTCGCGGGGATGTTCTGGCGTGCAGAAATCTCGCCGAGCGGCACCGGACCCTGGCGGTAGCGATCGGCAAGATGTTGCAGCGCGCGGATGGCGTAACGGGTCTTCTGGGACAACATAGCGTCGTTATTCGCCCCCTCGGCCGATTTTACAACCCGCTCAACGCGCGGGCGTCAGCACCGCCCGCGCCTGGCCCGGAAAGTCGCTGAACAGGCCGTCTACCCCGGTGGCGGCGATGGCGCGGACATAGCCCGTAAAATCACCCAGCCCCTGCGGATCGTCGAGCCGCTGATATTGGGGCGGCAGGAAGCTGTTTTCCATCCGCATCGTCCAGACATGGACCTGCAAGCCCGCATCATGCGCGCGACCGACCAGCGCCGTCGCCCCTTCGGGTGCGATCACCAGCGCCGCCGACGGCCCGATCCCGTCAGCATAGGCCGCGACGTCGGTCAGCCCCTGAACGGTGAGCATATCGGCATAGCTGGTGCCGGGCAGGTCGGCAGGGCCGCCTTCTGCATCCACCAACTGAATGAGACGCAGGCGCGAGGTGGCGCGGATCGCTTTCAGATTACCGACCTCGAACGACTGGATGAAGACCGGATCAGCCTCGGTCTGATAGCCATAGCGGCTCAGCAGATCGAGCAACGGCGCCTGATGCGGCAGGCCCAGCCCGGCGAAATAGCTTGGATGCTTGGTTTCGGGATACAGGCCGATGCGGCGGCTGCTCTCGGCCTCCTTCGCGCGCACCAGTTGCACTATCTCTTCGAAAGTGGGAATCGGATAGAGGCCGTCGAACCGCTTGTTGGCAGTGCGCAGGTCCGGCAGCCGCTCACGAGCGCGCAGCGTGCGCAACTCGGCGAGGGTGAAATCCTCGGTGAACCAGCCCGACATTTCGATGCCGTCGATCGTCTTGCTCGTCTTGCGATCGGCAAATTCGGGATGGTCGGCGACATCGGTGGTGCCGCCAATCTCATTTTCGTGCCGGGCGACCAGAACGCCGTCCTTGGTCAGCACCAGGTCCGGCTCGATATAGTCCGCGCCCTGGTCGATGGCGCGCTCATAGCTGGCGAGCGTATGTTCGGGCCGCTCTCCGCTGGCACCGCGATGAGCGATGATCAGCGGATCGGCCTGCGCGGCGGAAAGGGGGATGAGGCTCATCAACAGCAACAAGCCGATCCGCACCACATCCCCGCCCCTCAAGCCGAAACGCCTTGCAGCGCGTTTTCGTAGGTTGTGGCCTTGAACCCGATGATCGTGCCCTTGCCGGTGTCGAGGATCGGCCGCTTGATCAGCGACGGGTTGGTGATCATCAGAAGGATCGCCTTGTCCGCATCGATATGCGCCTTGTCCCCCGCGTCGAGCGCGCGGAAGCTGGTGCCGGAACGGTTGAAGATGGTTTCCCAGCCATGTTCCATGACCCATTCCTCCAGCTTGGTTTTATCCACGCCCGAAACCTTATAGTCGTGGAAGCTGTAGGGAACACGCTCATTGTCCAGCCAGTTACGGGCCTTCTTGATCGTGTCGCAATTTTTGATGCCGTACATGGTGATCATGGCGACTTATCCTTTGAAGGCGGTGACTTCGATTTCGATTTTCATCTCCGGCTTGATAAGGCCGGTGACGACGCAACTGGCGGCGGGACGGATCGTGCCGAACACCGGCGCGGTCGCCTGGCCCAGATCGTCCCAATAAGCCGGGTCGGTGATATAATAAGTGACGCGCACGACATCGGCGAACGAAAAGCCCGCATCGTCCAGCGCCTTGCCGATGACCTTGAGCGCATTGGCGGCCTGATCGACCACGCTGTCGGGCATCATCTTGGTTTCGGGGTCCGACCCGGTGGTTCCGGCGACGAAGCACCAGTCGCCCTGGACGATGGCGCACGAATAGCCGACCTGCGCCTCGAAGGGCGAGCCGGACGAAATGAGCTGGCGAGGCATGAGGATTCCTGTTGCAGTGCGAAAAGGATCGCTTGGGCCTTTGACCTTTCGGCCCGGCGCTGTCCAGTGGTTTCCGGGGCCAGTGGTTTCCGGGGAACGCGCCGCGATGCCGACCGTTGAAGGGCGATCAATCCCTATAAGGAGACCGGCCATGGACCGCCCTACCCCCGACACGGAAGATAATAGCGAACAGGCCGATGCGGGCACGCAGGCGCAGGACGTAGGTGCCGACGCGCAAGCGCGCGCGACCGATCCGTCGGAAGATAGCGAGCGCGGCGGCCACGCTAATCCGGCGCAGATCATTCCCGACGATGTGCCCGACCTGGTCGAGCGGATGAACGAGATGAACCGGTCGGGCCGGATCGACATGGATGCCTATGCGGGCGAGCCGCAGATGGACGATGAGGATGACGCCTTCGGGACGACCGAAGACGACGAGTAAGTCGTCAGGCGGCGGCGCTGTCGTCCAGCCCGAAATTGATCATGCCCCGCGCCATATGGCCCAGCGCCTGCGTCATCGAATCGGCAATGGCGGGATCGATATCGTCCTGCGCTGCAATGGCGCAGGTCATTGCCATCGCCCATTGATCGGCCAGCGCGGGCGTGATGGGAAAGGCGCGGTGCAACGACATGATGCACGGCCCGCGCTCGAACCAGTCGCGCGGGCCGCCCAGCCAGCCGGTCAGGAAGCGGGTCAGGCCGTGCCGCACCGGGCCAAGGTCCGCCGCGTGAACGGCGCGCAGGTCCGTATAGGCTTTGTCCTCCTCCAGCAAATCGTAAAAGCGGGTGACGATGGCGCGAACGGCGGGTTCGCCGCCGATACGGGCATAGGGGCTGGGCGGCGCGGCTGCGTTCATGGGAGATGGCTCCGTTTCGGATAACCCTTTCAGCATGACGTTGGTGCGCGCCCTGTCTTTGATCCCGGTCAAATCGCGCCGGATCGGTGCGAAGATGGTCGCACTTTAACCTGTCATTTGCTGTTGGCCACCTAGGCTCGCCCGATGGCAAGACAAGCATATGGGCGCAACAACCGGCGCAGCGGGGCCATCAGCGGCCCATCTTTCATTTATATCCTATGTCTGGGGCTGCTGCTGGGCTGGTATGGACCGGAGTGGATCGAGCGGGGAACGCTGCCGACGATCCCGGTAACCGGGCAAAGCCAGAGCAGCGATACGCTATCGGCGCAGTTCGGCTTTTGCCACAGCGGCGGCGGGGTCGATTGCGTCGTTGATGGCGACACATTTTGGTTCAAGGGCGCGAAATATCGGATCGCCGACATCGACACGCCCGAAACCCATGGGCCGCGCTGCGCCGCCGAGGGCGCATTGGGCGCGCAGGCCACGCAGCGGCTGCAAGTCTTGCTCAATGCCGGTCCCTTCACGCTGGAAAGCGTGGATCGCGATGTGGACCGCTATGGCCGGTCGTTGCGGGTCGTGACGCGCGGCGGCAGTTCGATCGGCGGAATGCTCGTCGCCGAGGGGCTGGCGCGGGAATGGGGCGGGGCGCGGCGTCCCTGGTGTTGAACGCAGCGCCCCTATTCTCCTGTTAGCGGCAGTTCACGCCGCCACGGTCGATTTCGCGGCCCAGCAGCGCGCCCGCGCCGCCCCCGATCAGGATACCGGCGATGTTGGACTGGCCCCGGTCGATCTGGCCGCCGAGCAATCCACCCAGCGCCGCGCCGACGATCAGGCCCGTGGTGCCGTCCGAGCGGCGGCAATAATAGCGGTCGTCATAGCCGCGATAGATGCGGGTGCGGCGATCGACGCGGATCGGCTGGTAGCCGCCGCGATAATAGCGATCGGGCCGATAGCTGCGGCCATAGCGCGGATCGGGGCGGTTCCAGTCATAGCTGTAGACCGGACGGCCGGGACGGCGATAGGTCACGCGCTGGTCGTTCCGACGGACCTCACGCCAGTCGCGGCGATCATCCCGACGATCCACGCGGCGGTCCTGCCGATTATCGCGGCGGTCGGCCCGGCGATCCTGGCGGTTGTCGCGACGGTCATCCTTGCGATCGGCGCGGCGCTCCTGCCGGTCATCGCGGCGATCCTCACGCCGTTCGCGATTGTCGCGGCCCGGCTGCGCAAAGGCGGGCGTCGCAGCCAGGCCAGTCAGCGTCATCGCGCCGAGCGACAAGGCGGCAATGGCCTGTTTGAAGGTGAATGTCATGGGCGGGGTCCTTCCCTGGGGTCGTGTCTCTGCTGTCAGAACCCCAGGGCGTACAGGATGTTGCATGAACGGAACAAAACGGGCTGTTCATGCTGGGTTTGGTTGGTTGGGAATGGCTGCCGTAGCGCGAGCAGGTCTATTGCAGGATCATCGTAACACTCGCGCGTCGCGTCGTAATCAGGCAGCGCCTTTGCGCGCGTGAGTCTGATCGCCCCGGCCTGCCAGCAGGCCCGCGATCGAAATATCTTCGTCCAATTCTTCCCAATGCAGCCCCGCGCGGCTGAGTTCGACCTGCGCGCGCTGCTCCATCGTCGCATGCAACAAGCGCGGAAACCAGGCGAGCGGCACACCCAGCGTGCGACCATCATCAAGCTCGACCCAGAAACTATCCGCATCGAACCGGACGGCGAGGGGTTCAGGGGAAAAAGTCATTCCAAGCGCTCTCTATTTCTTCGCGTCTTGCCTCTATAACATGGGAAAGCTGCGAAAGCATATGGGCAGGAAAACCCCGGCTTTCAGCTACGACCACTTCGGGCCAGAGCCAGAATTTCGCATTGTCCCGTCCCTTGCGAACATGGATATGCACCGGCTCACGCGGATCGCCTTCGTTAGCGAAGAAGTGGAAGCGATAGCCGTTCCAGTCGAAGACTTTGGGCATTGGTCAGAACTTTGCGCACATTGGGACGTCGGTATCCGAAGTAAATTGCACACAGAAATCTGGATACGGCATACTCATTGTTTATCCGAACTGGTTGGGCAGGCGACAAAATCGCCTGCCCTCACAGCCGGATTTTAAATGAAAGTAATGGAACAACGGATCAAGCAAGTTCGCTCGTCACAATCGTCACGGGCATCGCACTTGTGCGCGAAGCGTCGCTCTGACCGCAGATAGACATCCTTGCCGTCCATAATGACCCAATGCCAATCGCCAATCCGATCTGGATAAATAATGCCTTGCATCATTGTCCATATCCTTAGGACGAATTTATTAAATCCGATTCAATCTTAATAACCGCCAAGGGCTGTGGGATATAAGGTTGCAATAAAGGAACCCAATAAGAACCAAACAATTGTAACGGCACTTGTCTCCACGGATCATGATTAACGCATTTCAACAACTACGGCCCCATCTTGACCTCCCTATGTTTTAGAAAAATTACTCCGCCGCGATCCCCGCCGCCTTGAACATATCCGGGTCCACCTCGTCCGCATTGGCGGGCACGGCGCGGGTCTTACGGCGGTCGAAGGCGTCCCACACGTCGTTCCACTGGCCGCGCGTCGCGCCCTTTGAATATTCCGTCGCGCGGGTTTCGAAGAAATTGGCATGTTCCACGCCGTTGAGCAGCGGGCTGAGCCAGGGGAGCGGATGCTCTTCGATCATGTAGATGGGCTTGAAGCCAAGCTGGCCCAGCCGCCAGTCGGCGATGTAGCGGACATATTTCTTGATGTCCTTCGCCGTCATGCCCGGAACCGGCCCCATTTCGAAGACCAGATCGATGAACGCATCCTCGATCCGCACCGTCTTCTGGCACATATCCATGATATCTTCCCTGACCGCGGGGGTCAGGCAGCCGCGTTCGGCGCAGAAGGCGTGGAACAGCTTGATGATGCCCTCGCAATGCAGCGTCTCGTCGCGGATCGACCAGGTGACGATCTGGCCCATGCCCTTCATCTTGTTGAAGCGCGGGAAGTTCATCAGCATCGCGAAGGACGCAAAGAGCTGCAGGCCTTCGGTAAAGCCGCCGAACATCGCCAGGGTGCGGGCAATATCCTCGTCGGTATCGACGCCGAACTGCTGCAGATAGTCATGCTTGTCCTTCATCTCCTTATATTGGAGGAAGGCGCTATATTCGCTTTCGGGCATGCCGATCGTGTCGAGCAGATGCGAGTAAGCCGCGATATGCACGGTTTCCATGTTGCTGAACGCGGTCAGCATCATCTTGACTTCCGTCGGCTTGAACACGCGGCCATATTTTTCGTGGTAGCAATCCTGCACTTCCACGTCGGCCTGGGTGAAGAAGCGGAAGATCTGCGTCAGCAGGTTGCGCTCATGATCGGACAGTTTCTGCGCCCAATCGCGGCAATCCTCGCCCAGAGGCACTTCCTCCGGCAACCAGTGCAGTTGTTGCTGGCGCTTCCAGAAGTCGTAGGCCCAGGGATATTCGAACGGCTTATATTGCTTGGAGGCTTGAAGAAGAGACATGGGGTAACTCCGGGAAATCTATATTGGCCTTTCTCTCCTCTTTGGGAGAGAGGCTCACAAAATCACTGACAGGCCAGACACTCGTCATAGTCCGTGCTTTCGATCTCGAACTTAGGCGCGTCGATCGTGTTGTCGGCTTCCACGCCACCGGCAAAGCCCGCGCGTTGGACCGATTTGGAGCGCAGATAATAAAGCGACTTGATGCCCAGTTCCCACGCGCGGAAGTGGAGCATGAGCAGATCCCATTTTTCCACATCGGCCGGGATGAACAGGTTCAGCGACTGCGCCTGGTCGATATAGGGGGTGCGGTCGGCCGCGAGTTCGAGCAGCCAGCGCTGATCGATCTCGAAGCTGGTCTTGAACGTGTCCTTTTCTTCCTGGCTCAGGAAGTCGAGATGCTGGACGCTGCCGCCATGTTCGAGGATCGAGTTCCAGACATTATTGCTGTCCTTCGCCTTCTCGATCAGCAGCTTTTCGAGATAGGGATTCTTGATCGAGAAGCTGCCCGACAGCGTCTTGTGGGTGTAGATATTGGCCGGGATCGGCTCGATGCAAGCCGACGTGCCGCCGCAGATGATGGAAATCGACGCGGTCGGCGCGATCGCCATCTTGCAGCTGAAACGCTCCATCACGCCCTGGTCGGCGGCGTCCGGGCACGGGCCGCGCTCGATGGCGAGCTGCATCGAGGCTTCGTCGACCTGGCCCTTGATATGCTTGAACATACGCAGGTTCCACGACTTGGCCATCGCGCCCTCGAACGGAATGCCGCGCGCCTGAAGGAAGCTGTGAAAGCCCATGACGCCCAGCCCGACCGAGCGTTCGCGGCTGGCGCTATATTTGGCGCGCGCCATTTCGGGCGGGGCGCGGTCGATATAATCCTGCAGCACATTGTCGAGGAAGCGCATAATGTCTTCGGCGAAGAGCTTTTCGTCCTTCCACTCGTCCCAGGTTTCCAGGTTCATGGACGACAGGCAGCAGACCGCCGTGCGGTCATTGCCAAGGTGATCGCGCCCGGTCGGCAGGGTGATTTCCGAACAGAGGTTCGACGTCGAGACTTTCAGGCCCAGGTCGCGATGATGTTTGGGCATCATGCGGTTCACCGTGTCGTTGAACACGATATAGGGCTCGCCGGTCGCCAGCCGGGTTTCGACCAGCTTCTGGAACAGCGCGCGCGCGTCGATGGTGGAGCGGATCGACTGGTCCTTGGGGCTGCGCAGATGGAATTCGCGGCCGTCGCGCACGGCTTCCATAAATTCGTCGGTCAGCAGCACGCCATGATGGAGGTTCAGCGCCTTGCGATTGAAGTCGCCGCTCGGCTTGCGGATTTCAAGGAACTCCTCGATCTCCGGGTGCGACACGTCAAGATAGCAGGCGGCCGAACCGCGACGCAGGCTGCCCTGGCTGATCGCCAGCGTCAGGCTGTCCATCACGCGGACGAAGGGGATGATGCCGCTGGTCTTGCCGTTAAGGCCCACCGGCTCGCCGATGCCGCGCACGCTGCCCCAATAGGTGCCGATGCCGCCACCGCGCGAGGCGAGCCAGACATTCTCGTTCCAGGTGTTGACGATGCCTTCCAGGCTGTCGTCCACCGAGTTCAGATAGCAGCTGATCGGCAGGCCGCGCCCGGTGCCACCGTTGGACAGGACCGGGGTGGCGGGCATGAACCAGAGTTTGGAGATATAGTCATAGACACGCTGGGCGTGGTCCTGATTGTCCGAATAGGCCGATGCGACGCGGGCGAACAGATCCTGATAGGATTCGCCGGGCAGCAGATAGCGATCGTTCAGCGTGTCCTTACCGAATTCGGTCAGCAACGCATCGCGCGACGCATCGGTCACGATGTCGAAACGACGCTCCACCACGGTCGAGGAGGTCAGGGGTGCCGCCTCCTTGGGCTGCGCCTTGGCCGGAGCCGCCTTATTCGTTGCCGCTACCGCGTCCAACACTTCATCCATCACAGTCGCCACGTCGCCAGTACCACCTTGTCCGCTATCTCGAAAATCCATCTCAGCCCCCGAATGTTCCTGTTCCGTTCGATTCGGTCAAGCCCCGCGCCGTCCAGTCGCGCATCAGCCGCAAACCGTTTCGTGCCGGGACCGGAACGAGGCCCGCCAGACCGCGATCGCACGGACAAAATGCCCTTCAAGCGAAACCATGTTCCGCGACGCAATCACAATCTGTTGGGTGACCCCCGTTAACCCGATACAAGGGATAGTGCCATAGCCCCTTTGGGACGCAAGAGGGTAAATGACCGTTTAGAGACTCCGTTCGTCGCTCGCTCGATTCATTTCATCGCCGCTTTTGCCTGTCGCAACGCCGCGACGCATGGACTTCCCTGCCCCCCGCAAAAGGCAAGGGGGAGCATGGCCCCAAAAAAATATATTGGGGCTTGCCACGCAAATGCGTGCGCGGCCGGAGTCGCCCCTCCCACATCCCCTCACCTTACCCATACTGGACTTGGGAGCGAGGATGCGTATAGCCCCAGCCCAAGCAGGAACCCGCCGTGCAGGGCCGGGCCGCAGATATGGGGACTAGGGTAAGATGACGCTCATCAAAACCGCCGATCTGATCGAGAGCGTGGCCGACGCGCTCCAGTTCATCAGCTATTATCACCCGATGGATTATATCCGCGCACTCGGCAAAGCCTATGAGGCCGAGCAAAGCCCGGCGGCCAAGGACGCCATTGCGCAGATCCTGACCAACAGCCGCATGTGCGCGGAGGGGCATCGCCCGATCTGCCAGGACACCGGCATCGTCAACGTCTTCGTCAAATGGGGCATGGAGTGCCGGTTGGACGATAATAGCCGGTCGATGCAGGATGTCATCGATGAAGGCGTGCGGCGCGCTTATCTGAACCCCGAAAATCGCCTGCGCGCCTCGATCTTGCGCGATCCCGCTTTCTCGCGCCAGAATACCAAGGACAACACGCCTTGCGTCCTGTCGGTGGAGATGGTGCCAGGCAACAAGGTGGTCATCGACGTCGCGGCCAAGGGTGGCGGGTCGGAGAATAAGACCAAGTTCAAGATGATGAACCCCAGCGATTCGATCGTCGACTGGGTGCTGGACATGATCCCGCAAATGGGTGCCGGCTGGTGCCCGCCCGGCATGCTGGGCATCGGCATCGGCGGCACCGCGGAAAAGGCGGTGGCGCTGGCCAAGGAAAGCCTGATGGAGCCCATCGACATGGGCGAACTCAAGGCGCGCGGGCCGCAGACCGATATCGAGAAGATGCGGATCGAGATTTTCGACAAGGTCAACGCATTGGGTATCGGCGCCCAGGGTCTGGGCGGCCTCTCCACCATCCTCGACGTCAAGATTTACGATTATCCCTGCCATGCGGCGGGCAAGCCGGTCGCGATGATCCCCAATTGCGCCGCGACGCGCCACGCCCATTTCACGCTGGACGGCTCCGGCCCCGCCTATCTGGAAGCGCCCAAGCTGTCCGAATGGCCCGACGTCAACTGGACGCCGAGCAAGGAAGCGATCCGCGTCGACCTCAACACCTTGACGCCGGACGTCGTGCAAAGCTGGAAGCATGGCGACCGGCTGCTCCTGAACGGCAAGATGCTGACCGGCCGTGACGCCGCGCATAAGCGGATCAAGGATATGCTGAGCCGGGGCGAACAGCTGCCGGTCGATTTCAAGGGCCGCGTCATCTATTATGTCGGCCCGGTCGATCCGGTCGGCGACGAAGTGGTCGGCCCGGCCGGTCCCACCACCGCCACCCGCATGGACAGCTTCATGGACATGATGCTGGAACAAGGCTTACTCGGCTGCGTCGGCAAGGCGGAGCGCGGCGTCGCGGCCACTGCCGCCATCGCCAAGCACAAGAGCGCCTATCTGATGGCGGTCGGCGGCGCGGCCTATCTGGTCGCGCGCGCCATCAAAGGTGCCAAGGTCGTGGGGTTTGAGGATCTCGGCATGGAGGCGATCTACGAATTCGACGTGGCGGACATGCCGGTGACCGTCGCGGTCGACAGCGAAGGCCAGAATGTCCACCATCTCGCCCCTCTGGTCTGGCAGGAAAAGATCAAGCGCGAAGGCTTGCTGGAAGGGGTGTGAGCGGGCGCTAACGCTTCCTTCACCATGCTGCGATACCCCCATGGAAATGGGGAATATCGCAGACATCGGAACCGTCGCCAGAGCGGTCATGAAGGTCGCCAAATTGTCGGGCGACCTGGGCATCCGCACGCTCGATTTGCAGGCCGACATTAGCGAACTGGCCGACCGGGTCACGCAGCAGGCGCAGATGATCGAGGCGATCAGCGGCGCGGCCGGGCAATTGTCACGGGATGGCGACAGCGTGGCGCTGGCCGGGCAGGATGCGCGGGAACAGGCGATCGCGGCGCGCGCCATCATCGACGATTCGGGTCGGCAGCTCTCCGCCGCCAACAGCAATTTCGTCGATCTGATCGACCAGGTCAGCCATATCCATGCGCGGCTCGACGGCTTTGGCGAGGCGCTGCGCACTGTCGCCCATGTCACCAGCATGATCAGCGGCATCGCCAGCCAGACCAACCTGCTGGCGCTCAACGCCACGATCGAGGCGGCGCGGGCGGGCGATGCGGGGCGCGGCTTTGCCGTGGTCGCGGCCGAGGTCAAGAAACTGGCGCAGGAAACCGCCGCCGCCACCCAGACCATCGAACAGTCGATCGCCGCGCTGACCGGCGAAGCGGGCGGCATGCTCGCCAGCATCACCCAGGGCGCGCAGACCGCGCGCACCGCGCAATCGGACACGCGCAACATCGAAACGCTGGTCGAGCGGCTCGCCGCGCTGATGCTCGACCTGTCGAGCAACAGCGAGACGGTGGCGCGGCGGATCGCGTCGATGGTCGGGTCCGCGGGCGAGATCCGCACCGGCATCGCGACGCTGGCCAGCACGTCGAGCGACAATGCCGACGGGCTGCAAAGGCTGTCGGGCCGCGTGTCGACCGCCAGCAGCGACACCAATATGCTGCTGCAATATCTGGCCGAAAGCGGGGTCGATATTCCCGACTCGCCCTATATTCGCTTCAGCCTGGAGTCGGCGCAAAAGGTCGCGGACGCCATCGAGCGGGCGATCGAGCGCGGTGAGGCAAGCGAAGCGGCGATCTTCAGCGACGATTATGCGCCGATCCCCGGCACCAATCCGACGCAATATGTGCATCCCGTGCAGGCGGTGATCCTGCCCGTCGCCCGCGCGCAACAGGAACGGGCGCGCGGCTTTACCGGGCTGTTCGGCATGACCTTCACCGACCGCAACGCCTTTGGCGCGGTCGCCATGCCCGAACGGGCGCAGCCGCAGCGGCCCGGCGACGACGCCTGGAACGCGGAACATGCGCGGCAGGGGCTGATCTTCGACTTTCCCGACACGCGCGAACAGGCGCGGACCACCCAGCCCTTCTGCATCAAGGCCTATCGCCGCCTGACCGCCAGCGGCGAAGTGCTGCTGCTCAAACAGGTGATCGCGTCGATCCATGTGAAGGGGCGGCACTGGGGCATTTTGCAAATGGCCTATCAGGACCAGGGCTAAGCGCGGCCCGGCAAAGCGGCCGACGCGCCCTTGCCAAATCTGTGAAGTTCACACCATCGCAGGCCACGCAATTGCGGGCGAACGGACGGGTGGCGTCGATTTCGCAATAGGATAATTTTTGCGAAATGTGGGCGCGCGCGGGGGCGTGCGGAGACGTGGGGGACGGACGGCGAGAAAGAGCGGGGGGAGCATGGCATGGATTGGGGCGTGTAGGACAGGGGTGTGTTGGCCGATTGGTGCCATTTAGATGTGAGCATCACGTCTTGGCTCAGGCGCATATGTCATAACAATCGCCTTCCCCCACCTGTATGGTGTCGTTCGGTCAACCCCATACATTGGCAGATGCCGCATCATAGAATGCGACCTCAAGTGGGGTCTTCTCGTGCCGCTGCGCAGCTAGCTCATGCGCACGACCGATGATGCGCTTGTTATCATCGCTGTCCGGATCGCCATAAAGTCCTAGCCCGCCTTATTCACCAAAAGTGTCCTGAAGGGTTGGCGGGAGTGGCGTAAGCCTCTGATCTGAATTAGGAACT
>MIAK01000004.1:52092-102516 GCA_001829085.1 Sphingomonadales bacterium RIFCSPLOWO2_12_FULL_63_15 | reverse complement strand
GGTCGTCCGCGCAATACAGCCAGCCGCAGCAAATGCCCAGAGCGGGCCCGAAACCGAGCGTCGTGAATAAGAGAGGCTAGCCGCAGCATTGGTATCCGATTCCGGCTTAGAGCTGAGCTATATGCGCCTATCGGCTATGCTCGACATGGAAGCCTGGATCGAACATTGGCGCGGATGATGTAGCGGCTATGTAGCGCGCTGCGCATCTAATCCGATGTCGGCAAATGTATCGGGCGTTGTACCCAATCTCTCCTCATCTGCGCCCAGCGCGACGCTTCCTCACGCTCGATGCCATCGGCGGGCATCTTGTCCATCAGCCAGAAATCGAACCATCGCAGATTGCGGCGATAGACGTTCAGGCGGTGGGTTGGCTGGCGCTTGATATGGAGTTCGTCAGGGAAAACATAGACATCAACCGGACTATTGGCAGCGCGGAGCGCGCGGACGGCTTCCAGGGTTGGGTAAAGCTCCCCATCTGCCGCTTGCATGAGAATAGGGAAAGCAACGCGGCTGGCATTGCGGGAAAGCGACATTTGCGACCAGATTGCTGAACTGGCTTCTGGGGAAGCAGGCCAGCCTATGCTTTGATAATGTTGCTGGATGGCGGTACCCAGAAGCCAGGTCTGGGAGGGCTCCCAGCAACAGCCGCTGATCGATGCAGCCTTGAACATTTGGCTGTGCAGCGCTGCAAATTGTGTCGTTGTCGAGCCGTCACTGAGACCAGTGATCCCGATCCTGTCCGGATCGACCAGGCCTGCGTCTATCAGTTCCAAGACCTTGGTCTCTATGGTCGACAGGATATTGCGTCGTGCGGAAAAGTCGGCATTTTCGCGTCTTTGCCTTTCAAGTGGCGCAAGCTGTTTGGCGGAGACGGGCGATTGGGGGCGCTCGATGTTGAGGACCAGATAGCCTGCCTTTGCGAAAAGCTGGATGGGGAATTCATCGCCAGTGCCCCCACGCAGAAATCCCCTACTTTCATATTGGGTGATAATCAGCGGATAGCGGCGGCTCGGCTGGAATGTCGGTGGATAGACAAGATCGCCAAAGCTGCGGATTCCCATCGCATTGGTCCATTGCAGCCGCTCAACTCTACCGCGGATGATCATTGCATAATCGGGATTTGGCTCGAAGATGGGCCTGCTCTTGCCGTCCTGCAGACTGATCCTGTCTATATATCGGGGCCGGGTCGCGTTTTCGCGCACACACAGGGCATCATCGTCGATGGGTACGCATCCCCTGAGTAGGTCGCTCGTCTGGAAAAGGCGGGCAGGATCTGTGTCGCCGCCCTTCCATTCGTAAATGGCAGCGAGGCTTTGGCCCCATCCTTCTCGCCGTACGAACCGGATATGTCCGGCCTGCGTGACCCATGGCTGACCTTCGATGTCGGTGCAGCTGGCGCGGCGACAAAACTGCGCCGCCGTCCCGAACACCATATGGATCCGGCTCATACCCTCGGCATCCGCTTTGACATCGACCATTATCGCGCCGCTGCGCAGAGCCGCGGATCGATCGTTGGTGAAGGCGGCGATCTCCGCCTCAGTTGCTGGCCCGCGAGCGCTGCCGTCCAGATCCACTCTATAAAAACGATAGGCAGCGCCGCCGCGCGGAAAGGGCGCGCGCGACGCGAATGGAAAGAAGCGATCATCGAGACGGTAGCCCCGTGCCGCTTCCTGGTTCAGCTCTTCCGTCGACGAACCATCCGCGCGCTGCTTGTACACCAGGCTTTTGCCGTCGGCCCCGAAGCGAAAATCGACGATATCATCTTCTGGTGCTGCGACGGGGCGACTATGGCCCCCCACATCCCAACGCCACAATTGCAACCGATCATTGACGAGCTTCAGAAAAGCCAGATTGTCTCCGTTTGAAGACCATAAAGGCGTGATGACCTTGGTGATGCCAGTAGGAAATCCTCGCGTGCCAAAGAAATTATCATAGCGCCAGAAGGCGACGCCGGGTCCCGCGTCGATCAGCGATGCTTGCCCATCCTGGTTGACGATATAGATGCCGGAGCAATAGCTGTTGGACCTCCCGTCGGCCCTTCGCACGGCCACAGCGAGGCGTGATCGATCGGGCGAGAGGGTAAAAACAGGATCGCTTTCCATCCCGCCATTGGAGCCGATATCCAGAGTCTCGATGAGATCGGTGGCCTCGATGGGGCGAGTGGCTCCCGCCGGCCGGCGAATCTCTAACATCTTCGCGCAATCCAGATCCGCAGCTACGACCGGCAGGGCGGCCGTAGCTGCGCCAGCAAGGCTCATCGCGAGGGAGATGAGCATTACCAGGCCTTGGAAAGGGTAAGACTGATGGTGCGCCCGATCGCGGGATAATTTGTCGCATCATAATTGGGCAGGGCGACGCTTGTCGTGCGAATAAGCGACGGCTTCCGATTCAGGATGTTCTGGCTCGCAAGTAGGAATGACCAACCAGCCCAGAGGCCGCTACCGTGAGGCTTCCAACCAATGGTGGCGTCAGCCGAATGAAAGGCTTTGACCCGGTAGGTCGTGCTGGTTCGGCTGTCTTTGGTGCCGCCAAGATAATTATAGGCGATCGCTATGCTTATCTCGCCGCGCTTCCAGCTAGCGTTCGCGCTCCCGCGCCAGTGCGGTGGCCGGAATATGGTGCCGGCCTGTTCGAAGACGGGTTGCCCCGCGCTTAGCTGCTGATCGCTTTTGAGGTAGCTTGCATTGGCTTCAAGCTTGAAATCGCTGCTGCCGGTAAAGAAAGCATAGGCGATCGAACTATCCACCCCCTGAATATGTTGACGGGCGACATTCTGATATCCGGTGTAGACGATCGCAGCAAGATTTGCAGGATCATAAGCGGCGCCACTTAGATTTTGAACGCCGAGCGGCAGGCTGGCAGTTGCCGCCAATACCTGATCGAGGGTCGGATTGAGAATGATGAGGTCGGCATATTCGTCCCTGAATGCCTGCGAACTGGACGCTATGGGATAGGTTACGCGGTTTTTGTAGCGGACGTCGAAGAAACTGGCCTCGAGTTTCAGACCCGCTATCGATGAAGGCTCCAACTGGACGGTGAATGTAAGGGTCCTGGCCTTTTCAGGCTCCAGCGCCTTTCGACTTCCGTCGATCTGCAGAACATTTTCGTTGGTTGGAGGCGCTGGCAGGTATCGGCTTGAAGCGTAAAGCGTTGCCTGCGGAGCGATATTTAATTGGCTGAGCGTCGGCGCCTTGAACGATTTCCCCCACGCAGCCTTGAGCGTCAGATCGGCGATCGGCTGATAGGCAATGCCAAGCTTGGGTGTCGCAAGGCTGCCCATCTGGTCATAGCGTTCATATCGCAACGCGCCGGTGATCTCCAGCGCGTGAATGAGTGGTAACGCATTTGCGCCAGCGATGAGCGGCAGAAACATCTCGCCATAAGCGAATAGAGCGGTCTGCGAGTCTGTATAATTTTGGATGGCAAAGGTTGCAGTTGACGTCGTTCTGAAGATCGAGCCATCCAGGCCGTTGGTACGCAGTCCGGCCCCCAGCGCGACACGTGCGTCGCCACCCGGTAAGGCAAAGAGAGGGCCTTCACTGCTGAACTCTGCTGACCAAAGGTCATTCTTGTAGCGCACATCGTTGACGAACAACCGGCTGCTGCCTGAGAAGACTTCCGCCTTGACCCCGCTATCGCTGATAGCGCGCGTGACGCGGGCGGTCATTTCCCAGTCGGCAGGCAGGTGGAAGGTGAGGGACGGGCTGATCGACCAGCTCTCGACGTCCGGGGAGGCGGTGGCGCCGGACTGAATATTGGTGCCGCTGCCATTGGGGAGTGAAAAACGGGATCTACGGCGGATATAATGGGCATCGAGCCCGAACTCCATGACGTCCCCCAAGGACTGATGGCCTGCTACTACAGCGCTTAACTGCTTGTTTGAGGGAAGAATGGTCATTTCAGGGTTCACGGCGCCATGCGTGTAGGAACGCTGGCCGGCAGAGACGTCGGTCGCCCTAGCGAAATCGCCGGCGATCATGATGCCGCCGCTATTCCATCGGCGACCCGTCACCCCGCTATATTGCTGCTGGAACGCCCCGCCATCGGTCGCGCCGCCAATTCTCGCGCTGGTTTCCAGGCCGTCGAAATCGCGGCGGAGGATGATGTTGGCGACGCCGCCAACCGCATCGGAACCATAAAGCGCCGATGCGCCGTCAGCGACAATTTCGACCCGCTCGACCGCCGCCAGCGGTATAGCCGATATGTCGATGCCCTGGCTCACCGCGTCATAGGCAAGCCGATGTCCGTTGAGCAAAGTGAGCGTAGCGTCTGCGCCCAATCCCCTGAGGTTGAGAGCGGACGACGACGTGACATTTTCCGAACCATTCTGCCGAGCGGACACCACGCCTGGGTTCTGGCCGCCATTATAATTTTGCGGGATGCTGCGTGCGAATGATCCAAGGTCGCTATGGCCGAGCTCGACGATTTTGTCCCGGCTAGCCGATATCACCGGAGACGTCGGCTTCGCACCGCGAATGCGGGAACCTGTGACCGAAAGCTCGATGTCCGTCGCGCTGGTTACCGCCTCGCGCGACGGCGCTTCTCGCCCCCGCAGGGTGATGGTGCGCTCCCTGATGTCGGCGGTGAGGCCCGAAGGCGCGAGGAGGGCGGCCACGGCGTCCTCGAGCGTGTAGGCCCCGGCGAGCGACGGGGCGCGACGACCCTTGAGCGACCGGCCATCGGCAACGAGCTGATAATCGCTCATCCTCGATACGGCGCGCAGCGCATCGCCAAGATCCTGCTCAGGCAGATCGTAGCTTTTGGGTGCTTCCTGGGCATGGATCTGGGGAACCAGAATACACATGGACAGTGCAACGCCGCTGAGAAGCCCAATTTTACCGATACGCATGAAACTTGCCCCCTTGTTCCGCAGGGCCTCTTATTGAGGCTCAGAACGGAAGACGGGCGCGTGCCTATCTAAAGCTGCAATGCGTCATTATTTTTCGGCGGTGAGCAGCAATATGTCTTTCTGGGTTCGTTCGATCTTGAGGTTGAGAAAGCCGCTCAAGGCTTGGGCAACGCGCTCGATATTGCGGATTTCGATGTCTGCAAATATCTCGCGCGTCCCCAGCGATGGCTGGGCCAGGATGATCTTGGTCTCGCTATAGCTGTTGGCTTCGGCGATGACGTCGCAGGTCGGGACATAATCATAGCTTTTCACGCCGCTCACCCATTGCTGCTCTGACCGTTTGGCAGAATTGATGGAAAAAGCCGGGATTTGTCCAGCCTTGAGCGTGAGTAACTGGCCGGAATGCAATGTAAGGGCTTTGGGCAGCTGGCGCGGGTCAGTGCGGGGTAGTGTGACATTGACGTCGCCCTCGATGGCATGAACGCGCGCGCCCTTACGGATCGTCATGTCGAACTGGCCGACGCCTGCCGTCACCTCAATGCCGCGCCCATGTACCATAAAGGGCCTTGCCGTCTGGCTGGCAACGGTGAAGCGGGCACGTCCACGCTTGAATTCGATCGTGCGGCGCTCGGCAGTATATCCGATCAGAACCAACGTGTCGGTATCCAATAAGATAGAGCTGCCATCTTCAAGGCGCTCCGTGCGCACCTCGCCGACCCGTGTCTCCAGCGGCGTGCGCGCCTCGCTCTGCCCGATCAGCGAGGGCGGTGCATCGGTTGAACGCCAAAGCAGACCCGTTGCCACAAGGAGGCAAAGCGCCACTGATGCGGCGAGGAGAAGCCGTGGTGGACGGCTTTCCACTTTTCGCGTCTGGTGCAGGAGAGGCCCGCGCGAATGCGTTAGTGCGGCGGCTTGGCTTGCCTGCTGCACGGTGTCTACCACGCGCAGATAGGCGATCTTACGGGACGGGTTTTCGGCGATCCAGACGTCGAAGGCACGCTGATGTGGACCTAGCCTGTCGAGATTCCTGGGATCTGGCACAGCGTCCGCGTCGGCCATGATGAGCATGGCCCATTCATGGGCATCGCGCGATCCTTCGTGGGGATCATGATCGGCAGGCAGGTCAGTCATCATTCGCCTCGCGATAGGCGGTAACATGGCGAATGGCTTTGAGCATCTGTTTCTGCACGACCCAGAGCGGAAGATCGAGCTCTGCTGCAATCGCGACATAGGTCTGCCCTTCGACCCGATTGCGCAGGAAGATATCTAGCGTTTGTAGCGGAAGTTGGTTGAGGATCAGCGTCCAGCGCGCCAGATCCTGCTTTGCCTGCAACTCGCGATGGGTGTCGGAAGGGGCAATTGCATGCAGGCCATCGTCGAGCGGCTTGGTGCGTTTCGACAACAGGGTCGATCCGCGCTCGACGAAATCGCGCAGCAGGTTCGTCGCGATGCGCGTGAGGTAAGCCTGCGGGCTGGCAAGCGCTTGTGCGGGCGCTGTGCGCACGAAACGGGTGAAGCTTTCCTGGGCAAGTTCGTCGGCATCAGCCTGATTGCCAAGCTGGCGCGTGAAGAAGCGCATGAGGCGGGGCTTCTCCCTTGTGTAGAATTCCGGAAAGCTGAACCGATTGCTTCCGGGATTTCTGATCATGACCGGATCGCACAGCCGATCCTCGCTTCTGCCCTGGCTCATTCGTCGCACCTATGTCCTCTCGGGGCGACGGCCAAAGCCGGATGTTGGAAACCTGTCTTGCGGCAGGCGCATGCGCCTTTACCGTTGCCGGCTGGACATGCGCGCATGCCACCCGGCCCCAGTGAAACTGTGACCGAGCTGCAAGAAAGAGGTTTCCACGCCCCGCTTCCGCGCTTTCAGCGGAAGCGGGGCTACCTTGCCGGATTGGCGGGGCAGCGCAACCCCCTAAGAAACCCATTATAACGTTTTTACGAAGCGGATTAGCAGCTGAAGGAAGGGGTGGGCGACTGCCCGCTGCGCGGGCATCGCGCTCTTGTCGGCACGGCGTGCCGCCGCGCCGACCGGGCTCGGCTGCGCCGATCCCGGCCCTACGGGCGGTGATCGCTGTCGCAGCGGTGAGGGCGGGGTGTGAAGCGGGGAAGTGCCGAGGTGAAGGGGGGTAGGTAGAACGCGCTGATCCCTCGCGCACGAGAAACAGTAATTTCGCGGGTCCTTGGGAGGGAAGGGGGAACGGGTTGGGGACTGAACCCGATATGCGGAGTGTCCTGCTGTGACCTTGCTACCTGTCCTGCGCCAGGCATTGGCGAAATTGATTTTGTGCGTTCAAAACTTGGCGGATGATGACCGTTGCTGCGCCCGGATCGACCGCTATCTCGATACTGTTGACCTGCAGATGATGGCTGAACCGATCGGCGCGGGCGGCGGCGAGGAAGCTGCGCGAATCAGGCAAGTCGTCGCTAAAATGCAGCCGCTGACGCGTGCCATCCTCATTCTTGTCGTCGGGCGAAAAATGAGCGTGGCGGAAGTATCACTGCGTTTTGGGATGCGCGAGGAGCGGGTGTGTCGACATTACCGGGCGGCCGTGGGCGAGGTGACGGCGCGATGCGACGCGGACGGTGTGACGTAAATCGTCGGCCCGCCTGCTGAGCAGATAGACGGCCAGGACTGGGACTTTCCCGAATGTCGGCTTCGGAGCGTCGAAGCGTGGAAAGCAGACGTTAGGGATGGCCATCGCTGTCGCTACCGTTTTCGACCTTACGAATCGCCGCAATGGAAAGGCGAGCTTTTCAGTAGAGCCGAACCTAACTGCTCAATCAGTCCAGCAAACTCCAGAACTGCCGACTCTTTGATTACCAGCCGCTGCCCAACGGCGTAGGTGGCATCGCCACTCCGCGTAATGTAGTCTGCGTCTACGATGCCCTGTTGGTGAGCAAGTAAATGGCGTTGCTGGTAGAAAACTCGGAGACGATCCATAGCTGCCGTGCCTACAATTTTCTCAAACGACGACCCCGCCACCGTATCCCACAGATTGGATCCCGCATCGAGGTTTTGAAACGCATTTCGCCGGGCCGATACGCCGGCCCGGCTTTCGTAAATCTGCTCCGCTAGGCGCTGAAACGACATCACCGTATCCTGAATAGCCTTTTCCAGCAGTGTGCGAGTCATCAACTCAGCTTCGTCCGGGCCTAACGTGTTGCGTAGAGTTTCACGTAGCCCAGCGGCGGTCCTGATGGTGGCGAGGGTCTGCTGAAATGTGTGGTGGGCAGAGTTATGCCCGCAACTAGGACAGAAATATGCGGCACCTACGTATGAATAGCGACAGCCGCAAGAATCGCATTTGGTACGCAAGCGCATGGGCTCTGCGGATGCAACCGGCAACAACACTGCGTTGCGGCCACCTTTCACGTTTAGGGTGATGCTTAGGAACGAGCCTGGCCGCTGTCGCCGCTTCGAAGCCGCGGCATCTGCTCGCATCGCCCCGTTGATGCGATTAATCACGACTCCGCGCGCGTACTGCTTGGCCGCTTCTATCTGCTCCGTCGTGTACCAAGACTTTGCCGGTGCGGCATGTCGGCAGGATGGGCAGAACACTTCCTCATCGCGGACGAGATTTGTCCAGTCTTCAGCAACTATCTTGAATTGGAACAGGCATGCTTCAGCCGGGCATTCCTTATCGGCATATCCCTCAGAATCGGCTTCCAAAGGAACCTCTACCTGTTGAAGGCGGGAGAGGCGGTCAAGTTCGTGTTGGAGGTTCTCAAACATGCAGCCGCTCGGATGTTGATGGTTCAGTACATAACATGAACGAATGGAGGGCATATGTCCAGTTGCGCTGACCTTGTTCGCCTAGGCTGAACGAGATTGATCATTGCGGAGTGCTTCGAGGCAATTTGGAAATGTCGTCCCGAAAAGTTCGGAAAGCTCTTCTATGGTCGCGGATGTCGGGATGTGCCGTACTTGTATCGTTGCGATAGCATCACGATCTTTACTGCTCTGCAAGAGGACCACGGATCATGACCGAAATCGACTGGGACAATCTGCCGCCGACGACAATCCCAACCGATCTGGGACTCACTGTGAAAGGGTTCGAAAACGAGGAGGGCGCGCGCGAACTCGGTCATGCGGTGCTCGATGCCATTAGGCTGTTTGGCCGCTTCATGAACCTGTCGACGCTTGATGGGGTCACGGTTGCGATCGACTATGATCAAGCCCTAGCCGATCTCGACCGCGGCCTGCCTGGGCTAAGGCCGCTTACCCGCTCGAACACCGCCGAGATGCAGGGCGTCGCGATGTCGCCGGCGGTGATGCGCGACGGTCAGGTCAAAACACACCTCGTCTTTAACGCCCAGATGGTCGCAGGCCTTACAGCCGACATCGCGGCCGAGGAAGACAAAGCGGCGGCCATCGGAATCATCGCGCATGAATGCGCGCACGTGCAGGTCCCGGATGGGGAAGAGACCGTGATCGTCCTCGGTCCAGCTGATCGAACCGTGCAGCTTGCACAGATAGACGAAGCCGTCGACCGCCGACCACTTCCTGTTGGTGATGTCGAGCTGCTCCGCCATCGCGTATCTGAAGGTGGACGGGTTGAACCGGCGCTCGACCACGCCCGAGAAGCCGTTGGCATATGGCAGACCCAGACGGTCCATCGCTCGCTCGTTGAACAGGTCGTAGTTCGTGGAGAATATCCACGGTCGTGGGAGTGATCGGTCGCGAAGGATCAGCCGCCGATAGAATGACTCGTACGTTCCCAGCACGGAGTCGTCGCCCTTCGAGAACAGGCCTGCGGTGCACCTCTCCCACAGGAAGGCCTGCACCTTCCCGATCATCTTCTCGATCTTGGCGGCCTCCTCCTCGTCGCCATCATCGTCACTGCGCCTCAGCACGAACCGCAGCGCGTGTAGGGTCTCCATCAGGCGTTCGAGGTTGCGTGCATACTCGCCTTCGAGGCTCAAACCGTAGCCGGCAAGGCAGCTTCGCTCCGACGCGTCGAACACCCAAGGCTCGGCACCTTCTGGAGCAGCGCAGAATTCCCTGGCCAATGGCAGCATCGTCGAGATGCCGCGCTCCTTATCATCGACCACCATCGAGGAGCAGCCTGCGCCGAGCAAGAACGCGACGTTCCGTGCACCCAACGCCTCGGCAAGGGCCTTGCGTACCTGATCGGGCCCCTTCTCCCAGTCCAAGTCCTGAGCGGCGTGATCACCTTGTCGAATGAAAGAAAAGCCTGAGGTCGGTGCTGGCGCCGGTGCCAGATTTTCGTCCTGAGTATTTACCGCTTCGCTCACGCGTCATCCCTGATCCAGTTACGATAGCATATCGACACCATTCAGCCGAGTAATACAACCGTTGCGACGGGCGAGGTGGCACAGGATTTTTCTCGACCTCTGACGCTTCGCCTTCGCCCTTCCATTTCACCCTCAATCATTGGGATGATAAACACGGGGCGGCATCGACCAATCGTACGTTCAGTATGGGCAAGGGGTCACCACTGATTGACCGCTGAATGCAACTGCCAGTATTGGGGCACATTGCTATCTGGCGGCTTCGCATTTAGCGGACAGCAAGTTCTAGGAGGAGCTGTCTATCCAAGTCCGAACGTAAACGAGGCATCTTGGTCGACAGCTGCCGGAAAAGCGGAATGTCTGCCGCTGGGAATCGCAAATCTGGCGCCGAGCGACCGGCATGGGTCGCGATCGCAGCCGGGTGACGGCCTACGCTGATATGCATTCAAGGCCGAATTCGCCCTGCTAATGAAACAGTCGCACTCTCTCATTTTCCCGACTGCTCAACCAGCCTTGCCGCCAAATCTCGCGCGGTGCGTGCTGCCCCCATTAATGTCGCCGATCCCGCCCCACTCCAGTCACCATAGCCCGCAAGCCAAAGCCGCGGTTCCCTGATCGATCGTTGCCCGTTTAACAGTACGCGGCCATCTCCCTCGACCACGCCTAGTTCGAAAAGGTGATTCAGCGCGGGCCTGAACCCGGTACACCAGATGATGGCATCGACGGCCATGTCCGATCCGTCCGGCCAGACGATGCCAGTGGGCGTCATCCGGTCAAAAGGCCTTACCGAAGACAAGTCGCCCCGGTCGCGCGCGGCCTTGACCGGCGGAACCATGACGATGTCGCCAATGCCTCCGACCGGCATATCATTTGCGTCGCCCTTCAAGCGCGCGACAGCCCGTTCGAACAGCACGCGGCCATCGACGTCATCGGGCAGGAAGATCGGTTCCTGGGTCGTTACCCATAGGGTACGGGCTATCGGGGCAATCTCGGCTATGATCTGCGCGCCGCTGTTGCCGCCGCCGACCACCAGCACGGTCTGACCGGCATAGTCTTCGGGGCCAACATAGTGCGCGGAATGAACCTGACCGCCTTCGAACAACGCGCGTCCGGCTATGTCCGGCACATAGGGATGCGACCATGTGCCGGTCGCGCTGACGACCATCCTCGCCGTCATCTTGCCCTGGTTCGTGGCGATCTCCAGCCCTGCGCCGCCTGGCTCGATCGTCTCCACACGGACAGGTCGGCGGATCGGCAGGTCGTAGCGGTGCTCATAAGCGCGCAGATAGGCGAGCACATCGTCGCGGGTCGGATAGCCTTCATGATGGGGCGGCGGCATCATCCAGCCGGGAAGCGAACTATATCGAGCCGGCGAGAACAGCCGGAGCGAATTCCAGCCATGGCGCCACGCACCGCCAGGCCCGTCTTCGCGATCGAGGATCAGGAAGTCCGCTTTGGCGCGGCGCAAATAATAGCCGAGCGCCAGGCCCATCTGTCCGCCGCCGACGATGATGATGTCATGCCTGTTCAATGCCTGGTCCTGACTCAAGCCGGCAGAAGGGATCGTGCCGGGTCAGTCCTGCATGGGCTATTATGTCACCTGTGACGATAGACGATGGAGGGCGGCGCTAGTTGCGAACGCTATTCGGCGGACGACCCTGCAAGCGCCTCGCGCATGATGTAATAGAGGCTGTGCTGCTCGATCGTGCCCTTGACCAGATGCGCCATCGGCCCTGATGCGCGGGCCAGCACATCGTCGCCACCGTGCGTTTCCGACCCCAGCGGCACCAGCGCCTGCTGGCGATAGTCGAGCGCCGTCGTGTCGGTCTGGAGCGGATCGGCGCGCGGCGTGTCGATCGTTGCGCCCGGACCATTGGCGTAACCCAGCGTCGTATAGCCTTTGCCGTCCTTCGCCTTGAGCGCCTGACCGCCATTGGTCACCGTACCCAGGATCGGGTTGCCGCGACCGGGGTAGCCGCTGATCGCGAAGGTGTGGCTATGGTCCGCGGTTGCCAGCACCAGCGTATCTGTGCGGTCGGTCACCTCCATCGCGACCTTGACTGCCTCGTCCATGGCGATGGTGTCCTCCAGCGCCCGGCGGGCGTTGCCAGCATGATGCGCGTGGTCGATCCGGCCACCTTCCACCAAAAGGACATACCCCTTTTCGCGGCTGCCCAGCATGGTGATTGCCGCACGGGTCATATCCGCCAGCGAGGGCTCTCCGCCGAAGTCCTTCGCGCGATCGGCTTCATATTGCATATGGTCTGGCTCGAAGAGGCCGAGCAGGCGCGAGGTTTTGGCGAAATCGACCTTGGCAAAGGCGTCGCTGTTCCAGACATAGGCGCCACGCGGATTGCGCCGCTGCCATGCTTTGGTCAGGTCTTTCCGATCGGTGCGCTTTCCCTTGGCAGCGGCATATTCGGGGTCGCGACTGGTCGTCGGCAGAAAGTTGGCGCGGCCACCGCCCAGGATGAGGTCGAGCCGTGAACCGACATCGCCTTCGATCATCTGCCGCGCAATGTCGATGCAGCCCTGCGCGCGGGCGTCGGCGGACAGGTCGCCATCGGCTTCCCAGTCGCGCTGGCGGTGTGGGCATAGGTGGCGGCAGGCGTCGCATGGGTGATGCGGGCGGTGGAGATCACGCCTGTCGCCATGCCCTGCACCTGAGCAAAGCCAAACAGTGACGGCAGTTCGTGCGCCTTGCTGCCGGCGCAGTCATTTTCCGCCACTTCGGGGCCGACGCCAATGACGCCATTGCGCGTCTTGACGCCGGTCAGGATCGCCGTGGCGGTTGGTGCCGAGTCCGACACCTGCCCGTCATGGGAGTAGGTCTTGATCAGCGCGGTGTTGGACAGGCGGTCCATGGCGGGGACGAAGGATTCACCATCCACGCCCTGCCGCTGCCCCTGATGGATGCGCGCTGCGGTCAGGGTGCTTACGCCCATGCCGTCGCCGATGAACAGGATGATGTTGCGCGCCTTGCCGATCACCGGTGCATCCGCCTTGATACGCTCCAGTTCAGCCATCGCCTGCGCGCGATAGGCGTCCGTCGTCGTGGCGTGCTGGGCCAGCGCCGGACCTGCGGTGATGAGTAGCGCAACGATAAAAGGGCAAGCGAAACGGCGGGCTGCCAGCATGAAAGGTCTCCTTTGGGAGAAGCTCCTTCCACGCAATGATGACATAAAGACTACAATGATTCGATATTTTTGCGTTTCTCGAAATATCATTGACGGCCGTCTTGTGGGACCATAATTCGACGATGATCGAATCGAGGGTAGCAATGGATCAGGATAAAGCTGTCGCCGCACTTGCCGCGCTGGCGCAGGATACACGGCTTTCGGTGTTCCGCCTGCTGGTGAAGGCCGGTCCCGATGGCATGATTGCGGGCGCGCTTGCGCAGGCAATGGATGTGCCGCCGTCCACCATGTCCCACCATCTGGCCAAGCTGGAGCAGGCCGGACTTGCCACCTCGTGGCGGACGAGCCGTCTCATTCACTATGCTGCGGACTATGCCGGGATGCAGGCGTTGCTCGGCTTTTTGATGGCCGATTGCTGCCAGGGCGATCCCCAGATGTGCGACAGCCTTCTTTCATCCATCCGTTGCGATGCAGTTTCCCAGGGAGCCCCAGCATGACCGACAAGATCTATAACGTCCTGTTCCTGTGCACCGGCAATTCCGCCCGCTCCATTCTGGGCGAAGCGTTGATGAACAAGCTGGGCGAAGGCCGTTTTCGCGCCTGGAGTGCAGGCAGCCAGCCCAAGGGCGAAGTCCACCCCATGGCGCTGTCCGTCCTTTCGGGGCTGGGCTTCGACGTCGAGGGGATGCGCTCCAAAAGCTGGGACGAGTTCGCCATGCCCGGTGCGCCGCAGTTCGATTTCATCTTCACCGTCTGCGACAATGCGGCAGGCGAGACCTGCCCGGTGTGGATCGGTCATCCGATGACCGCGCATTGGGGCATCGAAGATCCCGCGGCGGTCGAGGGGGATGGGCAGCGCGACGCATTCCTTCAGGCGCTGCGCTTTCTGCAGAACCGCATCGCCCTGTTCCTGGCACTGCCGCTCTCCAGCCTGGATGACATGGCGACACGCCGCAAGCTCAAGGAAATCGGACAGAGCGACGGTGCCAGCACCAAGGCGGGAGCGGACCTATGACACCGGACATCATCATCTATCACAACCCGGAATGCGGTACGTCGCGCAACACGCTGGCTATGATCCGTAACGCGGGTATCGAACCGCATGTCGTGGAATATCTCAAGACGCCGCCATCCCGAGCCATGTTGGAAGGCCTGATTGCGCGTGCCGGGATCGCCCCCCGCGCTCTGCTGCGGGAAAAGGGCACGCCCTTCACAGAGCTGGGGCTGGGCGATGACAGCCTGTCCGACGCCGCGCTGATCGATGCGATGATGGCGCATCCGATCCTCATCAACCGCCCCTTGGTGGTGTCGCCGCTGGGCGTCACACTGTGCCGTCCTTCCGAAGCCGTTCTCGACCTGATCCCGGCAGCCCAGCAAGGCGCCTTTGCCAAGGAGGATGGCGAGCAGGTCGTGGATGCCACTGGTGCCCGCGTGGGCGCGGCCTGAACGATGGCGGCTACCGCTGTCCGTCAGGCAATTCAAGCCGACGCTTCGGCGATTGCCGCCATCTACGCCCATCATGTCCGCCATGGCACGGCCAGTTTCGATACCGTGCCGCGCTCACTGGTCGAAACCGAAGGCAGGATCGCGGAATGTTTTGCGAGAAGCTGGCCCTTTCTGGTCGCTGAGCAGGACGGGCAAGTGGTGGGCTATGCCTATGCTACGCAATTCCGTGACCGCCCTGCTTACGGGTCGACCTGCGAAAACTCGATCTATGTTCATCCCGACCGTCAGGGCCAGGGCATCGGCAAAGCGCTTCTGGGTGCCCTGCTGGGGCAGGCACAGGCGGCCGGATTTCGCCAGATGATCGCCGTCATCGGGGGTGGCGAACCGGCGTCGGTCGCCCTTCATGCCCGCCTCGGCTTCCAGCACGCTGGTCGCATGCACTCGGTGGGGCGCAAGTTCGGTCGCTGGCTCGACACCATCTACATGCAGATTGCGCTGGGTGCCGGAGATTCCGCCCCTCCGCTCAAGGAACCTCAATGACCCAGACCTGTCGTCCGCGCCTGTCGTTCCTCGACCGCTACCTGACCTTGTGGATTTTCCTCGCCATGGCGCTCGGCATCGGCCTGGGTACGAGCGTCGAGGGGCTGCCGCAAGCGATCAACAGCCTGTCCTGGGGCACGACGAACATCCCGATCGCCATCGGCCTTATTCTGATGATGTATCCGCCGCTTGCGCGGGTGCGCTATGAAGAACTGCCGCGCGTGTTCGAGGATAGGCGGGAGCTGGCGATCTCGCTGATCCAGAACTGGATCATCGGGCCGGTGCTGATGTTCGCGCTGGCGGTTCTCTTCCTGCGTGACCAGCCGGAATATATGACGGGTCTGATCCTGATCGGCCTGGCTCGCTGCATCGCCATGGTCATCGTCTGGAACCAGTTGGCCAAGGGCGACAATCAATATGTCGCGGCGCTGGTGGCGTTCAACTCGATCTTCCAGATCCTGTTTTTCAGCGTCTATGCCTGGTTCTTCCTTGCTTTCCTGCCACCACTGTTCGGGCTGGAGGGCAGCGTCATCGACGTCAGTTTCTGGACGATCGCAGAGGCCGTGCTGATCTATCTCGGCGTTCCGTTCCTGGCGGGATATCTGACCCGCAAACTGTTGGTCAGGGCGAAAGGCGATGACTGGTATGAAGGCGTATTCCTGCCAAGGATCGGTCCCGTCACGCTGATCGCCCTGCTGTTTACGATCGTCGCCATGTTCAGCCTGAAGGGCAATGAGATCGTCACGCTGCCCAGCGACGCGATCCGCATCGCCATCCCGCTGACCATCTATTTCGTCGTGCAGTTCACGATCAGCTTCTTCATGGGCAAGCTGATCGCCAGCGATTATCCACGCACCACGGCGGTAGCCTTCACGGCGGCGGGCAATAATTTCGAGCTTGCGATCGCGGTCGCCATCGCCGCGTTCGGCCTTGCCTCCCCCGTGGCCTTTGCCGCGGTGATCGGACCGCTGGTGGAGGTGCCGGTTCTGATCCTGCTGGTCAATGTCGCCTTCTGGTTCGGACGCCGCTGGTTCCCGGATACGGTTCCTGCGAGAGATCGGGCATGACCATGACGGAACAGAATTGGAATGCAGCCGACTTCCGCTATCTTCGCACCCTGACCGATATCGACGCGCTGCCGGCGTTGAACCCGGACTATGCGCATCGCCGTCCGGCGTTCGGCCTTGGCGAACTGGATCCGCCACCCCGTATCCTGCTGCTCTACGGATCGCTGCGGGATCGGTCCTATTCGCGGCTCGTTGTCGAGGAGTCGGCGCGCCTGCTGCACTATTTCGGATGCGAGACGCGCATCTTCGATCCAAGCGACCTGCCGCTGCCCGATCAGGTTGCTGGCGACGATCATCCCGCTGTCCACGAACTGCGTGCCCATTCGCTCTGGTCGGAAGGCCAGGTCTGGTGCAGCCCGGAACGCCATGGCCAGATTACCGGGATCATGAAGGCGCAGGTCGACCATCTGCCGCTGGCCTATAAAGGGTTGCGACCGACACAGGGGCGGACTCTCGCGGTTATGCAGGTGTCGGCGGGATCACAATCGTTCAACAGCATCAATACGCTGCGTGTCCTTGGACGATGGATGCGGATGTTCACGATCCCCAATCAGTCCTCCGTCGCGAAGGCCTATGAGGAGTTCGATGAAGCGGGACGGATGAAGCCGTCGGCCTATTATGATCGTATCGTCGATGTCGTGGAGGAACTTGTCCGCTTCACCGTTTTGCTACGCCCCCATGCCGACCAGCTGGTCGATCGCTATTCGGAACGCAAGGAACGCGACGAACCTATTGTTACGCATGTCGAAAAGGCAGGAATCGCGAAAAATACCGGCGCTTAACTCGGGCAAGCGATCTTCTTAGCTTAGATTGTGCAGAACCCTCCGTCCAACTACCGTTTTGGCTGAAGGTCGAAGCTGGTGGAGCCAGAGCCGATCAAGCGACTGCTACACCTCAAAGTAGGACGGGTAGAATCGAAAAGCGGTCGGACCGCTCCTAGGAAGAGAAAGCTGGACGCTGAGCGTCTGGCATGGGTCGATACGAAAAGGCAGCAGCTGAGGCTGAGCCACCCTAATAGAAGAAATTCCAGACGACATTTTTCGCTGAAATAAGCCTATCAGTTTAAACGCTCCTGCACCACCTGCCTCGCGATCTGCCGGGTAAAAGCCCATGGGCTGGGCGTTCAGCAGTGCGGCGCAGAAGACATCTGGATGATGGCATTTGAGCCAGGAGGAGGCATAGGCGATGAGCGCGAAGCTTGCGGCATGGCTTTCGGGAAAACCATAGGAGCCAAAGCCTTCGATCTGCTTGAAGGTCTGTTCGGCAAAAGCCTGCTCATAGCCGCGCTCGACCATGCCGCCGATCAGCTTTTCGCGAAAATGGCTGACCCCGCCGGTCAGCTTGAACGTCGCCATCGCCCGCCGCAAAAGATCCGCCTCGCTAGCGGTAAAACCGGCGCACTCAATTGCGACCCGCATCGCCTGCTCCTGAAAGAGCGGGACGCCGAGCGTCTTTTCAAGGACCCGGCGCAGCTCCGGCTTGGGATAGCTGACCTCTTCCTTGCCTTCGCGACGCCTCAAATAAGGATGGACCATGTCGCCCTGGATGGGGCCGGGCCGCACGATGGCGACCTCGACGACCAGATCATAGAATGTCCTTGGCTTGATCCGCGGCAGCATTGCCATCTGCGCCCGGCTCTCGATCTGGAAGACGCCAAGCGTGTCGGCCTTGCGGATCATCGCATAGGTTGCAGGATCTTCGGCCGGAATCGTGGCGAGGTCGAGGTGGATGTCCTTCTCCTCGCGCAGGAGATCGAAGCCGCGTCGCATGCAGCTGAGCATGCCTAATGCCAGCACATCGACCTTCATGAACCCCATGAGGTCGATATCATCCTTGTCCCATTCGATAATCTGGCGATCATCCATGCGGGCAGGTTCAATCGGCACCAACTCGTCGAGCCGGTCGCGGGTCAGCACGAAGCCGCCGGGATGCTGCGAGGAATGGCGCGGCGTATCCATGAGCAGACGCGACAGCTCCAGCGTGAGGGCAAGGCGGCGATCGGTCATATCAAGATTGAGCTCGGCAACATGGCGGTCCTGCACACCCTCGCGGCTCCACCCCCACACCTGTCCTGACAGCGCGTCGGTGACATCGGTCGACAGGCCAAGCGCCTTGCCGACCTCGCGGATTGCGCCTTTGGTACGGAAGCGGGAGATGACGGCGGTCAGCGCACTATGGTTGCGGCCATAGGTCTCGTAGATCCATTGGATCACTTCCTCGCGGCGCTCATGCTCGAAATCGACATCGATATCGGGTGGCTCGCGTCGCTCAGCGCTCACGAACCGTTCGAACAGCAGTTCGGTGCGCACCGGATCGATCGAGGTGATGCCAAGGCAATAGCAGACCGCCGAGTTCGCGGCCGATCCCCGGCCCTGGCACAAAATGTCTTTCGAGCGCGCAAAATTGACGATCGCGTGGACCGTCAGAAAATAGGGTGCGTAATCGAGCTGGGCGATGAGACGCAGCTCATGCTCCAGCTGGGCCCTTGTCTTGTCTATAGCGCGACGATCTGGGTGAGAGGCTGGCGTCAATCAGGATGAGAACTGATTGTCGCGGCAGTTGTTATTTGCCTGTGTTGATTGACGCTGGCAAGTGTCAGCTGTCAGTCTGATTGTCGCTGAGCGACATTTCCTCGGTTGCTTTGATTGTCGCGTAGGTTGGCGGTCGTCCGGCGCGCGTTTGTCGCTGGAGCGCGGTGCGTCGGCGATAGCTTTCGACGTTCATCTCGAAGATCGTGGCATGATGCACGAGGCGGTCGACGGCGGCGAGCGTCATGGCGGGATCGGGGAAGACGCGGTTCCATTCTCCGAAGGGTTGGTTTGCGGTGATCAGCGTGGAGCGGCGCTCGTAGCGGGCGCTGATCAGCTCGAACAGGACGGAGGTCTCGGCCTGATCCTTGGTGACGTAGGCAAGGTCATCGAGGATCAGCAGATGGTATTTGTCGAGCTTGGCCAGCGCGTTTTCGAGCGCCAGTTCGCGGCGGGCGACCTGAAGTTTCTGAACAAGGTCGGAGGTGCGGGCGAACAGCACGCGCCAGCCCTTTTCGATCAACGCGAGACCGATCGCGGCGGCGAGGTGTGATTTGCCTCCACCGGGCGGCCCGAACATGATCAGGTTGGCGCCCTTTTCGAGCCAGCTGTCGCCCGAACAGAGCGCCATCACCTGCGCGCGGGAGATCATCGGCACGGCGTCGAACGCGAAGCTGTCGAGCGTCTTGCCCGGCGGCAAGCGCGCTTCACTCAGGTGCCGTTCGATCCGGCGCCGGTCACGTTCGGCGATCTCATGTTCGGCCAGTGCCGCGATTAGGCGGGCGCCGGGCCAGCCTTCCTTGTCGGCGCGTTCGGCAAAGTCGGGCCAGATCAGCTTGATCGCCGGCAGGCGCAGATCATTGAGGATGAGGCTGAGCCGCTGGGCGTCGATCGCCTGGTTGGTCATGTTCATGCGGCTTCTCCCATCAGCAAGACATCGTAGTCGGTGAGCGGGGCTAGCTTGACCACCACTTCGGGCAAAGTCGCCGGGTCGGGAGCGAACCGCGCGTGGAGCGCCACAATGTCGGGCAAGCGATCGGCGGCGATATCGGCGGCCAGGAGTTCGGCGAGTTCGGCCTCGCAGGCCCGGTCATGTGCCAGGCTAACGCGTCGCCGGGCTGCCGCTGCAGGGTCAGCGCGAGGTAGCTGCGTTCCTGAAAGATGGATGAGACGCTGACGAGGTCCGCCTGCGTTTTTGCGTCGTCGCTATCGGGGATAAGGATGGCGATCAGCCCCTCGCTCCACGTGGCGACATCATCCCAATGCAGTTCGCAGCCCCCTTTACCGGCGCGCGATTTGCCGAGCGTCAGCAGACGACAGAGACGGCCATAGGCTGCGCGGTCGGTCGGATAGACAAGCAGACCAGTGCCACAGTAAAGATCCAGCCTGCAGCCGTTGATGACGCGCACGCCCGTCGAACGGCCAGCGTCCCAGGCGCGCACCAATCCCGCCAGACTGTTGCGATCCACGATGCCGATCGCCGGCAGGCCCAGCATGGCGGCGGCGGTCAGGAGTTCCTCAGGCGAGGATGCACCCCGCAGGAAGCTGAAATGGCTCGTCACCTGCAACTCGACATAGCGCTGATCGGCAAGGCTCATGCGAAGGCGCCATGGATGAACCAGGCCATCGGTCCGGTCGACGACCATTGGCCGTCGCCCAAGCGAAACAGCCAGTAGCGCCCGCCGCCCTCGACCTCGACCTGGAAATAGTCGCGCACGAGATAGGGGGTATCGGCTTCCAGCCCCTTGTCGCGCCACCATTCGCCCTGGAGGCGTTCGGGGCCATCGGCCTGGACGACCTTGCGGCGTTTGCCCCGCCAGACGAACTGGGCCGGCGGATGGTCGGGCATCATCGCGATCACCTGGACCGGCTCGGGCGGTTCGATCATGCGGCCCGGGCGCGGCAGGACAGCGTTCCAGCGCCGATCCGCGCCCTCGCGCAGCGCCATTGTGCGCTTGACGGTTCGTTCGGGCATGGCGGACGAGCAGGGCGTCGTGCCGTACAGCCGGTCACGGCCGAAACGGTTCGCCAGCGCGTCGATAAGGGCACCAAGGTCCAGGCCGCGATGCGTATCGCCTGCAAGATCAGCCTGTGCGCTGCGGAGTGGTTCGACGATCGGCGCGATCAGGATCATGGTCTCGATCCCAAGGCCTGGATCAATCCGCTCGATCCTGGGAACCAGGAGCTTTGTCAAATGCCGGGCATCCCTGGTGGGAGACGCCATACCGATCCTGACAGACTGATATTGGCCATCGACCCGTTCGCAATGGAGGTCGAGGCGCCGCGCGCCGGTGCCGCCCCGCATCAACGCAGCGCAAATGTCGTCGGTGAGATCGCTGATGACTTTTGCGATGGCGTCGGCCGTGCCGATGGGTTCAAGAAGCCCGCGGCGCGCCTGGGGCAGTGATGGCGGGAAGATCGGGGCCATCGCTTCTGGCACATGGCCCAGGGCCTGGTCGAGGCGGCGATAGAGCTCATGTCCGTAGCGGCGCGCAATGGGACCGCGCGGCTCGGCAATGAGTTGCTCGATCCGGGTGAAGCCCATCTTGTGCAGATCGCTTGCCACTTTTGCCGGGATGCGCAAGGCGGCAAGAGGTAGGAGGCCGACCGCCTTCTTCTGGTCTCCAGGAAGAATGATAACCGGGCGACCGGCAGGGACATGGCGCGCGACCGCATGGGCGCAGCCTGCCGTGTCAGCAACAGCGATCTGTGCTGTAAGGCCCGAGCCGTTCACCCGGCGGAACAGGTCCTTGACCAGCGCTTCCTCGCCGCCGAACAGTTCGCCGCATCCGCTGATGTCGAGCCATAGGCCATCGGGGTAATCGACCGCGACGAAGGGGGCGTAGCGCTGCCCTGCCCATAGAGCTAGCCGCTCAAGCCCTTGCGCGTCGGCCGCTTCGTCTGCATCGAGCACGTCAAGATCGGGCACCATGGTCCTTGCCTTGGTGACGCTCATGCCGGGCGTGATGCCAAGGCTGCGGCCAAGCGCGTCCACCGCCGCGATCAGCTTGCGACCGTGCGATTCTATGGCCGTGACAAGCGGCTGACCAGATAGCGCTGCGTTCGCCTCAGACGGCGATACGCCACGCTTCCTGCTCATCCGGTCTGTCGACCAGTATGGCAGGTAGAGCGAGACGACCCTGCGCATCGCAGGCCTCCACTATCCAGCTTTTAGGTTCTGCGCCGCGGACGCGCTCGAGCGCGACCGACCAGCGCGGGCGGGCAAGGGCAGGGATGCCCAGATCTGCGCTCGGTGATGCCGTAACACGCCATCGGGTCTGTGCTGCAGAGCCCTCGATCATTGCGTCCGCCTTGGCGGCGCGACGCAGGATGAACGCAGTCACCCCGGACCCTTCGGCAGCAAGCTGAAGCCGTTTCGACGCGGTCGTTGAGAGCTTTGAGACCTCGCCCACAACGCCGGCGATGCCAGCCACGCGCAGGCAATATTCCATCGCGATCAGCCCGCCCTTGTCATCGCCAGGCTCGACGATGGTCAGGCGGTCAGGATGAAGGCCTGCAAGGTCGAGGGCAGGGGTGAACAAATCGCGCCAGCGCAGGCACCAGAAAACCGGGCCTTCCATGCGCGCCAATATGCCTGCGATAAAGACCGTTGCCGCTGCGTCGTCGCAAATGTCGGGAGAGCCCAGAACCTCATGCAATGCGCCGGTTGCAAGACCATTTCCGGGCAGATGATCGTCGATGTCGTCAAGGCCGAAAGGATGGACGCCATGACGGCGCCCATCGCCCGTCACATGGGCGATCGACGAACGCAAATCCTCGAGGATGGCATTGCGGGGCATTCCTTGGTCTCATCGGTCTAACAGTGTGTTCCCTTTCTGTTCTCCATGACTCCCCGGACTGTCAAGTTAGTCCAGCGCCTGTTTCGGGGTGAACGAGGTCCTGCTTGGGCCATCCGACGGATCCAACGTCATGGATTCCCTGAATCGTTTCGCGACGCGATCGTGCGTTCAGAAAAATTGAGCGCGAGAGAAAATCGAGGGGCGATGCCCGGATCGATATCGCCAAATCATTCGGTCGCTGTTCGCCGTGTTCGCATTCCGAATCGGGGCCGATCAAAGAGATGCAGATGTCTGTTTCCCAGCACTCGAAACAGGAGAGATCAGGCTGGTGGCGAGTTCATCCGGCGTTCCGAAGCTGGGAACCAGGCGCGTTCGCTCGGCAGTTTCGAAAATCGATATCGTCGTCGAGTACCAAAGCGACCATGTCGCCATCTATGATCAGGGCAGCGTCCGTCGCGTCGAACCGCCGCCCCAGGGATGAGGGCCTTGGCTTTAGCGCGACCGTCCGTCTCCCGATCGTTACGAGCGCGCCATCCGGGCTGATCTTGGCAAGGAAGGTTCGACCGCCGTCGCAATATATGGTCAGCGCGTCGCTGTTCGATGCGCAGGCTGCGGTCGGAACAGCGGCGACAAGCATGGCAGAGAGGAGAAGCCGTCCCATCGAAACAGATGCTCCAGGGGAGGGTCCCACGCGAAGCTTAACCTTCCGGCTCCTGCGGCGTTCCGTGCGACAGCGCATCGACGATCATGGCGACAAGCGTTTCTTCGGCCCGTCCACGGGCATTGAGGTCCTTTGACGACAGGTCGTGGCGAAGCCATTGCGGCGCGCGGGCAATGACACGCGTGATGAGCTCGGAAGTTTCCTGGTCCATTTGGACCCTATGGGTGGTCGCGCGCAGACAAGCAATCATCAAGGTGACACCCAAAAGGCGATCGTGATGAAAGCAGGGGACGCATAAAAAAAGCCCCGCCGGAGCAAGGCTCGGGGCGGGACCGAAGTTCAGGGAGGTGCCGCTCCAAAGGGGGGAAGAAGCGACAGAACATGAAATAGCATGTTGCGATGAATGACGGGTGAAGCTGCTGTTCAAGAGCGCTGCAGCTCGGTTTTTTCCAGCAAGGCTTGTGGCTGCCACGGCATCGGAACGCAAAAGCCGGGCCACATTCGTCAGCAGAGAGCTCTAGCGGAACCGCACCATTGTCCATCTGTTCGATCTATCGACCGGCTCTGCGAAAATCGCCGATGCATATGACCCGAAAGAAAGAGGAACCGACCATGGCTGAGACACAAGACGTCCGCGATAATGGAGGCGAGAGCCGCTATGAACTCAAGGTCGATGGTGGCACGGCTATTGCGGCCTATGAACGGCGCGATGGCGCATTGATCTTCACGCACACGCAAGTTCCTGACGCGCTCGAGGGGCAAGGCATTGCCAGCAAGCTGATCGCCGGCGCGTTGGCGGACGTGCGGGAGAAAGGATTGAAGGTCGTGCCGCTATGCGAATTCGTCGCCGGCTATTTTGATCGCCATCCAGAGGAGCAGGATTTGTTGGCGCTCGACGCGCCAGGCTGATCGCAGAGTGTGTGGATCATCCATGACTTATAACCATTTTCATGCCTTTCCCGCGCCAGCTAGGTCAACGCAACGATGAAGATCGCGACCTATAATGTGAACGGGATCAACGGGCGTCTGCCTGTCCTGCTGCGATGGCTGAGCGAAGCCGCACCTGACATCGTCTGTCTTCAGGAATTGAAGGCGCCAGGGGATAAATTTCCTGAAACAGCGATCCGCGACGCAGGATATGACGCGGTCTGGCACGGGCAAAGCCAGTGGAACGGGGTTGCGATCCTGAGCCGGGTCGGTGAAATTCACGAGACGCGCCGCGGGCTGCCGGGCGATCCGGACGATACGCAAAGCCGCTACATCGAAGCGGCGGTTGCCGGGGTTCTGGTGGCTGGTCTTTATCTGCCCAACGGCAATCCACGCCCTGGACCCAAGTTCGACTTCAAATTGCGCTGGTTCGAGCGGCTTCATGATCACCTTGCCTCGCTCGTCGATCTCGATGCGCCGGTTATGGTCGCCGGGGACTTCAACGTCATGTCAACCGATCTGGATGTTTATGCGCCCGAGCGGTGGCGGGACGATGCGCTCTTCGCGCCGGAGGTGAGGGAAGCCTATCGCCATGTGCTGGATCAGGGATGGAGCGATGCTCTGCGCGAAATGCACCCCGATGAGACCATCTACACCTTCTGGAAATATTGGCGTGGGGCGTTCGAGCGCAACGCAGGCCTTCGGATCGACCATATTCTGCTCAACGCAAAGGCACGGAGCAGGCTTGAATGGGCGCAGGTCGATACAGCGCCGCGCGGATGGGAAAAGACGAGCGACCATGCTCCGGTTTGGATTAAGCTGGCCGACAAGCCGGTGCGCAAGGCGCGTCAGTCGAGGGCTGCAAACCAGTCAGCATAGGGCGTATTGCGCGCCATATGGCGATTATAGTCAGGTGCGCCATCAGTCCACCAGACTGGGCCACGCTCGCCAAGTCCGCGTTTGGCAATGTCCACCGCCGCATGCGCTTCACGCTCGGCCGATACATCGCCATTTTTACGGGCGTCGCGCACGGCTCTGCGCGCCTGCATCAGATCCGATACCAGCGAAGCTCGGACGCCTTCGCCCAACGCGTGATTGGCCAGCCGCCATAGGCGGCCACGCACGACAAAATAACGGCCATCGGGCGTTGCCGGGTGGGCGGCGGACTTACGGCTCACGCTGGTCGTGCCGCCTCGCGCGCCCATGCAATGATGGCCTGTTGCGGCATAGCGCCCGATTGCCGCGCAATCTCGCGGCCACCCCGAAACAGGATCATCGTGGGAATGGACCGGATGGCATAGCGACCCGCGATCGCCTGATGCGCCTCGGTATCGAGTTTCCCAAGGCGCATATAGGGTTCGAGTTGTCCGGCCGCGGCGCTGAAGGCGGGGGCCATCTGACGACAGGGACCACACCAGCTCGCCCAGAAATCGACGAGCAGCGGAATATCGGACCGCGCGGCATGCGCGTCGAAATTACCTGCGGTCAGTTTGACGGGCTCCCCAGAGAATAGGGGGCGTTTGCATCGGCCGCAGGTTCCGCCCTTGGCCAGCCTTTCGCGGGGCAACCGGTTCGCCGTTGCGCAAGCCGGACATAGGACAATCAGGGCATCATTGGGCGCCGTAGCCATTCTGGTCTCCATCATGCGTCGTCTTTGATGGCATAGATGCCATAGATGGGATCGGGCATCCCGAATGTCAGGCCCTTCGAAGGCAAGCACGGCCTGGGAGGACGATGAAGCCCATAGACGGCCAAAAAGCGATAGCGTCCTGGCTGGACGTTGGCTTGCGCCCTCGTCTATGCCCGCGGTCCAACGACACAGGATATAGCCCATGAACAATACCGACCTCGCTGAGAAGATCGCCGGCGACAACGGCCTTTCCAAGGCGGATGCCCGCAAGCTGGTCGATGCGGTCTTCGCCGCAATCGCTGATGCTGCAGCAGCGGGCGAAGAAATTGCCCTCAATGGCTTTGGCAAGTTCAAGGTCAAGGACACGCCAGCGCGCGAAGGTCGCAACCCCTCCACCGGCGCCACTATCCAGATCGCGGCTTCCAAGAAGCTCGGGTTCACGCCCGCCAAGGCCGTCAAGGACAAGCTGAACGGTTGAAGATGTGCCGGGAAGCGCCTTTACATGGCTCTTCCCGGCTACCGGTTGACAATATTGTTCGCTTTATGTTCCATGTCTGGATGTCTTTCGAGTCTCCCTAGGAGCGGTCGATGTCCAGATTGCATACGACCCTGGCGAGTGTCGGCGAAGTCGCCATGCATTTCGGTGCGGCGCTGCCGCAAGGGCCTGTCCATTTTGCTTGTGAAACCACCGAGGGCGCCGACGGGCTCGTCGTCTTTGAAAGCCGGGGACGTCGGCTGATACGGTCGATGGGGTGGGGATTCCCGCGCCTGACCCGCGAGATGCGCGAACATGGCGACGATCCTCAGCGGCTGGGGCTGGTTGCCGATCTTACCAATCCCATGTGGGAGCATATGGTCGTGGACCCGCGCTATCGCTGCCTTATCGTCCTGACCCATTTCGCCAATCCGGACGGCGCGCCCGGGCATAAGACGAGGACCTGGTTCTCGGTCAAACATGCGCCCGTCATGGCCTGGGCCGGCTTCTGCCGGAACCTGCCTGATTATGGACCAGTCTATGCCGGTATGACCATGGCGGCCAACGCCGCGGTCATGCCGACCAACGACAGGATGCCGGTTCTTCTCGATCCCCACGAATATGACGCCTGGCTGCATGGCAGCATCAGGGACGTCATCGGATTCCAGCATCGCGCGCCTTTTGCTGCCGAACGCATGGTCGTCGAGCATACAGACGATCTCTGGCGCAGCGGAAAATTGCCCGCCACAGCGCAGCCGCAGCTTGCCTTGCTCTGAGCGCTACGCAACACTTGTAGTCGGGCGGCGCGACAAGGCAGGTGCAAACAATGTGCAACCTCTATACTGAGCGATTGAGTGCAGCCGAGGTGGCGGCGCATTTCGGCGTCGAGCCGCCCGACATCGCCGCCATGAACGTGCCGGACGAAGTCTATCCCGGCTATCCCGGCATGGTGGTGCGCGAGGCAGAAGGAAAGCGTGTCCTTCAATCCATGGTCTGGGGATTTCCGCTCGTCCTGCGGGGCATGAAGCCTGGATCCAAGCCCAAGCCCGTTAATAATATCGCCGACCTGCGCAAACCCATGTGGGTTGGTCTCGCGCGAAAACCGCAGTGGCGTTGCCTTATCCCGCTGACTGCCTTTGCAGAAGCCGAAGGCGAGAAGGGAAGCAAGACCCGCACCTGGTTCAATCTCAAGGATCGGCCTGTCTTTGCCTGGGCCGGCCTTTGGCGAGAAAGCCAGGAATGGGGCGCGGTCTATTCGGGCGTCATGACTGATTGCAATGAAGCGATCCGCCCGGTGCATGATCGCATGCCTGTGCTTTTGCATGAGGATGAATATGACCAGTGGCTGGGCGGATCGTTCGATGAGGTAGTCGCCTTCCAGGATCGCTGCTTCCCCGACCACCTCATCGAGATGACGCGCACCAGCGATCCCTGGAACAAGCCACGAGTGGCAGCATCCGCGCCGTCGCTCCTGTGAGGGGCGATCTTGAGCGCTGGGCCGAAGCACTGGCGGTAGAGCGGCAACATGGCGCCGATGCAGGGCAATTTATCGCAGAAAGAGTAAGAACTCTCGCACTGGCGGGTGATGAGGCAGGAGTGACGCGATGGCTCGACATTGCAACACGGCTCGATCAGCTACTTGATGCAGGCGCCCTGGAGCACTGAAGCTTTGTTGCTATCTGACCATGTTCCGGTCCGTCAGTGTGTCTGACAGCGTACGGAAGGTGATCGACCAGCGGGTTTCTTCCATTTCAGCTATGCTATGTTCCCATTGATGCCGCGCTTCACCCTGAAGGTGATAGATCGAACGCGGTGCTAGCGGGACGGTGACGCGATCGAACCCGCCGGCCTTGCGCCGCCGAAAGCGTAGCGGTGCGGACACGCCCAGCGAAATGCCAACGACATGGTCGAATACCGGACGATCGCGGTGCCAGCCAATGCCAGCGCCCGGATCGTAGCGGATGAGGAGCGCCTGGGCGAGGCTAGCAGGCTCAAGGCCGGCAAAGGCGGCGGCTCTGCCGCGCGTAGGTAGCAGCCAATCAGGCATGGGATCGGTCGGCCCGAAGCGCGCATCGTCAAAATCATAACGCCAGCCAAAGGAACTGGTCAGGCGTTTGCCAAGCCAGCCCTGGAAGCGAAATGGCTCGAGCGTGGTAGCATTGATCCCGGCTATCAGGCTCAATTCCTCGTCGCGAGAGAGAAGGTCGTCACGATAGGAGAGGCCCGGAATTTTCGGGGGCTCGAACAGATCGGGAAACAGGCTGGCCATCCATGCCTAAATTGGGACGCTGCGCTTAGAAGGCAATCGCATAGGTGATTTATGATTTCCCGCCTTCCCATAACTCAATAATCCGATCAAGCAGACGGTCGACGATGGCAAGGCCTTGGGCCGTCATCGAAATCGCGACGCGTCGCCCATCAGGACGAGGAATGTCCCGCGTCACCAACCCCCGCTTTTCCATCTCGGCGATCTTGCGGTGGGCGGTCGATTGCGGAATGTCGGGGGCGGCGGTATACAGGGAAAAGAGATAGACCTCCCGCTTCTCATATTGCGCCAGGTAAAGATCGAGCAGCATGTCCCAGACAGGGCTGGGGCATAGACGATAGCCAATAGCCTCACCAATCGTCCGCCGCATCACCACCAGCCTGCGGCACATATCGATACGTCTGTCGGGGGGATATATCTGCGTCATGTCATGCCTCCTTTTTTGGATACTGACCCTTCGCTCCTCTCTTCGGCCCGTGGACGAGCGGGCCATGTTTGACAGCCACATCGATCATTGCAGTTCGCCTGAAGTGGTTGCCGCCTTTCTGGCTACGCCTGCTGTGCGGCGCGGCGGGGCGTGGGGCTAAAGATACCCCGCCTGGCGGAAGCTCACATGTCCGGCATGGGCGATGACCAGATGATCATGGACCGCGACATCCAGGCAGCGTGCGGCATCGACAATCTTCCTCGTGAAGGCCCGGTCAGCCCGTGAAGGCTGAGGTTGGCCCGATGGATGATTATGAATAAGAAAAATTGCGGTCGCGCCTATCTCGACGCATCGCTTCATGATTTCGCGCGGATAGGCGTGCACATGAGATATGGTGCCGGTAGCCAGCACCTCATCTGCCAGTATCTCATTGACGGCGTTGAGGAAAAGCACCCGCAACTGTTCGACCGGCGCGAATGCCATGGTGGCGCGCAGATAGTCCAGCAGTGCCTGTTCGTTCGAGAGTATCGATTTACCGGCGAGTTTTCCGCGCAGAATATGGTGGATAGACATTTGCAGGCACTCAAATGTCCGCTCGACACATAGCGCGCCATCCAGAAGGCGCATCCGGTCCTGGCGCCGCGCAGAGAGGGTTGCCGCAAAAGAACCGAACCTGTCGACCAGCCGCTGCGCCAGTTCGGGCGCGCGCGCCGGACAGGTGAGCGCGATCAGCTCTTCCAGGGCCTGTCGACACCGCGCTGTTTTATCCGGCTGCGATGTCGAAAGGTCGCGCCGATGAGCATGGTTTGTGCCACCCAACTCCACACCGCCAGCGCATCGACATAGGCACGCGGTACAATCGCCGGCATCAGGATCCGCATCAGATGCACGGCTACCTCTGCGCCTAGCATCGCCGCAACCCAGAGCGGCCAGAACCGTGTGCTTTGTAGAGAAAGCCATATAAACACACTCAATAAAGCGAAATCGACCAGGAGAATGGCGATCTCGATATGATGGAACCGGTCGCCGAACGGGTCGACAAGCCCTACGGACAGACAGGCAGCGCCCAGCAGGGCTGCAGCGCCGATCCTTTCGGGCGTGCCGCCCCGCCATGCGGCATAGAGGGTGCTGACAATGAGCAGGGTCAGGAACGCGATTTGCCGGGTCATGACCATGATTGAACCCAGGTAGCCGCATTGCGTCAATCGTCTCGTGCGCGTCAAACGACGCGCAGATGGGCAGGCTGATCATGCGAGACAACTTTGAAAAGATCGCCATAGGCGGTTTGCCCGAGGCCAACATCATCGCTGGCCCGTTTGAGATGGGCGTGGGTTATGACCATCTGCTCGCGTGTCTGCGCAATCAGCATGACAGCAGCGGCAGATGTCGCGATAGCCTCCTGGCCGATCGCGGCCGCAAAACGGGCATCAAGACGGGCCAGAGGTAGCGAGGCGTTGAGTTCGGCAATCCGGGCAGCAGCAATATCGAGCGCAGCTTCGGCAGCAAACAGCCGCTCGGCAACCGATTTGGCGATGGTCTGTCGTTTAATACGCATAGAATCTCCTTCCCGCAAAAGCGGGTGAACAGGGAAAACATAAAAATGTTGGTTCTATTGGCGAGCCAGGGCGTCTAGCGCCGAGAGCAGAGACGCGGCCGATCCTGCCATCACAAGAGCAAGCGCCGCCATGATCGCCAGAGCAATCAACGTCATGTTCGAATTCAGGTCATTGTCGGGCCTCCCGCTTGTGCGGAATGGCAGAAAATTGCCCATCAGGGGAAAGCGTACCGAACCATGGTAGCCCTCCTGCTGTGCGGCCAATAAACCGGCATCGGCAATATCTGCGTCCACTTGATCGTCAGAGGAATCAGATTGGCCAGACGCAGCCGGGAATGGCAGGACCAAAGATTGGGCGCCTATTTTTTGGGCCCCCAAAGACGTCTCGGTGTGGTCCGCTTCGTAGGCAGCCACGAGGCGTGCCGCCTGCTGGCGGCCAATGCCGCCCAGCTTGCCGCGCGCTTCATATATATGCTTGTCGACACGGCCGGAACTATTGCCCAGTCGCGTAGCAATTTCCTTGCTGGAATAGCCCTGCGCCACCAGTACAAGGCATTCCCGTTGCCGACCCGTAAGGCTGGCGAGCCTTGTCCTGAATACCGCAATGTCGGGCGAAACGGGTGGTTTGTTCATCATCGCGCACTGTCTCCAGCCTTGCGACGCATCGGGGCAGATCGGTCGCGCCTGATATCTCCTCTGCGGCCCCGCTCACAATGTCATGAAATTGCAACGCAAACGCAACCATTTGGCCGAGCAATTGAGACGAATTGAAGAAATTTGCATAGCGATGTCGCAACTGGCCTGGTGCGGGATGCCGCCATCCAGACCTCCGGGCATGGAGGGGAGGGGATTGTGAGCGGATGATCGGGCAGGTTTCGGCCAGAACGTCCCAACGGATATTCACCATGAACGCATTTATCGTCCGCCTCGCGCGCCATATATTCGCCTGCCTGCGTTACCGCAGGGATGAGGCTCTCATAGGCACTATATTTGTCTGGCTCGACGACCAGGAACAAGCGGATCAGGATGATCTTCTGACCAAACAACGGTCGCAGGACCGATCCGCATGGTATTACGATCAATCGGCCTTGTCTTCCGGCAAAACCGATATGACCGCACGCTGCGCTGAACATATGCCAACCCCGACCCGGCTCTTTCTCTTGCTGCGCGTACGTTATGCCATGCAGATTGACGACATTGCGCGAACCTTCGAGATCCGCCCCCGCCGGGTTCGTCGCCATTTACGGCGAGCCGTAGCGATACTTGCGCGCAACAGGCTTTGACGAAATGACAGTTCCCCTCGACCGGCTTGTCATGGAAGCACGCGCAAAGCTGCTGGTCAAACGTCTGGGCGGCCGCTGGGCCTCGTCTGGCGGCCTGTGCCTTTGCCCGGCCCATGACGATCATCATCCCAGCCTTTCTGTCCGGTTGGGCAAGACAGCTCTGCTCTTCAAATGCTTTGCAGGCTGCCATGCCCGCGATGTGCTGCGCGCAATCGCACGGATCGACCATCAGGCGCTGACAGCTTGTCATGAGCCTGGTCATTCGACGCGCGATTTTCAATCCGGTTTCCGCAGCCAGGCGAGGGACATCTGGCATGCGAGCCGACCGATCGCTGATACGCCGGCCCAGGCCTATCTGCAGTCGCGTTCCATCACCAATCTGGGAGAATGGCTGCGATTTCATCCGCGAACGCCCTTGCTAAGTGACACGGGTCTTCAGTTTCGCCCTGCCATGATTGCTGCGGTGCGGGATGGTGGAGAAATTGTCGCTATCCATCGGACATTTCTTGATCGTCGCTATTCCCGTCTCGCCGGCGACGTACAACCGGCCCGTCGCTTGCTGGGCCGACCCGGTCATGGCGCCGTCAGGCTGGCTCCCGCTACCAATATTGTTGGTCTTGCCGAGGGCATCGAGACGGCCCTGTCGGCCATGTCCTTTCTCGACATTCCGGTCTGGGCCACGCTCGGTAGTGAGCGCCTGCACAGCATTGCCATTCCCGCGTCAGTTAACCGGCTTATTCTGCTTCCCGACAACGATCGTGCGGGCAAAATCGCCGCAGCGCGGGCGCTGGCGGCATATGGCGGCGCCGGCAGGACGGTCAGGCATATCTGGCCGCCATCAGGCTATAATGACTGGAACGATGTCCAGCAGGCTAGGGAGGGAGGGGGATTGGATGATGTGGCGCAGGAAGACCCGATGGGCGGGTCTTTGGCACCTGGAGATCTCAGTCGATGAACCAGCTTCCCATTCTCGTGGCCGCGGCGAACCTCAGCAAGTCGCCATCCAATGTCCGCAAGTCCAGCGATGCTGTCGCTGACGCCCAGCTCGAGGCCAATATCGCCGCCAAGGGCATAAGGCAGAATCTGATCGGCGTGCCGGTTGCGCGCAAGAAAGGCCATTATCGTATCGCCGCGGGCGGACGGCGCCTCGATGCGGTGCATCGTCTCATCGAAAAGGGCGTCTTCGCGCCAGACTATCAGGTGCCGGTGCTGGTCCTGCGCGACGCGAAAGATGCGATCGCCACCAGCCTGGAGGAAAATTTCTTCAAGCTCAGCATGAACCCTGCCGACACCTGCCGGGCTTTCCAGGATATTGTCGAAACAGAAGGCAAGACCCCGGCCGAGATCGCCAAACGTTTTGGCCTGACCGAGCGCTTCGTACTGGGACGGCTGCGCCTCGCAGATTTAGCGCCCTGCATTTTTGATGCCCTGCGCGACGGTGAGATCAGCCTTGAGATCGCCACGGCTTATGCCAGCAGTCCCGATGCCGTGCGCCAGGCGCAGATATTCGAAACTCTTGGGCAGAGCTATTACCGCAATAATCTGAACGAGATCCGGCGCCAGCTTGCCCAAGGCAGCTATAGTGGCAATGATCCAAAAGCCCTGCTTGTCGGTCGCGAGGCCTATGTGGCCGCCGGTGGCCGGATCGACAGCGACCTGTTCACCGACGATGCGAGCGAGATGTGGATCGATGGCGACCTGCTCGATCAACTGGCGACCGATAGGCTGGCGCAGGCGGCGCAAGCGATCCGGGAACGGGAAGGCTTTGGCGATGTCCGCATCGTGTCCGGCACTCATATTGCCTATAGCGCAACCTGGGATCTCAAGCCCATTGAGGGCGAACAGCCACCGCTGACGCCAGAGCAGGAACAGCGCCTCGCTGATATCGAAGTGGAACTGGAAGCGTTCGAGAACCCGGTTGAAACCGACGAGACCGAGGAGGAGGTCGAAGCGCGCTATGATCGGCTGAATGCTGAACATGAGGCAATTCGGCAACGGGCTCCGATCCTGACCGAGGAGCAAAAGGCGTCCGCACTGGCCTATGTGGTGATCGGTTCCGACGGTCAGCCGCGCGTCCACGAACAGCTTTATCATGTTCCGGCTGAACAGGCCGACGATGCGCAGGATTCGACCGGTGATGACGATGAAGGCGATGCGGATGCGGATCGCGCGCCAGCACAGGTGGTGCCGGGCCAGCCCAAGATCAGCCAGCGCCTTGCCGATGAGCTCGCTGAAATGAAGGCTGAACTTCTGCGCGTCCATATCGCCAGCGATCCGCGGTTCGCGCTCGATCTCGCCACCTTCTTCATGGCTGACGCGGCAACGCGCACCTATGGCAGCGCCGAACGGGCCACCGACCTGCGCGCCAATGCCCACGCATCGCCGCTTCATGGCTATGAGAGCGATACGCCTGCCGCCGACCAGTGGCTCAAGCTGGAAAACGATCTTGATCGATGCTGGATCAATCATGCCGATGTGCGGACACGCTATGAAGCCTTTTGCGCTTTGAGCCAGGAGGCACGGGCTGCCTGGTTCAGCTGGGCAATTGCCCGGACGGTCCAGGCGGTGCCTGCCGGGCGGACCGGCAGCGTGTTTCTCGACCATCTGGGTATCAAGTGCGGGATCGATGTTACGGCCTGGTGGCGACCGACCGCGCGCAACTATTTCGACCGGGTCAGCAAGGCGATGATCCTCCAGGCGTTCGAAACGGTCGGCGGCCTGGAGCTGAGTTCCCGCTACGCGGCGTCGAAAAAGCATGACCTTGCGCTCTCGGCCGAGCGACTGTTCAGCGGCGATCTCATCGTCGAGGCAGAGGTCAAGGAACGCGCGCTGCAATGGTTGCCGGACGCCATGCGCTTTGTGCCGGTTGGTGAAGCTGAAGCCAGTCTCACCGGAGATGGCGATGCCGATTGTGGCGTCGGGCGGGTCAGTGTCGATGGAGATGCTGCGGCGGAAGCGCTGGCTGAGGCACCTGACGAAGATTCTGGAGAGGACCGCGTCGCGCAGGCGGCCTGAACCTGGGGTATAATGCTGGGGACCATGATGTGTCGTCATGGTCCCTTTTTCTGTCCGCCGTCCTGGGAGGGAAGGGGAGCGGACGAGGCGTGGACCGATCGGGTCCGAGCCCTGGAGATTTTTATGACTCTTCCTTTGTTCGCTACGCAGCAGCCTGATCCCGTCGCAACGCGTTCACGCGCGCAACGCCTATTCGATGTCGCGACAATACTCGCCGACAGTCTGACGCAATCGCAGATACCGACCCGACATGCCCTACGAAAGCTGATGACCGCCAGCTTTGGCGCGAGCGATGCACAAGGCGCATGGTCGATGCGCCAGGCCTATGACGCGCTTGAAATCGCCCTGATACTGTTCCTGCGGCGGGGGAATAGTGGCATCGCCAGATCCGGAGATCCGACTGCCTGTTACGCCGCTTTGCGCCGTCTTGAAACCAGCCTGCCCACGCATAGCTATCGCAGCGAACAGCAGATCGCGATGCAGCAGTTCAGCACGCCGCTGACCCTCGCCTGGCTGGCGGTCCAGGCAGCACGCCTTGGGCCAGAGGATCATATTCTCGAACCATCGGCAGGCATGGGAATGTTGCTCGGATCCATTCCGCCTGGACGCTGCACCTTCACGCTCAATGAACGCGATCCCGACCGCGCGGCGCTGCTCACGCTTGCCATCGGGCAGGCTGTCACCTGCCATGACGCGGAATATATCCATGACCTGTTGCCCCTGGGCAATGACCCTTCTGTGGTCCTGATCAATCCGCCCTTCGGTCGCAGCGAGGGACGCGGCAATGACCGGCAGGCCGGGGCGCGGCATTTGCGCTCGGCCTTGCTACGACTGCGCCAGCACGGTCGCTGTGTCGCCATCATGCCACCTGGCTTTGCTGCTGATGGCAGCGGCGCAAACGCCTATGCGACGATCGCGCAATTGATCCCGCCCCGCGCTGAAATAACCATCCTGGGCAGCCCCTTTGCCAAACATGGCACCGGTATCGCTGTACGACTGCTGTTATTCGACAAGGGATGGCATGGTCAGGGACAAAGTCATGTCGCCGATAATCTGGACGCAGCGCTTGATCTCGTCCTGGCACTGCCTGACCGGCTCGATCCACCTGCCTTGTTGCCACCCCCGCCGTTGCCAAAGCCACCAAGTCCTGCCGTCGCGTTCCATCTCCCTCGCCCAAAGGCAAAGGATGAGGCGGCATCGCTGTTTCGCACTTTGTCCGCCACGCCGCTCGCCGCGCCGGCGCGTATAGCAGCACACAATGCCAATGCTGTTCCGCTTTCCTACGCCGTTCGCGACACGCCTCTGCCGGTAGGCGAGCCTGTTGGCATCTATGCGCCCTGGCGGCTTGCGCGGATTGCGATCGAAGGTGCGACACCTCATCCCGACAATCTGGTGGAATCCCTGGCCATGGGATCAGTATTGCCGCCCGTACCGCGCTGGCAGCCATTATTACAACCAAGGGCGCTCGCTGCCCTGTCCGAGGCGCAACTGGAAACCATCATCCATGCAGGCGAAGCCTTTTCACGCGATCTGCCCGGTACGTTCACGCCCAATGCAGCAGGGGATCAGCTCCATGAAGATCCCGCAGGGCGCGCCTATCGGACGGGCTATTTCATTGGCGATGGCACAGGCGTTGGCAAGGGCCGGGAAGGGGCGGGCCTGATCCTTGACCAGTGGAACAGGGGTAATCGCCGTGCCATCTGGATTTCGCGCAGTGCTGCCCTGCTCGAAGACGCCCGAAGGGACTGGAGCGCCCTTGGCGGCCTGCCGATCGATATCCAGCCGCTCGATGCCTTCCCGCTCGGTGAGCCGATCGCCATGACGTCTGGCATTCTCTTCCTCACCTATGCAACGCTGCGCTCGGTCCGTCAGGACAATATCTCACGCCTGCAGCAGATATTGGTCTGGACCGATGCTGAATTTGAGGGCGTCATCCTGTTTGATGAATCCCACGCGATGGGCAACGCTGCAGGCACGCAAGGCGATTTTGGAACGGCGAAGGGGTCAGAGCAAGGCCTGGCGGGCGTTCGCCTCCAAAATGCCCTGCCCCGCGCGCGGATAGCCTATGTGTCCGCGACGGGTGCCACCAAGCCTGAAAACCTCAGCTATGCCTCGCGCCTTGGCCTGTGGGGGCCGGGCACAGGCTTTACCGACCGCAATGCTTTCATGGCGGCGATGGACGGGGGCGGGATCGCCGCGATGGAGATCGTGGCGCGCGATCTCAAAGCCACCGGCCTCTACACCGCGCGGGCGCTCAGCTTTGCCGGGGTGGAATATGATCCGCTCGAACATCGATTGAGCCCTGACCAGATCGCCATATACGATGCCTTTGCGGATGGGTGGGCGGTGATCCATGCCAATCTGCACAAGATATTGGGTGCGTCCGGCGTGGTTGATACCATGTCAGGACAGACGCTGAACGGCCAGGCTAAAGGCGCGGCGCTCAGTCGATTTGAAAGTGCCAAGCAGCGCTTCTTCTCGCAATTGTTGATTGCGATGAAGGTGCCGAGCCTGATCAAGGCCATAGAGGCAGAGATAGCCGTCGGCCATGTTGCTGTCGTGCAACTCGTCACGACAGCCGAAGCGATATTGGAACGCCGTCTTGCCGATTTATGTGCGGAAGATCGTGCCAGATTAAATCTTAACCTGTCGCCGCTTCAAACCCTGATTGATTATCTCACATCGGCCTTTCCCACCCGGCAGATGCGGGTGTACCGCGCCAGCGACGGCGAACTACGCTCTGAACCGATGATCGATGCCGACGGGCAGCCCGTTCATTGCCAGGAAGCGCTCGATGCGCGCGACACGATGATCGAGGATCTGTGCGCGCTCCCTCCCATCCCTGCTGCCCTGGACGCGCTCATCGCGCATTTTGGTGCGGACAAGGTCGCCGAGGTTACCGGGCGCTCACGCCGGATCGTCGTTGATAGCAGCGGGCGGCAGCAGGTCGAGCGGCGCGGCACACATGCCAATATCAGCGAAACACGGACGTTCATGGACGGGATCAAGCCCATATTGATATTCAGCGACGCCGGATCAACCGGGCGCTCCTACCATGCCGATCTTGCCAGCAAAAGCGCGGACAAACGCCGCATCCATTTCCTGCTCGAACCGGGTTGGCGTGCCGACGTCGCGATCCAGGGGCTTGGGCGCACCCATCGTACCAACCAGGCCTGCCCCCCGGTGTTCCGGCCTGTGACCACCAACTGCAAGGGCGAACGCCGCTTCATCAGCACGATTGCGCGAAGGCTGGACGGCCTTGGTGCCCTAACTCGCGGACAACGGCAGACGGGCGGCCAAAATATGTTCGATCCGGCCGACAATCTTGAAAGCGACTATGCGCGTGAAGCGCTTGGGCAATGGTATCGGCTGCTTTTCGCAGGCAAGCTTTCCAGCGTGACGATGGGCGACTTCGTCACACTGACTGGTCTCAAGCTCTTCGATGAGGGCGGTAACCTGCTTGAAACCCTCCCGCCCATCCAGCGCTGGCTCAATCGCATCCTGGCGCTGCGGATCACGATCCAGAATGCGATCTTTGAGGAATATATGGGTCTTATCCAGGCGAGGGTGGACGCAGCACGCGCGGCGGGCACGCTGGACCTTGGAGTCGAGACTATTCGCGCCGAGCGGATCGAGACCTTGTCTGAGCAGATTTTGCGCACAGATCCGGTGACCGGCGCGCAGGCCCGTCTGTTGCGCCTCGAGCTTCACATCCGGCCCCGCGTTACCACATGGCACATCCTGAACCAGCGGTATCAGGGCATCGATGACATGGCTTGGTTGCGCAACAGCCGCTCCGGGCGCGTCGCCTTGCAATTGCCCTCCTGGTCGATCACCGATGAAGAAGGGCGACCCATTCTCATGTGCCAGCTTGTCCGGCCCACTGGATCGACGCGGATCGACCGGGCATCGCTCGCGCATAGTCACTGGGCCTGCATCGATGCCCAGACATTCAAGGCTTTCTGGGACGAGGAGGTAGCCGCCGCGGAGGGACGGCTCGACCTCGAGACCATCTGGGTCGCGACGGGCCTTCTTCTGCCTGTTTGGAACAGGCTACCACAGGACGATGTGCGCGTGTGGCGTATCGATAATGGCGCGGGCACATCCATCTTAGGCCGGATCATTCGTCCGGGCGCGGTCGAAAAACTGCAGGCAGCCTTTGGACTGGAACAGGGCATAAGGCTCGGTGCCAGAGACCTGCTTACTGCCGTAAAAGCTGGGGACGAAGTCGCCATACCGGGTCTTGGTAAAGCGCGTCTTGCCTATGTTCTCGTCAACAGTGCCCGTCGCCTTGAAATCCGTGACTATGATACTGGTGACCGCGCCTGGCTGAAAGCGCGCGGTGTGTTCAGCGAGATCATCCAGTATCGCACGCGGCTTTTCGTTCCCGTCGACAGGGCTGTCGAAATACTCGACGCGATCATCGCGGAGCGACGCTGAGACGGCCATGTGTAACATGCCAATGCCGTACCCGCTTATCTGACAGGGGAAACTTATGTTCAATCCGTTTCAGCGTACATGCGCCGACGCCTATTGCGAGGGTGACTTCGCCCATGTCGAAGATATCGAGCAGGTTCGCGCAGTAAGCGATACGCTCTTCACATTTCTGATGATTGAGTTGGGCACCCCCGAGGATTGCGACACGCGCGAAGAAGCACTGCGCAGAATGGCGGTGGCAATTGGAAACATCCAGGATGTTGCCGCTGCCATTGAAAAGATGCAGACAGCCTGAATATCTGGACTTGTAGGTAGCAATCCTAAGGTCAGACATTGGCCGCCGAAGCTCATGGAACCCAAGCACCCCGGCGGCTGTCCTGCTTAACTCGATGTCTCGGACTAGGTCAGCTTTCCGCCGTTTCCGGCGCGGACTGCGCGTCGGGCGTTTTGATACCGAGGGTCTTTCGAGGGGATTTTACGGCCTTTGCAGAGCGAGCTTTGGGTGCGGGTTGCACTGGCGTCTTTTTCGCGGTGACGCTCGATTGACGTTTCGCTTTCGCAGGCTTCGAGGCTTTGACGGTGTCAACAGGTGGGGCGATCGCATCACTAGATGTCGCCGATATGCTGACTTTGGAAGGCGTTTTTCGCGCAGGCTTGGCGACAGGCTGGTCTCCTGCTGCCGTCACCTTGCGCGATGCCTTGGGTGGTAAAATGTCGGCAGATGTCGTTATGACTGGATCTTTTGGAGCGTCGGTTGCGGACATCTTCTCATCGGCGGTTGATGCTATGAGCGCAGATACAGCCTTGCTTGTGGGCCTGGCCCGGCTTGTTGCGACCGTCGTTTTAGGCGTCTTTACCTTCCGCTCCTTGCCCGTCACAGGCGCAGACGCTTGTTCGGTAGAGACATCGGCGGCGGTCGTCTCGCTCGTCGCCGGCGACGCTTTAGCAGCGCTCGCTGAGGCGGCTTTTGCTGCAGTTCCACGCTGTCCAAGGCCGAGCCTTTGCGCCACTTCCCGGCGCTGCGCGGAATAGCCCGGTGCAACCATGGGATAGGTTGAAGCAAGACCATAGCGCTCACGATATTGCGCGGGCGTCAGGCCATGCGAGGCCAGATGCCGTTTGAGCGTTTTATAAGGCCGGCCGTCGATGAGGCTGATGAGATGCTCGCGGGAGGCGAGACTTTTGCGAACACTGACTGCAGGCGTGTATTCCGGTACGGGCTCTGCCTCCGCTGCCGATGTTTGCGCCACCAGCGCTGCGCGAGTCGACTGGATCAACCCTGCCAGATCTGCGCTTGGCACCATATTATTGGTGACATAGGCGCTGAGCAACTGAACGGTCAGAACCGTGTAGTCGGGCTGGTCGGCATCGGTCATGGGAATATCCTGTCCAAGGCATGGTAAGAATGTCGGCGCTGCAGGAGCCGCAGCTCAAAAACAGGACTTTAGCCATCCGGGCCGTGATTTGTCAAAGGGGAGGGGGAGCCATGTCTGTGCAGGCAAACAGCTTGGGCAGGTAAACCGGTACAGGAGCATATGGACAGTGGCGGACATATATATTCAGGGGAGTTTTGCGTTCACATGTCATGTGGAAGAGGCCGAAACATTGGACCAAGCCTGGTACGCCGTAATGTCGTTGCGCGATGACGTCGAGCCAGACACGCCCTCCGCCGCACTCACTACATTGTTTCCCCCTCTTGATGAAGACGATCCATGGTCAGGCCTGCTCAGCATCTTCGACGATCGCGATTTCCCCGACTTTGGTGCTGATCTCCAGATCGACGTCGACCGCGATAATCGGGACATGCGAATAGTGGTGATTTGCGGGATGACGGATTTTCAGCCTGCGCCGATCGAAAAGCTGATCCAGCGCCCCTGCGCCCAAAGCCTGGCACAGGCACCGATCGGCTTTGAATGGGCGGAAGTCTGTTCCAGACCGCGCGTCGGACATTTTCGCGGCGGGTGGTGCGCCATGTTTCCTGATCGCCTCGAATTTGAAAGCACCCATCATGTTTTGTCGGCGGCCCTGAGCGGTGCCGTGATCTGAACGGTGACAGGCTGTTTGTGGAACACAGGACCATGGCCAGACATGCGGAGGGGAGGGGGGAAGGATTTGCGAGGATCAGTGGCGCTGCCCTGGCTTCATGACCCTATGAGGAGAGCCTCCCATGTCCAGTCTTACAATACCTGTCGACAATGCGCCGGTAACGGGTGCCTATCGCGTCGATATTTCCCGCGGCCATAATGTCAGCCGTGTCTCGTCAGAATGGTTTTCGCGCCCCGAAGACGAGAAATTCCTGTCGCTGACCGACCTTTACGACAATGTCCGCACGCGGGCCGAGCAAGCGACAACACGGATCGTCGAAAGCCGATCGCTCCGGGTTGAAGCGCGTGCCGATAATCCAGAACGCCTGACCTTGTTCGTGCCGGGCGAGGATATGCCTATCGCGCCCACCAACTGGTCCTTTGGCCAGCTCTCCAGCCTGGTCGGTGCACCCGCTTCCTATCTGCGCTCGCTACCCGCAGCGCTTGCCGGCATCAATCTCCAGCATGGTCTGCTGGCGCATCGCGGCGAACAGGTGAAGCTGCTTCAGACGCAGGATGGCCGCGCTGAATTGCGCGCGGTTACGGGTCCTGATTATGGGCGCATCTGGGATCATGAGCTGGTCGCCGCAGTCATGAAGATCGCGGGCGACGGCGTGGGCGATACGCGCTGGAAAGTGCCCGGCGTTCTTGACTGGTCTTCGATGCACTATAACCCCTTTGTCGATGTAACGCGTGATACGACGACGCTCTATGCGTCCGATCGCGATGTCTTCCTCTTCCTTGTGGATGATACCCACCCGATTGAGGCCGGACGCCTTGCCAATGGCGATCCGGACCTGTTCTTCCGCGGCTTTTACTGCTGGAATTCGGAAGTCGGGTCAAAGACGCTGGGCATTGCCACTTTCTACCTGCGCGCCGTCTGCATGAATCGCAATCTGTGGGGTGTGGAGAATTTCGAGGAAATCTCGATCCGCCACTCCAAGTTTGCCGCCAATCGCTTCGCCCATGAAGCCGCGCCTGCACTTGAAAACTTCGCTGATTCCTCCGCCAGCGGCTTCATCCAGGGCATTCGCGCCGCACGCGAGCGCATCGTTGCCCGCACCGACGAAGATCGCCAGACATTCCTGCGAGGTCAGGGTTTTTCCAAAGCCGAAACCGGCAAGATCATCGCCACCGTGCTGGCCGAAGAAGGTCATCCGCCTGCCAGCATTTTCGACTTTGTCCAGGGCATCACCGCCCATGCCCGGTCCAAATCCAACCAGGACAGCCGTCTCGACGTTGAGGCGAAGGGACGCCGCTTACTCGAACGGGCGCATTAACCCCGGCTGAGCCCGGCACCGCGTCGCATTCCCCCATTCCCCATTCCCCCATCAGTGACGGTCGTTGGAAGGCGATCGTCACGCTCGCCCTTGAAAGGACGCCATCATGTGGACATCGTCCCAGCATTCGCTCCAAAGCTTTCGCGTCGATATCCACTTCTTCAGCGGATCTGACCTTTATGCCTGTGAAACCTACCGGATCGATGCGCCAGACTGGTATCGTGCCGAGCAGCAGGCGCTGCAATTGTCGGGCGAGAGCGCTTACGACAATAGTCGGGTGCCGGATCTTCGGCGCACGGCGACATCATCGCTGGCCTGACCATGTGTCTAGCGCGCCATGTCGCCGCGCAGACACACCTCCTACACCATATATTTGAGGAGTTTTCCTATGCCTTCCTCTGCAAAGCGCGGCCTTGCCTCGCTTCTGGCGGGATCGTCCATGCCCGCACGCACCCATCCTGAATTGCGCAGCCGACCTGCAGAACAGTCGCCCACGCCCGCAATTGGCATGATCGGCAAATATCAGCTGCTTTCCACCGCGCATCTCTCAATGAACACGGCGCTGCTGCTCGATAGCTGGTGCAATGGCCACGCCCATGAAGCGCCAACCACCGTGGCGCGCAACGCCCATGGCTGGTTTTTATCGACCCGCTCTATGTCAGCCGATTGCGAACGCGCCCTGCCTGCCGATCTGATGGCTGCCATCCTCTTTGCGCGGCGGCGCGGCATCGATCTGCTGCATTTCGACTGCGATGGTCCAACGCTGCCGCAATTGCTGGTGCATGACTGGTAAACATGAAGCACGCCGGCGGAAAATCGCTTTCGCGTGGATCGGCCTGGCAGCGGCGCATTTGCGATCGGAGGGGAGGGGGACTTTGAGAAGGGGTGGAAAATGACCGCTTGTCCAAGGAGACACATATAATGGCTTTACCTCTCACGATCACCTCACAGGTGGGCGCGTCCCTCATCACGCGCGTCACGCGTCTGTTCAATGGCACGATCCACGATGTGCTGAACGAACTGCTGCAAAATAGCCGCCGCGCTGGCGCCAGCGCTGTAAATCTGGATCTTGAAGGCTACGATAGTGCCCCCATCCTTGTTGTAAGTGATGACGGTTCGGGCATCGATGACCCGGCTGCGCTGCTGACTCTTGGCTATTCAGGCTGGAATGATACGGTTGCCCACCGCGAAGATCCGGCCGGCATGGGCATGTTCAGCCTTGCAGGACGTCAAGTCGAAATACGATCCTGGTCGCGCAGCGCGGGCAGGGGCTGGATGGTCGAGATCCCCGAACAAGGCTGGCAGAGCCCAGAGCCACTCGCGATCCAGCCCTGCGCCATAACCGGCGGTACGCAGTTGCGCATCGCTTTGCCGGACGCATGGGCCAAGAATTTGCTAGCCGCCGCCCGCAACGCCGCCCGCTATTTTCCGCTGCCGGTAACTTTGTCGGGCACGTCTCTGCCACGCGAGGACTTCCTCGCCGAAGCTGCTCGGGTCGAAAACTGGCAGGGCTGCCGCATCGGCATTTTCAGCTGGCGCGGCTACCAGCCGGTCGACATGGCCCGTATTAATTTTCATGGGCTTACCGTGCCTTGCGATTTGCCGTTCGTGTCGGAGGTGGGCAAAATCGACAAATGGTGCGTGAAGGTCGACATTATCGACGCGCCCGATCTGCAACTGGTTCTGCCTGCGCGCAAGGAACTGGTCCGCAATGCGGGGCTCGACGCGCTCAAGATCGCGGCAGAAGCCGCTATTTATCGGATGATCTGCGACAATGGCGACCATCGACTGGGCTTTACGGAATGGGCGCGCGCCAGGGCATTGGGCATCATGCTGCCGCATGCAGCGCCCTGGCTTCCATGCTGGGCACCAATGACCGCCGACAGCATGGGGTGCGATCAGGGCGAACCCATATCGTCTCCTGATATGCTGGTCGTGCCCGCAATGGAGATAGATCTTCAGCAAGGCGCTGCGCCGATACTGAATGCGCCGGAAAAGCTCGGCATGTGCACGGTACGGATCGCGCCGGAATTTTCTGGCTATGACTGGTATGACAGACTGCCCCGCCTGCAGACTCTTGCCTTTGTGATAGAGCAAAATGGCCTCGAACATATGTATGAGGCCGACACCGAACTGGATCCGTCCTGCACATCGGGACGGGCCGACGCAATCACGCTCGAACTGGGGATCGCCGATTGCGCCTTGCCTGGCGCGACGATTACGAAGCGATGCTTCCCGCTTGAACTGCTGGTGTGTCGCAATGAAGGCTATGATATCGAGGATGCCATCATCCTTATTGGGAGCAATGCCGTCGTTTCACCCGATGATCTGGCCTGGCAAATGGAGCTGAGCCTTTTTAGGGCATTGGATGACAGCGATTGCGACAGTTGGGAAACCCAGCAGGACAATTTTCAACGAAGCGCGCGTAACAACGCTTATGCGTTGCTGCTGAGCGAGGAGGAGGCTCTGCTGCGGCAAATCCGCGACAGGCTTACCGACAAGGTGCAATGGCTGATACCCCCGGACCGCACTCTCAAGGTTACAGCGACCCGTACGGGCGTCGAACTGACATTGGAACCGGCGCCATGACGCCTTCGCACCCTCCAAAAATTCCTGCTCTGGGGAGGCTTGATATGCGACGATCCGCGATGTTTACCCTGTCCACCATGCATATTCCGCTCGCCGAGCGACAGAAGATCGAAATGCTGATCAGCGCCGCGCGACGATGACGGCCGATTGCATGTTGCGCATGATGATCTGGTTATCGAATCCCATCTCTACGGATTCTTCGTTCATTGCGGCATCGCCGCCTGCCAGGCCGCCGATCCGCCGGACATCTCGCCTCAACTCTGGGCGCTTCTTTCGGCAGCCAATGCGGACGGGGCGTCCTGGCTGCTGTTCGACCGGGATGAACCACCATCCTCTTACCGGCCGACGTTCGATGCAGGTTGAGGGAGCACTTCGCCTCTCGTCACCTGCTTGTCAGCATTCTGTCGAGCGCGGCTCTTGCAGAATTATATCATAAAGTGATATTTGGGTCGGAAAGGAGTTTGACTATGCCATCCAGCTTCACCTTAGGAACCCATTTCGAGGGCTTCATCAAGCAACAGGTGAACACCGGTCGTTATGCATCGGCCAGTGAGGTCATTCGCGACAGCCTGCGTCTGCTAGAGGAGCAGGACGCCATGCGACAGGCGCGGCTTGAGGCGCTACGCGCCGAGATCGATCTGGGTGCGAGCAGCGGGACTGGCATACCTGCGGAGCAAGCCTTCGCAAATGCAAGGGCACGCATTGCTGACATCGCCGCTGCCAACAAGGAGCAGTGATGCCTCTTTCGTTTTCGCCGGCAGCCGACGCTGATCTGACAGATATTGCCAGTTTCATTGCCCGGGATAATGTTGATCGGGCGTTGACATTCATCGATGAACTCCAAGCGGCTTGCACAAAGCTTCTCGATTTTCCTGGCTCTGGCACGGTGCGTTCCGAGCTTCGCCCCGATCTGCGGTCCAGAGTATATGGCAGTTATGTGATTTTCTACACGCTTGTGCCGGGGAGTGTCCGCATTGAACGCATTCTCCACGGTGCCCGGGATGTGAGCACTATCCTGTCGTAAGACTGATATGGCATCGCCCGGTCGTGGCGGCCGGTGCTCGCGCATTAAGCTGGACCGACTTCCTTCCTGTCAGGAGTCGAACCGTCATGCCGCATTGATGATGCTGGCTGGTTAGTCATTGGCGCAAAAAACCCCTGATGGAGAAGTCCTAATGTCCAACACCGATCCTGCGGCATCGCTATCGCCGCGTCGCCAGCGACTGTCCTCGTTCGAAAATTCTTACGCCGTCGCCTTGCAACGCCAGCGGCAGACCGGCCTCAGCCAGTTCATCCTTCGCACGGCGAACCCTTTGCAGCCCTTTCGCACGACCAGTCGTGCGCCCAGGTTTCAGGAATATATTGTCGCGCTGGTCGCTTGAACAGAAATGGTCTGCGTTCAGCTCTCCCAGAAACCCCGTTTGCGTCCATGCTGCGCCTGGAGCGAGGCCACATAGGTTTCATGGTTGGGATGGTCGCCATAATCGTCGATCCTGCGGGCAAGATGCGCGCAGCTTTCCAGATGGCGGGCGGCATGCGGATAGCGTTTGACCCGCGCCCGTTCCAGCGCGAAATCGACCATCGCGCGAAGCGCCAATGTGGCCGCCAGCGGATGGCGGGTTTCGAGCGTCTCGGCAGCATGGTTGAGCAGTTCATACGTATCGCCATCCAGTTCGTCAGCGCGCGCCAGCACCATAGCTGCCGCGCTCTCGATATCAGGCCAGGCGAGCAGGAAATGCAGGGCATGGGATAAGGACGGGAAAGCGCGGACATGGGCCAGCGCCTTCTTCTCCGCGTCGAGATCGTCAAAATCGGGCAGGCGTTTGAGATAGGCCCGCAGATATTGCACGTCGAGCCCCGTGGCGAACAGCTCCCAGCGTGCAGCCTGCGCCTCGTCGGCGCGGCCCAGTGAATCGAGGATAGCAATCCGTACCCGGTCCCAATCCGGCCAGTGGCCACCTTTCTGCCTTACGGCCTGCGCGTGCTCGATAGCCGCCATCGCCTCGTCCGTCCGGCCCGCGTCGCCCAAGCGCTCGGCGATCGCCGCGGCGATGGCGGGATTGTCGCGCTGTTCGACGGGATATTGGGCTATGAAAGCATCCACATCACCCAGCGCATCGGCAATGTCCAGCAGCGCGGTCTGGACCGTGCGGGCGTGACGCCGGAACTCGATGTCATCCTCGTAGAGGACGCCGCCTGACCCATAGCCGATGATCTGCCGGTCGGCCTGCGCCTGGCGTTTCGGAGGGTTTGTCGCCATCGCCTCGAACCTTGTCTTGAGCAAGCGGAGGCCGCCTTCCGCCAGAACCGGCGCCATCAGGGCGATGAGTCCGTCAAACTGGCCATAGCCATTGTCGCAGACGCTATCGAATACCCTGTCCGCTAGCCGGGCGGTTGGCATTTTCGCTGCCGCGGCCAAGGGCGCAAGATCGGGTAACGCAGTGGCGAATATCGTGCCCATCTGGCCGCTGCTATCATCGCAGCGATCGAACACTGGCCTTGCCAGGGCAACCAGCTTCCAGATCAGATCCAACGCCGTCGCCGGATCATGGGGGGCGACATGATCCATGATCGCTCTCCGTTGCGTCTCTATGTCCGCTGCCAGCAGCTTTACCTTGTGCCAGTCGACAAAGGCTTTCGCCTTGGCGATGGTCGCAAGCCGCTTGCCGATCTCGCCGGCAACATCCCCGCTGCCACGCACGCTGGCCAGCTCCAGCCGCAACCGCCGCTTGGCCTGCGCGTCCCCCGTCACAAGCTCCAGTAGCAACTGCGCCAGGCGCTGGGCGCCAAGCGCTTCGAGGTTGGTCTGATTGAGGGTTTTGGATGTGGCCATGCGCCATTTCTGTCGTCCCGGAACGATGGGCGTCAAGAGTGGAATGATATCGGAACTGGGAAAGGGCGACTGCCCGCGCGGTGCGCGGGCACCGGGCTGGCGGGCTTGCGCCCCAAGCCCCGCTGCGCGGGTCTTGGCCCTGACGGGCGCACATCCCTGCCGCGTGGGGAGGGGGTTTGCCCAAAACGAAGGCGCGGTGGGGCGTGGGGCCTTGGGGGCATAAGGCGGAAAGGCAGCGGGTCGCCGCTACCAGTGGCGCAGGGGGCGAGGGCAGGATCAGAGGAGAGGAGGATCTGAAAAGATTGTCGCCGGAAATGGGTTTCGAGCGATTATCTGGAAAGGTTAAGTCAATGAACATCGGAGAAGTTCGTATCGTCAATGGTCGTCTGGAAGGCCGTGTCGCCACCCGCACCATCGATCTCCCACGCATCGGCCTGCGCAAGGTCGACAGCCAGAACCCCCGTGCGCCGGTCTATGAAATCCTCGCGCTCAACGTCGCACGGCGCTGGGTGCAGGTCGGTGCGCTGTGGGAAGCGGTGGCCAAAAAGTCGGGCGAAATATTCCTCGCCGGCAATATCGATGATCCCAGCCTGCCCGAACCGCTGCCGGTGGCCTTTTTCCCGACCGACAATGGCGGCTATTCGATCGCCTGGCGGCGCGACACGCTGCGCTCGGACTTTGGGGGCACCGGCTTTGGCGCCGCCAATTATGACCGGATGGGCGGCGGTGACGCTGGCTATGATCGGGCAGAGGATAGCGGCTTTGGCGCTAGCACCGCTGCCATGGACGGTTCGCTGGCCGGTACCGACGCGGGGTTCGACAGGCAAGCCGACTTTGAACGGCTGAACGGCTGATCATCCGCACTGTGGCCGGGGAAGCATTCGCTTCTCCGGCCATTTTTTTGTCATGCCATCACCCAGGAGACAATCCATGTCCCAGGATAATGCCCGCAGCGTCGACAGCTTTGCTGATCTTAAAACACTCTATGCCGCCATCACCGCCAGTCCGGATTTTCAGCGGGCCTTTGGCGATCCGATTCCGCTCAGCATCATTGAGCCGGGCGAAAGCGCAGGCGAACATGACATGCCCGAACCGCTTGCCGCGCAGGCCGAATGCGGCGCCGTCATTGCCACCATCTTCGACCTGTTTTCCGGTACGCGGCTCGAACCGCTTGCCGCCGAAATCGCCTGGGGGTTCGTCAACAGCTTCCATTTCGTGGCGTCCAGACTAGAGCGGCGCGAGGACGCGCTGGTCGATGAACTACGCGACATGCTGCGGCGGCCCGATCTTTCCGAAGTCTTCAACAGCGAGCTTGAAGAACGGCAGTTGCTGTGCCAATCGACCACCGAGCAGCGCGAAGCGATCGAATGTATGCGCGACTATGCCGCCCATATGTATAGCGCCCAGTCGGGCTGGCCCTGGTCGCCCTCCCGGGGGACGCGCGCGTCACCTGCATCCAGCGCCACCCAGATCGCGGTGCAGGATTTCATGCGCGCCCGCGATCTGGCTGCGCGCGAGCGCTATCTGCCCAAAGGCCCGATTGTGGTCGCCTCCGGCCATGCCGACTGGCATGACTGGCAACCGATATGGGACCGGCTCGATCTGGTGCGCAAGCGGGTGCCGCACATGACATTGGTGACAACAGCCCAGCGCAAGGGGTTCGACGCGATCGTCGCGGCCTGGGCCGGTGACCGCGGCGTGCCGCTGGTCGCTTACACCCTGGCGGGGTCCGGTCGCAAAGCCCCGTTCCTGCGCAACCGCAAGATGGTGGAACTGAAACCTGTCGAAGCGGTGCTGGGCGAAGGATCGGGCATTCAGGCCAATCTCTATCAGGCGCTGCGCAAGGCGGGCATTCCAATCCATGCCTTCCGCAAGGCGGATCAGGCCCCGGCCGAGGCCGTGGGCAGGCCTGGCGCTATGCGCCGACGCAGCGCCGCTGCCTGATCGTCCAATCTACTAAACCGGGGACGGCGCATGAGCGATCGTCCCCTTTTGGGGAGGCCAGTATGGCGATACCAGATCATCACAGCCGTAATTTTCAAACGCTGCTGCGGGCAACGGAAGACGGCAATCTTGCGCTGATGGAATGTACCGATTCCGTCACGGGCGAACCAAAATATGTTCTGTGCGCGGTTGGACGGGATAGAGAGGCTTATATCATGACGCCTTTCGGGCATCTGTGTGAAGGCGATCCCTACCTCGCCTATGTGCCACCGGGAAATCCTGAAACATTCTGATCGTAGATCTGCGCGCGTGGCGGGCAGGCGTCTAAGGCGAGTGTCGGGGCATTGCTCTTAAGTGAGCGACTGCAAGCTTGCGGCCCCAGGATAGGAGCGGAG
>MIAK01000004.1:0-52079 GCA_001829085.1 Sphingomonadales bacterium RIFCSPLOWO2_12_FULL_63_15 | reverse complement strand
GCGCGATGACAGGATCATCGCGTAGCTATGAAGGAGCCTGCGCATGGAAGAAGGATCAGAACGGGGCGATGCGTCTGTGTCGCCTGTAGAGGTAGACGACATCATGGCCAGATGGGCGCGTCGGGAGGCGCAGGAGGCGCAGCTTCTGCCGGTGAACAAGACCAATATTTTCGCAATATTGGCGACTGCTGGCATGGCCATGGTGCTGATCCGTTTCGATGGATCGGGCGATAGTGGCCAGATCGAAGAGATGGAAGCGCGCGATGCACAGGGTATCAGCCTTCCGATAACCGATACGCCGGTGAACATGCTGGTCCTGCCTTGGGGCGAGCATATCCCCAAATCCGAAACGGTCCCGCTGGGCCAGGCCCTGGAAAATATCACCTATCATTTACTGGGTTCAGCCCATCCGGGCTGGGAAAATGGAGACGGGGCCTTTGGTGAATTTACCTTCGATGTTGCCGCAGGAACGATCCGGCTCGACCATTATGACCGCTATACCGCCACGGAAGAATCTACCCACCATTTCTAAAGGAGCGGATCATGGGACATTGCTATCATCATGCGCTTTCGAGCGTACGCAAATGGGGCGGCGAGGCCGAAGATTTCCTGCCTCTCCATCAATGGTTCGATGAGCCTTCCAAACTGATCATCGCTGACTATCGCCACCGAAGCCTGCGTCATCATGCCGAAGGCATTTTCATGGCAGAGCATTTTTTTGGGCCAACGATCACCCTTTCGACGGGCCGCATTGTTCCCGTGCGCCTGATCGCCGAACAGCATGTCATCGAGGATCTGGGATTTATTCCTTCCTTTGCCGATTGGGTTCGCGCCATCAAGCCCGAACCATGGATGGGACGAGCGCAGCCTATCCATAGCCTGGTCGATCCCTTTGCTATCACCGCGGCGGCGGCCTGAACTTTGGCATATTTAGGCGCGATACCCCTGAAGAGTTCATATTCAAACGGGGCTTGCTGATGGCGTAATATCGCCAGGTCATCCCAGGATCCATTCCCGAATCAGGGGCATCGAGCCCCAGATTCGGGAGCCTCCTCTCTTCTCTCAACTCTTTTTAGTGTGGCACGGGGTCAGCACCGGCCTCAAGGACGGCGGGGCCCCACCATTTTTTCCGGCGGGTCTGACCTGTGTCTGTCGATCCAGCCTTAGTGGCCGCCAGAAAAAATCGTGACCCCCACCGCCGCTGCGCGGTCGGACTACGCCCGATCCTTGACCCCGCTGCTCGGAGCCCGTGCCGAAGAGAAAATCTCAAACTGTAAAGAGGAGGTTTTCATGACAAGGATTTTCCGTACCGTCCGTTCCATCCCCGAAATTGCCGACCTGCTGGGGCTCGAAACCGGGCAGGTGTCCGACCGTTTCACCCAGGCTTTTACCGAGACGATCGACGGGTTCCGCATGGGGCATGCCGAGGAGGAGAGCAATGCCGGGATGCCCGATCCCTGGCAGGTGCAGCAGGCGACCGAACTGATGATCTGCACTCTTTTTGACGTTCTGCGCGACACAAGGCTTGAAAGCATGGCCGGACGGATCGCCTGGGGGATCGTGCACAGCTTCCACAAGGTTGCAGGACAGCTCGATGGCGAGGCGGACAAGGCAGCGCTCAAGGTCCGGGACCTGATCCGCGATGCCGACGGCAGTGAGGTGCTGATGGCGCAGCTGGAGGAAGCGCAAACCATCTGCCAGTCCCTCGACGAGGCGCGCGATGCGGTGGCCTGCATGCGCGACCATGCCGCAGGAAGTTATCATAATGAAACCGGGCGGCCCTGGTCTTCACCGCGGGGATCGCTGGTGTCGAGCAAGCGCACCGCCTCGGTGGTTGCCGCCCAGGACTTCCTGGCCGCCCGCAGGGAGAAAAAGGCCGCAAGTCATTCCCCAAAGGGACCGATCGTCATATTCTCCGGTGGGCAAGCCTGGGAGGATCATGACCAGATCACTACGACCCTTGATGCGATACGCCAGCGCATTCCGACAATGGTGCTGGCGACGAGCGCGCAGGACAAGGGATGCGATGCGATCGCGGCATCCTGGGCGGCACGCAGCGGTACACCACTTATTGCGTTCACCCTCAACCGCAAGCTGGGACAAAGGGCCGGGTTCGCGCGCAATGAGCAACTCCTGGCGCTGCAGCCCGTCGAGGCGGTGGTGTGCGAAGGCTCAGGGCTTCAGTCCCATCTGGCACGATTGGTGAGGGCTAAGGGGGTGCCGGCGCACTTCTTCAGGCTCGCAGGTCAGCGGGGCGGCGCAGCAGGGCAGCGTCACAGCGCGGCCTGACGGGAAGGGGCCAGGAGGATCGGTTCGGGTTTGCCGGACCGGTCCTCCTGTTTTTACTGTTGGGATATGTCGCCCCGCTCAGGGACCCGCAAGGGGTCCGTCGCGGAGCGATGCGGTGTCGCCCTTGGGGCTACACCGGCCTCCTGCGCGCGGCTCCGCCGTGCTCGTCGCAGGGACGCCCTGCGGGCGCGGATCGGGTTGTTGGTTATGTGCGATTGTGGCGGGTGGCAGGGCCTTGAGCATAGCCACAGATGCTGCGCCACCCGCGCGGATCGCGTGGGTGAGAATGTCGCGCAATTCGCGTTCGGTCAAAAACTCGATCGGCAGTTCGGAGACGATAGCGGCATATCTGCCGCGCAAAGCGCGGCGGGTCTGGTCGATCTCCTGCGCGACTTTCTTCTGTCGCGCTTCAAGGTCAGCGAGGCGTTCGCGTTCGGTCATTCTGGGCATGGCATCTTCCTGTCAGATGGCCTGCCCGCCACCTTTTTCTTATCGATGGAGTGCATCATGATCGCAATGGAAATGTTGCAGCCGGGGTGCGTTTGCCTGTGGCGCGATGTACCGCAGAAAAGAACAGAAAACCCCTGCGGGGAGCCCCGCGCCTTCCGGCACGAGGCAGCGCAGCGGCAAGCGCGTTGCGAAGGAAGGACGCACGGCACGAGGCCGTTTTGTAATGCACCGTACGCACGGGTGCTGCGAACGCGAACCGCCCTAATTTCCGTAGCTTATGCCTGTCACACCGGTCGGACAGTTTGTCACTGATCGTCATACCGGTATGACGCCCGATCAGTCGATCTACGCTAAGTCTTTGATCGGCCATGGCATCATTTGTCGGACATGGCAGACATTGAACATATCTCTATCACATTGAGATCACGCGACGAAGCTGCTATAAGACTCAAGCTTCACTACCCGTCGGCGCAGAAACAGGATCTGCGCATGGCCCGAATAACTATCCGTCTCGATGACGCCCTGTTCGACCGACTGGTCGATCAGGCCCATAACAGTGGCAGCACCCCGTCTGCCTATCTGCGTGATATTCTGCACCGTTTTGAGGGGGACGATCCATCGGGCTATCATGCCCGTCTGGATGAGCTGCACGCGACCGCCATTCAAACCCTTGCGATCCTCGCCAAGTCCATTGGCGCGCGCACGCCCGACATATTGGCAGCAGGACTGGCTGATGCCCGACGCCTGCTCAAGGAAAGGGGGCTGCTCGATCCTGAGCAGGATCGGCCATGAGCATTTTCCGGCATGATACATTGGGGTCCTGGACGCGTGGCGGACAGGCGATCGTCCACAATGTCCGCATGACCACGCAGGTCTTCTACCAGACCTTTCTTGCCAGTGTCATCATCTGGGTTGGCGGCATCATCTGGTATGGGCTGGAGAAGTCATCCGACTATGAACGCTTCGTTCTGATGAAGCTCGGCCAGGCAATGGTGATGGGCGATACCGTCCCTGGCAACGTCACGCCCATATTGTTCAAGACACTCGCTGGCCGCGAATATTGGACGACGCCCAGAGATATTCTGGAATCCGGCATTGCCCATGAGACGCTTGCCGCTTTTGAAACCTATCTCCTGCACGGGGCTGCGCTTTCGGGTCTATTTGCTCTCGCTATGCTGTTCTGGGCTTGGTTCTATTTTACCCGCATGGGAAGGGGGCTCGGGTCGAACCAGTTCCTGCGCGGCGCGCGCTTTGGAACCGTGCGGCAGATACGCCGGGCGTTGCGCTGGCAGAAGCGCGGCAGCCTCGCCATCGGCGGCGTTCCCGTGCCTCACGCATTCGAGCCAGAGCATATCCTCATCTGCGGCGCGCCTGGCACAGGCAAGACCAACCTCATCATCAAGATGCTCGACGGGGTACGCAAGACAAAGCGCCGGGCTATCATATATGACACTGCGGGTACGTTTGTGGAGAAATTCTACCGGCCAGGCACCGACATCCTCCTCAACCCGCTTGATGCCCGTGCTGATGCCTGGGCCCCCTGGGTCGATGTGCCGCGCGACTATCATTATGACCAGATTGCGGAATCGACCATCCCCGACAAGACCGGCGATCCCTTCTGGGCGAAAGCGGCGCGCGGCACGCTGGTCGCCGTCATGCGCAAGCTGGCGCGGCAGGAACGGACCCTGGTTTCGATCCTGCTGGACACCCTGCTTCGGTCCAAGCTCAAGGAACTGGCCGCTTTTGCCGCCGGAACCGATGCGTCGGCCTTTATTTCCATTGAAGGGGAACGAACCTCAGCGGGCATCCAGGCGGAACTCGCTTCGGTCATGCGCAGCTTCTCCTATCTGGATGATACAGATGATGGCCTGTCGATCCGCGATTGGGTCGCCAATGAAAGGGATGATAGCTGGCTGTTCATTACCGTAAAGGCTGACCAGTTGCCCTCGCTTCGTCCGCTGATAACGGTCTGGCTGGACATCGCGATCAGCGCCATCATGAGCCTGGAGCCGGACCAGGATCGGCGTCTTTACTGTGTGATCGACGAACTGCCATCACTCCAGAAACTGCCCTCGCTCTCCGACTTTCTGGCCCGCGCCCGCAAATATGGCGGATGTGGTATATTGGGGTTTCAAAGCTATCCGCAGCTTGAAGCCACCTATGGTATTCAGGATGCAGCAGCCATCACCGGCTATTGCTCGACCTGGGTAGCGCTGCGCGCCAACGACACCCCGACCGCAAGGCATGTCAGCGAAAATCTGGGACAGGTTGAACAGGTCGAAGCCAATGAGGGCATGTCCTACGGCGTCAACGATATGCGCGATGGGGTAAACCTGTCGCGCATGCAAGTGACCCGGCCGCTGGTCATGCATACCGAGGTTACCAACCTTCCCAATCTCGTCGGCTATCTGCGTTTCGGTCGCAGTCTTCCGGTGGTGCGCTTTATCGACAGCTATAATAAGTTGCCCTCAATTGCGGTTGCGTTTGCAGAGCGGATCGCCCCGCCTGTCCGCCTGTCACCGCAGTTGGATGGGGAAGGGGCACCGACAAAAACTGCATCGAAACGCGGGGCCAGGCCGACCCGTCGCAAGACTTCATCGTCATCTCACGCGACCGCCGAAATTCCGCCTGAACAAGAAGAAGCCGGTTTTGGCGGGGTAGATGCGCCCGCACCAAATGCCGTTATGCCGAGGAATGATGGTGAAAGCCAAGCGCCACCTGTACCACCGCCGCTGGAGCTTTTTGGCAAGCCCGCTGGCTTCCGCCTTTCCCAGCATGCGCGTCATGATGGGGCTCGCAACAGGGCGACGCCAGCATGATCCATCCTCGTCGCTTGAAGGGCACACCGACCAATCTCACCCGTTATTATATGGTGGGTGATTATTACACCAAAGGTGCCGACGAACATTCGCAATGGGGTGGCGCCATCGCGGCGGAGCTTGGACTGGACGGTAAGGTCGATCCCTCGACCTTCCAGGCTTTGCTCGATGGGAAGGTCGGTGAGCAGCAGCTGGGCCGCCGCCGCGGTGAAGGCAAGATCCAGCATCATCCAGGATGGGACTTTGCAGTGAATGCGCCCAAATCGGTGTCGATCATGGCGCTCGTTGCTGGTGACGAACGGGTCGTTGCCGCGCATGAAAAAGCGGTGAGCGTGGCGCTGTCTTATCTTGAGGAGCATGCGACGCTGCGGCATCGGGTCGATGGCAACATCGTTCATGAAACCACCGGGCGTCTGATCTATGCCCGGTTTACTGAACATGCCTCGCGCGAACTGGACCCCCACCTCCATACTCATGTCGTAATCATGAATATGACCAATCGGGGGGACGGAACGCCCATGTCCAGCCTCGAAACCCGGGCGATGTTTTCAGAACAGATGGTTGCAGGGCAGGTTTATCGCAACGATCTGGCCCATCGGCTCAAAGAGCTTGGCTATGGAATCGACTATGATCCGCGCAAGGGACTGTTCGAGATTGGTGACGTACCCAAAGAACTCATCAAGCATATGTCCCAGCGCGCGGAGGAGATCGAGGCGCATGCGAGAGAAAATGGGCTGGCGGGCCAGGCGGCCCGGCGTATGTCCTTTTACCAGACGCGCGGTCCCAAGGAAAAACTTGCCCTGGACGCGCTGCACGGCCGTTGGTCAGCCCGCCTGGGTGTCCACCAGGATGCTATCGAAGGCGTAAAGGAGGCGGCCGAGCAGAAGGGGGAGCGCCGCCTTGGTATCGAACCTGCCACCGCTGCGCGCGCCATGCTCTTTGGCCTGCGCCAGGCGGAGGGGCGCGAGGCGGTCAATAATCTGGGTAAGCTGTTGCGTATCGGCCTGGCCTCCCATGTCGGTGAAGTACGTTTGGAAGATATCCGCCCCCTTGCGCAGGCGCATGAAGCCAGAGCCAGGCTACTTGAAACCCGCCATCCAACCGGCGACGAAATCCACACGCGCGGGCGCACTTCGCGCCGGACCGCACGGCTTGAACTGGCGCTCTCGGATCAACTCGCGCTCGCGCTCAATGATGCAAAACCCATCGCGACCAAGGAGAAACTGCAATATTTGGCCGACGAAAATGGCCTCAACGCCGAGCAGGCCGCGGCGTTGGTGATGATCGGCACGACGGCTGACCGCGTGGTCGGTGTCCATGGCGTTGCGGGCGCGGGCAAATCGACGCTGGTCAGGGTATTGAACGCAGCCGCCGGGCCTGAAACGACCCTGATCGCGCTGGCGCCCACCTCCTCGGCCGCCGCCAATCTGGGTTACAGCGCGGGAATAGAATCGCGGACCGTGGCCAGCCTGATCGCGGGTGGTGGCCGCAATGTCGATGACCGCCATGTCCTGATTCTTGACGAGGCCGGACAGCTTGGCAACCGCCAGGCGATGCGGGTGCTGGAGATCAGTCGCAAGACCGGCGCGCGCCTCATCCTGCTGGGCGATAATATGCAGACCGGTGCGATCGAGCAGGGTAAGGCTTTCTGGCTCATGCAGCGCCTGGGGCTGCCCAAGGCAGAACTGACCGCATCGGTTCGGCAGGAAACACGCCCTATGAAGGTCGCAGTGACGCAGGCCCGGCTTGAGAATTATGGGGCTTCGCTGGCATCGCTCGACAAGGTGGTAAGTGGCGATACCGCCGAAAATCTGGCGCAAGCGCTTGTGGGGGAGTGGACGCGCCTTGGTGCCAAGAGCCGGGCCAAAACCAACATATTGGTGCTGGAAAATGCGACCCGTCTCATCGTCAATGACAAAATCCGGCAAGCGTTGAAGGCCGAGGGGGCGCTTGCGCCTCAAGATACCGGTTTTTCCATTCTGACGCCTTCCGGGATGACGGACCGGGAAAAGCGTTTCCCCCGCTTCTACACGCGCGGGCAGATCGTGCTTTTCTCGCGCGACAATATTGGTCTTGGTGTCGCCCAGGACAGGGAATATCGGGTTGCTGGGATTGCCAGGGACGGGAAAGGCCGACAGCGGGTCCGCCTTTCCGATGAAAACGACCGCATGATACTGTGGGATCCACGCCTTAGTCGGACGTCAAAGGTCAATATCTTCAATGAGGAGCATCGTGATCTGGCCAAAGGCGATCGGATCCAGTGGCGTCTGGTCGATCATGCGCTTGGTATCCGAAATGCTGACCGGGGGACCGTAGAAAAGCTCAAAGGTCGAACCGCGACGATATTATGGGATCGTGACGGCAGACGTCAGGAAATAGACCTTACACGTCATAAGAACTGGGACCATGGCTATGCGGAAACGGTCTATTCCGCACAGTCAAAAACCTATGATCGTGTCTATGTGCTCGCTCCGGTAGGTTCGTCGCTGGTCACTGGTAAGAATTATTACACGGCCATCACCCGCGCGCGCTTTGGAGTGAAGCTTTGGACGGAGAATATGGATCGCCTGATCGAAAAGCTTGAACGCAATTCTGGCACCAAGACGTCTGCGCTCGAAGGGCTCGGTCGGCTCGACAAGGACAGCGTGAAGGGCAGGGCAGTCAGACATGGGCAACGCTGGGACGAGTTGCGGTTGCTACAGCAGTCGGATCGAGAAGCGCGCAAAATGCGGACATTTGATGGGCGAGAGAGGCGATCACAGCCGATACCTGCCAGTCTGGCGGCGAGCCTTGCCGGCCGCGCGCAGTCAGTTGCGCAAATGCTCGATCGTTGGCTGACGTCATTGCTGAGCAAGTCCAACGACCAACATCGGCAGACTATCGATCAAGCAGCGTCACGACAATCTGATGTTAATACGCCACCCCAATCGCGTGATTATCGAGGTGGTCATGACCGTTAAATTAGCAACCTGCGCTTGCCATATTGCGATCGCGTTGCTCGCAATGTTGATGCTGACTCTATCTCCGCCCGCACAAGCCAGATCAAAACTGTCTGCTTTGCACGAAACGAAGATTGGACAATGTATTCGGCAGGCAGCGGCGGGACACGAATGGCTCGAAAGGACGCTGTGGGGACTGCGTGATCAGGAAGGTGGGTGGATTGGTGCCGAGATTTTGAACACAGACGGCAGCCACGATCTGGGACCGATGCAGGTCAATAGTTGGTGGGTTGGAAGGATTTCCAGAATTCTCCGCCATAGCGGGTCGGATGTGCGCCATTGGTTGATCCACGATGCCTGTTTCAATGTGCGGGCCGCACGTTGGATATTTTTGTCTGGACTCGCTGTGACGGGTGATTATTGGCAGGCTGTGGGCGCCTACCATAGTCCGACAAAGCTGCGTCAGCAGCGCTATCGGGCGAATGTCGCGGGAAAATTGATTAAAAGATTTGGGTCAGATTTATTCGAATGAAAATATGCCAAGTTGCAAGTAAATCAGAAAACCAACTGCCATAACTATTTGGAAAGCGGACAAATTAACTATAATATGGATACTCGATAATTGCAGTTATCACATGCCCATATTTGACCTTTCGTCATGAGGTGCGCTACACATCGCGCCGATGGATCACGCCGCGCCGATCGACGAAACCGCCCTGATAGAAGGGGAAACCAGCGCAGCCGAGTTGGCGGCGTCGGCCGACGATCTGTCGTGGGCTGTCGTGAAGATGTGCGCGGGCGCAACGATCGTCGTCAACGAGGCGCTGATTGCGGCCTACCAGGCGGCATCATCACCGCACAGCATCCGCGCGCTCAAATCTGACCTCGAGGCATTCGACCTCTGGTGCCGGCACCAAAACCGCATCGCTTTACCGGCGACGCCGGAAACCGTGGCGGACTATCTCGACGCTAGAGCCGGGAAGGGGAGCAAGCCGGCCTCGCTCGGCCGCTACAAGGCATCGATCGCGAAGATCCATCTGCTGCTCGATCTGAAGGACCCTACGCCAGCTTCGCTGGTAAAGCTGCGCCTGCAGGCGATCCGTCGTCGTCTTGGCACCGTTCAGAAGCAGGCGCGGCCGCTGCGGTTCAAGGGGCCCGTGCGCAACGTCGAACGCGACGAGCCGCGCGGGCTCAATGTGCGGGCGCTACTAGAAAGCTGCGCAGATGATCTGCCGAGTCTGCGCGATCGTGCACTTCTCTCCGCAGGTTATGACACCGGGCTGCGCGCTTCGGAGCTGGTGGCGATCAAGGTCGAGCATATAATCGAGGCGATCGATCCCGACGCTCGGCTGCTCAGCATTCCGCGCAGCAAGGGTGACCAGGAAGGGGAGGGGGCGACTGCCTACCTTAGTCCGCGGACGGTGCGGGCGATCGCGGCTTGGCTGGACGCGGCTGGCATCGAGAAGGGGCAGGTGTTTCGGCGCGTGAATGTGCGGCGCTACAAAGCCAAAGCCGCGGTGCGCGGTCGGTCGATCGACAGCATCTCCGGGCGGGAGGCATGGAATCTGCGCAAGACGTTGCCAAAACCGGCGGTGCCGGCGCGTACCGAGTATGACGTGGGGGAGGGGGCTCTCCATCCCGCGTCGGTCGGACCGATTTATCGATCGATGATTCAGCGGGCATTCGGCGCTGGCGCGCTGGCCGATCTGACGACAGACGATCTTGCTCGATTGCTCAAGGGGGTCAGCGCGCATTCGACGCGGGTCGGGCTGAACCAGGACCTGTTCGCGAGTGGGGAGGATCTCGCCGGGATCATGGATGCGTTGCGCTGGAAGTCGCCGCGCATGCCGCTCGCTTATAATCGCAATCTGGCTGCCGAGCAGGGAGCTGCGGGGCGCCTAATGTCGAAACTGGAATGACGGACTCTGGGACCTAGCCGAATGACCGCTTCCGGGTCTCGACGCTCGACGTCGGACAGTCAAACCGCTCGCCTGAGGCCGCTGTCAGCCGCCTGTATCCAGTCAATGGTTAGATTGCGCTCATTGCGTCGGATACCGGATAGCCCCCGTCCTGATATTTGCGCACGATGATGCCGATGAAGCTGATGATTTCCGGCGAGAAGTCATCGATTCGATGGCTCATGATGATCGGCGACGTAGCGGGTTCCACCAGATCGACATAGCGCACGTCGTCAGGCCGCGAACGTCGCACCGACTCCGGAATCACAGCGACGCCTTCCTCCGCCGCGACCGGCCCAAGCGCGAACTGCAGTTCGCGCGCCTCGTAAGCGGCGCGGGGTTCCAGACCATTGTCGTGGAACAGCAACAGTACGTCGTCGGCGTAGCTGGGGCGCGGCTGGCTGGGATAGATGATCAGCTTCTCATTGGCCAGCTCGCACAGTTTGACCGGTTCCCCGTCGCGACCAATCGGGCTATTGAGCGGCACCGCTGCCATCAGTTGTTCGTTGCGCAATATGGTCCGCCGCACGGCGTTGTCCTCAAACCGTACCCGCCCGAAGCCGATGTCGATGCGCCCGTCCTTCAGCGCAGCGATCTGTTCCAGCGTGACGCTTTCCATCAGCGTCAGTGCATTTTCGACCATTGCAGCCCTTCGAACAAGGCTGACGCCTGCGATGCCGACAGCCGCATCACGCCATCGTGCGCCCGGGGCCAATGGAAGCCTCCGGTCTGCAAGACCTTGCTCACAAGCACCAGGCCGGTGCCGTCCCAGACCAGCAGCTTGATCCTGTTCGCCCGCTTCGAACGGAAGATGAAGACAACTCCCGAGAAGGGCTTGAGCCCGAGTTCGTGCTCGACCAGCGCCGCCAGGCTGACGGCCCCTTTCCTGAAGTCGATCGGCTTTGTCGCCACCATCACCTTGAGCGGTCCTGGCGGGATGATCATCCCGTCCGGCTCACGGCGGCGAGCACCCGGGCGATATGATCCTAGCTTGCGCCCGACGGCACGTGGATCGCAAGTGCAGTCGTGCGGATCACGATCTCATCGCCTCGACCATCAGCCGAGCCGGTGCCGCCCGCATCTTCAATCACCGCCGGGACAAAGCCCAGCTTCTTGCTGGTCAAGCGCTTGCCCGGAATACTGTCATGCCGCCACGCATAGAGTTGCTGGGGCAACAACCCATGCGTTCGCGCAATTTGGGCGATGTTGGCGCCGGGCTCAAAACTCGACGCGATGATCTGCGCCTTCGCCTCGGCCGACCAGCGACGCCGCATCGGCCCTGCTGGAATGACATCCATACGCGAGGGCCGCTGAGCCTCCGGCCTTTCGAAACCTGTTTCGAATGTTCTTACATCATCAGACACTACGATACCCCTCGGACGAGGGGCCAAACATAGCCAGATTAGCGCCTACGAGAATGTGGGGAAGTTTTTGCGCTTACGGACGTCCGGCGCTCGATTGGCGACTGATCACAAACCTCAAGATCGACACAGCCGAGGAGGCGGTAGAAAAACTTGGCTGGTATGCGATGCGGTGGAAAATCGAGGTATTCCACAAAATTCTGAAATCAGGATGCCGTGCCGAAGAGGCCAAGCTGCGTACTGCGGAGCGCTTGGTCAACCTGATTGCAATCTTCTGTCTGCTGAGCTGGCGGATTTTCTGGATGACGATGATCAACAGGACCGCGCCAAACGCGCCGCCGACGCTGGTTCTCACCGACGAAGAGTGCACAATATCCTCGATCTCGTCCGACACCCGCCACCTCGCTCAAAGAGCGACAATCATCCCGGCGAAGGGGCACCGCACAAGGCGGCCCTCAGGCCCCGCTCTGATGTCCGTTTTCAACCTTTAAGTCGCGCGCTATCGTCCGCGCAGGAGCGCGGCACCGTATATGGCCGCGTACAGGTGGAGGCGGGACCTGAAGGACGTCGGTGATCAAGCTCTGATACGCGGGTTGGATACCGCATTTCCGTGTATGCGTCCCGGGGCTGATCCGATCTTACAACGGGCGTCGGCTGTGCCGGCCACGAAGCGTGTGACGGATATTCCCCTGCCGTGGTCCCGCCCCCGCCTGTACGCGGGAGCTGCTATTCCATCAGGCTGGCTGCACCTCTCTGGCGACAGCCCACATGAAGCCTGCAAGTTCGCGAGCTATTGCCGTGCAAACGATCGGAGTTTTCTTACCCTTGGCGATAAGCGACCGATATCGCGCCGTCAGTCGGCTCTGCGCTTTCCAAGCGATCTCGCGGACCTTCGGCGTGGTTTGCTCGAGGCGATACAGCTTGGCTTTTCCGACACGCGGCGGGTGACGGTACGTCCAGGCGCTTTCGACAAGCATATGGCGAACCCGACCGTTGCCTGCCTTTGTGATCCCGCCGCGGCGAACCGTGTCGCCGGAGGATCGCTCCCCAGGCACGAGACCAAGATAGCCCATCAACTGGCGTGGATTGTCGAACCGGCGCATGTCGCCGATCTCGGTTACGAACGTCACAGCGACGATGAGTTCGACACCACGCAGTGCCTGCAGCGCTCGAACGACGGGTGCTAGCGACCAGCCTGGCAGGAACTCCTCGATCGCCGCCTCGATACGTCCGATCCGTTCCTTGGCCACCCTGACCGCATCGACCAGTTCCTGCAGAGCGATTTGATGGGCGGGATGATCGAAGTGCTGTTCTTGTAGCCAGCGAAAGTGGCGGGCGCCCCACGTCGTCTTGCGCGGAAAGATGCGGCCGTGCTTCAGCATGAACGCGCTGACCTGTTGCCGGTGAATGCGCTGGGTCTCGACCGCAGCAGCGCGGGCGCGTACGAGATCGCGCATCGCTTCATGCCCCGCATCGGGCACCCATACCGCCGTCAGTTCGCCAGCTCGTAGCAGTCTGGCGAGCATCATTGCATCGCGCCGATCCGTCTTCACCCTATCGCCTGCGCGCTTCGGGATCAGCGATGGCGCTACCACCATGCAGGAATGGCCCAGCTCGACTATCAGGCGATAAAGCCCATAACCGGTTGGGCCGGCCTCATAACAGAAATGCACCACGCTATATTTGGCGGTGATCCGCTGTAGGATGCGCCTCATCGCGTCCAGTGACGCATCGACCTCGCCAAAGAAGCGTACCTCGCCACCGCGCCCACCATCGGCGATCGCAATGGCATTACGGGCCTTTGCGACATCGATTCCGATGAAAACTTCTGTAGAATGTTCCACGGTTCGTCCTCCTCGTGTGAGGATAGGCTCGGCCCACCCGAGCAACCCTCGGAGCACCAGTGTAGGGCGAACCAACCTCTTTCACGAAACGGACATACGGTCTTACGCGTAGCTCTCCACGGCAAACATCCCCGGCCACCCCTTTAAAAGGAGCAACCTACCCAATGGCTGGTTCTTAAACCGCCACGCTCAGCAAATCGCTGGCGTTCCATTGGCCCGGTTTGTCACCGCCTCTACAGATGTCCTTCCACAGAAGGTGAAAATGGCGCCGACCTGCAGCCCAGGGGCGATCCTGCAGATCACGATCGAAAGGTTAGCTAGGACTTTTCCGTCAACGCAGCGGGCGCACCATAGCCCCACTCGGCATATTTGCGGGCAATAACAGCCGCCATGAGGGCCAGTTCTGGTGACTGGTCGCCGGGGCGCTGGCTCATGATGATCGGCGAGGTTGCTGGTTCAGTGAGGTCGCGGAACGCGACATCGTGACTGCGCGCGCGATGGACCGATTCCGGTACGATCGCCATGCCTTCTTCTGCGGCGACCAGGCCGATAGCGATCTGGAGTTCGCGCGCCTCGTGAACGATGCGCGGTTCGATCGCATGGTCGCGGAACAGAGAGATGACCTGATCGGCATAGCTGGGCCGCGGCGCGCGCGGATATATGATCTGCGGCTCGTCCGCCAAATCGCGCAACGAAACAGGCCCGTCTCCTTGTGCTAGCCGATGACCCATAGGAAAAGCCGCCACTAACTGCTCGTTGCGTAGGACGATGCGACGCACGGCCGGGTCTTCAAAACGGATGCGCCCGAAACCGATGTCGATACGCCCCTCTTTCAATGCCGTGATCTGTTCGAGCGTGCTGCTTTCGAGCATGACCAGTTCGACGTTCTCGGCGAGCTTGCGGAACTCCCGAATCAATTCGGGCAGGCGTGCGTAAATGGTCGACGCAACAAAACCGATCACCAACCGTCGCCGTTGACTCGTAGCTGCGATCTTCACCATCGTCTCAACATCGTCGATCCTGGCCAGCAGTTGCAACGCCTGAGCGTGAAGTAAGCGACCGATTGCCGTCAACCGCAGCGGCCTTGTGTTGCGATCGATCAAAACCGCGCCAACCTGTGCCTCAAGTTGCTGGACTGCACGCGACAAAGGAGGTTGTGCCATATTGAGCCGTTCAGCCGCGCGGTTGAAATTTCCCTCGTCCGCGACTGTTACGAAATAGCGCAGTAGGCGCATATCAATCAATTGCATACCTCCCAGGTATCATTCAGCAACCTATTTGATCTTTGAACGCTTCTCAAATGCGCTCTAGTTTCATGCCAAGCGTAAGCATTTGGGAGAGTCGCCGCAATGGCTGCATTGAGCCACGCATATACCTTCATCGTCGATGTGCCGACCATTCGCCCTCATGTTCTGGCGATGGCCACCATGCACGGACAGTCGATGGTGATCGTTCGCCTAACCGATGCCGAGGGCATCGAGGGCATTGGCGAGGGGACCACGATCGGCGGCCTGAGCTATGGCGAGGAAAGCCCAGAAAGCATCAAGTCGGCGATCGACACCTATATCATTCCCGTGCTGAAAACATGCGACCTGGCGCAGGTCGGGGCGACGATGGCGAAGGTCGCGCGGTGCGTGCGCGGCAATCATTTCGCCAAATGCGCGATCGAGACGGCGTTGCTCGACATGGCCGGCAAGCGGCTGGGCATCCCGGTATCCGAACTGATCGGCGGGGGGCGCGTGCGCGACAGCTTGCCGGTCGCCTGGACGCTGGCCAGTGGCGACACCGCGCGCGATATTGCGGAGGGCGAGGAGATGCTGGACCGCCGCCGTCACCGGATTTTCAAGCTGAAGATCGGCAAGCGGGATGTGCGCGACGACGTCGCCCATGTCGGCGCCATCTGCAAGGCGCTGGGCAACCGCGCCAGCGTGCGCGTCGACGTGAACCAGAACTGGTCGGAAGCCCAGGCGAAGATTGGCATGGCGATGCTGCGCGATGTCGGTTGCGACCTGGTCGAACAGCCGATCGCCGGTGATGCGATTGCCGCCATGGCCCGCCTGTCGAAAAGCCAGGCAGTGCCGTTGATGGCGGACGAGGCGCTGAACGGCCCGCGCAGCGCCCTGCGCATCGCGTCGGCCGGCGCCGCTGGCGTCTTCGCGCTGAAGATCGCGCAATCGGGCGGGCTGTTCGCCACCGCGCAGGTCGCCGCGATTGGCACGGCTGCGGGCATCGGCCTGTACGGCGGCACGATGCTTGAAGGTGGGGTCGGCACGGTCGCGTCGGCGCATGTCTTTGCAACGCTGCCCGACCTGGCATGGGGCACCGAATTGTTCGGCCCGTTGTTGCAGGTGGAGGACATATTGCGTGAGCCGCTTGGCTATGGCGACTTCTCCCTTGCCGTGCCCACCGGGCCGGGCCTTGGCATCGCCTTTGACGAGGACAAGCTCGCCTATTTCCGCCGCGATCGTCAAGCGCCCGCCTTGCACGCTGTTAGCGCAGGAGCCTGAAACCCATGCTGTTCATGGTCGAAATGGACGTCAATATTCCGTTGGATTTCGATGCGGAGGACGCCGCGCGGATCAAGGCCGCTGAAAAGGCCTATTTCCAGACGCTTCAGGCGGCAGGCACCTGGCGCCATATCTGGCGCAAGGTCGGGCTCTATTCGAATGTGTCGATCTTCGACGTCGAAAGCAATGCCGCCTTGCACGACACGCTCATGGGCCTGCCGCTTTATCCCTTCATGACCATGAAGGTGACGCCGCTGTGCCGCCACCCCTCGTCGATCCATGAGGATGATCGCTGATCCTCAAAAATACCTTTTAGGAGAGCATGAAATGGACGTCAGCTTCATACAAAGACCCGAAATTCAGCAACTGCTCGACCGCGCTGCCGGCGTGCAGGAAAGCGGGGGCAATCCCCGGCTCAAGGCGATTTTCCGAGATCTAACACAAAGCGTGATGGAGCTGATCGTCAAGCACGACATTAGCGAGAGCGAATTCTGGCTCGCCATGAAATATCTGGCGGATAGTTCAGCCGAGATCGGGCTCATCGTGCCTGGCACTGGCATAGAGCATTTCCTTGATCTCTATATGGACGCTAAGGACGCCGAGGCGGGCGTTTCCGGCGGCACGCCCCGCACGATCGAGGGACCGCTCTATGTCGCGGGTGCGCCGCTGGTCGAAGGCGACGTCAATCTGAGCGTCGATCCGGATGAGGGCACCCATACGCTGTACATGAGTGGCGCGGTCGCTGGTCCCGATGGCGAGCCGGTGCAGAATGCGATCGTCCATGTCTGGCACGCCAACAGCAAGGGCTGGTATTCGCATTTCGACCCCACCGGCGAACAGACGCCGTTCAACAACCGCCGCCGCATCAAGCTAGGCAAGGATGGCCGCTACGCCTTTCATTCCAAACAGCCGAGCGGCTATTCGGTGCCGCCGGGCGGCGCGACCGACCAGTTGATGCAGGCGCTGGGCCGCCATGGCAATCGCCCGGCCCATGTCCATTTCTTCATCGAGGCGCCGGGCTATCGCACGCTGACGACGCAGATCAATTTCGGCGACGATCCCTTTGCCGCAGACGATTTTGCCTTCGGGACGCGCGAGGGGCTGCTGCCGGTGCCCAGCCGTCAGGGCGACACCGCCTACATCGCCTTCGACTTCCAGTTGCAGCGCGCGGCAGGCGAGGATGACCAAAACTTTTCCGCCCGCTACCGCGCTGAAGCGACATCGGAACCGGAAAAAGAAATAGCCTGACGCCAGGCATAGGAGACAGGATCATGCACGAGCATTTGATACAGCGTGTCGCGACCGCTGTGGTCGACGACCCTGAAAGCGGGATGTTCCGCTGTCGCCGGGATGTGTTCACCGACCCTGATTTGTTCGATCTGGAGATGAAATATATCTTCGAGAGCAATTGGGTCTACCTGGCCCATGAAAGCCAGGTCGAGAAGAAGAACGACTATTTCACGACCTGGATCGGCCACACTCCGGTCATCCTGACCCGTGCCAAGGATGGCGGCCTCAACTGCGTCGTCAATGCTTGCGCGCACCGCGGCGCCAAGCTGTGTCGCCGCAAGCGCGGCAACCAGCCGCTGTTCGTATGCCCCTTCCATGGCTGGAGCTTCAAGACCGACGGCAAATTGCTGAAGGCCAAGGATTCCAGCACCGGGGCCTATCCCGACAGTTTCGACCATGAAGGGTCGCACGACCTGACCAGGGTGCGGGTGGAAAGCTATCGCGGCTTCATCTTTGGTTCGCTCAATCATGATGTGCTGCCGCTTGCGGATCATCTGGGCGAGACGAAGGTCATCATCGATCAGATGGTGGACCAGGCGCCAGAGGGGCTGGAGGTGCTGACCGGCAATTCGACCTACACCTTCCATGGCAACTGGAAGATGCAGATGGAAAATGGCTGCGATGGCTATCATGTCAGTTCCGTCCACGAAAATTACCAGTCGACCATGGGTCGGCGGGCGGAGGGCGGCACCAAGGCGGTCGACGCCAATGGCTGGTCCAAGGCCCCGGCGAGCGGCGTCTATGGCTTCGACCATGGCCATATCCTGCTGTGGACGCAGGTGCTGAACCCTGAAGTGCGGCCGGTCTGGGATCTCAAGGCCGATCTCGTTGAGCGCTTGGGCGCGGACAAGGCGAAGTTCATCCTGGAACAGACGCGCAACCTGGCGCTCTATCCCAATGTGTTCTTGATGGACCAGTTTTCCACGCAAATCCGCGTGGTGCGGCCGATCGACGTGCACACCACAGAAGTCACCATCTATTGCTACGCCCCCAAGGGCGAGGGTGCGCAGGTGCGGGCGCATCGCATCCGCCAATATGAGGACTTCTTCAACGTCACCGGCATGGGTACGCCCGACGACCTGGAGGAATTTCGCAGCTGTCAGTCGGCCTATGAAGGGGCAGGCGCGTTGTGGAACGACCTCAGCCGTGGTGCGACCCGCTGGATCGCGGGGCCGGACGCGAATGCGACAGCGATGGGCATGAACCCGCTTCTGTCGAGCGAACGCAGCGAGGACGAGGGCCTGTTCGTGCGCCAGCATGAATTTTGGGCGAAGATCCTGCTGGACGGCATGGCCAAGGATGCCGCCGCCGCGCCGATGATGGAGGCTGCAGAATGACACTCGTGCTGAACAAGGACAGGGCCACGCTGTCCCATCAGGATATTTGCGCCTTCCTGTATCGCGAAGCGCGGCTGTTGGACGATCGTGCGCTTGACGAATGGCTCGACTGCTATGCCGAGGACGCCGAATATTGGATGCCCGCCTGGACCGACGACGATGCGCTGACCACCGATCCGCACAGCCAGATATCGCTGATTTATTATGGCAATCGCAAGGGGTTGGAAGATCGCGTCTATCGACTGAAGACCGAGCGGTCGTCGGCCAGCACCCCCGAAGCGCGCACGTCGCATTTCATCGCCAATGTCGAAGTGTTGGACACGCGCGCCGATGCGATCGACCTGCGGTACAACTGGCATACGCTGAGCCACCGCTACCAGCAGACGCAGCAGTTTTTCGGAACGACGTTCGTGACGCTCGATACGGCTGGCGTGACGCCGAAAATACTGAAGAAGACGATCGTCCTGAAGGACGACTATATTCATCAGGTCATCGACGTTTATCATGTCTGAGGCTCGGTCGATGATCTTCCATGGACGTTTTGCGGGCAAAGTGATGGTCGTAACCGGCGCGGCGCAGGGCATCGGCGCAGGCGTGGCGACCCGCGCTGCGGCCGAAGGCGCCCATGTCGTGCTGGTCGACCGGGCAGAGTTCGTGACGGAGGGAGCGCAGGCCATCGTCGCTGCGGGCGGCAAGGCGGTCAGCGTACAATGCGACCTTGAAACCTATGCGGGCGCGGCGCAGGCCATGGCTGCGGCGATAGACGCCTTCGGGCGCATCGACATTTTGATCAACAATGTCGGTGGCGCGATCCGTATGCGGCCCTATGCCGCATTCACACCCGAACAGATCGACGCGGAAATCCGCCGGTCGCTGATGCCCACGCTCTATTGTTGCCACGCGGTATTGCCCGCCATGCTGGAACAAGGCGCTGGCACCATCGTCAACCTCTCCTCCAACGCTACCCGCGGGATAAGGCGGGTGCCCTATTCAGCGGCGAAGGGGGGCATCAATGGCCTGACCCAGGCGCTGGCGATGGAATATGCGCAAAACGGTATCCGCGTCGTGGCCACGGCACCGGGCGGGACGCAAGCGCCGCCGCGCCGCATTCCCCGCAATGCGCAAGGCGATAATGAACAGGAACAGGCGTGGATGGCTGAGGCGGTGGATCAGGTGACATCGTCGGCGTTCATGAAGCGCTACGGCACGCTGGACGAGCAGATCGCGCCCATCCTGTTCCTCGCGTCGGACGAGGCGAGCTACATCACCGGATCGGTCCTGCCCGTTGCGGGTGGGGATATCGGCTGAAGGATCAGCAACATGCAAAAAATATATGACAGCCCCACAGCGGCCCTGGATGGCTTGCTGTTCGACGGCATGACCATCATGTCGGGGGGCTTCGGCCTGTCGGGCAACCCCGAAAGCCTGATTCCGGAAATTCGTGCCAGCGGCGTGAAGAGCCTGACCGTCATTTCCAACAATGCGGGCGCGGACGGCTTTGGGCTGTGGATGCTGCTGGAAAGCCGCCAGGTGAAGAAGATGATCTCCTCTTATGTGGGAGAGAATAAGCTGTTCGAGAGCCAGTATCTGTCGGGCGAACTGGACCTGGAATTGAACCCGCAGGGCACGCTGGCCGAGCGTATCCGGGCCGGTGGCGCGGGCATTCCCGCCTTCTACACCAAGACTGGCGTGGGCACGGTTGTTGCCGATGGCAAGCCGGTCGAGAATTTCGAGGGCGAGGATTATGTGTGCGAAACCTGGCTGCGCGCGGATCTTTCGCTCATCAAGGCATGGCGGGCGGACCCGGCGGGGAACCTGATGTTCCGCAAGACCGCGCGCAATTTCAACCCGAACATGGCGACCGCCGGCAAGGTGACGGTGGTGGAGGTCGAGGAGATCGTGCCCGCTGGCACCTTCGATCCAGACGCCATCCACACGCCCGGCATCTATGTCGACCGCATCGTCCTTTCCACGATCAACGAGAAGCGGATCGAAAAGCTGACCGTGCGTGAAAGGGAGGTCGCATAATGAGCTGGACCCGTGACCAGATGGCGGCGCGCGCCGCGCAGGAATTGCGCGACGGCTATTATGTGAACCTGGGCATCGGCATCCCGACGCTGGTGGCAAACCATGTACCCGAAGGCGTCAATGTGACGCTCCAGAGCGAGAACGGGATGCTCGGCATCGGGCCGTTTCCCTATGCCGATGAGGCCGATCCCGACCTTATCAACGCGGGCAAGCAGACGATCACCGCGCTGCCGACATCCAGCTTCTTCTCCTCGGCCGACAGTTTTGCGATGATCCGCGGCGGCCATATCGACATGGCGGTGCTGGGCGCGATGGAAGTGGCCGCCAATGGCGACCTGGCCAACTGGACCATTCCGGGCAAGATGGTGAAGGGCATGGGCGGCGCGATGGACCTGGTCGCGGGCGTCAAGCGCGTGGTGGTGGTCATGGATCATGTGTCGAAGAATGGCGATCCCAAGATCCTCTCCCAATGCAGCCTGCCGCTGACCGGCAAGGCGGTCGTGGATCTCATCATCACCGATCTCGCCGTGATCGCGGTCGATCGAGCGCGGGGCGGGCTTAGCCTCGTGGAACTGGCGCCCGGTGTGAGCGAGGCCGAAGTGATCGCAAAGACCGGCGCACCGCTCACAGTGCTTGAAGCTGCCTAGGACAGGATTTTTAGACGTGCCAAAGCTGATCGTCGTCGACCGTTCGGGAGACGAAAAGAGTATCGATGCGCGCGAAGGCGTCTCCGTCATGGAAGCCATTCGCGACAATGGTTTCGATGAACTGCTCGCATTGTGCGGGGGCTGTTGTTCCTGTGCGACCTGCCATGTCTTTGTGGATGAAGACTGGCGCGGCGGCGTGGGCGCGGCGAGCGGGGATGAGGACGACCTGCTCGATTCCTCCGACCATCGGTCGGCGGAGTCGCGCCTGTCGTGCCAGATCATGATGACCGCAGCGCTGGATGGCCTGCGCGTCGCCATCGCGCCGGAGGACTGACCATGGCCTTCACGCCGCGTCCCGGTGCCTGTCTCTACTGGAAGCGCGACGGGCGGGATGATGCCCCTGCGCTGGTCCTGCTCAATTCCATCGGCACCGACATGGATTTGTGGGACGCGCTGCTGCCCCGCCTGCGCGCGCATTTCGCCTTACTGCGGATCGACACGCGCGGCCATGGCGCATCGACCGCCGAACCGGGCGACTATGCGATGGCGATGCTGGCGGACGATGTGCTGGCCGTTGCTGACGCTGCGGGGATCGCCCGCTTCTTGATCGCGGGGGTCTCCCTGGGCGGGATGATCGGCATGGAAGTGGCGTTGCGTGCGCCCGGACGGATCGAAAGGCTGATGCCCATCTGCACCTCCGCAACGATGGACGCGGCGTCGTGGAACGATCGCATCGCGAAGGTTAGGGCGGAGGGCATGGCCGCCATTGCCGACCTCGCCATGGGACGCTTCCTGTCCGACGCCGCCGAACCGGCCATCTCTGACGCCGTGCGCCGCCAGCTTTTGACCATGGATGCCGAAGGCTATGCCGGTTGCGGGGCGGCGATCCGCGACATGGATCTGGCCGAGCGGATCGCCGACATCGCGTGCCCGACCCTGATCGTCACGGGCACCCGCGACACATCGACGCCCTTTGCCGGGCATGGCGAGCATCTGCTCACCCGCATCCCCGGCGCGACGCATGTGTCGCTGGAGGCCGCGCATCTGGCACCGCTCGAAGCGCCTGACGCGCTGGCGGACGCCATCCTCTCTTTTGTGGAAAACTGACATATATGGCCCAAGCCTTCATCTGCGACGCCATCCGCACCCCGATCGGCAAGCTCAACGGGTCGCTCGCCACTGTGCGCGCCGACGATCTGGCCGCGCTGCCACTCAAGGCGCTGATGGAGCGCAATTCCAGGGTCGACTGGTCGGCGCTGGACGACGTCATTCTGGGCTGCGCCAACCAGGCGGGCGAGGATAATCGCAACGTCGCGCGCATGGCGGTGCTGCTGGCGGGGATGCCTGATGGCGTACCGGGCGTTACGGTCAACCGCCTGTGCAGTTCCGGTCTCAATGCATTGGGCATGGCGGCGCAGGCGATTCGCAGCGGGGATGCCGACTTCATGATCGCGGGCGGAGTGGAGAGCATGACGCGCGCGCCCTATGTTCTAGGCAAGGCGGGCAGCGCCTTTGGCCGCGACCAGAAATTAGAGGATACGACGCTGGGCTGGCGCTTCGTCAATCCGGCGATGAAGGCGGTCTATGGCGTCGACACCATGCCGCAGACCGGCGAGAATGTCGCCGAACAATGGCAGGTGAGCCGCGAGGAGCAGGATCGTTTTGCGCTGGCGAGCCAGGAGAAGGCGGCGCGGGCGCAGGCGAGCGGCCGCTTTAGCGCCGAAATCGTCCCGGTTTCCATTCCTCAGCGCAAGGGCGATCCCGTCCTGTTCGACGCGGACGAGCATTTGCGCACGACCAGCCTGGAGGCGCTGGCGAAGCTGAAGCCGGTAGTGAAGCCGGACGGCACGGTGACGGCGGGCAATGCGTCGGGCCTGAACGACGGCGCCGCCGCGATGCTGGTCGCATCGGAAGCGGCGGCGGGAGCGCATGGACTGACACCGCGCGCCCGCGTCATCGGCATGGCGGCGGCGGGCATCGCGCCCCGGATCATGGGCGCTGGTCCGATCGAGGCGGCGCGCAGGCTCCTGACGCGCTACGGCCTGTCGATCGACCAGATGGACGTGATCGAACTCAACGAGGCCTTTGCCAGCCAGGCGATCGCTACCTTGCGCGACCTGGGGGTCGATCCGTTCGACCCGCGCGTCAACCCCAATGGCGGTGCCATCGCGCTTGGCCATCCGCTAGGCATGTCGGGGGCGCGGATCGCGTTGTCGGCGGTGGAGGAATTGCAGCGGACAGGGGGGCGCTATGCCCTGGCCTTCATGTGCATCGGCGTGGGGCAGGGGCTCGCGCTGTTGGTGGAGCGGATATAGCGGAAAGACGCTATAGACTGTCGGGATAGACTGTCGGAGCATCCCTATTGTGGGCGCGCTGAAAGCCCATGGGGGAACGGTAAGGCGATCAATCTGCTTGCATTGCCTCTTTGGGACTCCAATCTGGCTCTCGTCGATGTTGGCCAGCAAGGTCGGCGATGGTAGATGCAGCACCATGGATTCGCCCGTGCATCAGCCTGTCTCGACTGAAACCCTCGTTGATGTTGTCGAAGGGCGATTGCGCGAGGATGTCATCAACGGGGTTTGGGAGCCTGGCGCGCGACTGGGCGTGGAGGATCTAAGGCACCGCTATGCAACCGGAGCCACCCCTATTCGGGAAGCTTTGTCACGCCTCTACGCCGAAGGCCTCGTCGCGATGGTACATAATCGCGGATTTCGCGTGCCATTGATGAGCCTGGAGGATTTACTGGACATATCGCGAACCCGTGCGGCGATCGAAATGGCCGCCGTACATCACGCGGTGGAATTTGGCGACAGCCGTTGGGAAGATGCCATGCATTCTGCCTTTGCGATACTTGAACGGCGTGCGGAGCAGACATTTTCGATCCAGGCCGAGCGACTAGCGTACCATGACGCCCATCATGCATTCCACGTCGCTTTGCTCTCGGGCTGCCGCGTTCCCCGGTTGATGGCGCTGCAGGCGCGGCTGGAGCTTCAGCACAGTCGTTACTATCGTAGATTACCGTTCGGCGTTGTTACTGGCCCTGCCCGTTTGCTAGAGCACCGTAGATTGTTCGAACTTGCACTTGCACGCGATGCGCCAGCCGCCGCGGCTGCTGTAGCGGAACATGTCATGCTGACCGCACATTATGTCCAAGCCAATAACTTCAGCGATATAGCATTCCTTGGGGCATAGTTTGTCGATAGAATGCCATTTTGTCGATAAAACATTTGATCTTTCCTCCGTTTGGGAGGATGGTTCTTCTCGGTACCCGCAGAGGTACGTTTGGAGGAGGATCGAAAATGGTAGTTACGTCTCGGCTGTGTCTGGTAGCGGCCCTTTTCACCAGCACGAGTGTGTTCGCACAAGAAGTGTCCAGTTCTAAAGAAAGCGCTGGCGCGCTGTCTGCGGTCGGTTCGCAGGAGCAGGCATCCCCACCTCAGAGCGCTGCGCAACCTGGGGGACTGGGAGAGATCGTTGTAACCGCCCAGCGCAGGGCGGAACGCCTGCAAGACGTTCCGATCTCAGTAACAGCGATCACTGCAGACACGCTAGCTACAGCGAATGTCCGCTCGCTTCAGGATCTGAGTGCGACGATACCTGGCTTCGTCGCGACAAGCAGCGCGGGCTACGGGGGAGCGCCGCTCAGTATTCGAGGTGTCGGCGGCGCGAATGGTGGCGGAAACTTCTTCGCCGACGAGCCGGTGGCGACATATGTCGACGGCATTTACGTTGGACGCCTGAGCGTCTCGACCAGCGATGTGGTCGATTTGGATACGATCCAGGTCCTGCGAGGGCCGCAAGGTACGCTTTATGGACGCAACTCGACAGCTGGTGCCGTGCTGATCAGTACCGCTAGGCCGACCCAGGATTGGACCGGTCGAAGTGAAGCCATGGTGAATAGCCTCGGCAATTGGCGCGTCGAAGGGGCAGTTTCCGGGCCACTCGTGGGGAACAAATTGCTTGCGCGTGTGGCGGCAGCCTTCAATAAGCGCGACGGCTATGGAGAAAATATCGTCACCGGCCGGCAGGTAGGAGGTGGCCGCGATGTGACCGTGCGCGGATCGATCAGATTCCTTCCAACCGAAGATCTTACCCTAGACCTGATTGTCGAGCATTTCGATCAGCGCTCTCAACCGGCCTTGATCCGCATCGCGCAGATCACTGGCGGCACAACCGACAGCCCGTTTATTTTGCGACCAGACCTCAAGCAGGTCATGAAGAACAACATTTATGCGTTCGACGAGAAAACCTACAACCGGATAAAGACCGATTCGGCGACGCTGTTAATCGAATATGAAGGCGACGCAGTCACTTTGAATTCGGCGACAGGTTATCGTCGCTTCGCAGTCGATGGACAGGCGGATGCGGACAACACCGCGCCTGCTGATCAGACCGGCGGTCCGCTGCGCGCCTTCAACGCTGCGCGCCTGCGCAACGATCAGATCACCCAGGAAGTGCGGATCGGTTCACCGGTCGGCAACGGTCCCTTCAATTGGACGCTGGGAGCATTTTACATACACGAGAACAACAATGTCGATCCGTTTCGGATCTACAATGCCAGCGCCTATTTCGGCCTTGGCACCAGCGCTGTGTTTCGTGCCCACCAAGAGCTCGACTCCTATGCCGCATTTGGCGATGCCAGCTTCGAGATTGTCGAAGGGCTCACTCTTCGTGGCGGCGCACGCTATAGCTACGAGAAGAAGCGCTTTGACGTTACGCAACAGGTCACAACGATCCAGAGCGGCTTTTCCCCAGTGGTCGGCCGCGTCGTGCCCAACGGCTTCGTCATTGCCGCTCCACCTACTTTTCGCTCCAAGGTCAGCTTTGATAATTTCTCAATTCGCGCAGTAATCGACTATAAGATCAACGCCGACATGCTGCTATATGCAAGTTATAGTCAGGGCTTCAAGTCAGGCGGCTTCAATGCCTTCGGGCTAAGTCCAGCTTTTGAACCAGAGACAATTGACGCTTATGAAGTAGGCATCAAAACTGAATTGTTTGACCGCATACTGCGTTTCAACCTTAACGGTTTTACATATGGCTACGACAATCTTCAAGTCCGGGTACCAGTCCCCACCGGTGGGGTGAACATACAGAACGCTGCGTCGGCCAAGGTCAAGGGAGTCGAACTTGAGGCGGCGCTGGCACCTGCCCGCGGGCTGCGCTTTGGCTTGACTGCGGCCTATCTCGACGCGAAATTTAGCCAAGGCACGCTAACGCAGGTTCCACGGGCAGCGCGCTTCCGGTTAGGTGCCACGGTCCCACTCGAAGTCGTTAACATCGACGGGAACCGGCTCAGTCGGGCACCGGAGTGGCAGGTTGCTGCTACAGCGGATTACGAAACCGAGATTGGGTCCGACCTAAAACTGGCTGCAGGCGTCAATTACCGCTATCAAAGTAATACGTTTTTCCTTGAAACCAGCCAAGACGGCGCTGCTTTTCGGTCGGGTGGATGGAGCGAACTGGGTGCGCGTCTCACGCTGGCACCGGTGGACGACCGCTGGAGCGTTACGTTGTTCGGCGATAATATCCTCGACAATCGACACTTTACCCAAGTCACCGCTTTGAACGCCTTTCCGTTCGGCACGCTGAACGATCCACGCCGATACGGCGTGCGTACTGCGATCCGCTTCTGATGGGCAGCAAGCGGTTCGGTAGCGAAGAGTTCCGGCGGGGATGGCCAGTTGTCGCTATGGCAGCATTGGGGTCGGGACTTGGTATCTCGAGTCTCTTCACCTATAATATCGGACTATTTGTCCCGGAGTTGTCTGAAGCGATTGGGCTCACGCGGGGCCAGTTCGGAATGGCATTCTTTGCTGCTACCGTTGCAATGGCTGTAGGGTTGCCCGTTGTAGGCAAAATGGTTGATCGCCACGGGTCCCGACGCCCGACGGTGATAGGATCAGCCATGCTCGTGGTTGGCTTCCTGTTGCTGGGCGGTGTAACGCAGTCGGTTATTGGCTATTTCGTTCTGACTGCGGCGCTTGGACTGTTTGCAGTCGGCTCTGCCCCAATCAGCTACATGCGCGCGGTGAGTGTCACCTTCGATCGAGCGAGGGGCTTGGCTCTTGGCTTGACGCAAATGGGTATTGGGGTGTCGGCCGCGCTGGTGCCGCCGGTCGTTGCAGCCGTCATCGCCGGTTACGGATGGCGATCGGGCTATTATGTTTTAGCGGGGTTTGCAGCACTGGGCCTGCTACCTGCTATAATAGGCCTTCGTGGCAGAAGCGCCATGCCCGTGCCCTCGGGACCAGACGGTCCACCTCTTTTGTCTATGCCACTGTTTCGTCACCAGCTCGCTGCCTTTGTAGTGATGGCATTGGCGTTTGCGGGCTTCCTCCCCCATTTCGTACCTATGCTCCATGATGCGGGGCTGTCCTCGTCACAAGCAGCGGGCTACGCTGCCCTGATCGGGATCTTTGTCATTCTGAGCAGGATTGCGATCGGCTGGCTCGCCGATCACGTCCATGCGCCATGGGTTGCTGGGGCGGTCTGCCTGCTGGCAGCCGGAGGGTGCCTGGCGCTTTTGTTCGGCGGCGCGCCGCTCGCACCCGTCGCGGCTGCGGCTTTTGGGTGTGCTATGGGCGCAGAGGCTGACCTCGTGGGATATCTCACCTCCCGATACTTCGGCACGGCGGTGTTTGGTCGGGCTTATGCTCTGCAATATGCAGCGTTCATGCTCGCTGCTGGGGCCAGCCCCGCCTGGATCGGGTTGTTGTTCGACCGCACGGGAAGCTATGCCGCCGCGCTTATTGTCACCTCCGGGCTGCTTGGCATCGCGGCCATATTGTTTATGCTCCTGCCGCGCTACCACCATAGCGAACGGCCGATAGAAGGCGACATCCTTTTAGTAAACAAAGAAGGAAGCCTGCCATGAGTGCATCTGCACCCAATTCCACTTCATTCTGGGATCCGCCCATTGCTGCAGAACAGCGCAACTACCCTTACAATTGCTGGTGGGTGGCTGGCCTGTCATCGCAGGTCGGGCGGGAACTTGTTGGCCGCTGGCTTCTGGATACCCCAGTGTTACTCTACCGTAAGGAAGATGGCAGCCCAGTGGCGATCGAGGACCGTTGTCCGCACCGTGCAGCTCCATTATCGCTCGGCACGTTGCGGGGTGACGACGTGCAGTGCGGCTACCATGGCTTTACCTTCTCGTCTGACGGAAGATGCCTGCGTGTACCTTCAATGATATCCCCGCCAGCTGCTGCACGGGTACGCTCGTTCCCTGTGATCGAGCAAGGATCGTTCATATGGATCTATCTGGGCGACCCGGACCGTATCGAGGAAGCGCCGTTGCCGCATGTGCTGGAATGGGCCGATGATCCAAGTTTTGCCAAAGTCGAAGGGATCATGGAACTCGCCGCCAATTATATGCTCCTGAAGGAAAATGTTCTTGATCTTACGCATTTCGGTTATGTTCATGCATCGAGCTTCAAGATAACCGACTGGGTCGATCCGCCGCGTTTCACTACCGAAGGCGATATAGTCTCTTACCATCAGAGTTTCAGCCGCAGCGCCCTGCCACCCGTTTTTGCCGAGCCGCTCGGTATTGCGCCGGGCACGCCCTATGATCGAGAGAATTACGGGTCTTTCATATCCCCGGCCTTGCAGATCGCCGCAGTGGACCTGATAGACCCGAACGCGGGAACCATCACCGGGCGATTTCGCGTTACTCATGCCACGACCCCGATCGATACTACGCACATGTTATACTTTTGGATTGTCGCGCGTGATTTCGGCACCGATCCCGAGCAGATGGCGCACATCGAGGCCATTACAAAGATGGGCTTTGCCGAGGATGAGGCGATCATTGAAGCTGTCCAGCGCGTCATGACCCGCGATCCGCGCAGCAATCGGACGCGCGAGATCAGTGTGAAAATGGACACTGCGGCCGTACAGGCGCGGCGCATTGTCCAGCGCTGGATGGAGAGGGAGATAGCATGATGCTTACATTATCCAATGCTACAGCAATCTGCGATGCTGCTCTTGAGAAGGGCAATGCGCTGGGGCTACAGCCGCTTTGCATTGTCGTCCTGGATGCTGGAGCCCATGTGCTGGCCCTCAAACGCGATGAGCACGCCTCCATATTGCGGCCTGAAATTGCAACGGCGAAGGCAGCCGGCTGTTTGGGAATGGGCTTTGGAGGTCGGGAAATTGCCAAACGGGCAGCTGCTGTTCCGTCGTTCATAGCGGCGCTCAATGGGATTTTCCCCAAGGGGATCCTGCCTGTGCCAGGCGGTGTACTGATCCGCGACGCGGACCGTCGTCTGATCGGTGCGGTTGGAGTCAGTGGCGATACCTCTGACAATGACGAGCTATGCGCAATAGCCGGGATCACCGCCGCCTCTCTCATCGCGGATACCGGAGCATGAAACCGATCCTGTTTACAAACGTGTCGATCTTCGACGGCTCCGGCGCGACGCTATATCCGGGTGAAGTGTGCGTGGAGGGCAACCGTATCTCCGCCGTCGCCAAAGGCAATGAGCAGATCAACCGCGAACATGTAGAACATATCGATGGGGGAGGGCGGACGCTGATGCCAGGCCTTGTGGAAGCCCACGCCCACCTCACCTGGCCCTCCTCGGTAGAGCGCGTCGTAAATACGATGAAGCTTCCGCTTGAGGAGCATCTGCTGGTAACAGCGCAAAATGCGCGCATCACCCTCGATCACGGCTTCACTAGCGCCTACTCGGCGGGGTCACTGGGCGAACGCTTCGAAGTAGTGCTGCGGGATGCGATTAACCGCGGCGCACTAGCTGGGCCGCGATTGCGGGCTTCGGCGCTCGAAAAAGGCGCCGAGGGTGTGATGGGCGTTCCCGAAGGTCATGATCCAACGCACGATCGCGACATCCAAGGACTACGTCAATATGTCGCCGATATGAAGACACTTGGCTGCGACACTATCAAGTTCCTCCTGTCGAGCGACGAAGGTTTTGCACCCGGTGGTTCACAGGTGCTCATGTACTCCGAAGAAGAAACCCGTGCTATAGGTCAGGCTGCCCGCGAGCAGGGGGTCTGGCTCGCCTGCCATGCCCAAGCGGCGGAGGCTGTGAAGCAGGCGTGCCGCGCGGGCTTTCGTGCGATTTACCACTGTACATATGCCGACGAAGAAGCACTCGACATGCTCGAAGCGCGCAAGCACGAGCTGTTCACCGCACCCGCGCCTGGGCTGCTCTATGCCCGAGTCCATGAAGCTAGCGCGTTCGGAATTGGTCTCGCCGAGGCTACGCGGATGGGGGCCGTGTCGGGGCTCGAACTGATGGCGGAGGTCTATCCCAAAATGCGTAAGCGCGGGATCCGCGTGTTGCCTGGCGGCGACTATGGTTTCCCGTACAATCCGGTGGGGCGCAATGCGCGTGACCTTAAAATCTTTGTCGATCTGCTCGGCTTTAGCTCAATCGACGTTCTGGTCGCCGCCACGCGGCACGGGGGAGAATTGATGGCCATGGATGTGGGCGAGATAAAGGCCGGCAAACTCGCGGACATTCTGCTCATTGATGGTGATCCCACCGCAGACGTAGCGATCCTTGAAGGCAAGGATCGCATGCCTGTCGTTATGAAGGATGGCTTGTTTCATCGAAATGAGTTGCTGCAATCTCGCGGAGGATCTGCCCGCTTATGAAGGGAATGCGGATGTTTGGTAGGGCTCAAACAGAGACGTGCCACTCAATTGCCGTCTCGCGGGCATTCTAAACATCATACAAAACTACGAGCGCACGGCATCTGATCACAGACCGATCACGTTTACGCTTCAATCAGGTCGGCGGCCCCGATGCAGCGATGCAGCACGCCGATTGCGGCCAAGTATGTGCTTGCCCAGTCGCCCGAAGCGAACAAATCGTAGTTTCTATTTCGAGCAGTGATTTCGGACGCGCGCAAGACAGGCGGTGTATCTACGCAACAGATAGCAACACACCCAGATAAGCAATTTGTGACTGACAGCCGACAACGATAGAAAATATGAAGACCAATCAAAAAATCCAGGGGGGGCACATGCCTAAGATATTTATGCTTCGATGCAGCGTAGCGATTGCCGCAATCAGCGTTACGATGCCAAGCTTGGCGCAAGACGCCGTCGGTAGCAGCGTGCCGACAAATGGCCTCGATGACATTGTAGTCACAGCGCAGCGTCGCGAAGAAAGCCTTCAGCGCGTGGCTGTGGCAGTTTCAGCTGTTTCGGGCGACGCGATCATTAATGCTGGTGCATCAGATGCAGTGGGTCTTTCGCGACTGGTTCCTTCCTTGGTGGTCCAGCCATCGGCGGGTACGTCGCTCAGCTTATATCTGCGGGGGGTGGGGTCGCAACAAGGCAACTCGTTTGCAGAAAATGCGATAGCCCTTAACGTAGGTGGCGTGTTTGTGGCACGACCTTCTTCGCTCGGGGGTATTTTCTACGACCTCGAACGCGTCGAAGTCGTGAAGGGACCACAAGGAACTCTCTATGGCCGCAATGCAACGGGCGGTGCCATCAACGTCATACCGCGCAAACCAAGCCTGGGCGAGTTCGGCGGCAGTGCCAGTTTCGAATATGGCAACTACGACAGCGTTAAAGCTGCCGGTGCATTGAACATCCCGCTAGGCGACAATGTTGCCATGCGTTTCGCCACTCAGATCGTAGAGCGTGACGGCTACCTTTCGGACGGCTATCAAGACGACAGCGGGCAGGCTGTGCGTGCATCTATCCTCGCAAAGCCCTCGGATGATTGGTCCATTCTCCTGACCACCGACTATTTCCACCAAGGAGGAAAGGGGGTCGGTAGCGTGCTTTCCCCGGGTTCGGCATTTCCGGCAGGTGTAAGCGCAGGATATGCTGCGCCTGCACTTTCCGATCGGATCGGCGGTTCAGACCCTCGTAGCGTTGCAGCTTTGGCAGCATATGCTGGTACTCTATTTGCGCCACCCTTTTGCGGTGGCTTCGGGGGTTTCATCACTAGCGGCTGCGTCGCGGCGCCAAAGAATGATGGTTTTATCGATTCGGATTATTATGGCATAAGCGCCGAAATTCAGGGTGATCTTGGATTTGCAACGCTGACGGTCGTTCCCGCCTATCGCCGTAGCGACAATCGGTATGATGGCTATGCGCCTGGATTTTTGACGCGCACCGATGAAGTCAGCAAGCAAACCTCGCTCGAAGTCCGACTGTCATCCAACGGCAAATCTGATTTCCAGTACGTACTGGGTGCATATTATTTCAAAGAAGACCAAAGTGCGCTCAACTTCTTTGACCAGGGCGCTCTCTCGACAACGCGGTTTACACCAAATCTTGGCACAAAAAGTTACGCCGCGTTTGGACAGGGCACCTACTCGCTTAGCGACAGCTTTCGCCTTGTTGCAGGTGGGCGCTATACCAAGGAAGATCGCACGCAACGCACCGCGCTAGCATCGGGCGGGCGGCCAGGCGTTATTTTACCGCCTCTGGGTGTGCCTTTCACAGGCGATCAATCATTCAAGCGCTTTACCTGGAAGCTTGGTGTAGAGGCTGACATCGGTGCGGCTTCGCTTCTCTATGCCAATATTGCTACTGGTTTCAAGGCGGGCGGGTTCTTCGTAGCGTCTCCGCCAAACAACACCTTCGCCCCTGAAAAGCTCACTGCTTACACCATCGGTTCAAAAAACAGGTTCGCTGACGGCCGAATTCAGCTCAATGTCGAAGCCTTCTACTGGGATTATGCGGATCAACAAATCTCATTTGTTGGCGCGGTGCAATCCGGGCCGATATCTGTTCCTGGTGGCGTAACGATCAACGCTGGTCGCGCCAGAATGTATGGTGTTGATACCGAACTGCGCGTGAAGATTGGCGATCACGGACTTTTCTCCGCTGATTTTCAGTATCTCAACGCGAAGTATAAAGAGCTGAATTACACAGCTATTTCCGCGTCCGGCGGTCCGATCCGCAATGGCTGCTCGGTCACGAACGGGCGCTCCGCAAATCCGGGTACGCCAATTCCTTCGAGGCTGTTCGATATCGACTGCTCAGGCTTTCCAACAATCAACTCCCCAGAATTCTCCTTGAACCTTGGGTATGACCATGAGATTCCGGTAGGCGATCTTATGTTGGTATTGGGTGGGCGTACAAGGATTGAGTCCAGCCGCTTCACTAATATTGAATATTTGCCTGAACAGAAGCAGGAGGGGTACATGACGTCAGATGCCTATGTGACCCTTGAAGGTCCTGACAAACGCTGGTCACTGACGGCCTACGTGAACAACATTGAGGACAAGACAATATTGGGCGGAACAGTGGTTCGTCCGGTGCTCCAGACTGTTTACGCCGTCTTGCGACCACCGCGCACCTACGGGCTTCGGGCTTCGTTTAACTTCTAGGCTGACTTGGCTCTGCCATATAAAAAACCCTGCGTGTGCCAGAGGCATCCGCAGGGTTTTTCTTTTGTTTGTGGATGATTCATTCTGAGTCGCAGTGCGGTCTTGAGCTGACACGCGACAGGTGCGATCTGGTCCCGGCAAGGCGTTCGAGGATCGGTTGATACGGCATGAAGGATGGTGAACGGTCGGCTGGCGTTAGTTCGATCCCGCAATCAGGTTTGCGGGATTTATCACCAGGTGAATATATGAGTAGTTCGGCAAAGCGCCATGCTGCGGTGTCACGCTGCGAGGCGATGATACATCACGCCTGCGTACAAATCACCACGGTGGGCGTCGATCGGTTCAACGTAAACGAGGTTCTCCGGCTAGCGGGTGGATCGAAGGCTACATTGACGAAATATTTCGGCGACCGCACCGGATTGATAGCCGCCGCGATCGAAGCAGAGGCGCGTTCCGCTATGGCCGCGTTGGTATTTGATACCGAAGCCACACATTCCGCGTCGCTGACGTCCGTGTTGGAACGCACGCTCGGCGGTGTTATGCGGTTCTATCTGACGCCGGCGGCTCTTGCGCTGTACCGCGCAGTGGTGAGTGCAGCCGGCGGCGATTCCCGCGGCGCCCAAGCCTTCTATGAGCATGGCCACGCCGTTGTCGTGAATGCCATCTCACGACTCCTTGACGACCGTAAGGGGTTCGATGTTCGCAGGGATCTGGATAGCAAAGATGTGGCCGACCAGCTTGTTCACGCCATTCGAGCAGGTATCTTTGAACGGGCGCTTATCGGTTTGGTTCACCCCCCAATTTGTGACAGCGCAATATCCTCGAGAGTGTCAGCTACGGTTGCGCTAGTGCTCCCGGGCCTTCTGGCAGCCGACAGGCTTGACCTGTCTCATCCTTCTTAATATGTACTTTAAGTACACAAAAGAAGAGGGGATGACCATTGGGCTGGCTTCAGAACAGTTGGTATATGGGCGGGTGGGCCGACGAAGTCGGCGCTGCGGGTCTTGCTCGACTCGTCGCGGGCAAGCCGATCTATTTCTACCGCCTTAGCGATGGGAAGATTTGTGCGCTATTGGATCGCTGTCCGCATCGTTTCGCGCCATTATCCAAAGGGCAACGGGCGGGCGACCGGGTAGTCTGCGGTTATCACGGCCTTGAATTTTCTTCAGCGGGGAAGTGCGTCCATAATCCTTTTTCGAGCCGTATCCCGGCAGGGTCGGATATCCCCTCCTTTAGAGTGGAAGAAAAGGACGGGATTGTTTGGCTCTGGAATGGAGCACCTGATTCAGCCGATGCGACATTAATTCCCGATTTTGGTTTCGTGCCTGACACCGCGTTAAGTCGCACGGTTCGTGGCTACACCCTAATGCACGCAAACTACGAATATGGCACAGATAATTTGCTCGATCTCTCGCATATTGAGTTCGTTCACAAGGGCACATTCGCCGGTCAGGGTGTCATATTTGCTGGTGAACATTCCGTGAGCGCTGAGGGCAACACATTATATTCCAATTGGTGGATGCCAGGCATCGCGCCACCCTCAATGGCGCAAAACATGTTCGCGCCGGACGCCAAAGTCGATCACTGGTTGGATATGAGATGGAATGCCCCAGCCAGTATGCGGTTGAATGTGGGCGTAACAGCGCACGGTGCTGACCGCCAGGCAGGAATGGAAGTGCCTCAGGCTCATATCCTTACTCCCGCAGATGATCATAGCACCCACTATTTCTGGTCATCGACCCGCTTTCATGACCTTGACAATCCTGAAGTTGATACGATGCTTCTCGCCTTGTTCGGGGACGCATTTGACATCGAAGACAAGCCGATGATCGAGGCTGCGTACAACAACGTGAAGGGCCAGGAATTTTGGAGTCAAAAGCCGCTTTCGCTCGGTATCGACCAAGGTGGGACGAGAGCCAGACGCATCCTAGAGAAGTTGATTGCACAGGAGAGCAGCGTAGCGGCCTAGTGGCCGCTACGCTGCAAATCAGATCGCGTGCTCGTCGTCTTGCGTCAGTCTGGCAAGGTCGCCCTCGATCAACTGTTTCCCCGGCTTTGTGCGACGAAACGGGTCAAAGCTTCTGCGGTCCGCATCAAAGGACATGTCCCAAGGAATATCGTCACCCCGGAAAATTGCAGGGGCATTATGTGACCATAGTAGCGACCCAAACTTGAAATCCCAAGCGCGCGGAACCCATCCATCGTCAAGATAGTCAGTATCGGCGTGATATTCGGCCTCGCCTGCATGGCCAGGAATTTCGCAGTAATAATAAATAGCGCTGGAAATACGGTGGCGCGATATCCCACCACTGGTGTTCATCGTGCTGTTCTTCCAACCCTTATTGTCCATGATGTTAGCGCCGAGCATTACTTCGTCAATATCGTCCATGCCGAACGCAATATGCATGAACTTGAAATAGTCGGGGGCGATCGGCAAGTCACAGTTCACCCAGAAGATCGAATGGTGCTCAAACGTCCCGCCGGCCCGCGAAAATATGCCTGTCCCCTTTGAGTGATCGACATAGCGAAAACCTAAGTGCCGCTCATAAAATTCGAAGCTACCCACATAGTCCGGTGAGAAGAAGACCACATGATTAATCGTCTTGGGGATAGCGTGACGACGCCATATGCGATGTTGATTAAAGCGCGGCCAGCTCGACGGTGTATTGACCGGGCTGGTTTCGGACACCACAGTCCGCTTCTCCCAAACCCGCGCAGCGATGGGTTGACCGTCCGGGCATATGCAGTGCACGGTGCCATCGGTATCACGCGACACGATCACTTCCCCTGCTAGGCTGGTGGCGATTTTTTCAAGATTTTGAGCGGTATCGACGCCCCATACCGTCTCTTTGATGCCGTCGCCGGGGAAGGGGTCAGGCGTAGGAAGTCGCGGATCGCCGTGCTTGAGGACGATCACGCGACTGCCAGACTGAAGTCGGAAGACGCTTTCTTCATCGCTGCTGGATTCGAGCGGGAGGCCGAAGTCCACCCAGAAACGGGTATGTTCGGCCACGTCAGTGACGCCGAACAGGACACTTTCGACGCCAAGGACTGCTTGCGATGTTGCAGGGGCCATAAAAACTCCGGATTATTATCAGTCCGTTGTTTTGGCAAATAGTACGCATGCGCTAAAGCCGATGTTTTCGGATCATTGCTATTGACGCGCTAGATGACTTATCTGTGTTGGCTTCTGTTACGATAGCGTTTCAGCGCTGAGGATGATTCATTCGATACTCTGCCTCAATCATAGAGCGATCGATAGCCGAACCTGCATGTAACGGAACAACATTCCTCTCTGGAGGGGCGCATGCGCTGGCAGCTGCCAGCAACTGCTCAACCATCCAGCGCAGCGCCCGATCATTGTTATTCGCGATATTCCACTGTATCGTCTCTCGAATTGGAGGGATGGCAAAGGGGATTTCGCGCATCACCAAAGGCAGTGAACGGACGAAAACCTCGGCCATACGACGATGCATGGTGGCAACGCGGTTGGTGCCAACGATAAGACCTGGAAGAGACAGAAAAGTCGGTGCAACAACTTCAATGCGCCGCTGCTGCTTTTGACGGCGGACAAACCAGTCATCGAAAGCTGGTACCCGCGCCTTGCCAAATCGGGCGGTAATATGCCCGAGTTCAAAATATAGCTCCCGTGTCATTGGAACAGACATCGCAGAATTTTCACGAGCTCCGACGACGACGTAGTCATCTTCAAACAGAAGCTGGCTGGGATGGTCTGCCGAAATTGCATAGTCTATGGTCAGTAAGAGATCGATATATCCCCGTTCGATCGCCTCGATGGGCGAGTCATGCATCGGGTGTATTTCAAAACGGATATTAGGCGCATCCCTTTCGAGATTAGCCATCACACCGGCTAGCAGCACCTCGGTCGAATAGTCCGAGGCCATGATCCGGATAACTCTATCTGCAGTGGAAGGATCAAATGGCGGTGCGACAGCCACCGTCGTCCGGATCTGTTCTAGGACGGTGCGGACGGGATCGATAAGTTCCTCGGCACGAGCCGTTAGGATCATGTGGCGACCTTTGAGGACTAGCAGGTCGTCCCCAAAATACTCTCGAAGGCGGCCAAGAGCGCTGGACGTTGCCGACTGCGATAGACAAAGGCGGTCGGCTGCCATACTGACGCTACGTTCTGTCAGCAAAGCATCCAATGCAACAAGCAGATTGAGATCAAGCCGTCCGAACCGCATCGCCATCTCCATCGCCCCTTATATCAATGACAGGGCGTTACGGACAAGCGTAGCAGGGTTTCCATCATGGGCCAAACCGGCATGTTCGGCAGCTGGCGTCATAAGCCTTGGTTGTCTCGCAAATGCAGCTTCAAGTAGCATATCCGGCTTGTATGAGACAAGATCGGATGAAACGCGGCATTGTGATGCGATTTCCGATGCTAGCGCTTCCATTGAAATATGAATTGCAGGAAGCGTAACCGCCCGAGTCGCCGGCAGTAGGGTGCTATCCAAAGTCACCGCCTTGACGAAGTTTTCGGCGCATTTTTTCACCGATTGGGCCCAGATGGTTCCGCCTGCGGACACAGGACATTCAAACGGCTCGCCGTTCTTCAAGGCATGAAAAAGATCTGACATGAATGCAGACTTCATTCCGGACGGCCCCTTCGGCCGCGCTAGAATACCTGGCAGACGCAGTGTCACGCCGTCGATCTGGTTTCGATTGGAGAACATGGCGACGACGTCTTCCATCATCGCCTTGTGACCTGCATAGATCATTCTGGGGGAAAGCGGGGTCTGATCATCGACCAGATCTGGCAATATGTCCCCAAAAACCGCGATCGAACTGGCATAAACTACACGCACACCTGCTCGCTTCTCGGAAGCTTCGATCAGTAGATCGTACATAGCATCGACATTCACGCGTCGCGACGCTGCGGGGTCGGCTTCTGCAGCACCGCCTGGCACGGTCGCCAAGTGTATCAACGCATCATATGCCTCGTTAAGTAGGTCTTTCCGAACAGCAGGGTCTGACATTTCACCAATTACGTGCCGTATGCCGTGAAGCATGCCGGCGCCGTTGACGTCGAGACCGACCACATCGTCGCCACGCAGGATCAACTGTTTGCTGATTTCACGTCCGACGAAGCCACCTGCGCCTGTGATAACTACTCGCATCTTCTCTCCACTTCTTTGAATGCGCGATATCAGGGGTTTGCGGACAGGTCGTAACGATTCTGTCGATTGCCGCCTATTGACAGGACCAATTTGTCTGATGCCCGTCATTCTGTAGATCTGCTCCCATGATAAAGAAACAGATTGGGAGTATCGCGACGGCGCTTGTCGTTGGCGGAGGGATCGGCGGCATGGCGACAGCCATTAGTCTTGCTGAAAGAGGGGTAGATGTCGAACTAATCGATATCGATCCTCATTGGCGCGTATATGGAGCGGGAATAACCATAACCGGTCCAACGCTTAGAGCTTACAAGCAGCTTGGTATGATCGAGGCGATCAAGGCGGAAGGTGCCATAACCAGCACGACGCGTTTGTTTCGTTACGACGGCACTCACATGCTGGATCTTGATGAGCCCGCGATCGAAGAGGGGCTTCCGGCTACGGGCGGCATCATGAGGCCGGTCTTGCACCGCATCATGCAGTCGCGGGTCCGTGAACTCGATATCGCCGTCCGCCTGGGTCTCAGCGTTAGCGCTCTGGAAGTGCTGGATGATCGAACGGACGTGACGTTCTCGAATGCTTCCACCGCCAGCTATGATCTGGTGATTGGTGCCGATAGTGTGTCCTCCAGCATCAGAACCCTGGCATTCCCGCACATGGGCCCTGCAATTCCCACAGGGCAGGGCTGCTGGCGCATTTCAATTCGCAAGCCTCCTGGCTTGGCGACAGGCGAGTTTTTCCTGGGGCACGCGAGTCCCTGCGGCATTACCGCATGCGCCCCGGATAAGGTTTATATGTGGATGCTCACGCCACATGTCGAACGCGAATCACATATGAACGACGATGAATTGTTTGTGACGTTGAAGGGACTGTTGGCCGATTTCGGAGGCAGCGCCGGCTGGATTCGAGACAATATGAGCCGCGAGGACTGGATAAACTATCGCCCGCTGGCGGCAGTTCTCCAGCCGAAAAACTGGTTCAACAAACGTGTTGTTCTGGTGGGTGACGCCGTGCACGCCACAACACCGCATCTTGCATCCGGAGCAGGAATGGCAGTTGAAAGCGGCATCGTTCTGGCGGAAGAACTTGCCCGGACAAACGATCTCGGGGAGGCCCTGTTGGCTTATCAGGAGCGTCGGTTTGATCGCTGTCGTGACGTGATTGAGACGAGCGTCGCCGTCGGTCAGCTCCAACTTCAACATGGCGATCCCAAAATCCATGCAGAACTTTTGGGTGCTGCATTGCATCGGCTCAACGCGCCATTTTAACTCCGTACTTTAGGTAGGCCGTATCCATCCGCCGAGCCCCGCCTTGCTGTGAGGTAGGAGGCTGTTCTCAAGACTGTTGTCTAGAATAGGCTTAGGAGCGTTTGGTGGGGTTGAGCCCGCTCCTTATCTCGGACGTAAGGGGGGCACCTCCAAAAACCTCTCGCCAAATTCGTGTTGATATGATTCATTTTCTCTGACGGGAGACGGTGATGAAGCAGTCGGGTTTGTTCGGATTGTCGGATCATCTGAAGCGGTTGTCTGCGAACGGTGATCCGCTGGAGGAGCTGGGCCAGATCGTCGACTTCGAAGGATTTCGTCCGATCCTTGAGGGCGCACTTGCCTATTCGGACAGGGCCAAGGGTGGCCGACCGCCCTATGATCCTGTGGCGATGTTCAAGGTGCTGATCCTGGCGGCGCAGAATAATGTGAGCGATGCGCGGATGGAATATCTGATCCGGGACCGGCTGAGTTGGCTTCGCTTCCTGGGCTTTGACCTTGGCGCACCGACGCCTGACGCAAACACGATCCGGCTGTTTCGCGAACGCCTGACCGAGGCGAAGGCGATCGCGGTGCTGTTCGATGCGTTCGACGACCGGCTGCGTACCAATGGTTATCTGGCGATGGGTGGGCAGATCGTTGACGCTACGCTTGTTGCCGCTCCCAAACAGCGCAACACGCAGGAGGAGAAGGAGGCGATCAAGACAGGCAAGACAGCCCGTGAAGTCTGGCCCGAAAAGCCCGCAAAGGCGGCACAAAAGGATGTGGATGCGCGCTGGAGCGTGAAGTTTGCCAAGGCCCGTACCGCCATGAGCGGCAAACCGCAGATCGACATTGCGATCCCCAGCTTTGGCTACAAGAACCATATTGCCATCGACAAGCGCTTTGGCTTCATCCGAAAATCAGTGGTGACCCACGGTGCGCGGCACGACGGATCACAGCTCCGGGAAGTGGTCACGACCGACAACACCGCATCCGACGTCTGGGCCGACACCGCTTACCGCTCAAAGACCAATGAGGCGTGGCTCGCGGCACATGGTCGGATCAGCCGCATCCACCGCAAAAAGCCTCGGGCCAGGCCCAGGTCAGACCGACTGCGTGCCGCCAACAGGGTCAAATCCAAAATCCGCGCGCGGGTCGAACATGTCTTTGCGCAGGAAAAAGCGCACATGAGGCTGTTTATCCGCACGATCGGCATCAAGCGCGCCGAGGCCAAGATCACCCTCGTCAATCTGGCTTACAATATGAAGCGCCTGATCTTCCACGAACGACGGACAGCGGCAGGATAAATGCGCCCAAAAATGAAAATCGGCGCTGAAATACACCGATAACAAGCCAATATCAGGCGCCGAGCGATCAACCGACGCCCCACTGACCGCAGCACTTCCATGCGCTTCAAATCACGCGGCTAATGGAGGTGCCCAGGGTGCGAGAAATTCGCCGAGCGGTGCTCATTTCCCGGGCAAAAGAAAGGGCCGTTCTGCGATGCAGAGCGGCCCTTCATCAACGCTATCATAGATTCATATTATAGTATTTGTGTGTTCAACCGTTGGAGGTGAAGTAAAGAACCCCCCAACCAGATTCCGCCATGCCTGGAAACCTTCTGCATTTCTAAAGTCGATTACATGTGCTTCGACAGTTTCCCAGCCAACAATCAAAATATACCGTCCGACATTCTCGATCGACTTTTGCAGCGCAAACGAAACGAATCCCGGCGCTTCCTCGAAATAGGGACGCGCCATGTTTACTGCGGCTTCAAAATCATCAGCCCGTGCGGGGTCAATGGTTATAGTCGCAAATTCGTAAATCATCTCAAACCCTCTTCAACAAACTCGATCAGATTGCCGGCGCAATCGCGAATGAAACAAGCCGATCCAAATTCTTCCTGTACGATAAGTGCGATGTCTGCCCCCTTGTACTTCATCTCGAGCAAAAACGCTGTCAGGTTAGCGATCTGAAACGCAACATGTTTGTTGCCATGTGTGGCCAAGTCTTCCTTCGGATCACGGCGATAGCGGGGCAGGGGGGAAGCGCCTTCGACTTCGAATATCTCGAACCGCAGGTGGCCCTTACGCACAATGGCGGTGTGCGATCGCGCAGCCTCGATATAAAAGCGCCGTTCCAGTTGAAAACCAAGCACATGATCATACCAGTCGATCGCCTCATCAAGCGAAGGGACGGATACGCCTCCGTGGTGGAACGTGAACTCAGCCATGCTTCAAGCTGCTAAAGCATGGCATCGAATGTCTGCGCGCACCAATCTGCGATGTAGTTTCGCATTCCCGTGCCATTGTCAGCCCCACAATGTTCGACCTCGAAATCGTCTTTGGTAAAAATACGCAATGTGCGCTTCGGACTGTTGACTGCCTGATCGTAAGATAGCTGTGCGTTGTAAACGGGGATCTGGCGATCATTCTCGCCATGGGTAATCAGGAACGGTACGCGGATATTCTTAATCTGTCCGTCGAGCGTGATTTGATCGGCATATTCCAGAAATTCTTCACGCTTTTCAAAGCCAAATACCCACATTACATGGTCCCAGTAATGCGGGACGGGGTTCTCTCCTTCATTTGAGACGCGCTCACGCTGACGCTGACCCCAAAGGTGGTTCGCTCCCATGACTGCGCATAGGGCATAGCGTGGATCGTTAGCTGCGATACGTGGAGCGTGGTAACCGCCGAACGACAGACCGAAAATGCCGATTTGCGAATGAATCACATCGGTGCGTGTCAATAAATAATCGAACGCCGGACTGCCCCAGCGTTCGGCGTCATATACGGCGGGAAGATTACGCTTGCGGATTGCCTCGCCGGTGCCCGGTTGGTCAAGGAACAGCGTATTCATGCCGCGTTCCAGATTTACCACTCCATGTCCGGCCATATCGACCTGCTCCTTCATGGAATCGAGGCCGTTTACTGAAACCAAGGTCGGGCGCGGGGTACCCGAGCCGTCGTGGACGAAAATTGCATTATAGGCGCTGTTGCCATAGGGAATTTCTACTCGATCAACATGTAGACCGCACAGTGCGCACCCTTTGTAATAGAGATCGAGCCCTTGGTCGTAAGCGGCCCACCGTGGCGCATAGTCCCGACTTTGCAGGCGTTCGGCCCCCAGATAGTAGCCGGAGGCGCGTAGATATTTGGCACCGGCAGACAGGAGGAACCCTTCTGCTTCGTCACGCGCGGCATTTCTGGTGACCTGATCCGCTACTGCAATCCAGCTTTCGAACAATTGGGCTGAGCCCGCATCGGCTCCCGATTGGGCGGCCTCGCGTACCGGACGGCATACTTCGTCCAACTCGCCATGGTTGCCTCCGCAAATCAGTGCAAGATTGATGCCGAGGTTCCAGACGTAATTACCGGGGAATGGTTCAAACATAGTGAAAATCCTATTCAGCAGTCCAGCCGCCATCGACAACGAGGCTGGTTCCAGTCATCAATGCGGACGCGTGTGAGGCGAGAAATAAAATAGCCCCCATCAGGTCTTCGGGCCTGCCAATGCGGCCGAGTTTGATCTTCGAGAGAACACTGGCTCGAAAGATTGGGTCATCGAACATCGGCTTGGTCATCGGCGTTTCAATAAACGTCGGCGCAATTGTGTTCGAACGTATATTATAGGGCGCAAGGTCGAGCGCGAAGCTCTTATTCATACCCTCAAGCGCCCATTTGCTGGCGCAGTATAGCGAGCGGTTCGGCCCGCCGACATGACCCATCTGGCTGCCCATGTGGATCAACGACCCGGGGGTGCTGTTTGCAATCATGCGTTTAACGCATGCCTGTGTAACGAAGTATGCGGCTTTCAGGTTCAAACCCAGGACCGCGTCATAGTCGGCTTCCGTTACGTCCCACATTGGTTTGGGTCGATTGGTGCCCGCATTGTTGACTAGAATGTGAAATGGTTCGTGCGCCTCGAAAAAGGCGGTAACTGCGTCAAAGTCCGACACGTCGAGAGGCACGGCGAGGGTTCCGTGACCGATAGCGCAGGCAGCAGCGTCAATTTCTGCGGCAGACCGTGCAACGACTGTCACATGCGCGCCCGCTTCGGCCAGCGCTGCTGCGGCAGCGACGCCAATGCCACGACCAGCGCCGGTTACCAGCGCGCGCATACCGTCAAGTCGGAAAGAAGGTGTGCTGGGAATTACTGGGCCGGACGTCATAGCGCGATACAGCGGTTGAGATGTTCATTGCGCAACTTGCGCAATTGCACTGTGACGTCGGCCGTTTCCAGCCGGTCAAAGCCATGCGGCGCTCCAGCAAATATATGCAATGTCGTCGGCACGCCATCCCTGATCAGACATTGGGCAAACTCTAAATTCTCGTCGACCACTGGATCAATTGCCCCAACTGCCAGGAATATGGGAGGCAGTCCCGTCAGGCTTTCGGCTCGGCCGGGCGCCGCGTAGAGGGTTACATGATCTGCCTCGACACCACGAAGGTAGCTAGTCCATGCGAACCGGATATGACTCGCGCTCAGGCCAATTGAACCCGCATACGGATGCACAGGCTTTGACATTGCCCGATCGTCAAGCGGCGAATATACCATCGACAACCCGACAATGCCGTCGTCATCCCCTTCGTCTCTGCAACGAAGGGCAACACCAGCGGCAATGTTCGCGCCTGCGCTTTCACCAGCCAGCACAATCCGCTCCGCGTCAAAGCCCTGAGCTTGAGCGGTGGATCGCACCCAGCGTAACGCAGCCATCATGTCCTCGTGCGCTGCGGGAAAAGGATATTCCGGCGCAAGTCTGTAATCGACCGAAACGACCACGCAAGACGTGTTGAGCGCCATTTCCACCAACGTCGGCCCACTAGTCTCCGGCGAGCCTAGCATCCACCCGCCGGGGTGAGCATGAACCACAACCGGTAATGCGCCGACTGCTTCATTCGACCGAACCACCACTAGCCTGAGAGCAGTACCGTCTGCTCGGTCAAGATGATGCTCTTGGACGTGCATACCAACGTCAGCGATCGGCGAGCCGGTCATCGCCTTGCGCAGGATGGGTATGGTTGCGTCTGAGAAGGCAGGCGTCGGCGTCCCCACAAAAAGCGGCACCAGTTGCGGATCGAGAAGCGAAGGGGCGGTCATACCCGCGTCAGTTCGCTAGGTTCTGCCTGACCAGCGTAGGGGACATTGCGCCCACCATAGCGTCTTACGCGAATATTTGCCTGTTCCCCGTGGCCGGCAAAGCCTTCGAGGGCGCACAGCCGGCTGCAATACTCTCCGACAAGGGTCGAAGCTTCGTCCGTCATCACCTTCTGGTAGGTGCAGGTCTTCAGGAACTTTCCAACCCAAAGACCGCCGGTATAGCGGGCCGCTTTTTTGGTAGGCAGGGTGTGGTTGGTGCCGATCACCTTGTCCCCGAAGCTGACATTGGTTCGCGCACCCAGAAACAATGCGCCATAGTTGGTCATGTTGTGCAGGAAATAATCGGGATCAGCAGTCATTACCTGCACATGCTCACTGGCAATATCATCAGCGATGCGCACCATTTCCTCATAACTTTCTGCAACGATCACTTCACCAAATGTCTCCCAAGCTTTGCGCGCGTAATCGGCCGTGGGCAGGATCTGTAGCAGGCGCTCAATCTCTACCATAGTCGCGCGCGCAAACTTCTCGCTGTTGGTCAGCAAGACGCCGGGACTATCGGGGCCATGTTCGACCTGCCCCAGAATATCGGTTGCGGCCAGTTCAGGGTCGCAGCCTATCTCGTCCGCGATGATCAGTGTTTCAGTGGGACCTGCAAACAGATCGATTCCGACGCGCCCAAACAGTTGCCGCTTTGCTTCTGCAACGAAGGCGTTGCCTGGGCCGACAAGTATATCGACTGGATCAATGCTTTGGGTGCCGATGGCCATTGCGCCGATCGCTTGGATGCCGCCAAGTGCGTAGATCGCATCTGCGCCTGCCATTGCCTGTGCTGCAACGATTGCGCGGGCAGGCTTGCCCTGAAACGGCGGCGCACAGGTGACGACGCGTTTAACGCCTGCCACCTTAGCGGTAATTACGCTCATATGCGCACTGGCGAGTAGCGGATATTTGCCGCCAGGAACATAGCAGCCCGCTGCGTTAATTGGTACATTCTTGTGGCCTAGAATCACGCCAGGCATGGTTTCGACTTCGACATCCAGCATAGAGTTTCGCTGGACCTGCGCGAAGTTTCGCACCTGCGTCTGCGCGAATTCTATGTCTTTGCGTTCCTGCGGCGAAAGGCTGTCAACCGCAGCACTGATCTCCGCGTCTGACAGGCGATAATCTTCACGATCCCATCCGTCGAACTTGATGCTCATTTCACGCAGGGCGGTATCGCCGCGTTGTTCGATGTCGCCCAGCGCGGCTTCCACGATGTCGCGTACCTTGCGATCGGCTTGCGCTTTGACGTCCGCAGCTTCGCCGCGCTTCAACCATTGGGCCATGATACTCCCCCGGAATGTTAATTGATCGTGAGATTGGCTTTGCATGAGGAGATCAGTGCCGACCATCAGATAGTATCGATGCGAGCCTATCGACCAAATGCCTTTGTCTTCTTAGCGTAGGCTCCGTATCGCCATCAACGACAGCTAAACGGGAGAGATCGAAGATGCGCCTGGCCACCCTGCGCGATGGTTCGAAAGATGGGAGGCTGATAATAGTCTCATCTGATGGACTATATTATGCGCCTGCCCCGGCGAGCACCATGCAGTTGGCGCTTGAGCAATGGGAAACCATTGCTCCGGACCTTTGGGCTCATACCAAGTTACAGGAGCCGCTCGATGTCAGCGCTCTCGCCGCACCCTTACCGCGCGCATGGCAGTGGCTCGACGGCTCGGCTTTCCAGAGTCATGGTGATCTGATGTGTCAGGTGCTTGGCATCGATCCTATCGAGACAACAGTCCCCCTGATGTACCAAGGTGTGTCTGACACATTCTACGGTCCCCTTGATGACGTGAAGTTTCCTGATGAGTCGCTCGGTATTGATTTCGAGGGTGAGTTCGGCGTGATCGTTGATGCGGTACCGATGGGCACCACGGCCGCTCAAGCAATGGATCATATCAAGTTGATCGTTCAGATCAATGACTGGTCGCTGCGAGCGCTTGCCGGTCCAGAAATGAAGACAGGGTTCGGCTGGGTGCAGGCAAAACCGCCTTGTACAATGGCACCATTTGCGATCACGCCGGACGAACTCGGGGCAAACTGGCGGAACGGACGCGTCTGCCTAGATCTTAACGTCGCATGGAATGGTGGGCATTTCGGTAGCGCCAATGGTGAACCAATGGGCCACGGATTTCACGAACTCGTAGCTCATGCGGCCCGTACGCGTGATCTGGTACCCGGTACGATCATCGGCTCCGGGACAGTTTCCAATGCCAATTTCCGCGAGGTAGGCTCATCATGCATTGCAGAACGTCGGGGAATTGAGGTCATCGATTTGGGCGAGGCGAAGACGAGCTTCATGAAATTTGGCGATAGTGTGCGGATGGAAGGTGTCGATGCGCAGGGCCGTGCACCCTTCGGCGTCATCGCACAGCGTGTTGTCCGTGGCTGAAGGTCTTTCGGGCACCGGACCGATCAAGCTCGTCATCTTGCCGCGGACCTGTCATGATCTGGGCAGAGCGGGGCTTCGTCACCACCTTGAGTCAGTCCACGGCCCTATGGTTGTGAACGAACCAGATGTTTCTGGGCGTTTTACCACGTACGTGCATCACTATGTGCAGGATCTACCATCGCAAGATGACGCGGTCCTTGAGGATCGGGACGCTGTTACAATCATCCGCACGCCGACCATGGCTCAACTCGCCTTGTCAAAAGCCAATGCTGCCTATCGTGACCGTATAGGACCAGACGAAGATAATTTTCGTGCAATCGAAGGCTCAGTCGCATTGCTCGCCCATGAGATCGAAGTTGCGCCGTATGCGGATGAGGCTCCGGGCAAATTATTTATCTTTCGTGATGCTGAACTCAATCTTGTATCAGGATGGGCTGGCCAGTTGCGTACGATTGTTGCCGAGAAAGGTCTGCATGGCGCGGTCACCAACGCCGCGAAGATTATTGAAGGTTGTTTTCCCTATGCGCAGTTTGACGAAATCGGGCTGCCAAAGGGCTATGATATTGCCGAATTAGTGGCAGTCATACATGAAGCCGCCCTCGCGCAGTTTGGTGCGGCCGATACCAAGATTCTCCTTACTGAACCTGTCCGTTTTATCTGAATTGGGAGCTTTTATGGAATTGTCTGATTCAGGACTTCCGCCCATCCAGCGGGTCGTTACCGGTCATGATGAACATGGCCGTGCGGTGTTCAAGTCCGAGGATGTTTCACCAACCAAAATCATCCCGTCGGGTGATGCGTCGTTTCTGCTGATCTGGACCACGAAAACCGTTCCTGCGGATAATAATGATGAAACCGATGGTCGTCATCGCAACGCGGGGCTGACGCTTGAAGGTGGATCTGTAATCCGTGTCGTGGACATGCTTCCGGGAAAAGAAAGCCCGATGCATCGGACAAACTCGATTGATTATGGTATTGTTCTTGACGGTGAAATCGAACTGGAACTTGAGGACGGGGCGCGGAAAACGGTTGGACAGGGTGGCATCATCATCCAGCGCGGCACCAATCACCTATGGCGAAACAAGACCGAGCGAGTGTGCCGTATCGCCTTTATCCTGATTGAGGCGCCAGCGTATATCCATAATGGGGCGTCGCTGCCGGAAGACAAGCCTGAAGCAACACCGGATTATCGTTGATCTGTCGGCCATGAACGACCTGTTTTCTCTGTCCGGCAAAGCAGCAATTGTCACCGGCTCAACGCGTGGCATTGGGCGCGCGGTGGCCGAAGCGTTGATCGATTCAGGTGCCCGCGTCGTGATCTCGAGCGAAAATCACGACGACACCATCGCTGTTTCAAACGCTTTGGGTATGCCAGGAATTGCTTGTGACGTCAGCGATGATGCACAGCTTGAAGCCCTTGTCGCGTTCGCTCTTGCGGAGTTTGGGAGGCTGGACGTGCTAGTGTGCAACGCAGGCATTACGGGCAAGGCAGGCACCTTTGCAGCCATCGACATGGAAGACTACGCTCGGGTAATGGCGATAAATTTGCGGAGCCAAGTCGTCCTTTGTAACCATGCGCTGCCGCATATTGCTGCATGCGCGGGTGGTTCGGTCATACTCATGGCGAGCCTTGCAGGACTCCGGGGGAATGGCCGAATAAATGCCTATGCACTGGCCAAGGCAGGTGTTGCTCAGCTCGCGCGCAATCTAGCCGTGGAATGGGGGCCTTCTGGGGTACGTGTCAACGCCATCTCGCCCGGTTTCATTGCCACAGACCTTTCTCGGAATTTGCTCGAAGACGAGCAGTTCATGGGGCGTCGGATGGCAATGACCCCGCTCAGGCGACCCGGCACCGTCGTGGACATCGCAGGCGCGGCCGTGTTCCTGGCCGCTCCGGCGAGTAATTTCGTTACAGGACATAATCTCGTTGTCGATGGCGGGACGATCATCAGCGACGGATCCTGACGACGGTTGCACAGCGCTTTAAAAAGGGGATGTGCCTTGGTTCCCGCAGTCAGGTCGATCCGGGCACTCCCCATGCCAGCTTCGTCCTCGACGCCCTGGAACAATCGCGGGTCGCATTGCGTGTCCGTGAAGTCACCGAGCGCCTCGCTGAAGCCGCGATCGAACCGTCGGCGACAGCTATGACTGTGATTATGTTACTGCGGCTTGATGGTCTGACCCATGCTACGATTGACCCCGTGTCATTGCGTTGACGTGTCGGCCATCAAGTCGTCCTGGCAACGGGCGAGATGTGACTTGATAGGAGCCTGACGGTTTCGCCCCTTCACAGTCCTGTCCTTCTCTGAACGGTGCCCGGGCACCGTTCAGAGAAGGACAGGACATGACCAATACCAACATCAACGGTGTCATCATCGGTGTCGACACGCAAAATCTATCCATGGTGCCGTGGCAATCGATAACAACGGCAACCGATTGACGGCATTTTCGGCTCCAGCGACAACCAAGGGCTATAAAACACTCGAAGACTGGGCATGTGCCTTGGGCACCATCACAGCCTTTGGCATCGAGGGGACTGGATCATACGGAGCCGGGCTGTCTCGCCATCTCTGGCCCAGGGCCATAAAGTCATTGAGGTCACCAGACCTAATCGACAGTTGCGCTATCAGCATGGCAAAAGCGATAGCCTCGACGCTGAAGGCGCCGCACGCTCGGTGCTGGGCGGACAGGCGATCGCCCAACCCAAAACGCAAACGGGATCCGTCGAGATGATCTGATCTGCCCCCCGCTGAGTGGCCCAGAGACTATGATAGTCTGGACCACGAAAGGGACATTGAATGCCGAGCAAGAAGCACAAGCCGGAAGAGATTATTGGCAAGCTGCGTGAAGTTGAGATCGTGCTGGCGCAGGGCGCGAGCACAGCCGAGGCGTGTCGCCGGATTGCGGTCAGCGAGCAGACTTATTACCGCTGGCGCAAGGAGTATGGCGGCCTGAAGACTGACCAGGCGCGGCGGATGAAAGATCTGGAGAAGGAGAACCTGCGGCTACGCCGGGCGATCTCAGATCTCACATTGGACAAGCTGATCTTGCAGGAAGCCGCACGGGGAAACTTCTGAGCCCCGCGCGGCGGCGACGCTGCATCGATCATGTGCGACGAGAGCTTTCGGTATCCGAACGACGGGTCTGCCGGGTGCTGGGGCAGCATCGATCGACACAGCGCAAGGTGCCGCGCGGGGCGGATGACGAACAGGCTCTGACCGAGGACATCATCGCGTTGGCGAAGCAATATGGTCGCTACGGCTATCGCCGGGTGACGGCATTACTGTGCCATGCGGGTTGGACGGTGAACCATAAGCGTGTCGAGCGGATCTGGCGGCGTGAGGGGCTCAAGGTCCCACAGCGCCAGCCAAAGCGGGGCCGCCTGTGGCTTAACGATGGATCGTGCATCCGGCTGCGGCCGGAATATCCAGGGCATGTGTGGGCCTATGACTTCGTCGAGGGTCGGACGCATGATGGGCGCAAGTTCCGCATCCTGACCATCATCGACGAAGCCAGCAGAGAATGCCTGGCGCTCATCGTCGCGCGACAGCTCAAGCAGGGGTGACTACACGAAAGTGACGTATCTGCACGCCAAGGGCAAACGGATGGCGAACATCACGCGGCGAGGAGGGAGCTGACGGCGCGCAGCGGCCGCAAGGCATCCGGATCGGGCCGATCTTCGACATTCCAGCTATAGTCCCCTGTGAGCGAGATATGCTCCCAGCCCAATGGCGCGACGTGGCGCGCGATCTCGTCGGGCGTGCCGATATCAGCCAGCGCCATTTCGAGATAGCGGGTGTTCCACAGGATGATGGCGGCGACGAGCAGGTTGAGGCCGGAGGCGCGATAGGTCTGGTTTTCGAACCGCCGATCACGCAATTCGCCGAGTTGGTTAAAGAAGAGCGCACGGGCGAGCGCGTTGCGGGCTTCGCCCTTGTTGAGGCCCGCCTGGGTGCGCCGGCGCAGATCGATGTCGCGCAGCCAGTCGAGCATGAAGATCGAGCGTTCGAGGCGGCCAAGCTCGCGCAGCGCGAGGGCCAGTCCATTCTGTCGAGGATAGGCCGACAGCCGGCGCAGCATCGCCGAAGCGGTGACGGTGCCGGTGCGGATCGACGTGGCGAACCGCAGCAGTTCGTCCCAATGCGCCGCGACATGGCCCAATGCGATCGGTTCGGTCGTCATGCCGGCGAGCAAGGGGCCAGATTCCTGGCCGGGAAGGAGGTGCAAACGACGCTCCTTAATGTCGCGCAGGCGCGGCGCGAAGCGGTAGCCGAAGAAGGGCATGAGACCGAACACATGGTCCGATGCTCCACCAGTATCGGTGTAGTGTTCCTCGATCGTCAGGCCGGTCTGGT
>MIAK01000003.1:0-17822 GCA_001829085.1 Sphingomonadales bacterium RIFCSPLOWO2_12_FULL_63_15 | reverse complement strand
CACATGCTGAAAGGCCGGATACGTTTTCGCAGACTGCTCAGATCGTCAGACACAAACCGCTTGCCGACGGGGCGAGCCATACGTTTTATCTCGTCTCTTCGTCCAACCTGCAATTCTTTGCATCCCCGCTTCCCGCTGCGCCCGACTTGCGATAGTCGGGGCGTAATTATGTACAGGGACAGGCAGGTTCGGCGAAAGGGAGAGACGGCGTCATGATGACGCTCAGCCCCCTTGCCGCCATCATATTGGGTGTCGTGCTGGCCTTATGGCTGGCCGCGGCCGTCTGGGCGCTTGCCAGCGGACAGCGGATGCGGCGCGAGGGCATGCAGGCGCAGGGCAAGTTCGACCGGCTAGCCACATTGCTGGCGTCCGCCCCGGCCGCACCGGTCATCATTCACCCTGACGGGCGGATGGAAGCGGCCGATCGCCTCGCCAAATGGCTGGGCAAGCCGCGCGTGCCGAACTTCGCTTCCGAACTCACGGCCGCCGACGGCGGACTGGAGCCAGAGGATGCCGCGGCGCTGGCGGGTGAGATCGCGTCGGCGCAGCGTGCGGGCAAGAGCTTCGCGCTGCCAGTGCGCGGGGTAGGCTCCTCGCGATTGTTGCTGATACGTGGTGCCCCCGCCGGGCCGGAACTGGCGTCCAATGGCGGCGTCGTGCTGTGGATATTCGACGCGACCGACAGCCAGGCGGAAATCCGCTCGCTGCAAAGCAAAGTCGAACAATTGAGCGACGCGCTCGAAGCGCTGGCGGGCTTGGTCGAGGCGGCGCCCTTCCCGATGTGGCATCGGACCCCCGACCTGCGCCTCAGCCTCGTCAACAGCGCTTATGTCGCTGCCGTCGATGGCGGCAACGCGCATGACGTCATTGCCCAGGGCATCGAATTGGTGGAGCCTGTGGCTGGCCTCTCCGCGCAGGCCGCCGCCGCCGATGCCGTCGCGCAGGACGAGCCGATCGCACGAATGGTGCCCGCCACGATCGATGGCGAGCGGCGGACCATGCGCGTGGTCGATGTCCCGCTCGGTGTGGCCGGGGTGGCGGGCTATGCGGTGGACCAGCATGAACTGGAACAGGCGCGGGTCGAGCATCGACGGTTGGAAGCGGCACAGCGCGACTTGCTTGATCGGCTATCGGCCGGCGTGGCCCGCTTCGGGCCTGACCGGGCGCTGCGCTTCTGGAACCAGCCTTTCATCAGCCTATTTGCGCTGCAGCAGGAGCAACTGGCCGACTCGCCCTTGTTCGAGCGCGTATTGGATCAGATGCGTGACGCGCGGCGCATCCCGGAACATCGTGATTTCCCCGCATGGCGCGCGGAACGGCGCGACTGGTTCCTCTCGCCCGACCCGCGTGAGGAAAATTGGCTGTTGCAGGACGGCACCCATTTGCGCGTCTATGCCCAGCCCTTGCCCGATGGCGGCCTGTTGCTGATCTTCGAGGATCGCACCGAGCAGGTGCAATTGTCGAGCGCGCGCGACACATTGCTGCGGGTGCGGACGGCGACGTTCGACAATCTGTTCGAATCGATCGGTGTATTTTCATCCGACGGGCGGCTGCAAATGTGGAACAGCCGGTTCCGCAGCATCTGGGGCGCGACCGAGGAGATGCTGGCCAAGCATCCCCGAATCGACGACCTGATGCGCGACGTACAGGCACGGCTCGCCAAGCCGCAACAGGCCAATCTGGTCCGCGAACTGGTCCGCGCCGCCACGATCGAGCGCAAGCAGCGCGCGGGCCATGTCGGTTTTGCTGACGGCCGTATCTTCGAATTTGCCGCCATTCCGCTGCCCGATGGCAATGCGCTCTTCACCATGCTCGACGTGACCGACAGCCGCCGGGTCGAACAGGTGCTGCGCGACCGCAACGAAGCGCTGGAGCAGGCGGATCAGGTCAAGACCGCCTTCGTCACCAATATGAGCTATGAACTGCGCACCCCGCTGACCACCATAGCGGGCTTTGCCGAGATGATGAGCGCGGGCTATGCCGGTGAACTCAGCCCATCGGCCAAGGACTATGTCGATGGCATTCTCCAAAGCACGGGCCGCCTGGCGATGCTGATCGACAATGTGCTGGACCTGACCCAGGGCGAAGCAGGTACCTTGCCGATCGAACGCGCGCCCGTTGAGCTGGCGGCGGTGGCGCGGGAAAGCGCCACACGGCTAAGCGCCGATGCCAAGGCCAAGGGCATCGACCTCGCCGTCTCGCTGGAAGACAGCCTGGGCGTGGTGCAGGGCGACGCGCGGCGCATCGGCCAGGCGATCGACCATCTGCTCGACAATGCGCTGGCCCATTGCGGCAAGGGCGCACGGGTGCTGCTCCATGGCGATGGTGGGGCGGACAAGGCGCGGATCGTGATTTCCGACAATGGTCCCGGCATCCCGACGGCGCAACAGGATGCGATTTTCGATCCGACAGCGCGCGCGGGGCAGGCGCGAGCCGGGGGACGCGCGGGCATCGGCTTGCCGCTCGCCCGGCAACTGGCGCAGGCGCATGGCGGCACGTTGCAACTGGTATCGGAGGCAGGGCAGGGGACCATGATCGTGATCGAACTGCCGCGTGGCTGACCGCGCCATTCATCTGGCCGACGAAGCGGCGATGCTCGATCTTGGCCAGCGCCTTGCGGTGCACGCGCGCATTGGCGATGTGATCGCGCTCTATGGCGGGCTGGGCGCGGGCAAGACGACGCTGGCGCGCGGCATCCTCGAAGCGCTGGGGCTGGAAGGCGAGGCACCCAGTCCGAGTTTCGCGATCGTCCAGCCATATGACGTGCCCGAAGTCCGCCTGCCGGTGGCCCATGTCGATCTTTACCGGTTGGACGACGCGCGGGAGGCAGACGAACTGGCGTTGGGCGATTATCTGATGGACAGCCTGTTGATCATAGAATGGCCCGACCGGCTGGGCGATGCGCTGTGGCCCCATGCGCTGCGACTGACCATCACGTTCGACCCGGATGGCGGTCGGCGCTTGACAGCGGACGTGCCGGACGCTTGGACGGAGCGATGGTCACAACTATGATCCCGCCCGCCGCCGCGCCCGCTTTCCTCGCCCGCGCGGGCTGGGGCGACGCCGCCATCGTTCCGCTTGCCGGAGACGCCTCCTTCCGCCGCTACTTCCGGGTCATCGACGACAGCCGCCGCGCGGTTTTGATGGACGCGCCCCCCCCGCACGAAGACCCCCGCCCGTTCATCGCCATCGCCGAACATCTGCTGACCGATGGCTTTGCCGCGCCTCGCATATTGGCGCGCGATCTGGATGACGGGCTGGTGCTGATCGAGGATTTCGGCGACCTGCGGGTCAAGGAGCATCTGGATGTCCGGCCCGATGAGGAAATGGCCGTATATACGCGCGCGATCGACCTGCTCGCCGACCTGCACCGCCTGCCTGCCGCGCTCGTGCCAGCCTATGACCGCGCCGTCTATCAGCGCGAAGTCGGATTGCTGACAGAATGGTATTGCCCGGCGATCGGCCTCGCGGTCGATCAGGACGCTTATTTCGCAGCCTGGGATGCCGTGCTGCCGTTGGTCGAGCAATCGGCAAGCCCGACCGTCACGGTGCTGCGCGACTATCATGCCGAAAATATCATGCTGATCGACCGGGCGGCATCCCACGGCCTGGGTCTGCTCGATTTTCAGGACGCGCTCGCCGGGCATCCCGCTTATGATCTCGTCTCGCTGTTGCAGGATGCGCGGCGCGATGTGCCGCTTGCTGTCGAGGCCGCGATGCTGGCGCATTACAAAGCCGTGGCCAGCCCGCCCGCCGATTTCGACGCGGCCTATGCGGTGCTGGGGGCGCAGCGCAATGCCAAGATCATCGGCATCTTCACCCGCCTTTGGCAGCGCGATGGCAAGCCGCGTTACCTGTCCTACCTGCCGCGCATGTGGGGGCTGCTGGAGCGCGACCTCGCCCATCCCGCGCTGGCCCCGGTGGCTGACTGGTTCACCGCCAACATCCCGACCGACCAGCGCCATGAGGCGCTCACGGAGTTTGCGGCGGCATGATCGACACGGCGATGTTGATGGCGGCGGGGCTTGGCAAACGGATGCGCCCATTGACGGCCACCCGGCCAAAGCCGCTGGTCAAGGTGGCGGGCCAGCCGTTGATGGACCATGCGCTCGACCGGCTTGAAGCGGGCGGCATCCGCAAGGTCGTGGTGAACGTCCATTATCTCGCCGACACGGTCGAGGCGCATTTGCGCGCGCGCAAAAGCGGGGCGGAGTTCCTCATCTCGGACGAGCGTGCCAAATTGCTGGAGACGGGCGGTGGCCTGGTCCACGCCAAGCCGCTGCTGGGCGACAAGCCCTTCGTCTGCGCCAATAGCGACAATCTGTGGATCGATGGGCCGCAAGATACGCTGGCGCTGATGCAGCGCCATTGGGATGCCGACCGGATGGACGCGCTGCTGCTGCTGGTGCCGCTGGCGCGGGCGAACTGCCATAATGGCCCAGGCGATTTCCATATGGATGCCAATGGGCGGCTGACCCGGCGCAAGAGCGCGCATGTCGCGCCCTTCGTCTTTACCGGCGTACAGATCCTGTCCCCGTCGCTGCTGGTCGATCCGCCCGCCGACGTCTTTTCCACCAACATCTTCTGGACCCGCGCGATCGCGGCCGGGCGGCTCTATGGCGTGTCGCACCAGGGGCTATGGTTCGACGTCGGCACGCCGCAGGCCATTCCGGTGGTCGAAGCCATGCTCGCCCATGGGTGATCGCGGACAGCCCGCACTTTTCACGATCCCCGCGCATCGCGCCTTTGCCGACGCCCTTGTCGCGGGCATCATGGCGCGGCAGGGGCGCGATCCGCTGGCGCTGTCGCGGGGGATGATCCTGTTGCCCAGCAATCGCGGCGTGCGGGCGGTAGCCGACGCTTTCGTGCGCGCGTCAGGCGGTGGATTGCTGCTGCCCCGGCTCATTCCGATCGGCGACCCGGACATAGGGGAGCAAGTCGGCGGCGCGCTCGATCCGCTGGGCGAGGATGATCCCATCGCGCCCGCAATCGCGCCGATGCAGCGGCAGATGATCCTGGCCCGACTGGTGCAGCAGGCGCAGCCCGGTATCGATGCCGGACAGGCGCTGAAACTGGGGCAGGCGCTGGGACAGGTGCTAGACCAGATGCAGGTCGAACGGCTGACCCCAGACGCGCTGCGCAAGCTCAGCCTTTCAGACGAATTGTCAGGTCATTGGCAGAAGTTATTGACCCTGTTCGAAATCATTATCGCGCGTTGGCCGGCCGAGCTGGCGCGGCTTGGCTGCATCGATCTGGTCGATCGGCGCAATCGCCTGTTCGATCGGCTGGCCAAACGCTGGGCCGACGCGCCACCTTCCGGCTTCGTGGTAGCGGCGGGTATATCGACCACGGCCCCTGCCGTGGCAGGACTGCTGCGGCGGATCGGCGAGATGCCGGGCGGCATGGTGGTGTTCGCCGGACTGGACCAGCATATGGACGATGCAGCCTGGCAGGCGATCGGCCCGTTCGATCCTGACCCAGTGACGGGCCGCGCGCCTGCGGGACATGAGAGCCACCCCCAATATGCGCTCAAGCGCCTGCTTCACGCCATGAGCGCGACGCGCGACGATGTGGCGCAATGGCGCTGGGGCAGCGAGCATGATGCGCGGGCGGTGCGCGGGCGCAATATTTCCAATGCGATGCTGCCGCCGAAGCTCACCAGCGGCTGGCGCGACCTCAAGACCGCTGATCGCTCGCTCGCCGGTGTCGAGGCGCTGGATGTCGCGACGCCGGGCGAGGAGGCGCAGGCCATCGCCATCGCCCTGCGTGAGGCATTGGAAACGCCAGGCCGCACCGCCGCTCTGGTCACGCCCGACCGGCAATTGGCGACGCGCGTGTCCGCGCATCTGCGCCGCTGGGGGATAGAGGCGGACGATTCGGCAGGCCTGCCGCTTTCGCGCCTGCCGCCCGGCACGCTGCTGATCGCGATGGCGCAGGCGGTGGCGGAACGCTTTGCGCCGGTTGCGCTGCTGACGCTGCTCAAACATCCGCTGGTGATGCGCGGGACGGGGCGGTTGGCCTGGCTGGAGGGCGTGCGCGGCCTTGACCTGCTGCTGCGTGGCCCCCGCCCGCAGGCCGGGCTGATTGGCATCGACCAATTATTGCGCCCGCGCGAGGATGAGGACCGGCAGGGCACCCTGCGCGCACAGGTGCGCGACTGGTGGCCGCAGGCGCGCGCGCTGCTCGAACCGCTGGAGCGCGCTTTTCTCGCAACGCCTGACCTGTCGGGCCAGCTTGCCGCCATCCGCGAGCAGGCGGGCGCGCTGACGGGCGACGCGATCTGGGCCGGGCACCAGGGGCAGGCCGCCGCCGATATCTTCGCCGAGATGGAGGCCGCCGCGCCCGAAGGCCCGCGTCAGGCCGACATGCGCGCGCTGCCGGTATTGCTCGATCACATGCTGGGCGGCGTGTCGGTGCGTCCGCCCCAGGGTGGTCATCCGCGCATCGCCATCCTGGGTCTGATCGAAGCGCGGCTGCAACAGGCCGACCTCATGGTGCTGGGTGGCCTCAACGAAGGCACCTGGCCCGGCCTGCCCGCGCCCGACCCGTGGCTAGCGCCACGAATCCGCCGTGAATTGGGCCTGCCGGGGCTGGAAACCCGCATTGGCCTTGCCGCGCATGATTTCGCCAGTGCGCTGGGCGCCCCCCACGTCCTTATCACCCGCGCCCGGCGCGGCGGCGGCGGCCCGGCGGTCGCCTCGCGCTTCTGGCTGCGGTTGAAGGCCATGTCCGGCCCGCAATGGAAAGGCGCCGGCCGCTACGCCGCGCTGGCGCAGGCAATCGACCGGCCCGATGGCCATCACCCGGCTTCGCGGCCCGCGCCGGTTCCGCCTTTGTCCGTGCGGCCAAGGCTGATCCCGGTCACCGACGTCGATCGGCTCAAGGCCGACCCCTATGCTTTCTACGCCCGGCGCATTCTTCGCCTCGTCCGGCTCGACCCGGTTGACGCCGATGCGGGTCCGGCCTGGCGAGGGACGGCTGTGCATGAAATCCTCCAGCATTGGGCGGAGGCTGGCACGCTCGACCCCGCTGACCTGGAAGCCCGCGCGCAGGCGATGTTCGACCGGCCCGAAGTCCATCCCTTGCTCAAAGCCCTGTGGCAACCGCGCCTGATGGAAGCGATCCGCTGGATCGCGACGGAGGTCGCCAAGGACAAGGCGGCGGGGCGGACCATATTGGCGGTCGAACGCGAAGGCCGGGCGGAGGTCGCTGAGGTTACCTTGATGGGCAAGGCCGACCGGATCGACCGCTTGCCCGACGGCACGCTCGGCGTCATCGACTATAAGACCGGCAAGCCGCCCAGCGCCAAGATGGTCAAGGCGGGCTATTCGCTGCAACTCGGCCTGCTGGGCGTCATCGCCGAAATGGGTGGTTTTGACGGGCTTGGCGATCAACCCCGCGCGGCCGACTTCGAATATTGGTCGCTTGCCAAGAAGGGCGACCAGTTTGGCTATCGGGAAAGCCCGGTCGATCCGACAGGTAGCCGTGGCAAGATCGTCACGTCCAGCTTCACCGCCCATGCCCATGAGCAATTCAGTGGATTGGTGGCGGACTATCTGCTCGGCACCGCGCCCTTTACCGCCCAACTCAACCCCGAAGTCGCTAATTATGGCGATTATGACCAGCTGATGCGGCTGGAGGAATGGTATGGCCGCGACGATGGCTAAGGCGCGCCCGCTCCAAAAGCTGCTTGGCAATCAGGCGCAGGCCGCCGCGCCCGACGCCCATGTCTGGCTGTCCGCATCGGCGGGCACTGGCAAGACCCATGTGCTGACCGCGCGCGTATTCCGCCTGCTGCTGCAAGGGGTGCGCCCGGAAAATATTCTGTGCCTAACCTTTACCAAGGCGGGTGCGGCGGAAATGGCCGACCGTATCCATGATCGGCTCGCCGCCTGGGTGCAGATGGATGGGCCATCGCTGGCGAAAGATCTTATCGCTTTGGGTGAAGACCATACGCCTGAAGCGCAGGACAATGCCCGCCGCCTGTTCGCCGAAGTGCTGGAATCAACGGGTGGTGGCTTGCGAATCCAGACCATCCATGGCTTCTGCCAGCAATTGCTGACTGCTTTTCCGTTGGAGGCGGACTTGGTGCCGGGCTTCCGCCCGCTCGACCAGCGCGAACAGAGCGCACTGGCGCGGCAGACCTTGGCCGACATGGCGGTGCGGGCGCAGGAGCAGGGCGACAGCGCGTTGATCGGCGCGCTCCAGGCGATCAGCCTGCGGCTGGGCGAGGGTGGTGCGGAGCATTTCCTGCTGCGCTGCGCCGCGCGCGTCGATGCGCTGGCGGCACTGCCCGATCCCATCGCGCCCTGGCTCGCGGGCCAGTTCGATCTGCCCGAAGGCGATATTGATCAATGGCTTGCTGACCAATGTTCCGATGATGTCTTCGACATGCGGACCTTGTCTGCGCTGGTCGCCGCCAATGTCGCTTGGGGCAAGGGGCGGGGGCTGGAACGCTGTGACCGGATCGCTGCTTGGCGCGCCGCCGATCCCACCACGCGCGCGGCCACCTTGGCCGATCTGCACCGCGCTTGGGCGAAAACCGATGGCGATCTGATCGAGGCCAAGGGCTGGGTGCCGCCGGACGATGGCTATGGTGCCTTGTCCACGCGCCTGCACACGCGCTGCGCCGAATTGCTCGCGACCAAGGCCCGCGCTGATTATGCCGCGTTGCTGGCGCAGGGGCTCCATGCCGGGCGCGCCTATGCCATGGCCTATGCCGAGGGCAAGCGGCTGGCAGGGGCCGTCGATTTCGAGGATCTGATCGCCCGCGCCGCGCGCCTGCTGGAGCAGGACGGTATCGCGGAATGGATCCGCTACAAGCTCGACCAGCGGATCGACCATATATTGGTGGACGAGGCGCAGGACACCAACGCAGCGCAATGGCGCATCGTTCGCACATTGGCTGAAGAATTTTTCGCAAGTGAATGGGAAGCAGGCGAAAAAGTCCGCACCATCTTCACCGTGGGCGATTTCAAACAGGCGATCTTCGGCTTTCAGGGGACCAGCCCCGCCAATTTTGCCGCCGCGCAAATCCTGTTCCAGCGCGATGCCGACCAGTCCGGCCACCGGCTCCACGACTTGTCGCTGGACCATAGTTTTCGCTCGACCCCGGCGGTGCTGGACGTGGTGGACCGCACCATCGCGACCCTCGATGCAGGGCGGCTGGGGCTGGAACCCGGCGATGTGCGCCACATCAGCGCCAATCTTCACCCCGGCGAAGTGCAATTGTGGAAGCCGGTGATCGCTGGCCTATCTGACGATGCCGAGGGTGAGGAAAATTGGGCCGCGGATCAGGAACGCAAGCTGGCCGAGAATATCGCGCGGCAGATCAAGAGCTGGATCGATAATGGCTTGATGCTCGAAAGCCGGGGTCGCCCGGTGCGCGCGGGCGACATCATGATCCTGGTGCGCCGCCGCAATGAATTGGCCCGGCTGATCGTCGCCCGCCTCTATGAGGAAAATGTCGCGGTTGCGGGGATCGATCGGCTGCGGCTCAATGCGCCGCTTGCCGTGCGCGACCTGCTCGCCGCACTGCGCTTTGCGGTGCAGCCGGAGGATGATCTCAACCTCGCCGGGCTGCTGGTATCGCCCTTGATCGGCTGGACCCAGGACGACCTCATGACCCGGCTGATCGGGCGGCGGGGCGGTTTGTGGCGGCACCTGACCCGCTCTCTGGACGATGGCCTGCTCCAGCCGTTGCGCGACCTGCTCTCGGTGGCCGATTTTTCGACGCCCTATCGCTATCTCGAAGCGATCCTGTCCGGGCCGATGGATGGCCGTCGCCGCCTGATTGCACGGCTAGGCACCGAAGCGGCTGATCCGATCGAGGAATTGCTGAATGCGGCGCTGGGGTTCGAGCAGGACGATCACCCCTCGCTCCAGCGGTTCATCGACTGGTTCGACCGGGGCGAGGTGGACATCGTGCGCGATGCCGCCGCCCAGGGAGACAATCTGCGGCTGCTGACCGTGCATGGGGCCAAGGGCTTGCAGGCACCCATCGTCATTCTCGCCGATGCCTGTCTCGATCCCGATGCGGGCAACCGGATGGATGGGCTGGAATGGAACGGCCTGCCGATCCTGCCCCCGCGCAAGCCCGAACGGCAGGGACCGATCGGCGACCTCGCCGAAGAGGCGGCGCGGGTCGAGCGGCAGGAGCATTGGCGGCTGCTCTATGTCGCGCTGACGCGGGCGGAGGAGCGGCTGGTCGTAGCGGGATCGCTGGGTCCAGCGGCCAAGGGGCAGGTGAAGCCTGAAAGTTGGTATGGCGCGGTCGAGGCAGCGATGGAATCGCTTGGCGCGCCTTGGGAAGACGACCAGATATGGGGCCAGGTGCGCCGCTGGCGGGGGACCGAGCATCTCCCGGCCGCGAAGGCCGATACGGAAGTGGGCGAGGCGCGCGATAGCGTCGCGGAACCAACATGGCTGCGCCAACCCGCGCCAGTTGAAGCGCGCCCTCCGCGTCCGCTCGCGCCATCGGCCGCGGTTGAGGATGATCAGCCCTATCCGCCGCCGACCCCGGCGATGCGCGCGGCAGCAGATCGTGGCCGCTGGCTCCATTCCCTGTTTGAACGGCTACCCGCCGTGCCGACCGATCGCCGCCGGGATGCGGCCGACCGCTGGCTGGCCCAGCAAGGCGCGGACGACGCAGCGCTGCGCCAGGAGGTGATCGATCAGGCCTTGCGCGTCATCGACGCGCCCGATTTCGCGGGACTGTTCGGGCCTGACGCGCTCGCCGAAGCGCCGATCGCGGCGGTTGTTGGTGAAGCCGTAATTGCCGGCACGGTGGACCGGCTCTGCGTCGGCGCGGATCGTGTTCAGATTGTCGATTTTAAGACCGGGCGGGTTGCGCCGCTGACGCTGGCCGAAGTGCCGATCGCCCATATCCGGCAGATGGCGGCTTATGTCGCCGCGCTGCAGGTCATCTTCCCCGACCGGGCGATCGAGGCGGGGCTGCTCTACAGCAGCGCCCCGCGTCTCATCACCCTGCCGCCCGCTCTGCTTGCCACGCACAAGCCCGGCTTTGTGCCCGCGCAGGAGAATTTGCCGCTCCCGCCCGTTGAGCCGGGCGAACAGGCGTCCTAGATAGCCAAGCAACGCAAGGAGAATAGCGACATGGCCACCAAGGCAGTAACCGACGCCAGCTTTCAGCAGGATGTGATCGACGCCGACAAGCCCGTGCTTGTCGATTTCTGGGCCGAATGGTGCGGTCCCTGTAAGATGATCGGCCCCGCTCTGGAGGAAATCTCCGAGGAACTGGGCGACAAGGTGGTGATCGCCAAGGTCAATATCGACGAAAATCCCGACGCACCCGGCAAATATGGCGTGCGCGGCATCCCGACGATGATCCTGTTCAAAAATGGCGAAGCCGCCGCGACCAAGGTCGGCGCTGCGCCCAAGAGCGCGCTCAAGAGCTGGCTCGAAAGCGTGCTGTAAGATCGATGCAGGCGGGGCAGGGTTAGCGGAACAAGATTTCCGCTGCCCTGTCCCACAAACGCGGCGAGGATGCGCCCAGCAGCCCCCGGCGCGTATCGCCAACCTGATAGGGCGACCCGTCCAGGCGCTGGCAGCAACCGCCCGCTTCGTTCAGGAACAATGTGCCCGCCGCATGGTCCCAGGGCAGGGTGCGCGCGAACACCGACACATCATTCTGCCCCAGCACCAGCCGGGGATATTGTTCGGCGGCGCAGCGAGGAATGTCCACCAGCGCGAAACGGTCCTGCGATCGCCGCTGAATATCCGCCCGTTCTTCCGGCGTCATGAAATAGACGGCCAGCGCCGCGATCGGCAGCTCACCGCCGCTCTCGCGCGCCTGCACTTGTTCCCCGTCGATATGGCTGCCCCCGCCCAGCATGGCGTGGCACAGGCGGCCAGTGAGTGGATCGAGGATCCATCCCGCCAGCGTCGCGCCGCCATCAGCCAGCGCAACCATGATGCCGAAGGGTGGATTGCCTGCCGCGAAATTGCCGGTGCCGTCGATCGGGTCGACGATCCAGTTCAGCCCTTCGCCCGCCCGGTCGAGGATCGCCGGATCAGCCGCGCAGGCTTCTTCGCCGATGATCCCGGCTTCGGGCAGGATCGCACTCAGGCCTTCGGCCAGGCGGATTTCGCTTTCCTTGTCGGCGATGGTGACGAAGTCGTTTGCCGCCTTCTCGCTGATCTCATGGCTCGCCAGATTGCGATAGCGCGGCATGACGATGTCGCGCGCGACATCGCGTATCAGGGCGACGACGGGGGCGTGGATGTCGACCTGCATCAGCTGCGATAGTCCGCGTTGATCGCGATATAGCCATGCGTCAGGTCGCAGGTCCACACCGTCGCACGCCCCTCGCCCAGGCCCAGATCGACGCCGATCTCGATGTCCTGCCCTTTGAGATGTGCGGCCACCGGCGCTTCGTCATAGCCTTCGACAGCATGGCCGCCGGTCGCCACCTGCGTCGCGCCGAAACGGATCGACAGCAGGTCGCGATCGGCCGGTTCGCCCGCCTTGCCGATGGCCATGACGACCCGGCCCCAATTGGCGTCCTCGCCTGCCAGCGCGGTCTTCACCAGCGGCGAATTGGCGATCGACAGGCCGATGCGATGCGCGCTTTCGTCGCTCACCGCGCCTTCGACGCGGATCTCGACAAATTTGGTCGCACCCTCGCCATCGCGCACGACCAGATGCGCGAGCTGGCGGCAGATGTCCGACAGCGCGGCGTGGAAGGCGTCCGCCCCCGCATCGTCCATGCTGGTGATCGGCGCATTGCCCGCCTTGCCGGTGGCAAAGGCCAGCACCGTGTCGCTGGTCGAAGTATCGCTATCGACCGTGATGCAGGAAAAGGTCCGCTTGTTGGCCGCGGACAGCATCTGTTGGAGCAGTGCCGGGTCGATCGCCGCGTCGGTGAAGATATAGCCCAGCATCGTCGCCATGTCGGGCGCGATCATGCCCGATCCCTTTATGATGCCGACCAGTTCGACGCGCGTGTCGCCGATCATGGCGGAGGCATGGGCGCCCTTGGCATAGGTGTCGGTCGTGCCGATGGTCGTGGCTGCTGCTTCCCAGCCGCAGGGCGCAGCGACGAACGCCGCTTCGAGGCCCGCTTCGGCCTTGTCGATGGGCAGGGGCACCCCAATCACCCCGGTTGACGAGACAAGCACGTCGGAGGGCAGGCAGCCCAGATGGTTGGCCACCTTGGCCGCGATCGCCTCTACCGCGGCGCGGCCACGATGGCCGGTAAAGGCATTGGCATTGCCCGCATTGACCACCAGCGCCCGCGCCGACCCCAGCGGAATGGCGTCACGGCACCATTCGACTTCGGGCGATGGGCACAGGCTCTGCGTCGTCACACCGGCGACCGCCGTGCCGGCATCGAGCTCGACATAGGTGAGGTCGCAGCGGTCCCATTCCTTATATCGTGCCTGCGCCACGCGCAGCGTCACACCCGCGATCGACGGCAGGGCGGGGAAGTGGGCAGGAGCGAGGGGGGAGCGCTTGTTCATTGGCGCGGGATGATGGAAATTGCTGCGTGCGTCAATCCGCCGAGGGGGGTGGGGAACGGGCCGCCGCCAGATATTCTGGCCCTCGCCGATTGCCTCGACACATGTCGAACGATGCGCCTCGCAAATCTCGCAGCAGTCCTTGTTGGTGGAGGTCGCGAATGGAGATAGCTTCGATCCGGGCGCGCTTTGATTGACTAACCGCTGAGCGCTCCCTAAATCGCCGCGCATGTCTGCGCGCCTGCCCGTCACCGGGCAACGCCTCCCTTTTGAGTCAGGAATGTCCATGTTCGGCGCACTCGCCAAGTCCATCTTCGGTTCGTCCAACGAACGCTATGTGAAGTCGCTGGGCAAGATCGTCGATCGGATCGCCTCGTTCGAACCATCGGTGCAGACGCTGAGCGACGCGGACCTCGCAGCACAGACGGCTCGGTTCCGTGAGCGACTGGCCGCCGGCGAGACTCTGGACGATCTGCTGCCCGAAGCCTTTGCCACGGTGCGCGAAGCGTCCGTCCGGGTGCTCGGCATGCGCCATTTCGACGTGCAGATGGTGGGCGGTATCGTCCTGCATCGCGGCGAGATCGCCGAAATGCGCACGGGTGAGGGCAAGACCCTGGTGGCGACGCTGGCGACTTACCTCAACGCGCTGGAGGGCAAAGGCGTCCATGTCGTTACCGTCAACGACTATCTCGCCAGCCGCGACTGCGACTGGATGGGGCAGGTCTATCGCTTCCTGGGGCTGACCACCGGCGTCATCGTGCCCAACATCAGCGAGGATCAGCGCCGCGCCGCCTATGCCGCCGACATCACCTATGCGACGAACAACGAACTCGGCTTCGACTATCTGCGCGACAATATGAAATATGACCGTGCGTCGATGGTCCAGCGTCCGTTCAACTATGCGATCGTCGATGAAGTGGATTCGATCCTGATCGACGAAGCACGCACGCCGCTCATTATTTCCGGCCCGACCGACGACAAATCCGAGTTGTATGTCTCAGTCGATGCGATCGTGAAGCAGGTCACGGAAGCCGACTATGAGAAGGACGAAAAGCAGCGCTCCGTCACGCTGACCGAGGACGGCACCGAGCGGATCGAGCGTCTGCTGGAGGATGCTGGTCTGCTGCAGGGCACCAATCTCTATGATTTCGAAAATACGCAGGTCGTGCATCATGTGAATCAGGCGCTGCGCGCCAATGTCATGTTCCGCCGCGACATCGATTATATCGTCAAGGACGGCAAGGTCATCATCATCGATGAATTTACCGGCCGCATGATGGACGGTCGCCGCTGGTCGGATGGCCTACATCAGGCGGTGGAGGCCAAGGAAGGCGTCCAGATCGAGCCGGAAAACCAGACGCTCGCCTCCGTCACCTTCCAGAATTATTTCCGCATGTATCCCAAGATTTCGGGGATGACCGGCACCGCGTCGACCGAAGCGACCGAATTCTACGAAATCTACAAGATGAACGTCGTCACCATCCCGACCAACAAGCCGGTGCAGCGGATCGACGAGCAGGATAGTTTCTACAAGAATATCGAAGACAAGTTCCGCGGCATTGCGCGCACGATCAAGGAACATGCCAAAAAGGGCCAGCCGGTGCTGGTCGGCACGGTATCGATCGAAAAGTCGGAAATGCTGTCCGAATTCCTCAATCAGGAAGGCGTGCCCCACGCCGTCCTGAACGCCCGCTTCCATGAGAGCGAGGCGCATATCGTGGCGCAGGCAGGGCGCAAGGGCGTGGTGACGATCGCCACCAATATGGCCGGTCGCGGCACGGATATTCAGCTGGGCGGTAATCTGGAACTGCGCGTCGAGGACGAATTGCGCGATGTGCCCGAAGGCCCGGAGCGCGACGCCGCAATCGAGCGGATGAAGGCGGAAATCGCTGCTGAGAAGGCCGAAGTGCTGGCTGCTGGCGGCCTGTTCGTGCTGGCGACCGAGCGGCATGAAAGCCGCCGTATCGACAATCAGCTGCGTGGCCGTTCGGGTCGTCAGGGTGACCCTGGTCTTTCGCGCTTTTATCTCAGCCTCGACGATGACCTCATGCGCATCTTTGGCCCGGACACGATGTTCGCCAAGATGATCCGTTCCAACCTGGAAGATGGCGAGGCGCTGCCCCCGTCCAAATGGCTGAGCAAGGCGATCGAGACCGCGCAGAAGAAGGTCGAGGCGCGCAACTACGACATCCGCAAGCAGGTCGTCGAATATGACGATGTCATGAACGACCAGCGCAAGGTGATCTACGAACAGCGGTCCGACATCATGGACGCCGATACGGTGGACGACGTCGTCACCGACATGCGCCATGAAACGGTGAACGACATCGTCGGCGCATCCTGCCCGCCCGGCACCTATCCCGAACAATGGGACATGGTGAAGCTCAAGACCCGCACCTCTGAAATTCTGGGGCTAGAGGTCGATTTCGACGCCTGGATGGCCGAGGATTCGATCGATCCGGAAATGATCGAGGAACGGCTGACCGCCATGGCCGACGAAGCCGTCGCCGAGAAGGTCGCCAATGTCGATTCGGCCGACTGGCACATGATCGAAAAGTCGATCCTGTTGCAGAGCCTGGATCATCACTGGAAGGAGCATCTGGCCACACTCGACGCGCTGCGCCAGGTCGTCCATCTGCGCGCCTATGCGCAAAAGACGCCGATCAACGAATATAAGCAGGAAGCCTTCGCCCTGTTCGAACGGATGCTCGAAAATATCCGCGAGGATGTGACTGGTTCGATCGCGCGGGTGCAGTTCCGCATGGACGAAGCGCCGCTGCCGCAATTCGACCTGCCGGTGCTGCCCGATTTCATCACCACCCATATCGATCCCTTTTCGGGCGAGGATAACAGCGCCGACATCGACGCCGGGCAGTGGGGCGGGATCACGACGACCATTCCCAGCCGGCCTTTCGATACCGCGCCCGATAGCGAATTCGCCAATCTGGACATTAGCCGTAATGCGCCCTGTCCCTGCGGGTCGGGCCAGAAATACAAGCATTGCCACGGTGCCTTGGCCTGATCCTGCGTCGGGCGGATGGGTAAGACCGTCCGCCTATGGCTAATATAGGGTTGACTAGATGAGGCATGGTTTCGGTAACGAAACCAGCCGATAATTGCGTCTGATCTTGGGGGGAAACCGGGAGAAGGCCATGACAAGCACCTCTTATCGTTCACAAAGTGACCGCCGACGCGAAAGTCGCTTCGTCGCCAATGCGCCAGCGACCCTGCTATGGGACGGGGTAAGCAGCCCAGTCACCATCCTGAACATCTCGGTCTATGGTGCGCTGCTGGGCGGTGCCCATGTGCCGCCAGTCGGTGCCCGTGTGACATTGATTGGCGATCATCTGGAAATATGCGGCACGGTCATCTGGCAAGGCGATGATCGATGCGGCCTTCTGCTCAGCCGTGCCGTTGATCCGCTGGCCGTGATCGACGAACCATCCGTGCGCACAACCGAACCGCCCATCACGCTACGTCGGGTCGCGCCTGGCCGTTATGGCTGAGGGCACGAAGTCACTGGCCGCAAGTGGCGATTGCCTGTCGGCGTCTGCGCGGCGTGAAGATGGTGATCCCCGCTTCCCACGAAGGCATAAAAGTTTTCGTCGCCAAAGTGTTCAGCGCTACTTTGCAGCGATGCAGGGTTCATTTTATGCGCAATGCGCTGGCCTATGCCGGCAAGAGTGGACGCCGGGTCGTGTCGGCATTCATCGCCACCGCCTTCGCGCAGGAAGCTCCAGAGGCCGCAATGGTCCAGTGGCGTAGCGTCGCCGATCAACGGCGCCCTACCGTGCCAAAACTGTAAGTGCTGGCCTGCACCTGACACATTTGCTCATCCTCGAAGCAGTAGGCATGCGCCCGCCAGAGAACTGTGGCGGCCCCTGGGGTTACGCCGAAAAGTTCGAAGCGCTCGGCGACTCACATCATGAATATTCCGAAGAGTCGCTCGAGACCCTTGGCGACGACTATGATTCCAACGCCAAGCCCGATATCCCCCTGATCGGGGCAAGGCTGGAAGCTCGAGAAAAAATGGGCGCCATGGACACGCCGGAAAGCCTGACAGGTCGCGTCAACGCCGCGTTCCGTCGGCGCTTACCAAAAGGAGGGGGCTGGATCGGCTCACAGGTACCGATCGCACCCCGAGGCGTGTTGTAGGATCGCTGGCAGTATTCATAGCGCCCTCCGGCTAAGCCGGGATCATCAAGCTGCCATGGCACGCAAAATAATGATCGGATTATCGCTTAAATCTAGGAGTCTGATCTGAAACTAAGTTGAGTGGTGTCAGCGGGTTCGCTTGCCGCAGTCGTTGATTCAAGGGTTTTGCAACAAGCCTCCGGAGATCA
>MIAK01000002.1:0-92403 GCA_001829085.1 Sphingomonadales bacterium RIFCSPLOWO2_12_FULL_63_15 | reverse complement strand
TCTCCTTCATGGTGCGTCCGTTCAGCCTGGGCCTGCGACTGTTCGTCGCGATGACCGCTGGCCACGTCCTGTTGAAGGTGCTTGCCGGGTTCGTCATCAACAGCGCAAACGCATCGCCCGCTCTGGGCCTGACGGTCGGCACGGCCAGCTTCATCCTGATGATCGGCATCAGCGCGCTGGAAATGCTGGTCGCGGTCATCCAGGCTTATGTGTTCGCGCTGCTGACCTCGGTCTATCTCAATGATGCCGAGAATCTGCACTGAGTTTCATCTAGTTTCGTCACCACTATTATTATTCTAACGAAGGAGTTTACGACATGGACGCAGAAGCCGCAAAGCTGCTCGGTGCTGGCTTGGCCGCCATCGGTGCGGGCATCGCTGCCCTCGGTGTGGGCAACGTGTTCAGCGCGTTCCTCGAAGGCGCGCTGCGCAATCCGGGTGCCGCTGATGGCCAACAGGGTCGTCTGTTCATCGGTTTCTCCGCGGCGGAACTTCTGGGTCTGCTGGCGTTCGTTATCGCCATGATCCTGGTGTTCGTGGCCTGACACGCCTTGCGGGACGGGCAGGGCGGCCTTCACGCCACCACGCTCGTCCCGCACTATTGACCGCGCCCTGATCGGACGGAAAAAATGCCTCAAATCGCGCAAATTGCCGAAACCTACTCCAGCCAGATTTTCTGGCTGCTGCTGACCTTCGGCTTCGTGTTCTTCGTCATCGGCCTCGGCATGGTGCCCAAGGTGCAGGGGACGGCAGACGCGCGCGACGCCAAGATCAGTGGTGATCTGGACGCGGCAAAGGCTGCCTTTGCCCGTGCCGATGAAGCCGAAGCGGACTATCGTGTCCGTGACGCGGAAAGCCGCACCGCCGCGCAGGCGATGCTGGCCAAGGCGAAGAGCGAAGCCGCCAAGGCTTCCGAAATCAGACTTGCCGCCGCCGATGCGGAGGTCGCCACGAAGATCGCGGCTGCCGAAGCCCGCATCCAGGCTGCCTCCACCGCAGCCCTGGCAGAAATCGAAACCGTCGCCGCCGAAGCAGCGCGCGACATGGTGGCTCGCATTTCCGGCGTGGAAGCGTCGGACGATGCAGCCCGCAACGCAGTAAAGGCGGCACTGGCCCATGGCTGAGGCAGCAGCACAGCATCAAGGGGGCACGCCCCCCACGCTCGACGAGGCGATCCATGCCGAAGGCATGGAGCCGGTCGGCACCGTAGCGCATGAAGGCGTGGTCCCCCACACCGACCCGGAAGCGGTTGGCATGGATGCCACCGCCTGGGTGAGCCTCGCCATGGCGGCGTTCATTGCCATCCTGCTGTTCAAGAAGGTGCCTGCCCTGATCGGCGGCGTGCTGGACGGCCGGATCGCGCAGATCAAGGAACAGCTTGCCGAAGCCACCCGGCTGCGGGCCGAAGCCGAAGCGCTCAAGGGCGAATATGAAGCCAAGCTGGCCGCTGCGGCCGGTGAAGCCGCCGCCATGCGCACGGCGGCCGAACATGAAGCCGAAGGGCTGCTGGCCGATGCCAAGCTGAACGCCGAAGCCTTGATCGTTCGTCGCCAGAAAATGGCCGAGGACAAGATCGGTGCCGCTGAACGCGCCGCCATCATCGCCATCCGCGCCAAGGCCGTGAATGCCGCCACCACGGCAGCCGCGGTCCTGATCGCGCAGGGTCATGATGCGCAGGCGGACAAGGCGCTGGTCGACCGTGCGATCACGGGGCTCGGCACGATCAACTAAGCCCGCCTACCTGGATGATATAAAAAAAGACCGGCACAGACATCTGTGCCGGTCTTTTTTATATCAGGCTGCCAATGTCGCGTTGTCGATCACGAAGCGATATTTGACGTCGCTCTTCTGCATCCGGTCATAGGCATTTTCGATGTCCTGAATGCGGATCATCTCGATATCCGCGACGATTCCCTTCTCCGCGCAGAAATCCAGCATTTCCTGCGTTTCGGCGAGGCCGCCGATCAGCGACCCGGCAATGGCCTTGCGGCCAAAGATGAGCGCGCCGATATTGGGTGACGGGTGGGGATGCTCGGGGACACCCAGCATGCACATCGTGCCGTCGCGCTTGAGAAGCGCCGTGAAGGCATCCAGGTCATGGCTCGCGGCAACCGCATTGACGATCAGGTCGAAACTGCCGACATGCGCGGCCATCTCGTCGGGATTGCGCGACACGACGACTTCGTCCGCGCCCAGGTCCAGCGCATCCTGCCGCTTGGATTCGGATGTGGTGAAGGCCACGGTATGCGCGCCCATCGCATGGGCGAGCTTGACCCCCATATGGCCCAGGCCACCGATGCCGACGATGCCAACCTTCTTGCCCGGCCCGGTATTCCAGTGGCGCAGCGGCGAATAGGTGGTGATGCCGGCACAGAGCAGCGGCGCGACGGCGGCAAGCTGATCGACCGGGTGACTGATTTTCAACACGAAATGGTCATTGACGACGATCTGTTGCGAATAGCCGCCCAGCGTATGGCCGGGCGCGTCGTCGGTCTTGCCATTATAGGTGCCGGTCCAGCCCTTTTCGCAATAATTTTCCAGATCCTCTTCGCAGCTGGCGCATGTGCGGCAGCTATCGACCAGACAGCCCACGCCGACGACATCGCCGACCTGGAAGCGGGACACCTCTGCCCCGACCGCCCGGACATGGCCGACGATTTCGTGGCCCGGAACACAGGGGTAAAGCGTGCCGCCCCATTCGGCGCGAACCTGATGCAGGTCGGAATGGCAGACGCCACAATAGGCGATGTCGATCTGCACATCGCGCGGACCTACCGCGCGCCGTTCGATCGTCATGGGTTCAAGGGGTTTGTCGCCAGCAGAGGCGCCATAGGCAAGGAGGGCCATGGATGAATATCCTTCAATGAAGAGACTATGCGACAATCCCACGGGATAGAGGGATGATGGCATTGCCTATGTAGGAACGATGGGCGGCCGGGGTTAGGCCTCGCAGACCATCTCGACCGATGATTTGCTCCCCGATCGCGAAACAGGTCGAAGTGCGCCCATTGTCATATTCGCCGCCACCGCTATTTCATCCCCATGTCGCAACCCCAATCGCCCGACCGTTTCAACGAAGACAAGGCCAGCTACACGGTGCGCGGGTCCGGTGCGCCCGATCTCGATCAGGGCGTCGAAGCGATCCGCACCACGCTCAAGACGCTACCGACCCGGCCCGGTGTCTATCGGATGCATGATGCGCGCGGCGATGTGCTCTATGTCGGCAAGGCCCGCGCGCTCAAGAATCGCGTCGCCAACTATACCCAGGTCGATCGGCTGCCGCGTCGCCTGCAACGCATGGTCTCCCAGACCCGCTCCATGACCATCGTCACCACCAACAGCGAGGCCGAAGCGCTGTTGCTGGAAGCGCAACTGATCAAGCGCTACCGCCCGCCTTATAATGTCCTGCTGCGCGACGATAAAAGTTTCCCCTTCATCCTATTGCGGGAAGATCATGCCTTCCCCCGCGTCCAGAAACATCGCGGCGCGCGCAAGGCGCAGGGGCGCTATTATGGTCCCTTCGCCAGCGCCGGATCAGTTACGCGCACGATCAATGCGCTGCAAAAACTGTTCCTTCTGCGCTCCTGCACCGACAGTTTCTTCGCCAATCGATCGCGCCCCTGTCTGCTCTATCAAATCAAGCGCTGCTCGGCCCCCTGCGTCGATCGCATCGACCCGGACGGCTATGCCGAACTGGTCCGCGACGCGCAGGATTTCCTGGGTGGCAAGTCCACCGCCGTTCAGAAGAAGCTTGGCACCGCGATGCAGGCTGCGTCCGACGCGATGGACTTTGAACAGGCGGCGGTGATCCGTGACCGGTTGAAGGCGCTGACCTTCATTCAGGGCAGCCAGGCGATCAACGCCGAGGAGTTGGGCGACGCCGACATCTTCGCCTTGGCGGCGAAGGGCGGGGCGATGTGCATCCAGGCCTTCTTCATTCGCGGCGGCCAGAATTGGGGGCATCGCAGCTTCTTCCCGGTCCACACCGCCGAAGTTGCGGAGGATGAAGTGCTGGCCAGCTTCATGGCGCAATTTTACGAGGAAGTGCCGCCACCCAAGCTGGTGCTGACCGACCGCGCGCCTGCGGAATGCGATCTGATCGCCCAGGCCCTGACCGAACGGATCGGCAGCAAGGTGCGCATCGAAGTCCCCCAGCGCGGCGATCGCACCCGCCTGATCAAACAGGCGCAGCGCAACGCGGTCGAGGCGCTCGACCGCCGCCTCGCGGAAACCACCAGCCAGGGCAAAGTGCTGGACGACATGGTCGAAGCCTTCGGGCTGGAGGGTGTGCCGGACCGGATCGAAATCTACGACAACAGCCACATTCAAGGCGCTCATGCGCTGGGCGCGATGGTCGTTGCCGGGCCGGAAGGCTTCCGCAAGAACGCCTATCGCAAGTTCAACATGAAAGACCCCGTCATCTCGAACGATGATTTCGCGATGATGCGCGACATGTTCGAGCGGCGCTTCGGCCGTGCCCAGCGTGAAGACCCGGATCGCGACAGCGGGGAATGGCCGGATCTTGTCCTGATCGACGGTGGCAAGGGCCAGCTATCGGCCGCGCGCACGATGCTGGAGGAAATGGGCATTGAGGACGTTACCATGATCGGCGTGGCCAAAGGGCCGCATCATGGCCGGGATGGGCGCGAAGTGTTCCACCTGATGGACGGTCGCGAAGTCACCTTCCCGATCAACCATCCCGTCCTCTTCTATCTGCAACGGCTGCGCGACGAAGCGCATCGCTTCGCCATCGGCGCGCATCGCGCCAAGCGGAGTAAGGCGATCACCGTCAGTTCGCTGGACGAGGTGCCGGGTATCGGCCCGGCCCGCAAGAAGGCACTGCTGATGCATTTCGGCACCGCCCGCGCGGTCCGTGACGCCGCGCTCGAAGATCTGGCGCGCGCGCCCGGCGTGTCCACGGCGGTGGCGCAGCAGGTCTATGACTATTTCCATGGCTGAGGCGGCAAAGGCCAGCCAGTTGCAATTCTCGTACATTATGCTACATGCACTGGGCTGACGTCCTTTGATGACGATCTATGTTTCCTCCTCCGGCCCTCATTGTGCGTGGACGAGGTCTGTCTCGAAGCCTTCGCTTCTCTTCAGTTCATGGGTCGCTCCGGCGACACTCTAGCCATGCGTTCGTTATTGCACGCCGCATGTTCATTTTATGGCGGCAAAGGCCGTCCAGGATTCGATGACTATTATTTTTCCTTCCTCTACCCGTTCTTCGCTTGCTCATGGGCTTGATCGCCTTTCGCCGACCCACCGCGTCGCATCGCCGTTGACCGGCCTGTTGAGCAACCGCGAATTGAAGAAAATCGTGGCCGACATGGTCGACTGACACTGTGCCGGGCACCGCGTTTGCGTCGCCCGGCTTTCTATCGTTACTCTCTACTGAAAGGCACATTATGAGCAGGGAAACCCTCAAACCATTTTTGATCAGCAAGAATGAAGAAGGCGCATTCCGCCTGACCGTCCGCGACACCCGCTTCAATTCGCAGGGCTATCCGATCGTCACCGCGACGATGCAGGACGAAATTTTCAAGTCGGCCTCGGCTGCCCGCGCCTATGCGCGTGATAATTTCAAGGCCGAACCGGGCCAATATTCGACCAAGTAAGCCGACAGGATAGCGGGCGGATGCGTAGCTAAGGCCGATTGGTGCCAACGCTCGTCACCCCCGCTCTCGTCTGCGCCTTGCGCCCCCATGGCGAACATGGGGCCATCGCCCGCCTGCTGACGCCCGACCATGGTCTGGTTGCAGGCTATGTGCGCGGTGGACGATCCCGCCTGATGCGCCCCGTGCTCTTGCCGGGCAACAGCGTCATGGCGACATTCCGTGCCCGGACCGAGGATCAACTCGCCGGGCTGACGGTCGAAATGGCGCATAGCCGCGCGCCCCTTCACGCTGAACCTCTACCCGCTGCCGCGATCGATTGGAGCTGCGCGCTGACCGCCGCAGCCCTGTCCGAAGGCACGCCCCATCCTGCGCTATATCGCGCGCTTGACGGCGTGTTGGGTGCTGTCGAGGCGGCCCCGGCGGCGCGCGGCTGGGCCGTCGCTCTGGTGCGCTACGAATTGCTACTGCTGGCGGAACTGGGCTTCGGCCTCGACCTCAGCCGCTGCGCCGCCTTGGGCGATGCCGACGATCTCGCCTATGTCAGCCCGCGCAGTGCTGCCGCGGTCAGCCGGGCGGGTGCGATCGGCTATGAGCATCTGCTCCTGCCGCTGCCGCCCTTCCTGCTGGCGGGCGGGACGGGCGAATGGGCCGACATCATGGATGGCTTTGCCCTGACCGGCTTCTTCTTGGAGCGTTCGGTCCTGACCGATCGGCGCATTGATATATTGGCCGCTCGCGAAAGGCTGGTCGATCGCCTGAAAAGGGCGGTTGCCTGACTGTCCCTGCTTCCATAAGGGGCAAGCGACCTATTTGGTAAGGAGCTTCCCATGTTGATCGCCCTGTTTCCCGGAGATGGCATCGGTCCCGAAATCGTCGATCAGGCGAAGCGGGTGCTGGATGCGCTGGCGATTGACGGGCTGACCTATGAACATGGGTTGGTCGGCGGCGCCGCGTACAAGGCGGTCGGTCACCCCCTGCCGCCGAAAACGCTGGAGATCGCCAAGCGGGCCGACGCCATCCTCTTTGGTGCCGTCGGCGATCCCGATTGCGACGCGCTCGAACGCCACTTGCGCCCCGAACAGGCGATTTTGGGGCTGCGCAAGGAACTGGGCCTGTTTTCCAACCTCCGCCCAGCCAAGGTCTTTCCCGAACTGGCGGGTGAGTCCGCGCTCAAGCCCGAAGTTGCAGGCGCGATCGACCTGCTGATCGTGCGCGAAACCAATGGCGATGTCTATTTCGGCGAAAAGGGCTTCCGCACCACCGCCGACGGCCAGCGCGAAGGCTATGACGTCATGTCCTATAATGAGGGCGAAGTGCGCCGCATCGCCCATGCCGGTTTCCAGGCCGCCCGCGCCCGACGCGGCAAGCTCTGTTCGGTGGACAAGGCCAATGTGCTGGAAACCAGCCAGTTGTGGCGCGACGTTGTGATCGAAGTCTCGGCCGACTATCCCGACGTTGCCCTCAGCCATATGTATGTCGATAACGCTGCAATGCAGCTCGTCCGCAACCCCGGCCAGTTCGACGTGATCGTCACCGGCAACCTGTTCGGCGATATTTTGTCGGATCAGGCAAGCATGTGCGTCGGATCGATCGGGATGCTCGCATCGGCGACGCTCAACGGCAGCGGACAGGGGCTGTATGAACCGATCCACGGCTCCGCCCCCGACATTGCGGGCACCGGCAAGGCCAATCCGCTCGCGACGGTGCTGTCGGCGGCGATGCTGCTGCGCTATTCGTTGGGGATGGCCGATCAGGCCGACCGGATCGAACGGGCCGTTGCCAAGGCTTTGGCGAACGGCGCGCGCAGCCCCGATCTGGGCGGCACGATGACGACGGTGCAAATGGGTGACGCGGTGCTGGCGGCGCTGGACTGAGGAACGAGAGATGAAGCGCAAGAGCGGGCAAGACCCTGAAATCACCAAACATTGGAAGCCCGCGACGATCGCGGTGCGGGGCGGCACGGCGCGCACCGAATATGGCGAAACGTCCGAAGCGCTCTTCCTGAGCAGCGGCTATTGCTATGACCGGGCGGAGGATGCCGCGGCGCGCTTTGCCGGTGAGCAGCAGGGCATGACCTATAGCCGCCTGCAAAACCCCACGGTCGAGATGCTGGAACAGCGCATCGCGCTGCTGGAAGGGGCGGAGGCCTGCCGCGCCACCGCGACCGGCATGGCGGCGATGACGGCCGCCCTGCTGTGCCAATTGTCGGCGGGCGACCATGTCGTTGCTGGCAAGGCATTGTTCGGATCGTGCCGCTGGCTGACCGACACGCTGCTGCCCAAATTCGGCATCGAAACGACCACGGTCGACGCCACCGACAATGCCGCATGGGAAGCCGCGATCCGGCCCAATACCAAGGTCTTTTTCTTCGAAACCCCTGCCAACCCGACTATGGACGTCGCCGACATGGCGGCGATCTGCGCCATCGCTAAGGCGCATGGCATCACCAGCGTGATCGACAATGCCTTCGCTACCCCTGCGCTGCAGCGGCCGATGGAATTTGGCGCGGATGTCGTGGCCTATAGCGCGACCAAGATGATGGACGGGCAGGGTCGGGTGCTGGCGGGCGCGATTTGCGGCACGCGGGAATGGATCACCAACACGCTGCTGCCCTTCCACCGCAACACCGGGCCGACGCTCAGCGCTTTCAACGCCTGGGTCGTGCTCAAGGGGCTGGAGACGCTGGACCTGCGGATCAGACGGCAGAGCGAAAATGCGCTCAAGGTCGCCAAATTTCTGGAAAGCCGTGTCGCCAAAGTGCTGTATCCGGGGCTGGAGAGCCACCCGCAACATGCGCTGGCGATGCGCCAGATGGAGATGGCCGGGCCGATCTTCTCGCTCTATGTCGGCGGTGGCCGGGCAGAGGCCCACGGGCTTCTCAACGGGCTGCAACTGGTCGATATCAGCAACAATATCGGCGATTCGCGCTCGCTGATGACGCATCCGGCCTCGACCACCCATTATGGCATGGCGGAGGCCGCGCGGCTGGAAGTCGGCATCACCGAAGACATGCTACGGCTCAATGTCGGGCTGGAGGATGCGGACGATGTAATCGCCGATCTGGATCAGGCGTTGCGGACGATCGGGCGTTGACGGGCAAGGGGGTAAGGGCGCATTCGTAAGACCGTGAACGCACTTTTCCCCTTCCACGCCAAGACGCAGGACGTCATCGTCCATGTCGCCGTTTCCTTCCTGCCCGAACAATCGGAGCCGGATCGGGGCCGCTGGTTCTGGGCCTATCATATCCGCATCGAAAATCAGGGGACTCAGCCGGTCCAGTTGCTGACCCGTCATTGGGTCATCACCGACGGGCGCGGCGCCCAGCATCGGGTCGATGGCGACGGGGTGGTCGGCGAACAACCGGTGGTGCAGCCGGGCAAAAGCTATGACTATGTCTCTGGCTGCCCGCTCAATACCCCGACCGGATCGATGAAGGGCAGCTACCGCATGATCGGCGTCAGCGGCGAGACGTTCGAGGTCGCCATCCCTCATTTCGCGCTGATCGCGCCTGCGGTGGCCGAATGAAGCGGACGCATTTGCCGCTTAACGGCCTGCGCGTGTTGGATGCGGCGGCACGGCATTTGTCGTTTACGCGCGCGGCCGACGAACTGGCTGTGACGCCTGCGGCGGTCGGTCAGCAAATTCGCGCACTGGAAGATTTGCTGGGCGTGGTGCTGTTCCGCCGCACGCCCAAGGGGCTGGAACTCACGCCGGAAACCGAAGCGGGACTCGATGCGCTGCGCGCCGGTTTCCTGGAATTCGAGGATGCCGTGCGGGCGATGCAGGCGGGTCAAGCGAGCAGCGCACTGACCATTGCCGCGCCGCGCGACATCACCGCCAAGTGGCTCCAGCCCCGCTTGGCCGGCTATGCCGCGCATCAGCCCGACCTCACCTTCCAGCTGATCGCAGCGGACGAGGCGCTGGACTTTACCGAAGCCAATCTCGACCTCGCGCTGCGCCTGACCGATGCGGCGGGCGAGCATGTGGGCGTGAAGCTGGGCGAGGCGGCCTTCGTCACGGTGGAAGCGGCCCAAGGTGGCCCGGAACAGCGGATCGACTGGCCCGGCTGCCCGGCGGGGGACAAGCCCGCGATCATCCGGGTGGCCGATGGCGGGCTGGCGATCGAGGCGGCGGCCAATGGCTTTGGCCGGGCGCGTGTGCCGTTGCTCCTGGTACAGGCCGATCTGGCTGCAGGCCGGGTGCGGCAGGTCGGGGAGGCGATGCCGAGTTTGCTCAGCTACTGGCTGATCGCGCCTTTGCCGCAATGGCGGCAGAAGAAGGTCAAGGCGCTGGTTGAAGCGCTGTTGGCCTGATCATAGGCCGATGCCTATTCAGCCAGCAGGTTGAGTGCGCGCGTCATCAGCGCGACGAAGCGCGGTTCGTCCAGGCGGGCGGCAGGATTGTTCCAGCTTGCACTGATTGCGCGCCATTGCCCATCACTGCGTCGTGCAAGAAAGTTCATGGCCATCACGCCGGGTTCGCTACCCCCCTTATAGCCAAGATAGGCCCAGCGCCGCGCATCGGCAGGGGCGACGCCGGGTTCAATCGCCATGATCGGCAATGCGTCGCCGCCATGGATGCGCAACCAGTCGAGTTGCGCGATCATGTCGGTCGCACTGGCGAACCATTCAATATCTCCGATCGCGGTCGGGGTTTCGGCTACGCTGCCGACATCCACCTTGTCAGCGGTTAGGCGTGACGCCGCATCGCGTAGCAGCGCCCGGCGTGCGTCGGGCGATGCCGTGACATAGCGCCGCCGCAGGTCGGCATTGGCGGGCATTTTGAGCGCAAAGGCTTCGGCGGTGGTGAGCAGGGGCAGCGCCCGATCCGGGTTTGCATGACCGGTTGTCGCAAGCATCGCGTCCACCTTGTCGCGACCCAGCGCCAGCAACAGCGTATCGCTTGCGCTATTATCGCTTTCGGCGATCATCGCCGTGGCGAGGCTGTGCAGCGTCATCGGCGCGCGGTCGGGCCAGTGCAGCAGGCGGCCCGAAAAGCTCTTCGGGCCGAGCGGAATGACGTCGCTCCATCGCCGTTCGCCAGCGCCTACGGCGCGCGCCAGTTCCGCAAGGATGGTCAGCTTGAAGCTGGAGCCGATGGCCATCGCGGTATCGGCGCGGTGCGCTTCTTGCAGTTGGGGCGGGCTGTTGCCCAATGTCGCAACCGCGAAACTGGTCGCGCCGGGGAGGGCGGCGATATCCGCCATGACCTTGGCCATGCTGTCATTGGCCGTTCGCGCGCCGACGATGCGCAGGCCCACTACGCGGCCCGGCGGCTGTGGCGCGACGACCAGCGTAAAGCCGACAGTCGCCCGTTCGTAACGGATTTCGAGCTGCCCGGCAGTGGCGCTATCCTGCCGCACGGCCCCCAGTGCGAGCGGTTTGCCATGCTGCGCGCGCAGGTCGGCGGCAACGGCGCGCCAGCGATCCACAGGGACAGCATCAAGGAAGAGGGAGGAGAAATAATTGGCCTCGTCACCGGGCGATGTGAGAAGACGAAGCAGTTGTTCGGCGCGAGCTTGATAAGTGGGATTGGGGGCCGCCTGCGCAGGGAGGGCGATGCTCAGCAAAAATAGAAAAGCCAAGCTCAAAACCTGTCGTGCTCCTGCGAAAGCAGAAGCCCAGGGTGCTCCATCACGCACCTGTCAACGCCGCCTCAAGCATCGATCGCTTCTTCATCCACCGCCGCCGCATTTTCCTGAATGAACGCAAAGCGATGCGCCGGGTTCGTCCCCATCAGACGATCGACCAGATCACGCACCCCCGCACGCTCCTCAACGTCGGCAGGCAGGGTGATACGGATCAGCATCCGTGTCTTGGGGTCCATGGTGGTTTCGCGCAACTGCATCGGGTTCATTTCGCCCAGCCCCTTGAACCGGCTGACGTCGACCTTCTTGCCCTTGAACTCTTTGGTCTGCATCAGCGCGGTGCGATGGGCGTCATCTTTGGCATAGGCGCTCTTGCCGCCCGCGACCAAGCGATAGAGCGGCGGCTGGGCAAGGTAGAGATGGCCGCGCCGCACCAGTTCGGGCATTTCCTGAAAGAAGAAGGTCATCAGCAGCGTCGCGATATGCGCACCATCGACATCTGCGTCGGTCATGATGACGATACGCTCATAGCGGAGATGATCAGGATTGCAGTCCTTGCGCGTGCCGCAGCCCAGCGCCAGGATCATGTCGGCAATTTCCTGATTGGCCAGGATCTTCGCATTATTGGCCGATGCGACGTTCAATATCTTGCCGCGCAGGGGCAGGATCGCCTGCGTCTTGCGGTCGCGTGCCTGTTTGGCGGAACCGCCGGCCGAATCGCCTTCGACCAGGAAGATTTCAGCGCCTTCGGGGTCATCGTTGGAACAGTCCGTCAGTTTGCCGGGCAGGCGCAGCTTGCGCGAATTGGTCGCGGTCTTGCGCTTGACCTCCTTCTCCTGCTTGCGCTTCAAACGCTCGTCCATGCGATCGAGCACATAGGCGAGCAGCGCCTTGCCCCGGTCCATATGGTCGGTCAGATAATGGTCGAAATGATCGCGCACGGCATTTTCCACCAGGCGCGCGGCTTCGGGTGATGTCAGCCGATCCTTGGTCTGGCTCTGAAACTGCGGTTCGCGGATGAAGACCGACAGCATGATTTCCGACGACGTCATGATGTCGTCGGCGGTGATGTCTTTCGCCTTCTTCTGGCCCACCAGGTCGGCAAAGGCGCGGATGCCCTTGACCAGCGCAGCGCGCATCCCGGCTTCATGCGTGCCGCCATCGGGCGTCGGGATGGTGTTGCAATACCAGCTATAGCTGCCATCCGACCAGAGCGGCCAGGCCACGGCCCATTCGACGCGGCCTGCGCCCTCGGGAAAATCCTGATTGCCCGCGAAAAACACGCTGGTCGCGCATTCGCGGTCGCTGACCTGTTCCTTCAGATGATCGGCAAGGCCACCGGGGAACTGAAAGACGGCTTCGGTCGGGGTATCGTCACTGACCAACTCGGGTGCGCATTTCCAGCGGATTTCGACGCCCGCAAACAGATAGGCCTTTGACCGGGCGAGCCGATGCAGGCGCGCCGGCTTGAATTTCTGCTCGCCGAAGATTTCGGTGTCGGGGATGAAACTGACCGACGTGCCCCGCCGGTTGGGCGCACCGCCGACCTTTTCCAACGCCGTGACGGGCAGCCCCTGGGAGAAGCTTTGGCGGAACAGTTCCTTGTTGCGTGCGACCTCGACCACGGTGTCGCTCGACAGCGCGTTGACCACGCTGATGCCCACGCCATGCAGGCCGCCGGAGGTGGCATAGGCCTTGTCCGTGAACTTGCCGCCCGAATGGAGCGTGGTCATGATCACTTCCAGCGCCGACTTGCCGGGAAATTTCGGGTGCGGATCGACCGGAATGCCGCGACCATTGTCGGTGATGGTCAGGCGATTGCCGGGTTCCAGCGTGATTTCGATCCGGTTGGCGTGGCCCGCCACCGCTTCGTCCATACTGTTGTCGAGTACTTCGGACGCGAGATGGTGCAACGCCCGCTCATCGGTGCCGCCAATATACATGCCGGGACGGCGACGCACCGGTTCCAGCCCTTCCAGCACCTCGATGGCGGAAGCATCATATTCAGGGGTGGTCGATGGTGCGGCAGCGAACAGGTCTTCGGACATGACAATAGCTATAGGCGGGCAGGCGTGGCGCGCAAGCATTGTGTCTTATGCGGCACAGCAACGAAAAGTTACGATAAAGCGTGAAACAAACCCTGCATTCAGACCGTTAGCGCCGTGCAAGAGGGTTTTTGACGCCCCCAGGCGAGGAGAATTTTACATGAAGTTGAGCCATTTTGCACCGCTCGGTGCCACGCTGGCATTTGTGCTGGCGACCCCTGTGATGGCGCAGGACAGCACCGGCGCGGTCGATTGGACCGGTCCCTATATCGGCGGTTCGTTCGGCTATAACTGGCAGAAGAACGACGGCGAAGAACATATCCGTTTCGATGCCGATGCTGACGGCGAATATGACGACGTCATTCGGACGGGCACCGGTGCCAATGCCTTTTCGCCAGGCACCTGCGGCGGTTCCGCCCGTGGCGCGACGCCGGGCGCAGGTTGTAACGACGACAAGGACGCCATCGGCTGGATGGGTCATGTAGGTTACGACCGTCAGTTTGGCAGCATCGTCGCCGGTGTGGTCGCTGAAGCCGGTAAGGCCTATATCAGCGACAGCGTGACCGAATATTCCACGACTCCGGCTTTCTATGAAATGACGCGCCGGATCGACTGGAATGGTAACCTGCGCGCGCGCCTGGGCTACACCACGCCCGGCGGCATCATGCCCTACATCACCGGCGGTCTGGCTTATGCCAAGGTGAAGAACAGCTTCGCCACCAGCAACGGTGCCAACAGCTTCACCGAAGTCGATCGCAAGGAAGACGCCTGGGGCTACACCATGGGCGGCGGTATCGAAGCCAAGGTTTCGGACAATTTCTCGATCGGTGCCCGCTATCTGTGGACTCGCTACAATGTCGATGACTATCGCGTCGATGTCGGTGCAGGCAGCGCGCCTGCGACCAATCCGTTCCGCATCACCCCTTCGGGCGGCGCGAGCATGAACCGTGGCGACAAGTTCGACACGCAGAGCGTGATGGTCACGACCAGCTTCCGCTTCTGATAGGCAAAAAGGGCGGGGTTTTTCGCCTCCGCCCTTTTCTATCGGACAATAAAAAGGCCGCCTTTCGGGGCGGCCTTTTTTTGGCTTAGCGGACGCGGGGGCCGCCAAAGGGTAGCGGCGGGGGAGGACGACGCGTGCCGCGCGGCAGTTGCGCCTGATAGGCGCGACCGCAATGTTCCACGCAATAAGGGAAGCCCGGATTGACCGCGACCCCGCAGAAGTGGAAGTCGGGTTCGCCCGGATGACCCATCGGCCATTTGCAGATCCGCTCGGTCAGGTCGAGCAGCGACGTCTTGTCGGCAATCTCTGCGCTGGGCTTGGCCGGAACCAGACGACGCGGCGGTGCTGGCGGGATCGGCGCCTGCTGATCGCCCGGACCCTGACGCAGGAAGCCGCCCGGACCGACGGAAACGATGCGTGGCTGCGACGGGGGAGGCGGCGCGTCGGACACCACCGGATCGGCCGCAGGTGCAGCGGCTACTGGCGGCGGCGTCGGTGCGGCGGCGCGCGCCGGTGCTGGCGTTGCAGGGGTTACCGGCGCAGGCGCTGCGCGCTGCGCGGGCGCTTCGGGTTCGGCGGCTGCCACGGGCTTGCGCGCTGCTGCAGCCTTTTTGGGCGCGTCATTGGCCTTCACGGGCGACGGGCGTGATTGCAGGCCCAGGCGATGGGCCTTGCCAATCACCGCATTGCGGCTGACGCCGCCCAATTCTTCGGCGATCTGGCTAGCGGTCAGGCCGCGCTCCCACATCCCCTTGAGCTGGTCGATACGCTCGTCGGTCCAGGACAATGAAAAACTCCTCACAAATTCCAATATGCTTCCCTATATGGGAACGAGCGCGTGAGGTTCAAATCCCTGAACGGCGCGCTTGCAGCACAACGCACCAGCCGATAGTCGATCCCACCATGAACGACCAGTCCAAAATTGCCCCCGCAACCCCGGTTGCCGCCCCCTTCGCCGAACCTGGCGTACCCGTGATCCGCAACATCAACTGGGCGGGAACGTGGGCGCTATATCGTAAAGAGGTGCATCGCTTCCTGAAGGTCCAACTCCAGACGGTATGGGCACCGGCGATCACGACCCTGATGTTCCTGGTGATCTTCATCGTCGCGTTGGGCGGGAGCGGCCGGACCGTGGGCTTGCGCGGCGAAGCGGTACCCTTTGCCGATTTCATCGCGCCGGGCCTTATCGTCATGGGCATGATCAACGCCTGCTTCGCCAATGCGAGCTTCGCGCTGATGGTGGGCAAGGTGCAGGGGACGCTGGTCGATTATCTGATGCCGCCGATTTCCGTCGGAGAATTGCTGTTCGCGCTGGCGGGTTCGTCAGTGACGCGCGCGGTGTTCGTGGGCTGCGCCTTGTGGGGCGCGATGGCGCTGTGGCCCGGCGTGCATGTGACCCCGGCGCATCTATGGGCGGTGGTCTGGTTCGGGCTGCTCGGCACAAGCTTCGTCGCCTTTCTTGGCGTGCTGACATCAATCTGGGCGGAGAAGTTCGATCATGGCGCGGCGATCACCAATTTCGTGATCGGGCCGCTCGCCTTGCTGTCGGGCACCTTCTATTCGATCGACCGCTTACCACCTTTTTTTCAAGCCATCAGCCACGCCAATCCCTTCTTCTACATCATATCGGGCTTCCGCTATGGCTTCGTCGCGGCGGCCGACACCGACATCGTCGTCGGCAGCATCGTGCTGCTGACGCTGAACCTGATCTTCGGCGGGCTATGCTATGCGCTGTTGCGCCGTGGCTGGAAGATCAAGGCCTGACTGGTCAGATGAAGGCCGCAAAGATTGGGATAACGAGCATCGCAACCCCGATCAGCAACGCTGCCAATATCCAATGATGCCAGCGGGGAAGGGCGCGGTCATCGCCGCGCCCTTCCTGCCATGGCCAGATCATAGCGGTCTGATCACTGGGTCGCGCCGCCGCCGACGCGCGCCAGCGTAAACCCCGCCTCGGTGACTTCGGCGAGCGGATAGATGTTGCGCAGGTCAACGAGCGCATTGCCGTTCATCGCACTGGCGAGGCGCTTCATGTCGAGTGCGCGGAAAATATCCCATTCGGTGACCAGCACCAGCACATCGGCACCCTCGGCGGCTTCATAGGCGTCCTTGGCCATGGTGACGCTGGGCATCATGGGTGCGGCCACGTCCATGCCTTCGGGATCATAAGCGACGATCTTCGCGCCCGCATCCTCCAGCGCCTGGACGATGGCGAGGCTGGGCGCATCGCGCATGTCGTCGGTATTGGGCTTGAAGGTCAGGCCCAGCAGCGCGACTGTCTTGCCGCGCGCGTCGCCGCCCAGCGCCTTGACGATCTTGCGCCCCATGGCGCGCTTGCGCAGGTCGTTGACCTGCACCACCGTCTCGACGATGCGGATCGGCGTGTCGTGATCCTGACCGGTCTTGACCAGCGCCAGCGTGTCTTTGGGGAAGCAGGAGCCGCCATAGCCCGGTCCTGCATGCAGGAATTTGGAACCGATGCGATTGTCGAGGCCGATGCCGCGCGACACGTCCTGCACATCCGCGCCGACCGCTTCGCACAGGTCCGCCATCTCGTTGATGAAGGTGATCTTGGTCGCCAGGAAAGCGTTGGCGGCATATTTGATGAGTTCAGCGGTGCGCCGCCCCGTGAACATCAACGGCGCCTGATTGAGGTTGAGCGGGCGATAGACCTGGCTCATCACCGCGATGGCGCGTTCCGAGCCGGTGGTGCCGACGACGACGCGGTCGGGCCGTTTGAAATCGCCGATCGCCGCGCCTTCGCGCAGGAATTCGGGGTTGGATACGACCTGGATGTCGAGATCGGGCTTCAATTCCCGCGCGATTCGCTCGACCTCGTCGCCAGTGCCCACGGGCACGGTCGACTTGGTGACGATGACCGCCGGACCGTCGAGCGCGGCGACGATTTCCCGCGCTGCAGCATAGACATAGGAGAGATCGGCATGGCCATCGCCGCGACGCGAGGGCGTACCGACGGCGATGAAGATCGCGTCCGCGCCCTTGACGCCCGCGGCGAGGTCCGTGGTGAAGGTCAGGCGGCCCGATGCGGCATTGTCGCCGACCAGCTTATCCAGCCCCGGTTCGAAAATCGGCATCCGCCCCGCTTCGATCGCCGCGATCTTGCCCGCATCCTTGTCGACGCAGACCACATCATGGCCGAAATCCGCAAAACAGGCCCCTGACACAAGGCCCACATACCCCGTGCCGATCATCGTGATTTTCATGAGATATTCGGGCTCCACATAGAATGGGACATGCGCACGGGCGACTTAGCATAGTCTTTCCATATTACAATTCGCTGCATCGCAGTAACGGACCAAGCATGGCGTTTAGCCCCTATACACTTTTATCTGCCAAGGCAGGCCGGTCGGCAATCGGGCAAGGGATGAATGATGAAAGTCGCCATAGTATTCGGGACTCGCCCGGAAGCGATCAAGATGTTCCCCGTCGTCCACGCCCTGCGCGCCCGATCCGGGGTCGAGACACGGGTCATCGTGACGGCGCAGCACCGGGGGTTGTTGGACCAGGTGTTGGCGATCGCAGGCATCGTGCCGGACATCGATCTCGACGTGATGGTGCCGAACCAGACGCTCGACGGGCTGACCGCCAAGCTGATCGTTGAACTCGGCAAGGCCTTCGACGCCGAAAAGCCCGACCGCGTCGTCGTGCATGGCGATACGCTGACGACCATGGTGGCCAGCCTCGCGGCTTATTATCGCAAGATTCCGGTGGCCCATGTCGAGGCAGGCCTGCGCAGCGGCGACATTCATCATCCCTGGCCCGAAGAGGTGAATCGCCGCGTGGTCGCCTGCATCGCCGAAATGAATTTCGCGCCGACCCAAGCGGCGGCCGATGCGCTGCTGGCTGAAAGCCGAGCCGCGGCCAGCATCCATATTACCGGCAATACCGTGATCGACGCTTTGCTGGCAACGCGCGAGCGCGTGCTGGCGGACCCGTCGCTGGCACATGGGCTCGATGCCTTGGCAGCGCGTTTCACGGGCAAGCGGATCATCGCTGTCACCAGCCACAGGCGCGAGAATTTCGGCGGCGGGATGGAGGCGATCGCTGGGTCCATCGCCGAAATTGCGGCGCGGCCCGATGTCGCGGTGATCTTCCCGGTTCATCCCAACCCCCATGTCCGGCCGGTCATGGATGCGGTGCTGGTCGACTTGCCCAATGTAGCGATGATCGAGCCGCTCGACTATCCCCATTTCGTGCGCTTGCTCGATATGTGCCATTTGGTGCTGACCGACAGCGGCGGCGTGCAGGAGGAAGCACCGTCGCTGGGGAAGCCCGTATTGGTGATGCGCGAAACGACCGAGCGGCCAGAAGGGGTGGATGCGGGGACGGCCAAGCTGGTGGGCGCAGATCGCGACCGGATCGTCCGCGAGGTGCTGGCGCTGCTGGACGACAGCCAAGCCTATGACGCGATGGCACGGGCACATAATCCTTTTGGCGACGGCAAGGCGGCGGAGCGGATTGCGCGCGTCATCGCAGGGGAATAGGCCACACCGTTACCGAAATATTCAGCCTTTCCGGGCAGAAGGTCGGCCAGATCATCGCCGTAAAAGGACTGCCGCTTCATGCCCGTCGACACCAAGCAGAAGGTTTCCGTCATTGGCCTTGGCTATATCGGCTTGCCGACCGCTGCGCTGATCGCGCGCGGGGGCTGCCAGGTGGTGGGCGTCGATGTGTCCGCCCATGTGGTGGAGACGGTCAATTCGGGCCGGGTGCATATCGAGGAAGTCGATCTCGACGGGCTGGTGCAGGGCGTCGTGGCGCGCGGCAATCTGCGCGCGTCGCTGACCGTCGAGGAAAGCGATGTCTTCATCATCGCGGTGCCGACGCCCGTGTCGGAAGACCATGCGCCCGACATCAGCTATGTGCTGCAAGCGGCCCGCACCATCGCGCCGGTGTTGAAGGCGGGCGACACGGTCATTCTGGAATCGACATCTCCGGTCGGCACGACGGAAGCGATGCGCGACGTGATCGGCGACATGCGGCCGGACCTCAAAATGCCGGGCCGGGGTGTGCAGGGCGACATCGCCATTGCCTATTGCCCGGAACGCGTCTTGCCCGGACGCATCCTCGTCGAACTGATCGACAATGATCGCTGCATCGGCGGCATTACGCCGCGGTGCGCACGCAAGGCGCTGGGCTTTTATCGCCAGTTCGTGCGTGGGGCCTGCATCACCACGACGGCGCGTGCGGCCGAAATGGTCAAGCTCGTCGAAAACAGCTTCCGCGACGTCAATATCGCCTTCGCCAACGAATTGTCGGTCATCGCCGAGAATATGGATATCGATGTGTGGGAGGTGATCCGCCTCGCGAACCGCCATCCGCGCGTCAATATCCTCTCGCCTGGTCCCGGCGTCGGTGGCCATTGCATCGCCGTTGACCCCTGGTTCATCGTCCACAGCGACCCCGAAAATGCGCGCATCATCCGCACCGCGCGCGAAGTGAATGACGGCAAGACCGACTATGTGGTCGCCAAGGCATCCGACATGATCGACGCCTTCGCGCATGAAGATGTCGCCTGCTTGGGCTTGGCCTTCAAGGCGAATATCGATGATTTCCGCGAAAGCCCGGCGGTGAAGGTCGCTGCCCGGCTCGCGCGTCGCTATGGTCGTCGCATCAAGCTGGTCGAACCCTATGCCCAGGCATTGCCGATGGAATTTGCCGGGACCGGCGCGGAATTGATGGATCTCGATACGGCTCTGGAACAATGCGGCGTCTTCGTCATTCTTGTCGATCATGACATGTTCAAATCGGTTCCCGTCGACGAGCGCGCCGACAAGGCGGTCTATGACACGCGCGGCATCTGGTCGGATCAACCGCGCCGGATCGCGGAGCCTGCGCCGGGACGCATGGCGCTCTAAGCGCCGGGAGCCATCCTCGGTCCGTCCCGCCTTTGGTTGCCATGTCCCTGTCGCGTCGCTAACCCCCGGTTTCAATTGGGGCATGACGGGGTGGCAGCGCCTATGACGCGCACGAACAGCATCAAAAATGCGATCGCGACACTGGCGGCCTGCGGGCTGGTCGGGGGCTGCGCGACCGTGGAGGATGCGCCGCGCGGAGATGCGGCCTATGCCATCGTGCCGCCCGCGCCCGCCGTCTCGGTCGATTATCGCATCGCGCCCGACGATGTGCTGCGCATTCAGGTCTATCATGAACCCGGTCTGTCGCTGGAAGATGCGCAGGTCAGCGCGAGCGGCATGGTCCGCATGCCGCTGATCGGCGATGTCCTTGTGGCAGGGCTGTCCGCCGGGGATGCGGCCGATGTCATCGCCGGACGGTTGGGCGAACGCTATCTGGTGTCGCCGCAGGTCACCTTGTTCGTAAAGAAGGCGGTCGGCCGCCGCGTCACGCTTGACGGAGAAGTCCGCGAACCGGGCTTGTATCCGGTCGAAGGACGGCTGACGCTGAGCCAGGCGGTGGCGCTGGGCAAAGGCCCGACCCGGCTCGCCAGCCTCTCGCAAATCGTCGTGATCCGGCAGATCGAAGGCGAACGGCAAGCGGCGATGTTCGACTTGGGGGCGATCCGCAAGGGCGAAGCGCCCGATCCTGAAATCCTGCCGGGCGATAGCATCATCATCGGCCTGTCGCGGGCCAAGGCGATCATTGGCGGCGGCCTGATCGCGCTGCCCGCTCTGGCAACGGGCTTCATTGCGCTGGATGGGGGGCGATGATGACGCCGATCTTGACCGATCGCGATCTGGACGCGACGCCGGGCCATGGCCGCGCCGCGCGGATGACGGCTGCGGCACGGCGGGGATGGCTGGTGCTGCGTCGCCATCGAGTCATCCTGTTCGTCACCATGGCGTTGTGCCTGTTGGCTGGCGTCTTGGCGATCCTGATGTCCACGCCTGATTATCGCGCAACGGCCTCGGTCGAAGTCGAGGATGTGCCGGCCGGGGCTGCAGGCGCAGGCACCACGCCGCGCGCGGCAATCGACAATATCGAAGCGATGATGCAGACCGAACTCGAAGTGCTGCGCAGTCGTGCGCTCGCCGAGGCGGTAGCCCAGGATCTGGCGCTGGTCGGCACGCCGACCTTTTTGAAGGGCATGGGACATAGACGTCCGACCGGCGGCACCGGGAGCCTGAGCCAGCGCCAAGTCGAGCAGGAGCAGGTAGTGGCGTTGCTACGCGACAATCTGGAAGTCGAACTGCCCGGCAAGTCGCGCGTGTTGCGCATCAGCTTCGTCAGCGCCGACCCGGTTCTATCGGCGCGCGTCGCCAACAGCTATGCCGACAATCTGATCCGGGCTGACCTCAAGCGCGGCTTCGAATCCGGGGTACAGGCCCGACGTTTCCTGCTGGGCGAACTGGATGGCGCACGCCGCGATCTGTCGCGGGCGGAACGGGAACTGGCGGTCTATGCTGCCCGATTGGGGATGGAGCCGGGCAAGGACGCACCACCGTCCGAAGATAGCATCACCACCCGGCTGGCGCAGCTCAATGCTTTTCGCGCGCAGGCGCTGGCTGACCGGATCGCCGCGCAAAAGACATGGGAGGGCGCAAGGCGCGCCAGCGTCGAGACGCTGCCCGAAGTGTTGAACAATGGCGCGATGCAGACTTTGATGGCGGAGCGGGCACAGGCGCGCGCGGCCTTGGTCGAAGAACGGCAGTTTCGCAAGGATGCTCATCCCGAAATGCGCGAAGCCCGCGCACGCTTGGCGGCGTTGGACGATCAGGCGGAGGAAATGGCCAACCGCATCCGTGCCTCGCTCAAGGAGCGCTATGATGTCGCCGTCCACGGCGAAACCCAGATCACCGCCGAAATCGCCGATCTGGAGCGGGAGGGGCAGGCGGCGCAAGGGCGCGACGTGCAACTGGGCATCTATGAACGCTCGGTCGATACCTATCGGATGCTGCATGACAGCCTGCTCCAACGCTATCGCGACATGGCATCGCAGGCGGGGTTTCAGGCGGGGCGCATCCAGCCGCTCGATCGCGCTGCCGTCCCGACCAAGCCTTTTTCGCCGCGCATCGGCGTGACCTTGTTGCTGGCAGCGATCGGCGGCATCGGTCTTGGACTGCTGCTGGTGGCCGCGCGTCACATATTCGATGATGCGGTAACGTCAGCCGATACGCTGGCCGAGCGGGTCGGGCTGCCTTTGCTGGGTTCAGTGCCGGTAACCGGCGACAATCCGCAACCGCCGGAGATTTTCGCGCCGATCGCCTCGTCGCTGCTGCTGGCATCGGCGGCTGGTTTGCCACGATCCATCCTGGTTACCAGCGCGCAGGAAGGGGAGGGCAAGTCGCTGACGCTTCATGCGCTGGCACTGGCTTTGGGGCGGATGGGCAAGCGCGTACTGGTGATCGACGGCGACATGCGCCGCCCGGTGCAGCACAGCCTGTTCCGTGTGACCCCCGCACGCGGCATCAGCGAAGTGCTAACCGGGCAGGCAAGTGCGCAGGAGTCGATCATCGACAGCGGCGTGCCGGGCGTGTTCCTGCTGCCTTGCGGCGCGGTGCCGCCCAATCCGGCCGAGTTGCTGGCGACCCCGGCACTGGACGCCCTATTGGATGCGGTGCGCGACCAGTATGATACGGTGCTGATCGACGCGCCGCCGATCCTGGGCCTGGGCGACACGCCTCTGCTCGCCGCGCGGGTGCAGGCAAGTCTGTTGGTGGTCGAATGGGGCCGCAACCATCATGGCGGCCTGCGCGCCGCCGTGGAGCGACTGCGCCAGGCTGGCGGCACGCTGATCGGTGCAATCCTGACCAAGCAGCAAGGTCGCATGATGGAATATGATTATCACCGGGGCGGGTAGCATTCTCCCACATCCGTTCGGCCTGAGCGTGTCGAAGGCCCTTACTGCCCAATAAAAAAGCGCCGTCCCGATGGGAGGCGCTTTTTCTTTACGTCGCAGCGTAATCAGCGGGTCAGGCCCGCGCCATCAACCCTTCGACCAGCCCCTCGAACAGGCGCTTGCCGTCGGTCGCGCCATGGGCTGGCTCGATCACCCGTTCGGGGTGCGGCATCATGCCCAGTACATTGCCCTTGTCGTTCAATATGCCCGCAATGTTGCGCGCGGACCCGTTCACGCTTTCCGCATAACGCAGCGCAACCCGGCCTTCGCCTTCCAGCCGGTCGAGAGTCGCGTCATCGGCGAAATAATTGCCGTCATGATGGGCGACGGGATAGGAAATACGCTCACCTGCGTCATAGCGGCTGGTGAAAGCGCTCTGCGCATTCTCGACCGTCAACGCGACGTCGCGGCAGACGAAATGCCCACCGGCATTGCGCAGCAGAGCGCCGGGCAGCAAACCGCTCTCGGTCAGCACCTGGAACCCGTTGCAAATGCCAAGCACGAAGGCACCGCGATCCGCCGCCTGCGCGACCGCCTGCATGACCGGCGAGCGCGCCGCCATCGCGCCAGAGCGCAGATAGTCGCCATAGGAAAAGCCGCCGGGAACGCCGATCAGGTCGATATCGTCGGGCAGTTCCGTATCGCGATGCCACACCATGACTGGCTTGGCACCCGTCGCCGCCTCGAACGCCACCGCCAGGTCGCGGTCGCAATTGCTGCCGGGAAAGACGATGACCGCGCTCTTCATGGCTCAGGCGACCTTTTCGATGCGGTAGTTTTCGATCACCGTATTGGCCAGCAGCTTGCGGCACATGGCGTCAATATCCTCGTCGCTGGTGCCATCGGCCAGGTCGAGTTCGATCAGCTTGCCCGCACGCACGTCATTGACGCCGTCGAACCCCAGCCCTTCGAGGGCGTGGTGGATCGCGCGGCCCTGCGGATCGAGCACACCGCCCTTGAGGGTGACGAAGATACGGGCTTTCATGAAGGGCGAACTCCTTGGGATCGACTTTGCGGTCCCCTAGTCCCGGTACAGCGGGGAGGCAAGCCATTATCCCGGCGGATCGCGTGGCGACAGCGGCAAAAGTCATTTTGCAAGAGGCGGCATTTTGCCTAAGCGATCGGCATGAACCCCGAAATATCCTATTATGTCTTTGCCATCATCGCAGTCATCTTGGCTGGCCTTGCGAAGGGCGGCTTTGCCGGGGTCGGCGCGCTCGCCATGCCCGTGATGGCGCTTGGCGTCGATCCGGTGCGCGGTGCGGCGATCCTGCTGCCCATATTGATCCTGCAGGATGCGGTGAGCGTCTGGGTGTATCGGCGCAGCTGGGACGAGGCGATCCTCAAGGTCATGTTGCCGGGTGCGGCGATCGGCATCCTGCTTGGCTGGTTTTTTGCGACCCGCGTGTCGGAAACCGCCGTCCTCGGCGTGTTGGGCGCGATATCGATATTGTTCGGCTTGCAGCGCTTGTGGGTGGAACGGGGCAGCGCCGTGGTGCTGCCATCCAATACGCCCGGATGGGTCGGCGTCCTGTTCGGCATCGCCAGCGGCTTCACCAGCCAGATCGCCCATGCCGGGTCGCCACCGTTCCAGATGTGGGTGCTGCCCAAGCGGCTGCCGCGCGATATGCTGGTCGGGACGACGGCTTTGGCCTTTGCCGCGATGAACTGGATGAAGATGCCCGCCTATGCCGCGCTGGGGCAGTTTACCCGCGCGAACCTTATGGCGACCGCCATGCTGGTGCCGGTCGCGGTCGTCTCGACGCTGGCCGGGGTGGCGCTGGTGCGGCGGGTCGATCCGGCGCGCTTCTATACGCTGATCTATGGATTGATGGTGCTGCTGGGCATCAAGCTGGTGGTTGACGCCCTGATGGCCTGACCACCCATCCGTTCGTGTCGAGCGAAGTCGAGAAACGTCCACATAACGCTTCCCGCTTCTCGACTATGCTCGCAGCGAACGGCGGAAGAAGACTGAAGATCAGCCTTCTTCCTTCTCCCGCTTCTTGCGATGGGTGTCGAGGTCGAGGACGGTGGTGTCCAGCCCTTCGGGCAGCAAGCCCAAACGGCGCGCGACTTCCTGATAGGCTTCGACTTCGCCGCCCAGGTCGCGACGGAAGCGATCCTTGTCCAGCTTTTCGTTGGTGACCATGTCCCACAGGCGGCAGCCATCGGGGCTGATCTCGTCGGCCAGGATGACGCGGCTATAATCGCCGTCATACAAGCGACCGAACTCCAGCTTGAAGTCCACCAGGCGGATGCCGATGCCCGCAAACAGCCCGCACATGAAGTCATTGATGCGGATCGCCATGTCGGCAATGTCGTGCATCTCTTCCTGCGTCGCCCAGCCAAAGCAGGCGATATGCTCTTCGGAAATCAGCGGGTCGCCCAGCGCATCATCCTTGTAGCAATATTCGATCAGCGTGCGCGGCAGTTGCGTGCCTTCTTCGATCCCCAGCTTCTTGCTGAGCGATCCGGCAGCGACATTGCGCACGACGACTTCGATCGGCACGATTTCGACCTGGCGCACCAACTGCTCGCGCATGTTGAGGCGGCGGATGAAATGGGTCGGCACGCCGATCTGACCGAGCAGAGTGAAGATATGCTCGGAAATCCGGTTGTTCAGCACGCCCTTGCCGGAAATCGTGCCCTTCTTCTGGGCGTTGAAGGCAGTGGCGTCATCCTTGAAATATTGGATGATCGTGCCGGGCTCAGGGCCTTCATAAAGGATCTTTGCCTTGCCTTCGTAAATCTGGCGGCGACGGGCCATGCGCGTTCCTGTCTGGTCAAAAATACTGCGCCCCGACAATCGCGAATCGATAAGGATCAGCGGGTGCCGGGGCTGCTTGGGCCTCGCCCATAGAGCAAAGCGCGCGAGCGTGCAATTGTGCGCCCCTGCGCTACAGCACGTCGCCGAACATCGCCCATAACAAACCAAACCATGCGATCATGCCGACCGTCGCGATGACGACACCCGATCTGGCCTGCAAAGCGGCGACAAGGCCATTCGGTTCATCGTCATCCGGGGTCATGCACCGGGATTAGCCTTCCGCTGGCTCCGGCTCAACCCGTGCCGTGTCCCGATCGACCGCCATTAGCCGTTCGGTAAAGGATTGCCGCCACCAGCTGATGTCCTGCTGTTCCACGCTATCCATCATCGCGCGCCAGCGCCGCTTGCGCTCGTCCAGCGGCATCGCAAGCGCCCGGTTGATCGCATCGGACATTTCTTCCGGGCTGTACGGGTTGATGAGCAGCGCATCTTTGAGCTGCAACGCCGCCCCCGCAAAGCGCGAGAGGATCAGTACGCCCGGATCTTCCGGGTCTTGCGCCGCGACATATTCCTTGGCGACCAGGTTCATGCCATCGCGCAGCGGCGTCACCAGCCCGATTTTGGCGGCGCGATAGATGCCCGCCAGCTTGTCGCGCGGATAGCCCTGATTGACGTAGCGGATCGGGGTCCAGTCCACATCGCTATATTCGCCATTGAGCCGCCCGGCGAGCGAATCGAGGGTGGCGCGAATCTGCTGGTAACTCTCCACGTCGCCGCGCGAAGGCGGTGCGACCTGGGTCAGCAGCACCTTGCGATGATGTTCGGGATGGTCCTTGAGGAAGCGGGCATAGCCGTTGAAACGCTCTTCCAGCCCCTTGCTATAGTCCAGCCGATCGACACCGACGATCATCGCGCGATCCTGCAGCGACGCGCGCAGGCGATCGCCCATGTCGCGTGCCGCCTTGCTGACGGCGGCTTCGGCAAATTCCTTGGCATTGATCCCGATCGGGCAGGCCACCGCCTGGATGGTGCGATCGCCCACGGTGACGAAATCGCCCTCGACCCGGCCGCCCATTTCCTTCTCGACATAATGGCGGAAGGATTCGAGCCATTCCTCGGTATGGAAACCAACCACATCATAAGCGAACAGGCTGGACACCAGCTTGCTATGATGCGGCAGCGAGACCAGCAACCTTGTCGGCGGCCAAGGGATGTGGAGGAAGAAGCCCATCCGGTTGCGATGACCGCGATCGCGCAGCATCTGCCCCAGCGGGATCATATGATAATCATGCACCCAGATGATGTCTTCGGGCTCGATCAGCGGGGCTGCGGTATCGGCAAAGCGCTGGTTGACGCGGTTATAGCCGCCCTCGAAATCGCGCGCATATTCGGCCAGGTCGATGCGGAAATGAAAGAGCGGCCACAGCGTCTTGTTCGCATAGCCGTTATAATATTCGTCGATATCCTGTTCTTCCAGGTCGATCGTCGCGGTCTTGACCCCGTCGTCCTCGGCGAACCCGATATGCCCCGTGAAATGATCGGTCACTTCCCCCGACCAGCCGATCCAGGTGCCCCGGCTCTCGCGCAACGCTTCAGCGAGCGCGACCGCGAGGCCACCCTGATTGCCGGCCTTCGACGGGCGCGACACGCGGTTGGAAATGACTATCAGGCGGCTCATCGCATCATGCTCCACGGTTTGCTCAGCAGGACGGCGCAGTTGATGATGCCGACCAACGAGTAGGTCTGGGGATAGTTGCCCCATAATTCCCCGGTCACAGGGTCGATATCTTCCGACAGCAGCCCGGCGGCAGTACGCCGGGTCAACATCTCCTCGAACAGGGTGCGGGCTTCCTCCTGTCGTCCACTGCGATGCAGTGCTTCGATCAACCAGAAGGTGCAGACATTGAAGGCCGTGACCGGCTCACCGAAATCATCGGGTGCGCTGTATCGCAGCATATCATTGCCCCGGCGCAGGTCCGCCTCCAGCGCGGCCAGCGTACCCTGAAACATCGGATCGTCCGCGGTCAGAAAACGCAGGTCCAGCAATTGCAACAGCGATGCGTCGCGCGAATCATCCTCGAAATTGGCGGAGATGGCGTTGCTGTCGCTGCGCCAGGCGGCGTCGAGAATATGGGCCTTCATCGTCTCGGCCCGATTCTGCCAGAGACCGGCGCGGACTGGCAGGTCGAGCGCCGTGGCAGCGTGCGCCAAACGATCGCAGGCCGCCCAGCACATGACCGCGCTATAACTGTGGACATGAGCGCGCGTGCGCAATTCCCACAAACCCGCATCCGGCTTGTCATACACCGCCCAGGCCCGTTCACCCACGGCTTCCAGCGCTTCGAAATCGGCGTGGCCTGCCATACGGAGCAGGCGCTGGTCGATGAAGCCCTGCACCGAGGACAGCACGATCTGGCCATAGGCGTCATGCTGGACCTGTTCATAGGCGGCGTTGCCGACCCGCACCGGCCCCATGCCGCGATAGCCGGGCAGGCTTTGTGCCTCCCATTCGGTCAAGGTCGCATTGCCGCGCACATCGTAGAGCGGCTGGATATGCCCGCCCTTCGCGTCATCGACGATATTGCGCAGATAGACGAGATAGCTTTCCAGCACGTCGAGCGCGCCGAGCCGGTTCAGCGCCTCGACGGTGTAATAGGCGTCACGCACCCAGCAATAGCGATAGTCCCAGTTCCGGCCGCTGTCGGCATGTTCGGGTATCGATGTCGTCAGCGCTGCGACGATCGCCCCGGTTTCCTCATGCTGGCATAGCTTGAGCGTGATGGCGGAGCGAATGACCGCTTCCTGCCATTCGGGCGGAATGGCGAGGCCACGGACCCATAGCCGCCATTCCTCGATCGTGTCTTCCAGCATCCGCTCGATCGCCGGACGCAGGGCGTCGGAAAATCCTTCATCCGGCCCCATGAAGAAATGCATGTCCTGTTCCAGCCGGAACCAGCTTTCCTGCGCGATCAGGCCGATGGGGGCGTTGGTCGATACCCGCATCGCCATATAGGACAGCACCATGCGGATATGATTGGAGCCGTAATTGATCGGCACCGGCTCGTTATTCCAGTTAGTGGTCGGGCGCAGGCGCACGCGAATGCGGGGACTTCCCGCTACCGGACGAACGATCCTGATGAACGCCACCGGGCGATACATTCGCCCCTTATGCTTGTGGCGCGGGCAGAAATCTAAAATCTCGATCGCATTGCCCTGCGCATCGGCCTGGCGGGTGACGAGGATGGGGGTGTTGCGCAGATAGGATTGCTCGACCGAAACGCAATCTTCCAGTTCGATCGCCCAAAAGCCGCGCGCTTGCGGATCGTCCCAATCCTTGTCGTCCAGCAGCGCGGAAAAGACCGGGTCGCCATCGACGCGGGGGACGCAGCCCCAGACCATCCGGCCCTTCCGGTCGATCAGGGCAGACGCCTGACAATTGCCGATCGGCCAGAGATCGAGCGAACGCGCCGCTCCGGCCATGAAAGTCTCGCTGGAATGTAGGATCGTTCTGCCCCCTTGCTGTCTGGTCGCACAGGCGCACCCCGATCAGTCTGACCGGGCGGCCCCCTCGGCGAGATAATGCCTGACATCGGCAACCTGTTCCAAAGAGAAGGTCGCTAATGTGTGTCGCGGCGGCCCGACCAGGATGCCCGAACCACCATGATCGACCGCAGCGGCAAAGCCTTCCTCGTCGGTCACATCATCGCCGATGAAGACGGGTCTACCACCTTTCATCGGGGCTTCGCGCATCAATTGTGTGACGGCGCTCCCTTTGTCGGCCCCACCAGGTCGCAGTTCGAACAGCATCTTGCCCCGCTGGACGGACAAGCCATGCTGTGTCGCCAAGGCATCGGCCAGGTCGCCCGCCGCCTGCTGCCAATCGGGCGCGCCGCGAAAATGCAACCCGACGCTGATCGATTTGCGCTCCACCAGCACGCCGACCTTATCCTGCGCAAAGACCTGAAAGGCCTCTTCCACCGCGTCGATCGCCGCCAGGCGCGGCGGGGCGTCGGCCGCTTCGCCAGGACGCGCAAATTCCAGGCCATGCGTGCCCGCCAGCAGGAAATCGCCAAAGCCCAGATCCCGCAGCGTCGCGATCGACCGACCGCTGACGATCGCCAGCCGCCCGTCCAGCCGCGCCCGCAACCGATGCAGCATCGGCAGGAGGTCATCGCCCAGCACGACCCCATCGGGCGTGTCCGCAATCGGGGTCAGCGTCCCGTCGAAATCGAGGAAGAGCGCGGCGCCAGAGAGCAAGGCGGGCGGCGGGGGGGGGAGGTCGATGATCAGCACGGGGGCAAAATGGCGTCTGTGCGCGAAACCGCAACCCTTGTTCTGTCGCCGTCACAACTTTTCGCGTCGCGGGTCGGCAATCGCCAATCCCCGTTTGCCAAGCGGCGCAGCCCTGCTATTCCCGCCGCAATGACTGATTTTCGCGATCCCTTCGACAGCATCAAGGACCATCCGTTCGACGCGGCGCTGTCGCAACGCTATCTCGTCTACGCGCTGTCCACCATCACCGCCCGATCCCTGCCCGATTTGCGCGACGGCTTGAAGCCGGTCCATCGTCGGCTGCTCTGGGCCATGCGGCTGCTCAAGATGGAGCCGGGCGGCGCATCGCCCGACATATTGGTCGCCAATCCGGCGCGCAATACGACCAGCTACAAGAAATGCGCCCGTGTCGTCGGCGACGTCATCGGCAAATATCACCCCCATGGCGACACATCGGTCTATGACGCGATGGTGCGGTTGGCGCAGGATTTTTCGCTACGCACGCCCTTGGTCGATGGGCAGGGGAATTTCGGCAATATCGACGGCGATAATGCCGCCGCCATGCGCTATACCGAAGCCCGCCTGACCCAGGCGGCAGCCGATCTGATGGCAGGCCTGGATGAAGGCACGGTCGATTATCGCGCCACCTATAATGGCGAAGATGAAGAGCCGGAGGTTTTCCCCGGCCTGTTCCCCAACCTTCTCGCCAACGGAGCCAGCGGCATCGCGGTCGGCATGGCGACCAGCATTCCGCCGCACAATGTCGCCGAACTGATCGATGCCGCCAATCTGCTGATCGACAATCCCGACACCGATCATGCCAGGCTGATGCAGGTCGTCACCGGACCGGACTTCCCGACCGGCGGCGTAGACGGCGATAATGCCGCCGCCATGCGCTATACCGAAGCCCGCCTGACCCAGGCGGCAGCCGATCTGATGGCAGGCCTGGATGAAGGCACGGTCGATTATCGCGCCACCTATAATGGCGAAGATGAAGAGCCGGAGGTTTTCCCCGGCCTGTTCCCCAACCTTCTCGCCAACGGAGCCAGCGGCATCGCGGTCGGCATGGCGACCAGCATTCCGCCGCACAATGTCGCCGAACTGATCGATGCCGCCAATCTGCTGATCGACAATCCCGACACCGATCATGCCAGGCTGATGCAGGTCGTCACCGGACCGGACTTCCCGACCGGCGGCGTACTGGTCGATAATGCCGCGATGATTTCGGAAGCCTACGCGACCGGACGCGGCGGTTTCCGCACGCGCGCGCGCTGGCACAAGGAAGAGGGCGGGCGTGGCACCTGGGTCGCGATCGTCACCGAAATCCCCTATCAGGTGCAGAAATCGAAGCTGATCGAACAGATCGCGGCCCTGATCAACGATCGCAAGCTGCCGATCCTGGCCGATGTGCGCGACGAGAGCGACACGGAAATCCGCATCGTCATCGAACCGCGCGCCCGCACCGTCGATCCGCAGATGCTGATGGACAGCCTGTTCCGCCTGACCGACCTGGAAAATCGCTTCCCGCTCAACCTCAACGTGCTGGACGCCACCCATACGCCGCGCGTCATGGGGTTGAAGTCCGTGCTGGTCGAATGGCTCAAGCATCAGATCGAAGTGCTGGTCCGGCGCGCCCAGCATCGGCTGGAAAAGATCGCCGCTCGGCTCGACCTGCTCGACGGCTATATCATCGCCTATCTCAACCTCGACCGGGTGATCGCCATCATCCGTACCGAGGATGAGCCCAAGCCCGTGATGATCGCCGAGTTCGCGCTCAATGACCGGCAAGCCGAAGCCATCCTCAACATGCGCCTGCGCAGCCTGCGCAAGCTGGAGGAAATGGAATTGCGGCGCGAACATGCTGATCTGGTCAAGGAAAAGGACGAGTTGGAGAAGCTGGTCGGCGATACCGGCCTCCAACGCAAACGCCTGAAACGCGACCTGGCGGCGCTGCGCAAACGTTATGGCCCGGAGACCGATCTGGGGCGTCGCCGCACCCTGGTCGAAGAAGCAGCCCCGTCCCGCGAAATCCCGCTCGAAGCGATGATCGAGCGCGAGCCGATCACGGTGATCCTGTCGGAGCGCGGCTGGATACGCGCGATGAGCGGCCATCGCGATCTGGCGGCGGCTGATACGCTCAAGTTCAAGGAAGGCGATGGCCCGCATTATGCGTTCCACGCCTATACGACCGACAAGCTGCTGCTGGCGACCAGCACCGGCCGCATCTACACGCTCGGGTCCGACAAGCTGCCGGGCGGCCGCGGCTTTGGCGATCCGGTGCGGTCGCTGGTCGATATGGACAATGAGGGCATGATCGTCGCCTTCATGCCCGCCCGCACCAGCAAGGAATTGTTGCTCGCCTCGTCCGATGGGCGCGGCTTCATTGCGGCGGTCAGCGACATCATTGCCGAAACGCGCAAGGGTAAGCAGGTCGTCAACATTCGCACCGGCGCAAAGCTGGCCATCGTCCACCCCATCGCTCCGCAAGCGGACAGCGTAGCGATCATAGGGGAGAACCGTAAATTGCTGGTCTTCGCGCTGGACGAGATGCCGAAGATGGCGCGGGGGCAGGGCGTACAGTTGCAGCGTTATCGCGATGGCGGGCTGTCCGATGCCATCGCCTTCCGCTTGGCCGATGGACTGAGCTGGACAATGGGCGGCGACAGCGGCCGGACGCGCACCGAATCGGACATGACCCCTTGGAAAGTCGCGCGCGGCGCGGCCGGACGGATGCCGCCGACCGGATTTCCCCGTGACAATCGCTTTTAATGTCTGATTTGTCCAAAGAGCGACCAGACGTTTCCTGAAAATTTACCGGTTCCCGATATCGCGGGGCCATGGAATCCATTGCGGCGTGCAACTGGCCAGTGAAAAGGTCCAGCGAAGATCCCCTCGGCGGGGGGGATGCTGCACAGGTCGATCAGATGGTGGCCAGCCGCCAATGGTTGGCAGCTTTGCCACAGCCGTCCGCCATCTTATCGGTGCAGGATGATGACGACATCGTCGTGCTGGAGGCCAACGTCGCGTTCACCGAGGCCTTCCGATCGCGTGGACTATCGCACATCATGGAACAGGTCGCTACCGAATGGCGCGATCGGGTCAAAAGTTTCATAAGGTCGGATCGACCCTGCGATAGCTTCGAACTGCGGCGCGACGGCGCGTTGGGGCCGGAATATTTCATGTGTACGATCGGGCGACTCCCCACCGATGGTCCACCCCATTTTCTCTTCACGGCGATCGATCGCACCAGCGACCGGACGATGGAGAAGAATCTGCGCCGCGAGCTTCTGTCGGATGGCTTGACGGCGCTCCCCAACCGGACCGGGTTTGGTGAAGAGATTGACGATCGGCTCAGTAACGGCGTCTGGCCGGACAATGCCCAATTTGGCATCATTGCAATCGATCTCAGTCGTTTCAGCCGCGTCAATGAATCACTCGGCCCGATGGCGGGCGACGAACTGCTGATCACGGTGGCCAAGCGGCTGAAATCCAGCCTCCGCCAAGGCGATGTGCTGGCACGCATCGGCGGCAATGATTTTGCTATTTTTGCGCGTCTTAACAATGGCCTATCTGATGCCCTGCATATCGTGCAGAGGATCAGGGAAGCGCTCAGCTCCCCGATACGGCTCAGCGATCTGCAGATCCGGGTTGACTGTGCCATTGGGTGTGCGCTGTCGATCGACCTGGACGATGATCCGGACGATGTGGTCCGCAAGGCACAAGCGGCAGTCAAGATCGCCAAGCGCAGCGGCAAGGTCGAAATCTATCGCAACGGCGTGTTGAAGGAAGCGCAACGGCGCTTTTCGATCGAGAGCCGCTTGCGTGAGGCCTTGTCCCACGGTGGCCTGACGCTGGCCTATCAGCCGCTTATCCATCTCCAGACGGGAGAGATTACGGGTTTCGAAGCGTTGGCGCGCTGGCACGACCCCGAATTGGGGCATGTCCCGCCAGTCGAATTCATTGCCGTCGCCGAGGAAAGCGGCCTGATCACGTCGCTTGGCCGCTGGGCCGCCTATGAAGCGGCACAGGCGCTATCACGCTGGGACGTGCGTTACGGCCAGCCCCTGCCCGTAGGCGTCAACGTCAACCTCTCGCCCATTCAGATGGCGCGCGATGATGTCGCCTCGATGTTCGAGGAAGCGTTGCGCTATTCGGGCGTCGCGGGCAGCCGATTGACGGCGGAACTGACCGAAAGCGCGATCATCGCCGACCCAGACAAGGCGCGCAAACTCTTGTTCGCGCTCAAGGATTTGCAGATGCCGATCGCAATGGACGATTTCGGCACCGGCTTTTCCAACCTCGCCAGCTTGCACAGCCTGCCGATCGATATCCTCAAGATCGACCGCAGTTTCGTGTCGTCCATGGCGGAGGATCGCGACAAGGCGGTCATCGTCCGTACCATCCTGTCGCTAGCCGAATCGCTCAATCTCAAGGTCACGGCCGAGGGTATCGAGACGCAGGAACTGGCGCTCGCCTTGCAGCAGATGGGCTGCTGGCAGGGGCAGGGCTATTATTTCGCCAAGCCGATGAACGAGGCGGATGCCTTCGATTATTGGCGCGCGCGTTGGAATTTCGAAACCGTCTGATCGGCGATCAGGCCGACGCGCGTCGCATCGGGAAAATTCTCTTCCACCCAGATTTTCTGCACTTCCTGCAAGGCCTTGGCGACATCCGGGCCGGGCGGCAGGCCGCGCGCGATCAGCGCACCGCCGCTGATCGGCAATGTCGGCGGCGTCCATCCGTCAAGTGAAGTGAGCGCCGACAAGGGCCGGTCGACATCAAGCAAGAGCCGGTCGATCGCGCTTTCCGCCCCAACTCGGTAGGCCAAGGCACGCGGCGCTTCATCCGCTGACCCCGGTTCGACTGCCAGCACCAGCCGCTTGCGCGCCTTGTTCGACAGTTTGAGCCGGGCACCGATCTGTTCGACGGTAGCCGGGTCGGGAGGCAAGAGGGCGGCCAGTCGCCGCAGCGCCGAAGCTGACGTGCCCGAAGCCGCCTCGCGCACCATCAGCATCTCCACCCGGTCGATGCCTGCCGCATCGATTTCGGGAAGAACCGCCCGCAATATGCCGCCATCCACCATCAGCCGTAGCGCACGGACAGGCGCGGCAACCGCCAGCAATTTGATCAACTCGTCTGCAATGCGTTCGCGCGACAAAGCCATCAGGCTGTTAGCGGCGGCGTGGCACGCGGCATAGGCGTCATCGTCCACCACATCGCCGCCATAGCGGGCGAGGAAGCGGAAATAGCGCAGGATACGCAGATGATCCTCGGCAATGCGGGCGTCTGCGTCCCCGATGAAGCGCAGGCGTCGGGCCTCCAGATCGGCGACGCCGCCGAAGAAATCCGTGATCTGCCGGGTCAAAGGATCGGCATAAAGAGCGTTGATTGTGAAATCGCGCCGCGCCGCATCTTCGCGCCAGTCGTCGGTATAGGCGATGGTCGCGCGGCGGCCGTCGGTGCTGACGTCCCGCCGCAGCGTCGTGATCTCCACCGGCCAGCCTGATAGGACCGCAGTAATGGTGCCATGGTCGATGCCCGTCGGCACCGCCTTGATCCCCGCCGCCTTGAGCCGATCGACCACATCATGCGGATCGAGCGTGGTCGCAATGTCCAGGTCGTTGACCGCAAGCCCCAGCAACCCGTCGCGCACCGCCCCGCCGACGAAGCGCGCCTGCCCCTGCGCTGCGCCCAGCGCGTCGAGCAGGCCATCGAGGCCCGGCCGATGTCGCCACTCGGCGTCAGGCAGCAGGATGGTCATGGCCGAGCCTGCGCGAGAGGTTGGCGAGAATGGCTGCGGTCACGCCCCAGATGCGGCGTTCCTGCCAGACGATTTCATAATAATGGCGCATAACCCCATCAAATTCCACGACATGGCGGGTGCGGTTGGCAGGGTCCAGGGCATAGGCCAGCGGCAGTTCGAACCAGTCGGCCACTTCGCTCTCCTGCGCGCGTAAGGGCAGGTCGGGCGGCACCACCGCCAGCACCGGGACGATGTCGAAACCCGTGAAGGTATGATAGCGATCCGACGTGCCGATGACCTGCGGCACATGGCGCGGCAGGCCGATTTCCTCCTCCGCCTCGCGCAAGGCACCCGCAATCTCGTCCGCATCCTCGGCATCGACACGGCCGCCCGGAAAGGCGATCTGCCCCGCATGTTTGCGCAAAGCTGCCGACCGCTGCGTCAGGATCAGGCCCGGCTCGCGCCGGTCGGTGACCGCCACCAGCACCGCCGCCGGGGCCAGCGCGAGCGTCCCGTCGATGCGCGGATCGCGCGTGTCCGACAGCAGTATATCCGTCTCGCGCTGATGCCCTTCCCTGAGCGCGGCGCGCAGCCGCTCCGCCAGCGTCATGCGGTCCCATCCAGCGGAAAGAAGCGACCATGGCTCCACAGGCCCACCCGATCGCCCGCTTCCTCCAGCGCCATGTTCATCATCTCATAATAGACGCTGCGGTTGATAAGCGCTTCCAGCCCGCCCCGAACATGTAGATAGGGGTGGGGACCATCCGCCGTTTCGCGCACGACCAGTTGATGGTCCGGCCCCGCTGCGATAAGGTCGCCCGTGTTGAGGCGGAAGGCGAGCGCACGGTCCCGCCCTTCGCCCTCGCTCTTCAATTCGACGGCGACGAACGGCGCATCTTCGACCACGATATCGAGCTTCTCGACCGGCGTGACCAGCACATAGCTGCCGTCCGGCTCCCGGCGCAGGATCGTGGAGAACAGCCGCACCATCGCTTCTCGCCCGATCGGCGAGCCTTGATGAAACCAGGTGCCATCGCGCGCGATCCGCATCTCGCTGTCCCCGCAATGGGCGGGATTCCATTGCTCAACCGGCGGCAGGCGCTTTTCATCGGCCAGCCGGGCAATATCGGCCAGGGACAGGGTGGCGAGGTCGGGGAGGGGCTCCATGGGCATGGGATCGAGATAGGCACGGCCTTGCCCGAAGGCAAAGGGGTAATCAGGCCGCGACCGCGATTCTGGGGCCAAGCATCCCGATACCGCCCACGGCACGGCCATCGACCGACAGAGCCAGCAGGCGGCGCGGTTCGAACGGGCCGGGCGCATCCCAGCCGCCCGTGCCCTGCGCATCAAAGCCCCAGAAGCGGCCATAATATTCCGGGTCGCCGATCATCATCAGCGGCTCGCTGCGCCGCGCGCGCGCGGCATCGATCACGGCGTCCATCATCGCGCGGCCATGGCCGCCCTTCTGATGGGCTGGCTCAACCGCGACCGGGCCAATCATGATGAGCGGCATCTGCGTGCCATCCGCCTGCGTCAATGCGACGGGCCAGCTTTGCAGCGATCCGATCAACATCCCGTCAGCGTCCAGCGTGGCGACGGACAAGTCAGGCAGCCAGGGCATCCCATCCCTGATCCGATAAGCCGTGCGACCATGGCGATCCGGTCCGAAGGCGGCATCCAGCAGCGCCTCGATCGCCATGACAGGCTGACTATTCAAGGGAACAATCTGAGACACGTCTTGCCGATCCGCCATCAATGGCGCATGGACCGCGCCGGAAGCGGCGGGCTTTAGCGCTCGCGTCGCAAAATGAAAGACTAAAGAGGCCCGTCGCAACAGCAGCAACGGGCCGCATATGGCGGACCATGCAGACTGGATTTGACGATTTTCTGACGTTGGAGGTCAATAATCTCCATGTCGACATACTGACCGGCATCTATTCGGAGGAGACGCATCTCCCCCAGCCGTTGCGCATTTCCATCCGCGCACGGCTGAAGATCGCCGACCATTATGCGCCGGATACGCCGCTTGGCCAGTCCAAAAATTACATGGACCTCAAACATGCCGCGTCCACCGCGCTGCCCGAAGGCGTGCATTTCACACTGATTGAGGCGGTGGCCGACCATATCATCGACACCATTTTCATGCAGGATGCGATGGTCAGCCATGTCGAGGTGAAGATCGTCAAGCTCGCCCTGTCCGAGCGTGGCGAGGAAATCGGCATCACGCTCGGACGCGGGCGGAAGTAAACGCCGCCCGGCTCTTAGGCCTTCTTGATCAGCCCGATCTCGATCAACCGCTCGGTCAGATAATCATGCGCGGTGATCGGCGGATCGCGGCGCGGATTCTCGGCGCCCACACATCGCGGCAGCGCATCGATCAGGAAATCGGGGCGCAGATGCAGGAAGAAGGGCATCGAATAGCGCGAATGGCCGCGCCGCTCCGGCGGCGGATTGACGACGCGATGGCTGGTCGAAGGCAGCAGATGATTGGTCAACCGCTGCAGCATGTCGCCGACATTGATCGCCAGCGCGCCGGGCGGCGGCACCACCGGCAACCAGTTGCCGTTGCGATCCTTCAACTCCAGTCCACCTTCCTCCGCGCCCAATAGCAGGGTGATGAGGTTGATGTCCTCATGCGCGCCCGCACGAATGCCCGGAGCCTGCGGCGATACGGGGGGATAATGGAGCAGGCGCAGGATCGAATTGCCCTTGTCGATCGGCCCGTCGAACCAGCGTTCGGGCAAGTCGAGATACAGCGCGATCGCCGACAGCAATTCCGCGCCGACGCGATCGAACTCGCGATAGAGCGGGGCGAACACCGCCTTGAACTCCGGCATGTCGTCCGGCCAGACATTGGGCGGCATGGTTTGCGCCAACGGATCGCCCGCGGGCAGATCCCGGCCGACATGCCAGAATTCCTTGAGGTCATTCTCGCTCGCGCCCTTGGCGATTTCCGTGCCGAACGCAGTATAGCCGCGCTGCCCGCCATTATTCCTCGCATCGTAACGGCGCTTGACCGTATCGGGCAGGGCGAAAAATTCTCGCGCCATCGCCCATCCCGCGTCGATCAACTGCTGGTCCATCCCATGGTCGCGCACCATCGCGAACCCGAACTGCTGAAAGGAACGGCCGAACGCCTGGGCAAAATCGGCTTTGTCCAATTCTGCCATGGACAGGACCGGGACTTGGTCGATCATCGTCTGCGACACGTCATTATCTCCAATAAAATCGTCGCCGCACGCCCTCTTTTTGCGGCGCGGCGGTGCATGACGCCATCCTTGATCGGCCAACGACGCTGATGCAAGGAGGCAGAATGAACTATTGGCTGATGAAATCGGAACCCGATGTCTTTTCCTATGAACACCTGGTCGCCAAGGGAAAGGCGGAATGGGACGGCGTGCGCAACCACGCAGCGCAGGGGCATATGAAGGCGATGCGCAAGGGCGACCTGGCCTTCTTCTACCATAGCAATATCGGGGTCGAAGCGGTCGGCATCATGACGATCGTCGAAGAGGCCGCGCCCGATAGCACCGACGATAGCGGAAAGTGGATCGCGGTGCATGTCGCGCCGCATCGGAAACTGAATCGCCCGGTCACGCTCAAGGCCATGAAGGCTGACCCTGCGCTGGCCGACATGGTCATGCTCCGCCAGTCGCGCCTGTCCGTAGCACCACTCACGCAAGCGCAGTTCGAGCATATCGTCGCCATGTCGAAGAGGTGAAGGCCTCCGCAGGCGGATTGCGTTCGGCGCAACCGCACGGTCGTTCTTTGCGATTGCTGCCATGCCGCGCTGCAACATAAAAGCGTCGTCAACAGAACAAGAATATACAGAGGTGTTTGATCGGCATTCACAAGGAGAAAACCCATGCGAATGCTGTCCAAGTTTGTTGCCGCCAGCGCCCTGAGCGCTTTTGTTGCCATCGCCGCCCCTGCCCAGGCTGAAGAAGCTGGCAAGCAGCGCTTCACGCACGAAGGTTATACCTATGTGTATGAAGTGAAAGACACGAAGACCGGCAAAGTTATTTCCGGTCGCCGTTTCCCTGATGCCGTCGCTTTCAACCTGTCGGTCAAGAACGGCAAGGTTTCGGGCGTATCGGGCGGCCAGAATGTTGCCTTCAAGGTCGACGAAGCGCGCGGCGCAGCGTCGAACTGATCTTTCGATCCATCGAATGAAAAGAGCGGCGTCCGACGGGACGCCGCTCTTTTTTCGTTAGCGGCAGGTACGCTTGCTGTCGATTTCCTTGCCCAACAGCGCGCCGCCGGCCGCACCGAGCAATGTGCCCGTCGTGCGTTCGCCGCGCGTGTCGATGGCGCGACCCAACAGAGCACCGCCGACGCCACCGACGATCAGGCCGGTCGTGCCGTTGGATTTACGGCAATAGGTGCGCCCGTCGCGACCGCGCCACTCTTTGTAGCGATGATTCTTGCGCGCTTCTGCGCCTTCGATCGGGATCGCCATCGACATCGGGATGGCCAGCGAGACGGCCGCCAGGGCCAGCATTGCTTTACGCATGAAATTCTCCTCCATTTGCGTGACTTGATGCTTCAACCCCTCCATATTGATCGAGGTTGCATTAACGTCTGACAACGACGTAAGTAGTTGTATTAAAATCGATAAAAGTTGAGGTGAGCCGATGCGCGCGGACGACGAACGGGATGGACGGGCGCTGATCGACGCGCTCGCTCTCTCGCCCCACCCCGAAGGCGGCTGGTATCGCGAAACCTGGCGCGCTGCCGCTGGCCCTGGCGAACGCGCAGCGGGCACGGCGATCCTGTTCCTGCTCGAAGCCCATCAATCCTCCCACTGGCATAGGGTGGATGCGGACGAGCTTTGGTTCTGGCATGCCGGTGCGTCTTTATCGCTCTCCGTCGCGGCGGAGGGCGAACCGGCGAAGACGATCGACCTCGGCCCGGATATCATGGCTGGGCAGATGCCGCAGGGCAGGGTGCCCGCTTATCACTGGCAGGCGGCGGCACCCCAGGGCGGCTGGACGTTGGTGAGCTGTACGGTGACGCCGGCCTTCGATTTTGCCGGTTTCACGCTGGCCCCGCCGGGCTGGGCACCGCCGCAATAGGGGCGGGGAAAACTTATCCACAGTTATCCACAGATTTGCGTGTGGCGCTGTCATGATTCTGTCCGATTTCGCTTGGAACGACTCGGACGAGGTGAGACCATCTCCCTATCGGAGCATAGGGAAATGGGACGATCCATCTCATAAAATACTGATTTATCAGTATTTTGTCTATGTGACTGATGGTCCGGCGATAGGGCAAGCCCGCAAGGTCGCAGCCAATAGCCGGGTCGGTCGTCAGGGCCGCTGCCGGGTACGCGCGAAAGTGAACGTCGGGCATCGGAACAGGTATGACCAGCGACGGGAAAGCAGCCCTTGGCTCACCCCGAAGCACCCGATGCGGCAGTCTTTCTTCGGGAAGGCGGTCGGATCGCAAACGCCGGGCCGATGATCGCATCCTGCCAGGGACGCGGATCGCTTGACCCGACGGACGTGGGGATCGGCAGCAATGCCGGTCCCCATTTTTGGTCTGGGTCTGATCGGGCGGACAATGGTGCCGGATGCAGGATTTGAACCCGCGACCTTCGGTTTACAAAACCGCTGCACTACCCCTGTGCTAATCCGGCGCGCCCATCGGGCCGAACGCCCTTACTATCAGATGACGCCGAACGTCCAGCCCTCTGTTGCAGCGATATGCGACGTCAGGGGCGCTGGCGACCAAAGCGATGGCTCCAAGGCCGCGCGTCGCATCCAGGCCGCCGTGACGATGGCATCCGCGCCATGGTCATCGGGCAGCGATTCGGCATAGGGCGCAGACCCCAGCACCGCCAACGCCGCGTTGATCGCCTCCAGATCGCGCATCTTGCTCCGTCCCTTTGGCCGACCGGCGGCGCGCGCGGCAATGCTGGTGTAGATTTCAACGATCAGCGAACCGGCGGCGGGCAGGGGATCGAACGGCCATATCGGCACATGCGGGCGGACATGATGCAACAGCCGCATCCCTGCAAAACTGGCCTTGGCAACCTGCGCCGCGCCGATCGCGTCATAGACGGTGGACGGCTTGCCGCCGCCGCCCGCATTATAATGGGCTTCGCAGGCGCGGTTGTGCATATAGTCCGCTTTCACCCCGTCCGCCTTGCCGAAATAGAAATGGCGGCGATGGGCGACTTCCAACAGGCTGGCCGCGCCCAGATCGACATCGTCGCAAACCGACTCGACATAGGCCCAGAAGGAGGGCGCATCCTGCGGCACCACATCGCCCGGCAGATAGGCCCCGCGCGCAACATAAGGCGGGGCAAAGCTGAAATCGAAGCCGAACAAGGTCGGCGTCTGCGCGCAGGACTCGATCAGCCACTCCGCCACCGCCTGGCGCGACCAGACTCGCCCGGCGTGTTCCACCAAACACGGCGCGGCATCGCCTGCGTCGCAGACCGCCACCGCAATGCCCTTGTGTCGCACCCCCTTCGCGCCCGACCAGTCGATCGCAACGAAGCGCTCGAAGCGCGGCGTCATCCCTCTTGCCGCTCGGCGCGCAACCGGTTCCAATGCGCGATCCGCTCGGCGATCCGCGCCTCGAAACCGCGATCGGTCGGCGCGTAGAAGGTTTGCGGGGTCATCTCCTCCGGCCAGTAATTCGCGCCGGAAAACCCCTCCGCCGTATCATGGTCATATTGGTAGCCCTTGCCATAGCCGACCTGTTTCATCAGCTTGGTGGGCGCGTTGACGATGTTCATGGGCGGCATCAGCGATCCGGTATCGCGCGCCGATTTGAACGAGGCCTTCATCGCCGCATAGGTGGCGTTCGATTTGGGCGCGGTCGCGCAATAGAGACAGGCTTGCACGATCGCCAGTTCGCCTTCGGGACTGCCCAGAAATTCATAGGCATCCTTGGCGGCCAGGCACTGGACCACCGCCTGCGGATCGGCGAGGCCGATATCCTCGGTCGCGAAGCGCACGAGGCGACGCAGCACATAGAGCGGCTGTTCGCCCGCCGTCAGCATCCGCGCCATATAATAAAGCGCGGCCTGCGGGTCCGATCCGCGCAGCGACTTATGCAGGGCGGAGATGAGATTATAATGCCCCTCCCGATCCTTGTCATACACCGCGACGCGGCGGTGGAGCAGGGCCGAAAGCCCCGCCGGATCGAGCGGCTCGGGCAGGTCGATCGCATAGAGCGTCTCTACCTGGTTGAGCAGGAAGCGCCCGTCACCATCGGCGCTGGCGAGCAGCGCATCGCGCGCGGCGGCGGTCAGCGGCAGAGGCCGCTGCGTCAACGCCTCCGCCCGATCGAGCAATTGTTCGAGCGCCACCGCGTCCAGCCGCCGCAGGATCAACACCTGCGCCCGCGACAGCAAAGCCGCGTTCAACTCGAAGCTCGGATTCTCCGTCGTCGCGCCGACCAGCGTCACCGTGCCGTCCTCGACGAAGGGCAGGAAACTATCCTGCTGGGCACGGTTGAACCGGTGGATCTCGTCCACGAACAGCAACGTCTTGGCGCCCTGCCGCGCATGGTCCTTGGCTGCCGCAAACACCTTTTTGAGGTCCGCCACGCCTGAAAACACGGCTGAAATCGGCTCGAACCGCATCGCCACGGCATCGGCCAGCAGCCGCGCGATCGTCGTCTTGCCGGTGCCGGGTGGTCCCCACAGGATGATCGACGACAGCCGCCCCGCCGTCACCATCCGCCCGATCGCGCCATCCGCCGCGGTCAGATGCTCCTGCCCGACCACCTCCGCCAAAGTGCGCGGCCGCAACTGGTCGGCCAGGGGCGCACTATCGCGCGCAGCATCGTCGGAAGCAAACAGGTCAGCCATGGCGACTATATAGGGAGGGCAGGGCGCTCAGGGAACGGGGCTGGATCGCAGCACCATACCCTGCGCCCGCTGGCGGATCACGCGCAGATAGGTGTCGACCAACGCCTGGTTGACTTGGTCCCAGCCATTGCGCTCCGCCCGTGTGCGCGCCGCTTCGCCGGCACGCGCGCGCGCTGCGCTATCGTCGCAATACTGTTGCAAGGCATCGGCAAAGTCGCCGATCGCGCCGGGGCGGATCAGCCGACCGGTGACACCGTCCGTCACCAGGCTTTCGCTGCCGGTCGCCCGCGCGGCCACGGTGGGCAAGCCACAGGCCATCGCCTCCAGCGTCACATTGCCGAACGTCTCCGTAACCGACGGATTGAACAGCATGTCCATGCTCGCAACCGCGCGCCCCAGATCCGGCCCGCCCTGAAAGCCGGTGAAGACGGCGTTCGGCAACCGGTTCTGGAACCACTCGCGCGCCGGGCCTTCGCCCACGATCAACACCTGATGCCGCACCTGCCGCGCCGCCAACTGGTCGATCGCATCGGAAAAGACGTCCAGCCCCTTTTCCATCACCAGCCGCCCGATAAAGCCGATCACCGGCGCGTCATCGGCCATGCCCAGCGACTGCCGCCATTCCAGGCTGCGGCGGCCGGGGTTGAAGATGTCGCGATCGATACCCCGCGTCCAGATGCCGACATCATAGCTCATCCGCTGTTCGCGCAGCAGCTGCGCCATCGAATCGGACGGCGCGACGATCGCATCGCAGCGGCGATAGAAACGCCGCAGCATCGATTCGATCAGCGGCTCCAGAAAGGCGAGGCCATAATAGCGCGGATAGGTTTCGAACCGGGTGTGGACAGACGCCACCGTCGGCAGGCCATGATCCCGCGCCCAGCTGAGCGCCCGATGGTTGAGCGGGTCGGGGCTGGAAAGATGGATAAGATTGGGCTGGAACGCCTTGAGATCGCGGCGAACCTGCGCCGACATGCGATAGGGGACACGATATTCCTTGCGCCCCGGCACCGGGAAAGACGGCGTACTGACCAGATCGCCCGCAGGCGCGAACGCCGGGGTGTCGGTGGTCGGCGCATAGACGCGCACCGTCGCCCCCTGCCGCAGCAAATAGCCCACGAAACGGTTGAGCGCCTGGTTCGCCCCATCGCGCACATAATTATAGTTGCCGCTGAACAGGGCAACGCGAAGGCCGGATGCATCCATCGCCGCCCCTTAGCCCAACAGAATGTAAAACCCAAGGGAACCGGTTAAGCCGTTGGGAATTTTGACCTTCGCTTGTCATGTAAACCGGCTGGCGCAGCATGCGCCCGACAGGAAGAGGATGCCCTGATGACCGAGACATTTCGCAAGGGAAAGCGGGTCAAGTGGAACTGGGGGCAGGGCGTCGGCCGGGGTCACATCACCGAGCGGTTCGACCGCCATGTCGAACGCACGATCGAAGGATCGCTGATCCGTCGCAATGGATCGCCCAACGATCCCGCCTTCCTGATCCATTCCGACAATGGCGGCGAAGTCCTCAAACTGCGCTCGGAAATCAGCCCGGCCTGACGCCACCCGCCGCCGATCGGCCCTCGCCAGCGGTCCGCAGTCATGGCAACATGGCGGCATGGATACGCCCTTCATGACAGTCGATGCCCTGCTCGTCGGCAAACCGGCGCCCTTTCGCGGCCCCGACTATAGCGCCATCGCCAAGACGGCCGTGACTGGCCCAGTGCGGATCGGCTGGGGCGGCCTGGAGGGCGATCAGGTCGCCGACCCTATCCATCATGGCGGCTGGGACAAGGCGATCCATCTCTACCCGCAGGACCATTATGCCTGGTGGCGCGACCGCAAGCCGGGCCACCCCTTGCTGGACGCGCCCGGCGCCTTTGGGGAGAATATCGCCGCGCGCGGCATGACCGAAGAGACGATCTGCTTAGGGGATCGCTTCACCCTGGGCAGCGCGATCGTGGAGGTCAGCCATGGTCGCCAGCCATGCTGGAAGCTCGACCATCGCTTCGGCGCGCGCGATGTCTTGGCCACCATCGTCAAGACCGGCCGATGCGGCCTCTATTTCCGCGTGATCCGCGAGGGCGAGGCGCAACCGGGCGAGCGGATGGCCTTGCTCGACCGCCCCTTGCCGGACTGGCCCATCGCAAGGGTGTTTCACCTGCTGATCGGCGGCGGGCACAAGGCAGATCGCGCCGCGGTGGCGCAACTGGCCGACATGCCGGTCCTGGCGGAAGCATGGCGGGAGCGCGCGTCGCACTTGGCGGCGTGACGCGGAAGTCATTGGCTTGGAGATAGACGGTCTCTCGCCCCACTTTGCCTTTAGACTATGCTGTGCAATTGCTTTTAGGTGGCCCTTCCTCCCATCGTCACCCCAGCGAAGGCTGGGGTCTCAGGCGTCAGAGGATGACGTCTGCCATATCACGCCAATCTGGATTGCCTTCTTCCACAAGCCGGATTTTCCATTCGCGCTTCCAGGCTTTGAGGGGCTTCTCACGAGCAATGGCGAGCGTGATGTCATCATGTGGCTCGACCAGAACAAGGCGGGTCAGCCCGTATTTCTTGCAAAAGGCCGAGCCGGTGCCGTTTCGATGTTGTTCGGAGCGCGCAGCGATATCGGCTGTGACGCCGATATAGAGAACGCCCCTTGGTTTGTTGGTCATGATATATGTGTAGCCGCCTCGCGCCATGTCCCACCCTAGCGCGTCGCTGCCTGAGACCCCAGCCTTCGCTGGGGTGACGGTGGATTTTAAGTCCGCTCTACGGCATTTGCGCCTGCAAATCTGACATTCCGCTACCCACCCTTACCGTCACCCCAGCGAAGGCTGGGGTCTCAGGAGATGGCGCGAAGGCGTTGCGACAAGCGCCAAGCCTAAAGGTTCCACGCCTCCGCTTGGGATGCCAGCCTGCGCTGGCATGACGGCCAGGATATGTACCTGCTTTTGCAGGCGTATGGGCGGCTACCGAAATTCCGCAACCCACCCATTCTCGTCCAAGCAATTTCGGCTATAGTCATGCCATGAAGCCCGACATCCAGACCATCGTCATCCTCACCGGTGCGGGTATTTCCGCCGAAAGCGGCCTTGCCACTTTTCGCGGGCCGGATGGCCTGTGGGAAGGGCATCGCGTCGAGGATGTCTGCACCCCCGAAGCGCTGACTCGCAATCCCGCGTTGGTGCATCGTTTCTACGACGAGCGCCGCACAAAGCTGGCAACCGTTTCCCCAAATCCAGCGCATGAAGCGCTGGCTGCGCTGGATGCGGCCTGGCCGGGCGAATTGCTGATTGTGACGCAGAATGTCGATGACCTGCATGAGCGCGCCGGGGCAAAGCGGCTGATCCATATGCATGGCGAACTGCAATCCGCGCTCTGTGCCGCCTGCGGCAAGGCGGTGCCCTGGACGCAAGCCTTGCCGCCGGGGACGGTCTGCGCCGGATGCGGGCAGCCCCGTTTGCGCCCCGACATCGTCTTCTTCGGCGAAATGCCCTATCAGATGGATGCCATCGACGAAGCGGTGCGCCGCGCCGACCTGTTCGTGTCGATCGGCACGTCGGGCGCGGTCTATCCCGCCGCCGGCTTCGTGCAGACCGCGCGGCATGTCGGCGCCCGCACATTTGAACTCAATCTCGATCCGTCGGCCGGCAGTATCTATTTCGAGGAAAGTCGCCTCGGCCCGGCCAGCCAACTCGTGCCGCAACTGGTGCGGGAGCTATTGGGTTAAGACCTATCGCTCTCGCCCGCCTGCGTCGGTTCTTCGTCACGATAGAGTAGCATGACCGATCCATCCTCGCCCCGCACGGTACGCACCGGCAAGGTGCGTTCCAGCGCCGATAGGAATGCGCGACTGTCATGCACGCGGAAACGACCGCCGATTCGGAGCGGCGACACGCGGGTATCGCCGATCAGGATCGGCGCTTTGCGATAGCGGTTGAATTCGGCCGTCGCCTGCTCGATGGTTTCGCCATCCAGTTCCAGCATCTGATGGCGCCAGGCAGTGCGCTGGCTGACCAGCCTGTCGCCCAGCCGGGTCAGCGCAATGGTGTGCGGTTGGATCACCGCGCCATTGCCAGCGGTCACCCGTTGCTGCGCCTTGTTGCCGCAATGGACCGTCACCGTGCCGTGCGTCACCGTCAATTCGGTCAGCGCGGGGCGCATCCGCACGTTGAAGGCGGTGCCGACAGCGCGGATCAAGGCGGATCGCACTTCCACATCGAACGGGCGTTCGCTGTCGGGGGCCACCTCGAAAGAGGCCTCGCCCTTAACGATCCGCACCTTGCGACCATGGCCGGTAAAGCGGACTTCCACTTCGCTGTCGCTGTTGAGGTGAACGATTGAGCCATCGTCGAGCGTGACGTCGCGAATTTCGCCAAGCGCCGCTTCATAGCGATCGACGCCGCTGAACGTGCGGACGGTGACGATGGCGGCAAAGATGAAGAACAGGATCGCGACGGCAGCGGCGATCATGATGTTGCGCGACAGGCGGCGCTGCTGCTCTTCGCTGACGATCTCCGGCATCGAAGGCAGGGTGACATCGGCGGCGGCGCTCTTGAGGCGCTCGGCCGCATCCCATGCGGCTTCGGCACGGGCAAAGGCTACGGCATTGCGTGGGTCGCTCTCGACCCAGTCGCAAATCTCGGCTTCTTCCTGGGGTGTCGGATCGCTATGGAGCTTAGCCAGCAGGCGAGCGGCTTCCGCTTCGATCGCGTCCCTGGGACCGCTGCTTGAAGTTGGCCCCGACGCCTGCACGCTCGAAATCCGTTTCCTCACGTTCCGCCCAGGCCCGCATAACTATTGCGATTGCTTTGGCTAGATGTTTTTCAACTGTAGAAACGGATAGCGACATGTCCTCCGCTATTTCCAGCATCGATTTTTCGTGGATGCGACGAAGAATGAAAACGCGACGACATTGCGGCGGCAGCGATTCGACAATGGTTTCGACCTGACGCAGCGCTTCGCGGGCGTGCAATTGCGCTTCGATATTATTGTCGCCGCCCAGCAATTCCAGATCGGCGATCGTTTCGAAACTGACCACCTTGTTGCGGCGGGCCGTGTCGATGACGAGGTTGCGGGCGATCGTGAACAGATAGGCGCGGCCCGTCGTCACATTTTCCCAATTATCGGTGGCATAGGCCCGTGCCATGACTTCCGCGCACATATCCTCCAACTCATGGGCTGAGGGAAGGATGCGGCGAAGGCGACCGCGTAGCGCGGCCTCCTGCGGCAATATCACGGTCTTGAACCATTCTAATTTGGCGCGAACCTTATGCACGTCGACCCCCTTATTTTGTCAGCCGCGCCTCTCCCGATTTCTTTTTTCTTTCACAATTCAATCATGGTTGCAGGGGGCTGTCCAGCGGCGCGGCGACGAAATTTTTGCGATCGACCAAATTGTTCCATCTTTGGGTAAGAAAATTATCGATATGTGGTTTTGATCACACTGTTCGTTACTCAGTCCGGGGGAAACTCTGCCGGTGCGCGGTTGGGCTGGTCATAATCCGGGCCGACAGGCAGGATTTCGTCCGGCTCGGTCATCGGCAACTCGACCGGAGTCGCGGGCGGGGGCATCTCATCGGGCGACTGCGGCTCGATGATGTCGGGCGGGGGCAGGCCGTCGGGATTGGGATCGGGCTGGGTAGCCATGATTGCGGCACTCCTTTATGGGGTTGGTCGATAGGCTACGCACGGCCCGGCAACAGGGTTCCCGGCATCATGCCACTATCCCTTGCCTCTTTCCCCGCTTTTCTCTATGCCGCGCCGACCGGCGACCGATGCGGGCGTGGCGAAATTGGTAGACGCGCCAGATTTAGGTTCTGGTATCGCAAGATGTGGGGGTTCGAGTCCCTTCGCCCGCACCAGTGCGCCAGGCCCCGGCCCATCGCAGGCGCCACCGAAATTCAGCTGAAGAAAGCGTTTGAGAGAAGAGATGCAGACTGTCGAGACGTTGAACGAGGGCCTTAAGCGCGCCTACACCGTAACCATCACGTCGAAGGATATCGACGCGCGAGTGGAAAAGGAAGTCAAGACCATGGCGCCGCAGGTTCGGATGCCTGGCTTCCGTCCCGGCAAGGTGCCTGCCAACCTGGTCAAGAAGATGCATGGCGAGGCTTTGCAGCGCGACGCGCTCAACAACAGCATCCAGGAAAGCATCCAGAGGCTGATCGCCGACCAGAAGCTGCGTCCCGCGATGCAGCCTTCGGTCGAATTGGACGAGGGTTTCGAGTTCGGCAAGGATGCCGAGATCAAGGTCGCGCTGGAAGTGCTGCCCGAAATCGCCGCGCCCAGCGTCGATGGCCTCAAGCTTGAGCGCCTGACCGTTCCCGTGAGCGACGAACAGGTCGCGGAATCGGCCGGTCGTATCGCCACCCAGCAGGGTGCGCTGGAAGAACATGCCGACGATCATGTCGCGCAGGACGGCGACACTTTGGTCATCGATTTCGTCGGCAAGGTCGATGGCGAAGCCTTTGAAGGCGGTTCGGCCGACGACATCCGCCTCAAGATCGGCGCAGGCCAGTTCATCCCCGGTTTCGAAGAACAGCTGACCGGCGTTAAGAAGGGCGAAGAAAAGACCATCGAGGTCACCTTCCCCGAAGATTATGGTGCCGAACATCTGGCCGGCAAGGCGGCGACCTTCGACGTCACCGTCAAGTCGATCCTGGATGGCGACAAGCCCAAGCTGGACGACGACTTCGCCAAGTCGCTGGGCCTGGAAGGGCTGGAGCAACTGAACGACCTGCTCAAGGGGCAGATCGAGCAGGAGCATAACGGCCTGACCCGCACCCATATGAAGCGCAAGCTGCTCGACCAGCTCGCCGCCTCGCACGACTTCGACGTGCCGCCGAGCATGGTGGAAGCCGAGTTCGAGCAGATCTGGGCGCAGCTTCAGCATGAAGCCGGTCACGAAGAAGATCCGGCTGCCGCGCTTGCCGAGATGGAAGCCGAGAAGGAAGACTATCGCGCCATCGCCGTGCGTCGCGTTCGCCTTGGCCTCCTGCTCTCGGAAATCGGCCAGGCCAATGGCGTGACCGTGTCGGAACAGGAAATGAACCGCCTGATCATGCAGGCCGCGCAGCAGTACGGCCCGCAGGATCGCGAGCGTTTCGTGCAATATGTCCGCCAGGACGCGATGGCCGCCGCCCAGCTGCGCGCCCCGCTCTATGAAGACAAGGTCGTCGATTATCTGTTCGACAAGGCCGAAGTCACCGAACGCACCGTGACCAAGGAAGAGCTGGAAGCAGCGATCGAAGCCGAAGACGGCGATCTCAAGCCGCATGTCCATGGCCCCGATTGCGGTCATGACCATGACGAAAAGCCCAAGGCCAAGAAGGCAGCACCCAAAAAGAAGGCCGAGGCAGAAGACGCCCCGGTAGCCGAAGAAGCGCCTGCCGCGGAAGAAGCTGCGCCCAAGAAGGCCGCACCGAAAAAGGCTGCCGCCAAGAAGGACGTCCCCGAGGACGCGGTCGCAACCGAGGAGGCACCCGCCGCCGAGGCCGCGCCCAAGAAGAAGGCGCCTGCCAAAAAGGCCGCTGCCAAGGCCGAATAAGGCCATTGCCCGATGAAAAGAGCGCCCGGCTTCCTCGTGAAGCACGGGCGCTTTTCATGTCTGGCCCGCTATGGCAGAGGAAATATTAACCCTGCCGGTCCATGTCTTGGCGCGCGGACGACCAGAGGATAGGCTGACGATGAAGGAATTTCCGCTCGTGGATATGGCTCTCGCCAGCGATGCTGCCGCCGGATCGCCGCGCATCGCGGTCATCCTGCCCTGCTATAATGAGGCCGGGGCCATCGTGCAGACGGTGGCCGACTTCCGCCGCGCGCTCCCGCAGGCGGTCATCTACGTCTTCGACAATAACAGCAGCGACGGCAGCCGCGACTTGGCTGCCGAAGCAGGCGCGATCGTCCGTCGCGTATCGCAACAGGGCAAGGGCCATGTCCTCCGCCGCATGTTCGCCGACGTCGATGCCGACATCTACATCATGGCCGATGGCGACGCGACCTATGAAGCCGCCGCCGCCCCGGCGATGGTGGCGGCCATGCTGGCCGACAATCTCGACATGGTGGTCGGCTGTCGCAAGAGCGAGGCGGAGGAGGCCTATCGCCCCGGCCATCGCCTCGGCAACTGGGCGCTGACCGGCCTGCTCAAGCAATTGTTCGGCCGCAGCTTCACCGACATATTGTCGGGCTACCGCGTCTTTTCTCGCCGCTTCGTCAAAAGCTTCCCGGTATTGTCCGCCGGGTTCGAGATCGAAACCGAGATCAGCGTCCACGCGCTCGAACTCGCCATGCCGGTGTCGGAAGTCATCACCGCCTATGGCGCGCGACCCGAAGGATCGGTCAGCAAGCTCAGCACCTATCGCGATGGCTTCCGCATCCTACGCACCATCATCACCCTCTATCGCATCGAACGGCCGGTGCTGTTCTTCGGCATCATCGCCGCCTTCTTGGCTCTGCTCGCGCTCGGCCTCGCCGCGCCGCTGATCGTCACCTATATGGAAACGGGCCTCGTGCCGCGCTTCCCAACCGCGATATTGGTGACCGGCCTCATGATCCTCGCCACCCTTTCGGCGATGTGCGGCCTGATCCTCGATACGGTCGTACGGGGCCGCCGCGAAGTGCGTCGTCTGGCCTATCTCGCCCACCGCGCGCCGTCCGATTACGCCGCGCGCGACTAGCCCGATCCCGCTGCACCTGTTCCCCCTTGAACCTGCCGCCTTTTGTGACGATGTAGGGGCGGGCAAAAGCAGCTGACTGAAAGAGCATAATGACCGATATCATGACCAACCCCATGGCCGCGCTGGTCCCCATCGTGATCGAACAGTCGAACCGTGGCGAGCGCAGCTTCGACATCTTCTCGCGCCTGCTGCGCGAACGGATCATCTTCGTGACCGGCCAGGTCGAAGATCATATGGCCTCGCTGATCGTCGCCCAGCTGCTGTTCCTCGAATCGGAAAATCCGAAGAAGGACATCTGGATGTACATCAACTCGCCCGGGGGCGTGGTGACGTCCGGCATGGCGATCCACGACACGATGAAATATATCCGGCCCAAGGTCGGCACGCTCTGCGTCGGCCAGGCCGCCTCGATGGGCAGCTTCCTGCTGGCCGCGGGCGAGCCGGGCATGCGCTTTGCCACCACCAACAGCCGGATCATGATCCACCAGCCGTCCGGCGGCGCACAGGGCATGGCGTCCGATATCGAGATCCAGGCCAAGGAAATCCTGCGTATCCGCCGCCGCCTGAACGACCTCTATGTCAAATATACCGGACGGTCGTTGGAAGAGGTCGAGAAGGCGATGGATCGCGACACCTTCCTCGAAGCGGACGAGGCCAAGGCTTTCGGCCTTGTCGATGAAGTGTTCGACCAGCGGCCTTCCCTGGCCGATCCGTCGGATAGTTGATGGCTGACTTTGCTGGGGCGCGCCACTTCTCCCCTTGTGGAAACGGCGCGCCACGGTCTAGGATGGCCTTTGGACCAGAATATCCCTCGCTGATGCGATCAGGTAGATCGTCAAAGCGGCAGGGAAGAAAGAATGGCGAATGACTAAGCTTACCGGCTCCGATTCAAAAAGCACGCTTTACTGCTCCTTCTGCGGCAAGTCGCAGCATGAGGTGCGGAAGCTGATCGCGGGGCCGACCGTGTTCATCTGCGACGAATGCGTGGAACTGTGCAACGACATCATTCGCGAGGAGACCAAGGGCGGTCTCGTCGGAAAGAAGGATGGCGGCGTGCCGACCCCGCAGGAAATCTGCGATGTGCTGGACGATTATGTCATCGGCCAGAACCGGGCAAAGCGCGTGCTGTCGGTCGCGGTCCATAACCATTATAAGCGCCTCAACCATGGCTCGAAGCCGGGTGAGGTCGAACTCGCCAAGTCCAACATCCTGCTCGTCGGTCCCACCGGTTGCGGCAAGACCCTGCTCGCGCAGACGCTGGCCAAGACGTTCGACGTGCCCTTCACCATGGCGGACGCCACGACGCTGACCGAAGCGGGCTATGTCGGCGAGGATGTCGAAAATATCATCCTCAAGCTGCTCCAGGCCTCCGACTATAATGTCGAAAAGGCGCAGCGCGGCATCGTCTATATCGACGAAATCGACAAGATCAGCCGCAAGGCCGAGAACCCGTCGATCACCCGCGACGTGTCGGGGGAGGGCGTGCAACAGGCGCTGCTCAAGCTGATGGAGGGCACCACCGCGTCGGTGCCGCCACAGGGCGGACGCAAGCATCCCCAGCAGGAATTCCTGCAGGTCGATACGACCAACATCCTCTTCATCTGTGGCGGGGCATTCGCGGGTCTGGAAAAGATCATTGGCGACCGTCTGGAAGCCAAGTCGATCGGCTTCGGCGCCTATGTCGCCGCGCCCGAAGAGCGCAAGACCGGCGAATTGCTGCGGTCGAGCGAGCCGGAAGATCTGCTGAAGTTCGGCCTGATCCCCGAATTTGTCGGGCGCTTGCCGGTCATCGCGACGCTCGAAGATCTGGATGTCTCCGCGCTGGTCAAGATTCTGGTCGAGCCTAAGAACGCGCTGGTCAAGCAATATGGCAAGCTGTTCGACATGGAAAATGTCGATCTCAGCTTCACCGACGACGCGCTGACCGCGATCGCCAAGCGCGCCATCGAACGCAAGACCGGCGCACGCGGGCTCCGCTCGATCCTCGAATCGATCCTGCTCGACACCATGTTCGATCTGCCCTCGATGCAGGGCGTCGGCGAAGTGGTGGTCGACAAGGACGTGGTCGCAGGCAAGAAAGAGCCGGTTCGCGTATTCAGCGAAAAGCAGAATCGGGCCGAAGACGCCGCCTGACGTCTTCCTGTCCATAACTGATCCCAAAGGGGCCGACGCGCGATCGTCGGCCCCTTTTTTATGATCTGCGGGTGCAGCGCACAAAAATTCCTGCTGCGTTGCAAAATTGCACCACTGTCAAACTAAGTCCCCAACGCACCATTAAGTCACTAAAATGCAATGATTTATGGCCAGAGGCGGGGCGTCCCCAAGCGCAACGGCGCGGGGTGGTGGAGGAATGTGACAGTCTGGATGCTGCATTGTAACAAATTTGCAATCAGAGCATCACAGGGCCGTCGCCAGTAACCGCCAAATGCGGTCCCGGCTTGAGAGAACAGCACAGCACAGGCGCCCACGCGCCACCTTTGAAAAAGGGAAAAGGGTCAAATGAAACAGTTTCTAATGGGCAGCGCCGCGATCATCGCCGTCGCCATTCCGGGCGCCGCCTTCGCGCAGTCGACCGGTTCGCAGGATTTCGACGATTCCATCGTCGTCACCGGTGCCAAGGTTGATCAAGGCATCGGCGGTGTACGCATCCCCGACTCGGCCAAGGCCAAGGTCGTTCTGACCCAGGAAATCATCGAGCGTCAGCGCCCTGGTCAGTCGGTCAATGAAATCATCAACTTGGTGCCTGGCGTCAGCTTCACCAACAACGATCCCTGGGGTTCGTCGGGCGGCAGCTTCACCATCCGCGGCTTCAGCTCGGATCGTATCGCGCAGATCCTGGACGGCATCCCGCTGAACGATTCCGGTAACTACGCAATCTACACCAACCAGCAGTTGGACCCGGAACTGGTTGAAAGCATCAACGTCAACTTGGGCGCAACGGATGTCGACAGCCCGACGGCCGCAGCTGTTGGCGGCACCGTCAACATCAACTCGCTGACGCCGACCGACGATTTTGGTGCGATGGCGAGCGTGAGCTATGGTAACATCGTGGCTGAAGGCTCCGGCGATCGCCCGTTCCACCGCGTATTCGGCATGATCCAGACTGGCGACCTGACTGGCCAAGGCACAAAAGCCTGGCTCTCGGCCTCGCGCGCCTACAATAAGGCGAGCTTCTCGGACTACGGCAAGATCGAGAAAGCCCAGTATAACGGGAAAATCTGGCAGGACATTGGCACCAACGGCGACTTCATCTCGCTTGCAGGCCATTATAACGTCAACCGCAATAACTTTGGTGGTTCGCCAGCGTCGGCTGCTGCGTTCAGTGGTGACAAGAGCGCTCGCTTCTACAATGTGTCCGGCGGCATTCCCTGCGCGATCAACACAGTCGCGGATGCGGGCATCGCTGATCAGACGAACAGCTGCGGTACCCAGTTCGAGCGTCGGTACAATCCGTCTAACACCGGTAACGCCCGCCTTAGCACGCGCCTTACGCTGACGGATCGTTTGATCTTCTCGGCCGATGCGGCCTATCAATATGTGAAGGCCAACGGCGGTGGTACAACCTCAGCCTATGAATCGGCCTTTGCTCAGGGCGACAACCTGTTGTCCGGCTATTTCAATGGCAGCGCCTATTTCAACCGTGATCTGAACGGTGACGGCACGCTTGGCGTTGATCGGAACGGCGACGGCATCATCCAGGATTACACAATCACCAACTCGGACGGGACGCGCACGACCGTTCGCGAATCCGACCGTGTTCTGATTGGCAACCCCAGCCAGACGCAGACCAAGCGTTGGGTCGCCATTGCGAACCTTTCCTACGAACTGGATGACAACAACCGCGTTCGTCTGTCGTACAGCTTCGATCGCGCACGTCACCGGCAGACGGGCGAGGGTTCGCTCATCCAGTTCAACGGTGAGCCAACCGACGTATTCCCGGTGAACGATCCATTGGCCGATGCCGCTGGCAACATCCTCCAAAAGCGTGATCGCAAGTCCTATGCGATCCTGCATCAGGTTGCCGGTGAATATCGTGGTACGTTCTTTGACGATCTGCTGACGGTCAACCTTGGTGTTCGCGCACCCTTCTTCAAGCGCGACCTGACGCAGAACTGCTTTACGAGCGCACCAAACGGCAATGTGAACTGCATCGCCAGCGGCAATGTTGCGGCCTATGCCGCTGCTAACCCGACCTTCGCTGCACCGCAGAATCGCGTCTATAATTATGACAAGCTGCTCCCGAACGTCGGTGCGATCTTCAAGATCACGCCTGAAATCAGCCTTGCGGGTAGCTATGCCGCGAATATTTCGGTCCCCGGCACGGATACGCTGTATAACTCCATTTACCTGCCGAGCAGCAACGATGCATCGAAGCCAGTGGCGGAAACATCGGACAGCTTCGACCTCGCCCTGCGCTACCAGAACAATATCGTTCAGGCGGCTGTCACCGGTTGGTATGCGAAGTATAAGAACCGTATTGCTTCGGCCTACAGCTTTGAATGCGATTGCAGCATCGACACCAACCTGGGTGGCGTGAAGAAATATGGCGTAGACGCCAATATTTCGGTGCGCCCAATGGACGGGCTGTTGCTCTATGCCTTCGGTTCGTACATCGAGTCCGAAATCGGTGCGGATGTCCAGACCGGTGCGACCACCTTCGCGGCAACCAAGGGTAATCGCGAGCGCGGTGCCCCGGCCTATCTTTGGGGCGGTCGCGTTCAAGGTACGCTGGGCCCGGTCGATCTGGGTGCCCAGATCAAGCGCACCGGTTCGCGTTACCTGAACGATATCAACACGTTCAAGGTGGCGGGTTACACCATCGTCGACCTCGACCTGCGCTACAATTTGGCGAACCTTGGTCTGGAAAAGTCGTTCTTCCAGCTGAACGTGTCCAACCTGTTCGACAAATTCTACATTGGTTCGTTCAGTGGCGGTCTGACGACTGCGGCGAGCACCTTCGTCAACTATGGCGCGCCCCGCGCGATCAGTGCGTCGATGATTGTGGCTTTCTAAGTCCAAACGATCAGAAATCGGGAAAAGGGCGGGGAGCAATCCCCGCCCTTTTTCTATGCCTGCAATCGCGCTGTCCTACTTGGCCACGCCCGCCTATAAAAGGACATCACCCATCAGGTCGCACTTGCCGATAGGATCAGCCACGCACAACTTTATGTCAAAATCTGCGGGAAATATGCGAAGTTAAGAGGGGGCGTCACCGCAAACAGCTATCCAGCCCGTCCCGCTGCACCGCGCCGATCCGCGCCGCGATCGTGTTGCCATAGCGGCGGGTGAACCCCGTGGGCGCGCCGGCCGCGCGCTTCTTGGGGAGAGGGAGAACGGCGGCGATGCGGGCGGCTTCCGCGCGCGTCAACTGGCCTGCGCCATGGTTGAAATAGCGGATCGCGCCCGCCTGCGCGCCATAGGTGCCGATGCCGGTTTCCGCGACGTTGAGATAGACTTCCATGATCCGCGGCTTGCCCCAGATCGCCTCGATCAGCACCGTGAACCAGGCCTCCAGCCCCTTGCGCACGAAACCGCCACCTTGCCAGAGAAACACATTCTTCGCCGTCTGCTGACTGATCGTCGATCCGCCCCGGATCCGCCCGCCGCTGGCATTGTTCAACGCGGCCTTGGTGATGGCATCGACATCAAACCCGTGATGGGTGCAGAATTTGCCATCCTCCCCGGCGATCGCCGCGCGCGCCATGTCCGGGTCCATCTCGTCCAGCGGCATCCACTCCTTGGTGATGCCATTGGGATCGAGCAGCATCGTGATGGTCACCGGCGGCGGCACGAACCGATAGACGACGACCATCAGTAGCGACAGGACGACGAAGCCGAGAATGATCTTGAAGGGAAGGACGATCCAGCGCGAACGGCGACGGGGAGAGCGGAGGGGTTTTGCGGTCATGGCAGGAGCGTAACGCACTCCCGCCACGCCGCTCAACCCGCACATACAAAAAAGGCCCCGGCGCAAAACGCCGGAGCCTTATATTGTCAGCAGCTCGACCCGTCAGGCGGCAGCGAAACGCGCCATCTGGCCCAGCCGGTCACCGGCAATCCGCATCATCGCCTTCTGCAACTTCTCGAACGCCCGGACCTCGATCTGACGCACCCGCTCGCGGCTGACGCCATAGACCTGGCTCAGTTCTTCCAGCGTCTTGGGCTCTTCGGCCAGACGACGTTCGGCCAGGATATGCTTCTCGCGATCGTTGAGGTCGGTCATCGCCTCTTCGAGCATCTCATGACGCTGGGTGCGCTCCTGCTCGTCGGCGACGCGCTCATCCTGCAGCGGATCATGATCCTGCAACCAGTCCTGCCACTGACCTTCGCCATCCTCGCGCATCGGCACGTTGAGCGACGTGTCGCCACCCATTGCCATGCGACGGTTCATCGACACGACATCCTGTTCGGACACGCCAAGATCAGTGGCGATCTTGGTCACATCCTCAGGCTTGAGATCGCCATCCTCGAACGCTTCGATGTTGTTCTTCATCCGGCGCAGATTGAAGAACAGCTTTTTCTGCGACGCGGTAGTGCCCATCTTCACGAGCGACCAGGACCGCAAGATGAATTCCTGGATCGAGGCGCGAATCCACCACATGGCGTAGGTCGCCAGGCGGAAGCCGCGCTCGGCCTCAAATTTCTTCACGCCCTGCATCAGGCCGATATTGCCTTCGGAAATCAGCTCGCTGACCGGCAGGCCATAGCCGCGATAGCCCATCGCGATCTTCGCCACGAGGCGCAGATGCGAGGTGACCAGCTGCGCCGCCGCTTCAGGATCCTGATGCTCCTCATAGCGCTTTGCCAGCATATATTCCTGCTCAGGGGTGAGCAGCGGAAATTTGCGAATCTCCGACAGATAGCGGTTGAGGCTGGCTTCACCGCCCAGCGCCGGCACCGCGGGGACATTGCTCTTGTTGGCCATGTCGCTTCACCTTTCCCTTTCATGCGCGGCTGGACCCAGAAGAGGCATCCAAATCGCCGTCGCAAACGTGTCGAAAACTATACTCTAAGCTCGCTTAACAGTTCCTGCATGTCCATGGGCAATGCACTTTGGAACAGGAGGGGCGAGCCCGTCACTGGATGTATGAACCCCAGGGTTTTGGCGTGCAATGCCTGCCTTTTGAAACCCAGCGTTTCCAGTATTGATTTGAAACCTTTTCTATCCCTACTGTAAACCGGTTCCCCGATCAAGGGGTGCCCGATATGCGCCATATGCACGCGCACCTGATGCGTTCGGCCGGTTTCCAACCGACATTCCACCATCGCCGCGCCGCTCAGACGTTCTTCTATCTTATAGAAGGTTATCGCCCGTTTTCCCCGTCCCTCACGATGAACCGCCATCTTTTTTCGATCAGCGTCGGATCGGCCGATCCATGTATCGATCGTCGCGCTGGGCGGGACGGGATGACCATAGACGATCGCGGCATAGAGACGATCGATGCTGTGATCCTTGAACTGGACGGACAGGCCTTCATGCGCCCGGTCTGTCTTAGCAACGACCAACAGGCCCGATGTATCCTTGTCGATGCGATGAACGATGCCGGGACGGGCCACACCGCCGATGCCCGACAACTGCCCGGCGCAATGATGGAGCAAGGCGTTAACGAGCGTGCCATCGAGATTGCCCGCCGCCGGATGAACCACCAGGCCAGCGGGCTTGTCCACCACGATCAGGTCGGCATCTTCATGGACGATGGTGAGCGGGATATCCTGCGCGACCGCATCCAGCGCCACGGGGGCCGGGAGGGTGATCGCGAACCGCTGCCCGGTCGCGACCTTGACCGAGGCGCTCAGTTTGATGGTCCCGTCCGTCGCGCGGACATGCCCATCGCCGATCAGCGCCTTGATCCGTTCGCGCGAGAGGTCGGGCAAAAGGTCGGCGAGCGCACGGTCGAGCCGCTGGCCATGCTGGCCCGCGTCGATAATTGCTTCGATGATGGAAACCCCCGCGGCCATTGGCTAGGGATGTAGGCATGAGCGTGACTATTTCAAGCCTGTTACGGGACCGGATCGTTGCGCTGGCGGCGGCGGACGATGGGGAAATTTGTGGGCTCTTATTGGGGCAGGCCGGGTGGATAGAGGCGATCGCCCCAGCGGCCAATGTCGCGGCCGACCCAGCGCGCCATTTCGAGCTGGACCCGGCGGTGTTGATCGCCGCGCATCGGGCGGCGCGGTCCGGTGGGCCGAAGGTGGTCGGCTATTATCACTCGCACCCCTCCGGCGTTGCGCTGCCCTCGGCCACGGACGCGGCCTGCGCGATGCCGGATGGAACGCTATGGTTGATCGTGGCGGGCAAGGAGGTGCGCCTGTGGATCGCGCAGCCGGGGCAGGAGGGGGCTGTGGCCTTCGCGGAGGCGTTGCTCGACATAAGGTGAGGGAAAGGCGGCGAGCCGGGGTTGCATCGCGCGGCGGGGCAGCGCATTAGCCGTGAGAGCCCATTTTCCTGACCCCTATCCGGCGATCCAGACCCCGCATGACCAACCCGACCGACAGCATCGAATTTGCCAGCCTGCTCTGTTCGCGCCTGTGCCATGACCTGCTCAGTCCGGTCGGCGCGCTCAACAATGGCCTGGAACTGATGGCGGACGAGACGGACCCGGAAATGCGCCAGCGTTGCCTAGAACTGCTGGGCGACAGCGCACGGACGTCGGCCAACAAGCTTAAATTCTTTCGCCTGGCGTTCGGCTCTGCGGGCGGGTTCGGCGATGTGGTGCCGCCCCATGAAGCCCGGGTCGCGATCGAGGGCATGTTCGTCACCACCGGTCGGGTGAAGGTCGGCTGGATGGTCGATGAACAGATGCTGGGCAAGCTGGCAGTCAAAGTCCTGCTCAACCTCGCGCTGATCGCGGGCGACGCGCTGGTGCGTGGTGGGCAACTCGACATCGGCGCGGAAGTGCGGCCGGGCGTGACCGAAATCGTGGTGCGCGGCGAGGGGCCCAAGGTCGTGCTTGACCCCGATCTGCGCGCGGCGCTGGCTGGCACCTTGCCGATCGAAGGACTGGCATCGCGGACAGCGGCAGCCTGGATGGTGCGGGCGCTGGTCACCGGCGCAGGCGGCGAGATCGCGCTGTCGCCGCCGGGCGACCCCATGCTGCTCTTCGGCGCTTCGATACCGGGCTGAGGCGGGCGGCGCAGGCATTTTGCGCTTAGCTTCGCACTTTTCCTGCACATTTTGATATTTTATTGCGAGCCGCTGATCCTATCGGTTGGTCGCGTGCGCCTCTCGCTGGTCTTCAGTGCGCCTAAATGGAACCTGGCAGAATTCGCCGTGATAGGACAGCGCAATGACGCAGCGGCATAGGCTCAACTATGACGAAAGGCCCGGCCGATGCCAAGCGACCGGGCCTTTCGCGTGATATCGGACTGAAAGGATCAGCCGCTATAATACATGTCGAATTCGACCGGCGAGGGGGCCATTTCCCAGCGATATACTTCGGGCCACTTCAGTTCCATATAGGCGTCGATCTGGTCCTTAGTGAACACGCCGCCCTTGAGCAGGAAGTCCTGATCCTTTTCCAGGCTTTCGAGCGCTTCGCGGAGCGAACCGCAGACGGTCGGCACCTTGGCCAGTTCGACCGGGGGCAGATCATAGAGATTCTTGTCCATCGCCTCGCCGGGGTGGATCTTGTTCTCGATGCCGTCGATGCCCGCCATCAGCAAAGCGGCGGTGGCGAGGTAGGAGTTGGCGAGCGGATCGGGGAAGCGGAATTCGACGCGCTTCGCCTTGGTGCCGGCACCATAGGGGATGCGGCACGAGGCCGAGCGGTTGCGCGCCGAATAGGCGAGCAGCACGGGCGCTTCGAAGCCCGGCACCAGACGCTTGTAGCTGTTGGTGGTCGGGTTGGTGAAGGCATTGAGCGCCTTGGCATGCTTGATCACGCCGCCGATGAAGAACAGGCAGGTTTCCGACAGGCCGGCATAGCCGTCACCGGCAAAGGTGTTCTGGCCCTTGTTCCAGATCGAGATATGCGTGTGCATGCCCGACCCATTGTCCGCCTTGATCGGCTTGGGCATGAAGGTCGCGGTCTTGCCATAGGCCTGGGCGACCATCTTCACGACATATTTGTAGATCTGGATGCGGTCGCAGGTTTCAACCAGCTTGCCGAAGGTCAGGCCCAGCTCGTGCTGGCTGCCCGCGACTTCATGATGATGCTTGTCCATGGGCAGGCCCATTTCCATCAGCGTGGTCACCATTTCGGCGCGGATGTCGGTGGTCACATCGACCGGGCCGACCGGGAAATAGCCGCCTTTGGCGCGCGGGCGGTGGCCCATATTGCCGCCGTCATAGCTGGTGCCGGTGTTGGTCGGCAGCTCGACATCGTCCAGCTTGTAGAAGGACGAGGCATAGGTGTTGTCGAATTCGACGCTGTCGAACATGAAGAATTCAGGCTCAGGGCCGATATACACCGTGTCGCCGAGGCCGGTCGACTGCAGGAACATCTCGGCGCGCTTGGCGGTCGAGCGGGGATCGCGCGAATAGAGCGAGCCGTCGAGCGGCTCGACGATGTCGCACACCAGGATCATCATCGGCGTCGCGCTGAACGGATCGAAGAAAACCGCGTCCAGATCGGGCTTGAGGATCATGTCCGATTCGTTGATTTCCTTCCAGCCCTCGATCGAGGAGCCGTCGAACATCAGGCCGTCGGTCAGTTCATCTTCGCCAATGACGTTGGCGCACATGGTCAGGTGATGCCAGGTGCCCTTGGGATCGGTAAAGCGGACATCGACCCATTCGATCTCCTTTTCTTCGATCATCTTCAGGATGTCTTTTGGCGTATTGGCCATGTGCAGTTGCCCTTCTCTCAAAATACCCCCCCGAAGGGGCAAGGTGGATGCCCATCATGTTCCGGTCCGCGAAGAACCGGGCAGAAACTTACATAGTGCCAGCCTGAAAGTCGGGCTGGCGGAGAACCATCAGATCGCGTCGCTGTCCCGCTCGCCGGTACGGATGCGGACGGCGCCCTCGATGTTGGAGATGAAGATCTTGCCATCGCCGATGCGGCCGGTCTGCGCGGCGGCGCAGATCGCCTCGACCACGCGGTCGGCCAGCGCGTCGTCAACGACCACTTCCAGCTTCACCTTCGGCAGGAAATCGACGACATATTCCGCGCCGCGATAGAGTTCGGTATGGCCCTTCTGGCGGCCAAAGCCCTTGGCTTCGGTCACGGTGATGCCAGACACGCCCACTTCGTGGAGCGCTTCCTTCACCTCGTCCAGCTTGAACGGCTTGATGATCGCTTCGATCTTTTTCATCACTCGTAATCCCAACCCATGACGCCCGACAGGATACGGTCGATCCGTATCCCTCTCTCCCGTGCGAGAGACGAACATCATGCCCCCCTTGGCCTGCGTCGTCCCTCTATTTCTTCAATTACCGTGCCAATTGGCGAATCGCCTGGATATGCTTTCGGCGATGCCGCAATCTTTGTCCATATTGCCCGGTTTCAGGGCAATTTCCTGTGGTGTTGCCCGTTTTTTAAGCAGCAATCGGGCTGCTTAAAGATAGGGCGGCGCGTCGAGACCGGCGGGGCTTTTGGTGAAAATCTCGCAGCCGGTTTCGGTGATGCCGATACTATGTTCGAACTGGGCCGACAGGGTGCGGTCGCGCGTTACCGCCGTCCAGCCATCGTCCAGCATCTTCACGCCCGCCTTGCCGATATTGATCATCGGTTCGATGGTGAAGAACATGCCGGGCTTCAGCTCAGGGCCAGTGCCGGGGCGGCCGACATGGACGACCTCCGGGCTGTCATGAAAGACGCGGCCCAGGCCATGGCCGCAAAAGTCGCGGACCACGCCATAGCGGTGCTTTTCGGCATGGCGCTGAATCACCGCGCCGATGTCGCCCAGATGATTGCCGGGTTTGGCCTGTTCGATGCCCAGCATCAGACATTCATAGGTCACCTCGACCAGGCGGCGCGCCTTGATCGGCGCTTCGCCCGCGATGAACATGCGGCTGGTGTCGCCGTGCCAGCCATCGACCAGGGGGGTGACGTCGATATTGACGATATCGCCATCCTTGAGTCGATAGTCGCCCGGGATGCCATGGCAGATGACATTGTTGATCGATGTGCAGCAGCTATGAGTATAGCCGCGATAGCCCAGGGTCGCTGGCACGCCGCCGCCGTCGAGCGTCATGCGCCGGACGATGTCGTCCAGTTCGCCGGTCGTGACGCCCGGCACGACATGCGGCACCAGCGCGTCGAGTATCTCGGCGGCGAGCCGTCCGGCTTTGCGCATGCCAGCAAAACCGGCTGCGTCATAGAGTTTGATCGCAGTCGAGCGGGAGATCGGCGCGTCCGCCGTCATCGTCATATATTCTGTCATGGCATGACTATAGGGGCAGATGCGCGATAATGCGAGAGGGCGGCTAGGCAGCGCGACCAGCGCAGGCTATGCAGCCGCCATGGCCGATACCACCCGCATCTGGACCGCCGCGCTGATCGTGATCGGCGACGAGATATTGTCTGGCCGGACCCAGGACAAGAATGTGGCGCAGATCGCGCTGTGGCTCAACGTCCAGGGCATCCGCCTGCGCGAAGTGCGGGTCGTCGCCGACGATCAGGATGCGATTGTCGAGGCGGTCAACATATTACGCGTGCGCAACGACTATCTCTTCACCACCGGCGGCATCGGGCCGACTCATGACGACATCACGGTCGATGCGATCGCGGCGGCGCTGGGCGTGGCGGTGGAAATCCATCCGCAGGCGCGGGCGATGCTCGCGGGCTATTATGAGACACGCGGCGGGCTGACCGACGCGCGGCTGCGCATGGCGCGGGTGCCCGAGGGTGCGAGCCTGATCGAAAATCGCATGTCCGGCGCGCCCGGCATCCGGCATGGCAATATCTTCATCATGGCAGGCGTGCCGCATATCACTGCCGGGATGCTCGACAAGCTGACGGGGACGCTGGAGGGCGGAGTACCGGTGCAATCGGCGACGGTCGGCTGCTGGGTCGCGGAAAGCGAGATTGCCGACCTGCTGGGCGCGACCGAACGCGTGCATGAGGGCTGCCAGATCGGCAGCTACCCCTTCTTCCGCGAAGGCCGCACGGGCGCGAATTTTGTGGTGCGATCGACCGATAGCGACAAGCTCGATGCGTGCGTTACGGCATTGTCTCAAGGCCTTGAAGCGGGCGGTTGGCCCGTGACGGCCGGGGGCATCTGACACCCCCCGCCGCCGGTCAGCGTTCGCGCGGCCGGTTGAGGTGCGAGATCACCCCGCGCAGCGTCCGCACCTCCAGATGGTTCCAGCCCGGCTTGGTCAGCAGGTTGCGCAGCGTCAGCTTGGTCGCGGGGGCGCGGTCTGGCGGGAAGAAATAGCCGACCTTTTCGAGCAGCGTGGTGAACTGGTCGATCATGCCTTCCAATTCCTCCTGCGGCGCGGGGACGCCAAGGTCGGTGATGGTGGGCTGGGCGAGGTTTGCCTGTTTCGACCATTCATAGGCGCACAGGATGACCGCTTGCGCGAGGTTCAAGGAGCCGAATTCCGGATTGATCGGGACGGTCAGGATTTTGCGGGCGAGGGCGACATCCTCGGTCTCCAGCCCGGATCGTTCGGGGCCGAAAATATAGGCGCAACGCCCTTGCGCGGCATGGATTTCGCGGGCGGCTTCTTCGGGCGTGACCACGGGCTTGGTGACGCCGCGTTTGCGGACGGTCGTGGCGTAGACATGGGCGCAGTCGGCGACGGCATCGGCCACCGTTTCGAAGACTTGGGCTTGATCCAATATGAAGTCCGCGCCCGCCGCCGATGGGCCTGCGTCGGGATTGGGCCAGCCATCGCGGGGCGTGACCAGGCGCATCTCGGTCAACCCGAAATTGAGCATCGCGCGCGCGGCCTTGCCGATATTCTCGCCCAGTTGGGGGCGGACGAGGACGATGACGGGGGGTGGGGGCATTTGGGTTTCCGATTGGTCAGCAGGATCAGTCTCATCCTCCGTTCGCCCTGAGCGAAGTCGAAGGGCGTCACTGAGCGAAGGCGAAGTGTGGGAAACGGAAGCCTTCTTCAGCTTGTCCCAATTTGCTGTGATCAACGCTTCTTTCTTCGCGCGCGACCAGCCTTTGATTTGCAGTTCGCTGGCAAGCGCTTCCGCGCGGGTTTCGAATTCGGCCGACCACACGAGTTCGACGGGACGACGGTCGAATGTGTAGCCTTTGATGACGCCCGACTGATGCTGGGCGATGCGTGTTTCAAAATTATCCGTGTGGCCAGTATAATAAGAGCCGTCTGAACAGCGTAGCATATAGGCGTGAAAGGTCATTGTTGATCAGAACCTCGCTGCGCTCGGTCGAGCCCTTCGACTTCGCTCAGGGCGAACGGAGGAAGGGTATAAAGCATCCCGCTCACCCGCCCACTTCCTTCACCGTTCCGGCGAAATCTTCGAAATCCTTCGCATCCGTGAAGTCCTTATAGACGCTGGCGAAGCGGATATAGGCGACGCTGTCGAGGCGTTTGAGGCCTTCCATTACCATTTCGCCGATGGCGCGGGCGGGGACTTCGGTGTCGCCGCTGGTTTCGAGCTGGCGCTGGATGCCGGAGATCAGCTTTTCGATCCGGCTGGGGTCGATCGGGCGCTTGCGGCAGGCGATGCCGATCGAGCGGGCCAGCTTGTCGCGCTCGAACGCTTCCTTGCGGCCCTCGCTCTTGACCACCCAGATGTCGCGGAGTTGGATGCGCTCGAAGGTGGTGAAGCGCGCGGCGCACGCTTCGCACTGGCGGCGACGGCGGATGGCGGCGCCATCCTCCGTCGGCCGGCTGTCCTTCACCTGGCTGTCTTCATGGGAACAGAAGGGGCAGCGCATGATCTAATCAATCTCCGTTCGTTTCGAGCGTGTCGAGAAACGTCTGTACGAGCGTGTCTCGACTGCGCTCGACACGAACGGCCTGTTTTGCCCTCAGTAGATCGGGAACCGCCCGGTCAGCGCCAGCACCTTTTCGCGGACATGCGCTTCGACCTGGCCGTCGCCGTCATCGCCATTGCGCTTGAGGCCTTCCACGACCTCGGCAATCAACTCGCCGATCTCGCGGAATTCCGCTTCGCCGAAACCGCGTGTGGTGCCTGCGGGGGTGCCGAGGCGCACGCCCGACGTCACGAACGGGCTGGCGGTGTCGAACGGGACGTTATTCTTGTTGCAGGTGATGTAGGCGCGGTCGAGCGCCTTTTCCGCGGCCTTGCCAGTGGTGTTCTTGGCGCGCAGATCGACCAGCATCAGGTGATTGTCGGTGCCGCCCGATACGATCGACAGGCCAGCGTCGGCCAGCGTCGCGGCCAGCGTCTTGGCATTGGCGACGATCTGGTGCGCATAAGCCTTGAACTCAGGCGTCAGCGCCTCCTTGAACGCCACGGCCTTGGCGGCGATGATATGCATCAGCGGACCGCCCTGCAGGCCGGGGAAGATGGCGCTGTTGAACTTCTTGGCCAGTGCCTCGTCATTGCACAGGATGATGCCCGAACGGGGACCACGCAGCGACTTGTGCGTCGTGGTGGTGGTGACATGGGCGTGGGGCACCGGCGAGGGATGCGCGCCGCCCGCGACCAGGCCGGAGAAATGCGACATGTCGGCGAGCAGATAGGCGCCCACTTCGTCAGCGATCTCGCGGAAGCGTTCGAAATCCCAATGGCGCGAATAGGCGGTGCCGCCGCAGATGATGAGCTTGGGCTTGCTCTCGCGCGCGATGCGGGCGACTTCGTCCATATCGATCATATGATCGTCGGCACGCACGCCATAGGCGACGGGGTTGAACCATTTGCCGCTCATGTTGACCGGCGATCCATGGGTCAGATGGCCGCCCGATGACAGGTCGAGGCCCATGAAGGTGTCGCCCGGCTGGAGCAGGGCGAGGAACACGGCCTGGTTCATCTGGCTGCCGCTATTGGGCTGGACGTTCGCGAACTTCGCGCCGAACAGTTCCTTCGCCCGCTCGATCGCCAGCGTTTCGACGACGTCGGCATATTCGCAGCCGCCATAATAGCGCTTGCCGGGATAGCCTTCGGCATATTTGTTGGTGAAGATCGAGCCTGCGGCCTCCAGCACGGCTTTCGACGCGATATTTTCGGACGCGATCAGTTCGATCTTGTCCTGCTGGCGCTTCAATTCATGTTCGATCGCGCCGAAGATTTCGGGGTCCGCGCTGCTAAGCGATTCGCTGAAAAAGCCATCCTGACGGATGGCCGGGCTGAGGGTGTCGATGCTCATCGAAATATCCTTTCAGAGCGCGGGCTGGGATAGTTTGTCGACGCGGCCGGCATGGCGGCCTCCGCCAAATTCCGTGGTAAGGAACGCGATGACGCAGGCCTTGGCCATGTCCACGCCGGTCAGGCGCGCGCCCATGGCCAGCACATTGGCGTCATTATGCTCGCGTGAGAGTGTCGCCGAAAGCGGCTCGCCGACCAGCGCGCAGCGGCAGGCCGGGTTGCGGTTGACCGCGATCGAAATGCCGATGCCCGACCCGCACAACGCGATGCCGCGATCCGCTGCGCCAGAGGCGATCGCTGTCGCGAGTTTGTAACCATAATCGGGATAATCCACCCGGTCGGCGGTTGCCGGGCCGAGGTCATCGACTTCATGCCCTTCGTCGCGCAGCCATTGCGCCAGTTCCGCCTTCAATTCGATGGCGGCATGGTCGGATGCGATGGCGATATTCATCTGCGGTGCGTCCCTTCACCGATGGGGTGATTCGTTCCCGCGCCTCTTAGGGGCAGAAGCGCTAGATTGCCACCTTGGTCCGCCGCCCTTATGGGCAGAGGCATGACAGGCACGATCCTCTCCATCCTCATGCTGGCCGGGCTGCTGCTGACCGGCGGCGGGCTATATGTGATGTTCCGCTTGCGCGACCGCAAGCGCGGCGCGCTGATGCTCATCGCGGGGCTGGTGATGTTCGGCAATGTCGCGATCACGGCGATACCGGGGCCGGACTTGCCGGGGCTGGAACGGCGCTGAAACAAAATCGGCAGGCCCGATAAATGGGCAAACGACCTATTTTACCGCTGTTCGGGCTGAGCGAAGCGAAGTGGCTTCGACTTCGCTCAGCCAAGCCCTTCGACTTCGCTCAGGGCGAACGGGTATAGGCAACGGATACCCTTTGCCTCCCATATCCTCAACGGATCGGCGAATCCGGGGACAGGCGCATGTCGAGATAATTGTCGACCGACTTCATCAACTGTTCGAGTTCATGTTCGAAGAAGTGGTTGGCACCCCTGATTTCATCATGGTGTATGGTGATGCCCTTTTGCGTGCGCAGCTTGTCGACCAGTTTCTGGACGGCGCTGGCGGTCACGACTTCATCGGATGTGCCCTGCACGATGATGCCCGAAGAGGGGCAGGGGGCGAGGAAGGAGAAGTCGTACATGTTGGCAGGCGGGGCGACCGAGATAAAGCCACGGATTTCCGGGCGGCGCATCAGCAATTGCATGCCGATCCAGGCGCCGAAGGAGAAGCCCGCAATCCAGGTGGTCTGCGCTTCGGGATGGAAGCTCTGGACCCAGTCGAGCGCCGCTGCGGCATCGGACAATTCGCCAATGCCATTGTCGAACGTGCCCTGGCTGCGGCCGACGCCCCGGAAGTTGAAGCGCAGCACGGCAAAGCCGCGCTTCACGAAGGTTTTGTAGAGCGCCTGGGTGATGCGGTCGTTCATGGTGCCGCCGCCCTGCGGGTGCGGGTGCAGGATCATGGCGACCGGCGCACGCGGGCGGGGCGGGGGGCTGAAACGGCCTTCGAGACGGCCTTCGGGTCCGGTAAAGATTACGTCGGGCATGGCACCTGTTATCGTTCTGGGCCACTCGGCCCGGATGGGCAGGGCGGCAAATGGAGTCGCGTCGGGCACGCCAAGGGATGTGCTGGCGCAGCGCGGCAGACCGCCTATATAGAAGCCGCCGCCATTTCCGCAATCAATGAGTAGCCCCCCTTGGCCGCCGACCGTCTCTATCTCGATCATGCCGCGACGACACCGATGCTGGCGCAGGCCCAGGCGGCGATGGTCGCCGCCATGGGCCATTGGGCCAACCCGTCCAGCCCCCATGCCGACGGCCGCGCCGCGCGCGCCGCGCTGGAGGATGCCCGCACCCGGATCGCGGCGGCGCTGGGCTGGGACGGGCATGTCATTTTCACGTCGGGGGCGAGCGAGGCGATCGCGATCGGGCTTGGCCGGGCGAAGGCCGAGCAGGTCGTTACGTCGGCGGTAGAGCATGATGCGGTGCTGCGGGTGACGAAGGGGGCCGAGCGGCTGGCGGTGTATGGGGATGGCATAGTTAAACGCCCCGTTCGGGCTGAGCTTGTCGAAGCCTCTCTCTTCTCTCAAGAAAAACGGAGCCCTTCGACAAGCTCAGGGCGAACGGATCTCAAAACATTGCTCGCCATTCAGCATGTGAATAATGAAATCGGCGTGATCCAGCCGCTTGACCAGATCGACCGCAATGGCGCGATCTTGTTTGCCGATTGCGCGCAGAGCGCGGGCAAACTGCCACTGCCGGATGCCGACATGATCGCGATCAGCGGGCATAAATTTGGTGGCCCGCCCGGTATCGGCGCGCTGCTGATCCGCGATCTGGCGCTCATTGAGGCGAGCGGCGGGCAGGAGCAGGGCTATCGCGCGGGGACAGAGAATCTGCCTGCGATCCTGGCGATGGCGGCGGCGCTGGAGGCGCGGGCGGACTGGTTGCCGGATGCCGCGATCCTGCGCGCGCGGCTGGACGCGGGGATCGAGGCGGCGGGCGGCGTGATCGTCGCGCGCGATGCGCTGCGCATCGCCGCGATCGCCAGCTACCGGATGCCGGGCCTCTCGGCGCGCGCGCAACTCATTCAGTTCGATATGGCGGGCATTTCGGTGTCGGCGGGCAGCGCCTGTTCGTCGGGGTCGCTCAAGACCAGCCATGTGCTGCACGCGATGGGCTGGGACGAGGCAGTGGCGAGCGAGGTGGTGCGGGTGAGCTTCGGGCCGCAGACAAGCGAGAGCGATGTCGATCGCTTCCTTGCCGCTTGGACCGCGATGGCCGCGCGGGCGCGGCGATGATCTATCTCGATTATCAGGCGACGACGCCGCTGGCCCCTGAAGCGTTCGACGCGATGGTGCCGCTGCTGCGCGACCAGTTCGCCAATCCGCACAGCCCGCATCGGCTGGGCCGGATGGCGGCGGCGCAGGTCGAGGTCGCGCGCGAGGCGGTCGGCGCGCTGTTGCCGTCCGGCGGGCGGCTGCTGTTCACGTCGGGCGCGACCGAGGCGCTCAACATCGCCATTCAGGGCGCGCCCAAAGGCGATATCGTGACGATCGCGACTGAACATGCGGCGGTGCTGGATACGGTCGAGGCCTTGCAGCGCGCGGGGCGGACGGTGACGGTCCTGCCGGTCGGCGCGGATGGCGTCGTGGACTTGGACGCGGCCGCGCAGGCGATCCGGCCCGGCGTGGCGCTGGTGGCAGTGATGCTGGTCAATAATGAGATCGGCGTCATCCAGCCGGTCGCGGCACTGGCCGAACTGGCGCATCGGGCAGGGGCGCTGCTGCTGTGCGACGCGGTGCAGGGCTATGGCCGGGTGCCGATCCCCGACACATGCGACATGGTGGCGATCAGCGCGCACAAGATCCATGGGCCAAAAGGAGTGGGCGCCTTGTGGTTGCGCGACGGGGTCAGTCCTGCGCCGCTCATCCATGGTGGCGGGCAGGAGGGCGGATTGCGCTCCGGCACGCTGTCGCCTGCGCTGTGCGCCGGATTCGGGGTTGCCGCGCGATTGATGCGCGAACTGGCGGAGGCCGACCGCGACCATGTCGAATCGCTGTCCGACCTTGCCCGCACTTTGTTCGCCGACTGGACGATCAATGGCAGCATGACCGCGCGCTATCCGGGCAATCTCAACCTGCGCCGCGCCGGAATCGATGGTGCGCGATTGTTGTCGGATTGCCGCAATATCGCTTTTTCGCTCGGCAGCGCTTGCGCAAGCGGGTCCGGCAGGCCTAGCCATGTGCTGCGCGCACTGGGCCTGACAGACGCACAGGCGCGTGGATCGGTGCGGATCGGCTTTGGCCGATATACGACATCGGCCGAACTGGAGAGCGCTGCGGAGGCATTGAACAAGGCGGCAGCCGCACAAGCGGCGCTGTAAAAAAGGGAGCGTCGCACCATCATGACCAGGGTTACCTTCATCAGCGCTGACGGCGAACGGCGACAGGAGGTCGATGCCCCGGCGGGATCGGTGCTGCTCGACATCGCACAGGCGGCGGGCCAGCCGCTCGAAGGGACGTGCGAGGGGCAGATGGCCTGTTCCACCTGCCATGTCATCGTCGAAGCCACCGATTTTCCGCGCCTGGGCCGCGCCAGCGAGGATGAGGAGGATATGCTCGACCTCGCCGCGTCCGCCACGCGCACCAGCCGCCTGTCGTGCCAGATCATCCTCGCCGATGGGCTGGACCAGTTGACGGTGCGCATTCCGCCCGAATCCTATAATATGCAGGGTATGTGAAGCCGATGAAACGCCTGTCCGCGCTTGCCTTGCTGCTGCTGATCGCCGCGCCGTCCAGCGCCGCCGACAAGCAGAAAAAGACCAAGGAACCGGTGCCGACCGGGCAACTCGATTCGCTGCTGCCGCCTGCGCCGCGCTATCTGGTGCCGCAATCGGCGCTGGCGCAGGTGCGCAATCCCAAGGAAATCGAGCAGGAAACCGGCGGGCGGCTGGGCGTTGCGCTGGTCGACAAACAGGGCGCGCTGCTGCTGGGCTTCAACCGCGACGAGCCGTTCGCGATGTGCTCGACCTTCAAGGCACCGTTGGCGGCGGCGGTGCTGATTGGCGCGGAGGGCGGTAAGTTCGGGCTGGAGGGGGAGATATCCTTCAGCAAGGACGATATTCTCGATTATGCGCCGGTGGTGAAGGCAAACCGCAAGCGGGGCCGGATGAGCATGGCCGAACTGGCGCAGGCGGCGGTCGAGGTCAGCGACAATAGCGCCGCGAATCTGCTGCTCCCGATGCTGGGCGGGCCGCAGGGGCTGACCGCCTTCATGCGCGCGCATGGCGACAGCGTGACCCGGCTGGACCGCAACGAGCCGGAGTTGAACGAAAACGCCGAGGGCGATCCGCGCGACACGACCACGCCCGCCGCCATGGCCGGATTGATGGGGCGGCTGCTGTTCCGCGACATGCAGGGCGAGAGCGCCGAGCGGCTGCGCGGCTGGCTGAACGCCAGCAGCACGGGCGACAAGCGGATCAAGGCGGGCCTGCCGGAAGGCTGGACGTCTGGCAGCAAGACCGGCAGTTGCGGCACGGCCTATAATGACGTGGCGCTGGTCAAGTCGCCTGCGGGCGACGAATATATATTGGCGGTCTATCTCGATCGGCCAACGGTCGATGCCAAGAAGGCCGAGGCGGCGATTGCGGAGACGGCGCGGGCTGCGTTGGAATTTGTCGGGCAGGCGCAAAAGAGCGGGCTGGAATAGGAGCATTCCGCCGTTCCGTTCGTGTCGAGCGAAGTCGAGACACGCTTGCGCCAAGTTCGCCGCTTCTCGACTTCGCTCGAAGCGAACGGCTTTGGTTGCCTCTTGCTATCCCATCACCCTTTCGCCATATGCGCCGCGGGAGTCGGGCGGACGTGATCGTCGCGAACCGGGTCAGGTCCTGACGGAAGCAGCCACAGTGATTTCGTCACGGGTCGTTCCGGCTCCCACCGTCCAGCCATCATCCCGCTTCGACAATGGCGGCCCGAACGGCTAGACCAGACGGATGTCCGATTCCCAGCAGCCCTATCGCGTCCTCGCGCGCAAATATCGACCGCGCAGCTTTCATGAGCTGATTGGGCAGGATGCGATGGTCCAGACGCTGGGCAATGCGATCCGGCGCGGGCGGTTGGCCCATGCCTTTTTGATGACCGGCGTGCGCGGGGTCGGCAAGACATCGACCGCGCGGCTGATCGCCAAGGCGCTCAACTGCATCGGTGCGGATGGGCAGGGCGGGCCGACGATCGATCCGTGCGGCGTCTGCGAACCTTGCACCGCGATTGCCGAAGGACGGCATATCGACGTGGTCGAGATGGACGCGGCCAGCCATACCGGCGTGGATGATGTGCGCGAAATCATCGAAGCGGTGCGCTATGCTGCCGTCTCCGCGCGCTACAAGATCTACATTATCGACGAAGTCCATATGCTGTCCAAAAACGCCTTCAACGCGCTGTTGAAGACGCTGGAGGAGCCGCCCGCCCATGTGAAATTCCTGTTCGCGACGACCGAAGTGAACAAGGTGCCGGTCACCGTCCTGTCGCGCTGCCAGCGGTTCGACTTGCGGCGTATTCCGGCCGAATTGCTGGCCAGCCATTTTGCCCATGTGGTCGAAGCGGAGAAAGTCGCGGCCGAGCCGGATGCCTTGTCGCTGATTGCGCAGGCGGCCGAAGGGTCGGCGCGCGATGGCCTCTCCATCCTCGACCAGGCGATCGCCCATGCGGAGATGGGGGAGGGTGAGCCGGTCGTCACGGCGGCGCAGGTCCGCGACATGCTCGGCCTGTCGGATCGCGGTGCGGTGCGCCGTCTGCTGGGGCTGTTGCTGGAGGGTGATACCGCCGCGCTGCTGGTCGCCGTGCGTGACCAATATGCGCTGGGCGTCGAGCCGCTGGCGCTGATGCGCGGGCTGATGGAGTTGGTCCATGCGGTGACGTTGGTGAAGGCGGGGCGCGATATTGCCAGCCCCGGCCAGTCCGCCGAGGAACGCGATGCGCTGGCCGACTGGGCCGCGCAGATCGGCTTCGCGCCGCTGCATCGGTTGTGGCAGTTGCTGGTCAAGGGCCATGACGAAGTCGCGAGCGCCATCCTGCCGATCGAAAGCTGCGAAATGGCGCTGCTGCGGGTGATGCATGCCGCGACCATGCCCGATCCGGGCGAGATTGCGCGGATGCTGCGCGAGGGCGGGCCTGTCGCTGCATCGACGCCGGGTGCGGTGGCCGCAACGACGGGCGCTGGTCCTGCCGCGCAATTGCCAGCGACTTTCCCCGATCTGATCGAGGCCTTTTGGCAGCGCGGCAAGGGGCAGTTGGCGCAGGAACTGCATGATAGCGTCGCGCTGGTGCGCTATGCGCCACCTGAGATGGACTATCGCGCGGCACCCTCGCTATCGGCGGATTTCGCTGCGCGGATCGTGCCTGCGCTCAAGGAGGTGACGGGCTTCGCCTGGCGCGTGGCGCAGAGCGATGGCGAGGCGCAGCCGACCCTCTTGGCGCAGGAGCAGGCCGCGCAGGCCAATGCCCGCGCCACTATTCTCGAAACCCCGGTGGTGAAGGCGGCGATGGCGGCCTTTCCCGATGCGGAGCTGGATGACCGGCTCGACCAATGGAGTGTAGGACAATGAAGGATCTGAACGAAATCCTGGGCATGGCGAGCCGTGTGCAGGAAGAATTGCAGCGCGCGCAGGATAATCTCGACAAGCTGGAGGTCGAAGGCGCGGCTGGCGGTGGCCTCGTCAAGGTCAAGGCGTCGGCGAAGGGGCGTATTTTGGGCGTATCGATCGACGACAGCCTGCTCGCCCCGTCGGAAAAACAGATGCTCGAAGACTTGGTGACCGCTGCGTTTAACGACGCGCGCAAGAAGGCGGACGAGGTCAGCAATGCCGAAATGGGCAAGATGACCGCTGGCCTGCCCTTGCCCCCCGGCTTCAAACTGCCGTTCTGAGCGCGGAGGTGCGCGAAGAGCCCTATAATAACCCTGGGTTCATCGTGACCGCATTATGACATCCCCTGATTGATTGACGCGATAGGCATCCCCATAAAGGCGATGAACCGTAGGACAGGCCCCATTTGGCCCGGAGTGTGAATGACTGTGCAATATCCCCTTCTGCCGCTGCGTGACATCGTCGTCTTTCCGCAGATGATCGTCCCGCTCTTCGTCGGTCGCGACAAGAGCGTCTCCGCGCTGGAAGCGGCGATGGAAGGCAATAAGGAAATCTTCCTGGTGTCGCAGCTCGACCCGGCCGAGGATGATCCGGGCCAGGATTCGCTCTACGATACGGGCGTCGTCGCGGTGGTGCTGCAATTGCTCAAGCTGCCTGACGGCACGGTGCGCGTGCTGGTCGAGGGCAAGCATCGTGCGCGGCTGACGACGATGGCGGAGACCGGCACGCATCTGGTCGCCGACGTCGAAGCGATCGAGGATATTGCTGCCGAAGGGCCGGAAGCCGCCGCGCTGATGCGCTCGGTCGCCGAGCAGTTCGAGAATTACGCCAAGCTCAACAAGAAGCTGCCCGCCGAAACGCCGGTGCAGCTGCGCGAGATCGAGGATGCCGGGCGGTTGGCCGATGCGGTGTCCGCCAACATCAACGTCAAGGTATCCGACAAGCAATCGCTGCTGGTCGAGGCTGATCCGGTCAAGCGGCTGGAGATGGTGTTCGCCTTCATGGAAGGCGAACTGGGCGTGCTCCAGGTCGAAAAGAAGATCCGTGGTCGCGTGAAGCGCCAGATGGAAAAGACCCAGCGCGAATATTATCTCAACGAGCAGCTAAAGGCGATCCAGCGTGAGCTGGGCAATGGCGAGGGCGAAGAGGGCGACGAGCTGGCCGAACTGGCCGAGAAAATCGCCAAGACCAAGCTGAGCAAGGAAGCGCGGGCGAAAGCCACCGCTGAGCTGAAGAAGCTCAAGGGCATGCAGCCGATGTCGGCCGAAGCGACCGTGGTGCGCAACTATCTCGATGTGCTGCTGGGCTTGCCCTGGGGCAAGAAGGGCAAGGTCAAGAATGACCTCAAGCGCGCGCAGGATGTGCTGGACGAGGATCATTTCGCGCTCGACAAGGTCAAGGACCGGATCATCGAATATCTGGCGGTGCAGGCGCGCACCAATAAGCTCAAAGGCCCGATCCTGTGCCTCGTCGGCCCGCCGGGCGTGGGCAAGACCTCGCTTGGCCGTTCGATCGCCAAGGCGACGGGGCGCGAATTCGTGCGCCAGTCGCTGGGCGGCGTGCGGGACGAAGCGGAAATTCGCGGTCACCGCCGCACCTATATCGGTTCGCTGCCGGGCAAGATCGTCACGAATTTGAAGAAAGCGGGGACGATGAACCCGCTGTTCCTGTTCGACGAGATCGACAAGCTGGGCCAGGATTTCCGCGGCGATCCGGCATCGGCACTGCTCGAAGTGCTGGACCCCGAACAGAATAGCAAATTCCAGGACCATTATCTGGAGATCGACGTCGATCTTTCGGACATCATGTTCGTGACGACCGCCAACTCGTTGAATTTGCCGCAGGCTTTGCTCGACCGGATGGAGATCATCCGGCTGGAAGGCTATACCGAGGACGAGAAGGTCGAAATCGCGCAGCGGCATTTGATCGCCAAGCAGATCGACGCCCATGGTCTGAAGGAAGGCGAGTTCGAAGTGACCGAGGAGGCCGTTCGCGACCTCATTCGTTACTATACCCGCGAGGCGGGCGTCCGCACGCTGGAGCGCGAAGTCGCGCGGCTGGCGCGCAAGGCGCTGCGCAAGATCCTCGAAGGCGTCTATGAAAAGGTCGTCATCACGCCGGACACGCTCGCCGACTATGCCGGGGTGCGTAAATACCGCCATGGCGTGGGCGAGGAAGAGCATCAGATCGGCGCGGTCACGGGCCTTGCCTGGACCGAGGTGGGCGGCGAACTGCTGACGATCGAGGCGGTCACCGTGCCCGGCAAGGGCATGATCAAGACGACCGGCAAGCTCGGCGATGTGATGACCGAATCGATCCAGGCGGCCTTCTCTTATGTGAAGGCGCGCTCGCCGGGCTATGGCATCAAGCCCAGCATCTTCAATCGCAAGGACATCCACATCCATCTGCCCGAAGGCGCGGTGCCCAAGGATGGGCCATCGGCGGGCATCGGCATGGTCACCTGCATCGTGTCGACGTTGACCGGCATCCCCGTCCACAAGGATGTCGCGATGACTGGCGAGGTGACCTTGCGCGGTCGCGTCCTGCCGATCGGCGGCTTGAAGGAAAAGCTGCTGGCGGCGTTGCGCGGTGGCATCAAGACGGTGTTGATCCCGCAGGAAAATGAGAAAGACCTAGCGGAAATTCCGGCCAATATCCGTGACGGGCTGGAAATCGTGCCGGTCAGCCATGTGGATGAAGTGCTGGCGCGTGCCTTGATGTCGGTGCCCGAAGCCATCGCCTGGACCGAAGAGGATGACCTCGCTGCGCAGCCAAGCAATGGCCAGGGGCGCGATGGGGACGCTACGCTGCGGCATTGACCGACGGGCCGATAGGGCAAAAGCGACGGGTTTCCGGCATTTTCATGCTGCATTGCGAAATTGCATGTGATCCGGGAACTTCGTCGCTTTCCCTTTGACAGCCACTCAAAGCTGCGCCTTATTGCCGCCTTTACGCCGCGATTCCTAAACTAACCAACAGCATCAGGGGGTTCCCAAGGCATGAACAAGCAGGATCTGATCAGCGCGGTTGCCGAAAGCAGCGGCCTTACCAAGAATGACGCGACCAAGGCTGTGGAAGGCGTGTTCGATGCCATCACCGGCGCGCTGAAGAAGGGCGACGAAGTGCGCCTGGTCGGCTTTGGCACTTTCTCCGTCACCCAGCGCAAGGCATCGACCGGCCGCAACCCGCGCACCGGCGAAACGATGACCATCAAGGCGTCGACCCAACCCAAGTTCAAGGCCGGCAAGGGCCTCAAGGATTCGGTCAACTGACGGTCCGGGCATCGGCACAAGATGCAGATGCCCGCGTCGCACGATCTTAAGGGCGTCGCGGCCTGAATAGCTCCATGTTATGTGATGACGGGAACCGACCCGCGCGCATGGACGGAAGACATTGGGGTGGATGCTGGATTAGCACCCGCCCCATTTTGTCAGAGGCGGTCGCCCCATCCTGTTCGAACGAGGCGATGCGGTTTTGTTCGAGGGGGATCGGCATCCCGCCAAAACCGATATGCGCACCTGGCGACGACACGCGGTAGGCAACCCATGCGTCATTTGACGTAGAGGGGGGATAGGCTGGGGTTGCCATAACCCGGTGGTGCCTAGTGAAAGGGTCTTGCGCTGATGCGCCGTCTGTCTGCTTCGCTGCGGGGATTTTTCGCCCGCGATCCGTTCATCCTGTTCCTGGTGGTGTCGGGCGTTATCTTTGCGCTCTACTGGGCGGTGACAGCGCGGCGCGAGACGATCGACGTGCCCTTGTCTGTCCAGAAAAGCCTGTCCGACGATTATGAGATGATGGCGGGGAAGAAGCCCGATGCGGAGGCGCGTGCCAAGCTGATCCACGATTATGTCGCCGACGAATTGCTGTTCCGTGAAGCGGTGGAGCGGGGCATGCACATGACCGACAAGACCACCAAGCAGCGGCTGATCGACCGGGTGCGCTTCATGATCGCGGGCGCGCCAGCCGAGCCGAGCGAGGACCAGTTGATGGGCTATTATGCGGCGCATCGCGACCTGTACCGGGCCGAACCGCGCCTGTCGGTAGACCATGTCTTCTTTGAACAGAGGCCGGCTGATGCCCCCGCCTTGTTGGCGCAGTTGCAAGCGGGCGGCACCGTGAAGGGGGATGATTTCTGGATGGGGCATGATCTGCCCGATTATGGCGTATCGATGCTGCGCGGCATGTTCGGCCAGCCTTTCCTCGACACGCTGAACAAGACGCCGACGGGCCAGTGGATCGGCCCGCTGCAATCCACGCGTGGCTGGCATTTCGCGCGGGTGCGCGATCGTGGACCAGCCGCGATGCTCGCCTATCCCGCAGTGCGCGATCAGGTGAAGCAGGATTTCCTGGCCGAGCAGAGCGGCGCGCTGGTCGAGAAGGAAGTGCAAAAGCTGGAGGATGGCTATCGCGTGCGGGTGGAGCAATAAAATGCTGCGTTGGCTCCTGCTGCTGCTGGCCATGGTCGCCGTGCCTGCGCAGGCCGATGTGTTTCGCGTCGGCGACTATGCGATCCAACCGGGCATGGAGCCGGGCAGCTTTGACCTTAGCGCGTCCATCCCGTCCGTTCTGGCCAGCAACGATCCGCTGGGCCTGCCCGAAGGCTGTCGCGAGACGGCGCGCGAGCGGCTGAACGAGGCGACCGTCACCCGCTATGCGATCAGCATCGATTGCGACCGGGCGGTCACGGCCGAGGATGCGATCATTACGCCGTGGGCTGTCGACGGCGGCACATTCCTGTCGACTGCGACCGGAACGCGCGTGCAGCAGGCGTTGCAGCCAACGGGCGATACGCTGTCGCTGCCGATCGGTGCAGTGGCGGCACGGCAGCGGGCGCTGCCGGAAATCGCGGTTGAATATACGTGGCAGGGGATCGTCCACATATTGGGCGGGTGGGATCATCTGGCCTTTGTCCTGTGCCTTTGCCTGTTGGCGCGCGGGCGCTATCTGTTGGCGCTGGTGACGACCTTCACCATCGGCCATTCGCTCAGCCTGGCGCTGGCTTTCTTCGACATCGTCAAGGTGCCGGTGCCGCCGGTCGAGGCGGTGATCGCGCTGTCGATCGCCTTCATGGCGCGCGAGGCGATCCGGGCGCGGGCAGATGACATGGCCGATCCCCATCGGCGGCGCCGGCAGCTTGCCGTGGTCGCGGGCTTCGGGCTGCTCCATGGCTTGGGCTTTGCCACCGTGCTGCGCGAACTGGGCGTCGCGCCGGACGAGCGGCTGTCGGGCTTGCTTTTCTTTAACGGCGGGGTCGAACTAGGGCAGTTGATCTTCGTGGGCTGCGTGCTGGGCGTCATGAAACTGGCGGCGATCTTCGACCGGGATCAGTGGGTGCGGCAGGCGGCGCTGTATGGCGCAGGGATCGTCGGTTGTTTCTGGATGATCGAGCGGGTGGCGGGCTTCACCCTGGGGACAGCATGAGGCTGGAGGCGCAGGCCCGCGCGGCACTGGCGCGGGGCGACCTGGCGCAGGCGGCGCAGGCGGCGCAGCAATTGGCGATGACGCGGCCGGACGATCCGGCGGGCTATTTCCTGCTTGGGCTGGCTGCGGCTGAGGCCGGGCAGGTGGCCAAGGCGCTGCCGATGCTGGAACATGCGGTGGCGCGTGGCCCGGAGGCGGAACATCTGGCCCAATATGCGCGGTTGCTGATCCTGCTGCGGCGCGATGGCGAAGCGGGACAGGCTGCGCGGCAGGCTTGGGCGATGGGGCAGGGCGATGCGCGCACGTTCGACACGATCGGTTGCGTGCTGGCGCGGCTGGGCGATCATGCGGCATCGCTGGCGCCCTTCGAGGCGGCGGTGGCGGGCGAGCCGGACAATCTGGACTATCGCTATAATCTGGCAGCGGCCTGTGGCTTTACCGGGCGGGTCGAGGCGGCCGCCAGCCATTATGAGGTCATCCTGACCGCCGATCCCGGCAATGCGCGGGCGCATTATGGGCTGAGCCTGTTGTCGCGCCAGACCGAGGCGGCCAACCCTGTGCCCCGGTTGGAAGCGGCGCTGGCGGGGGCGGATCGGCCGGAGGATGCGCTGCGCATCCGTTACGCTCTGGCCAAGAGCCATGAGGATATGGGCCATGCGACCGAGGCCTTCGCGCATCTGTCGGCGGCCAATGCCGAACATAAGCAGGCGATCGGCTATGATTTTGCGCAGGACGAAGCGATCTTCGATGCGATCGAGCGGTTGTTTGGCGATGGTCCGCCATCCAGCTGGGGGGCGGGGCTGGAGAGCGAGGACGCGCCGATCTTCGTGACTGGCATGCCGCGCACGGGCACCACATTGGTCGATCGCATCCTATCCTCGCATCCGCTCGTCGGATCGGCGGGCGAGTTGCAGGCGATGCCGCTGGCGGTCAAGCAGATGACGGGCACACGGTCGCGGCTGGTGATCGACCCGGAGACGATTGCGGCGAGCGCGGCGGCCGATCCCTTGGCGATGGGGCAGGCCTATATGGCGCGGGCGAACCATCATCGGCCGGAGGGCAAGGCGCGCTTCATCGACAAGCTGCCCGCCAATTTCCTGTATATCGGCCATATTCTTCACGCGCTGCCGCACGCGAAGATCATCTGCCTGCGTCGGCATCCGATGGATACGATATGGAGCAATTACAAAAATCTGTTCGCCAGCCAGTCAGCCTATTATGCCTATAGCTATGACCTGATGGATATTGCCCGCTATTATGCGCGCTTCGACCGGTTGACGGCATTGTGGGACAGGCTGTTTCCCGGTCGGGTGCTGCAACTCTCCTATGAAGCCTTGGTGGCGGATCAGGAGGGGCAGACGCGTCGCCTGCTCGATCATGTCGGGCTGGCATGGGATGCGGCTTGCCTGTCGTTCCACGAAAATGAGGCGGCGGTCGCCACCCCCAGCGCGGCGCAGGTGCGCCAGCCGCTCAATGCCGATGCGGTTGCGCGGTGGAAGCGGCATGAAACCGCGCTGGCTCCCGCGCGGGACTGGCTGGCGCGGCAGGGAATATCAGCCGATTAGAGGCGGCGGGCGATCGCGCCTGCGGCCCAGCCCATTCCGACTGCCAGCGCGATCGCGACCAGGCCGTAGAGGAAGGACCAGTTTTCCGCCGCGCTGGCCATGAACTGTTCGAACCCGGACTTGCGCACGGTGATGTCGCGCACGGCAGCGGCGACGACTCGGCCATCCTGCACCAGGAAGGTTTCGGCGGTATAATCGCCGACGATCACCCGCGCGGACAGCGGCAGGCGGGCGCGATAGAGGACGCCGTCGCTGATTTCGACCGCGCCGGGGCGCTCGACAAACAGGCCAGCGCGGTCGCGCAAATCGACCAAGCCCGCCTGAAAACGGTCCATCTCGGCGCTGTCGTTGAGCGAGGAGGGCGACAACTGCAGCTTGTCGACGCCCAGTTCGTAGATCGCCGCCGTGCGTTCATCGACGATCTGGTCGATCGGGCGGGAGGAGGCCATGGCGTAGAAAGTGGGCGCGGATTCGAAGCGGGCGCTGTCGGCATTGACCCACATGCCCGCGACTTGCTGCTTTTCGCGCATCAGGATCGACTGATCCGGTCCTTTGAGAACGACCACGATGTCGGCGGGCTTTTCCGGCCGGACGCCGCCGGGATAGACGATCGCGCCGAACAACAGCAGGTTCGCGCCGGTGAAACTATATTGGATGATGACTTCGCGCTGGGAGACGTCGGGCACTAGCTGCGGTTCGTCGGCAGCGGCCAGCATCAGCGCAGCAGGCAGCAGCAGGGCTAAGGCGCGGTTGCGCATCAGCGCACCTCGATCGTGAAAATCTCGTCCGGGCGCCACACCAGTCCCAGCGTCATGCGGGCCGCGACCAGCAGTACGATCGCGGCGAGCAGGACACGCAGATATTCGGGCCGCATCGTCATCGACAACCGGGTGCCGACCTGCGCGCCGGTCACGCTGCCGATCAGGAGCAGCATGGCGAGCACCAGATCGACCGCCTTGGTCGTCATGGCGTGCATCATCGTGGTGGCCATGGTGACGAACAAGATCTGGAACAGCGACGTGCCGACTACCGACTGGGTGGTCATGCCCAGCAGATAGAGCATTGCCGGCACCAGGATGAAGCCGCCACCGACGCCCAGCAACATGGTCAATATGCCGGTCGCCATGCCGAGCAGCAGCGGCGCGAGCGGCGAGATATAGAGGCCTGACCCGTAGAAGCGCCAGCGCATCGGCAGGGCCGCCACCAACGGATGATGCCGCCGCTTGCGCGCCGGGGCGCGCTTGCCGGTCTTGAGCGCGATCAGCGCCTGGATCGATTCTTTGGCCATCAACAGGCCGATGCCGCCCAGCATCAGGACGTAAAGGAGTCCGATCACCGTATCGATCTGCCCCAGATATTGCAGCAGGCGGAAGATCAGCACGCCAAGGCCAGCGCCGACCACGCCACCCGCGATCAGGACGCCGCCCATGCGGAAATCCACGGTGCCTCGCGCAATATGGGTGACTACGCCGGACACCGACGCGCCGGTCACCTGCGAGGCGGCGGACGCGGCGGCGACGGTGGGCGGGATGCCGTAGAAAATCAGCAGCGGGGTGGTCAGAAAGCCGCCGCCCACGCCGAACATGCCCGAGAGCAGGCCAACGACCCCGCCCAGGCCAATGATGACCAAGGCGTTGACCGACAGATTGGCGATGGGCAGGTAAAGATCCATGGCCTTTGAGGGGTAGAGCTAAAGGACGGAGATATAAAGCCGTTGTGGCGCTCCGCCGTCAAAAATCCGCGCCAAGCGTGAGGGCAAGGCCCGACGCGGGGGCGGCGCGCCCACCGACCCGTTCCCGCCACTCGATCGATAGTCGCGCGGCAATTGGATGAAGCGGCAGGCGGACCTGTATCTCCGGGCCGATGTCGAGCCGTTCCACGCCTGGCTGCGCGCCACCCGATATGGCCGCGCCGACCCGCAGGGCCGTGTTTTGGACGGGAGCGAGCAGCGACAATTTACCGTCGATGAAGGCGTCGCGTTGGCGAAAGCCGACGATCCCGGCCTGGGCATAGGCTTGGGCCTCCATGCCCAGGGCGATCGGCGTTGGACCAAAGCCGCCGACGGCCATCACCGCCATCGCATTGCGGGCACCTACGCCAAGGGCGATGCGTCGTTCGATTGCGACGTTGACGGGCAGGGAGGTGAAGGGTTGGAGGGAGAGGCCGATGGCTGCCTCCGGGGCGGCGGGACTGTCCAAGGCGCTGCTGGCGCGAGCATAGGCCGTGGCACGGTGGCGAGCGGCAGGGTTCAGGACATAATCCAGCCGCGCGCCGACCTGCGAGCCGCCCAGACGCCCTGTCCTCGCAAGATCGGTTTGCGACATGCCGCCACCGCGCCAAAGCATCCAACTGCTGCCATGCCAGCGATCCGCCCGGTTTGGAGGGCCGGGTGCGGGGATCGGAAGAGGAGAGGGAAAGGCGTAGGGGACTTGGGCAGGGCCATCTGACCTGGAGGTTGGGGCCGGTGCGCTGCTGTGGGGTGCCGGATCAAGCGCTATACCAGCCATATTCCTTGCTATTCGCGCGCCGCTATCCCTGAGAGCGGCTGGTTTGATGGCGGCGGCCTGCGGTATGACGGCCGTTCTTGTCGGCGGCTTCGCGCTGAATTGTCTGGGCACGATCGCCGCTGTCGCAGGGCGGCCGCGAACCAGCGGTAATGGGTCGAGCGGTGACGGCCCGGACTGTGCGGCGATGCGTATGGCGACCCAAGCGATCATTAGCAGCGCCAGGAAGCGCAGAGGTTGACCGCTTTTGTCGCTGGTCACGGATCGGCCGACAGATTGGGGAAATGATGCTGCGTCTTGTCCCAGGATAGCGGTTTGCCCAAAAGCGATCGGGCATAGAGCGAGATGGCGCGCTGGGTCGCCATGATGGCGATGAGGTTGGCGAGAAAGGTGCGCGGGATCGCGCCCAGTCCATAGCGCCAGCCATAGGCCTGGCCGACGAACATAGCGCGCATCAGGGCGCGCCACATCATCAGGGCGAAGTTGAGCCGGAGCAGCGCATCAATGGCGGGTGAGGGCGGGCGATGATAGTCTGGCTGGAACTGGGCCACGATCCACAATAGCGGCCATAGCAAGAAGGCGGTATAGGCCGCGCACAGTATCAGTGCGGCGATCGCCGCCCGCCGATCCCGCACCCGCATCCATAGTTCTGCGGTGCCGCCGCGCCAGCCCATGCGGTCCCATCCGGCCAGCGAGATGCCGACGATCCAGCGCGCCTTCTGCTTGATCGCTGCCTCCATCGTGTCGGGGAAATATTCGCGGGTCGCGACCAGATTGCCGTGCGAATCGCGAATACGCACGAATACGCCATGGCCGCCGCCGTCGCGTATGCGCAATCCCGCTTCATAATCTTCCGTCAGGGACGAAGGGTCGAAAGGCCCATGCGCAGGATTGTCGGCCAAAGCAGCCAGCGCCTCGCGTTCGAACGCGCAGGCGACCCCGGCTGACGGCACCGACGCGCCGAGCGCTTCGCGCACTGTCAGATATTTGCCATGGCTCTCGGCAAATTCATCGCAATAATGATTGGCGATGGCACGAGAGAACCAGGAACCCTCGCCGGGCAAGGGCAGGACGGGTAACTGGACCAGGTGAAACCGGTCGATCATGAAATCGAACAGGCGAATTTCGTCGGGGTGGACGACATCTTCCCATATGGGCACGGTTGTAAACGTAATAGCAACGCTGTGGAATTAGGACGCTGCCATTATGGTCAAACACAATCACGAATTTGCTAACGCCACACAGGCCAAGCCTGCCTACATTTACGCGCGATATAGCTCTTTGGCGCAGCGGGAAGTATGTCACGCTCAAGGGCGAGACACTTGCCACAGATTACTACCCTGCGGTGGTGGACGCTGATACCTTCTACAAAGCGATTGCTATCAGGGATAAGCGTAGGGCGATTGGCGGGGATGAACGCAAGCGCAGCGTCAACCTGTTTCTTGGCATCGTCAAATGTGGGCAATGCGGAAAAGCAGGCGTGTATATGAAGCGCACGTTCAACGACAAATATACAAAGCAGGGCGGGGAGGTTGTTCGCTATCAGAACACGAGAGCCTACCTGAAATGCAACGAAGCCAGATATAAGGAAACTGCCTGCACCAATCCCGCTCATATTCGATATGATGTGGTTGAGAAAACGGTGCTGGATAAAGCCCTGCCGCTCATTGCCAAACATAAGGATGAGAAGAAAATCCTGAGCGTGTTCGACACGAAGATGGCGGACATTCAGCGAGACATTGAGGTCAAACAGCAGCAGCTAGACAACATCGTTGAGGCTCTGACTGAGAATCCGACCGTCAAGGCGTTCGTCAAAAAAGCAGCGGACCTAGAAGCTGAGATTGATGCCCTCACGGAAGCGAAGGAGGCTGTAAAGCTAAAGCGCGACATTGAAGCCGCCAAACCAGCGAAAAATGAGGACGTGGCATTGATCGACGCAATGCGCGCTGAACTCATCAGTGACGAAGATGATGTGCGATTTGAGGCGAGGGCGCGTATCAACGCATTGCTCAGTCGCGTCTTGCAAGCCATCAACATCAACGATGACAGGACATTCACGGTCAAAGTCGATGACGGTTTCTCAGCTACCTACGACGCGGACGGCGAAGCGATTGGCTACACCCTCAGCGGCGACAGGATCGTTGATGAAATGAACGAAGCCCTACAGACGGATGATAGGGAAGCGGTCATTGACGAGGCGTTCAAACGGGTTCGCGTTTAGACCTCACTATTGTTCGCGCCTTCATATTCCGTTGGTGAGCCTCGTTCCAATCCATAGGCATCGCGTGAGGGCATTTGCCATAGTGGGGAAACCTTCACCATCACAGAGCCTTGTCCGTCACCTTTCAAATTCTCTATGCTACTGATCGATTGAAATATCGGTCGATTGCAGATGTCTTTGAATACCTCGTTCGTCCAATGGACGGGTAGCACGCCATGATAGGGGCTGTGAGCTTTCAGTTCTCCGACGACCTGACGATAATCAGGAACCTCATCCTTGTCTTCATAGCCCTTAAGTTCGCGGTCAACCCAATCAACGGTATCCTGCAAACTCAGCTTAACAGCGGCCAGTTTGACGCGGCGTAGCAGGTCGGAAATGCTCACCGTCGGGTCCAGAGATAGCGCTTGAATTTCTTCGACTAAGCCAGCCATTTTACCCCCCAAATAGACTATCGCAAAATGGGCTTGCCCGTTGAGAAATCAAGGTAGTTACACGCCCTCAAACCGCACCATCTGACGGCGCTGTTGGAGCAATGCTGGGCTACTAAGCTGAACGGTGGTGGTCAGATAGGAGGATGAGCAGGTTTGGGCCTTTTTTTCCTCCACCCTGTCAACCAAAAAAGGCCAAGAAACCGCAGAAAACCGAATAAAAATCTACGTGCGACCAGCGTATCCAATCCCAGCGAAAGCGAAAATCGCAACGCCTATCCACTGCCATACAGTCGGTTTTGGATCTCTGAGGCTGTTTTTGTGACGCTATCGAACTGTGCGGTGACAGTCACGTTGTCCCTAGTCCAAGACCATTCTGGGAAGTCCTCTGGCTTTTCATCCAGTCCAGGCATGTAGAATTTCGACTCTGCATCTTTTGGTGCGCCGGGATAATTGACGGGCCAAGACGCCATATTGGGCGTGCCGTAAGCATATTGAAGCTCTTGCTGAGAGTCGCCGAGCTTCACGCCTTGGAGTTGGTTGAGGCCTTTCACGAACCAGCCATATTCCTCTTGGAGACTGTTGTATTTGGCCACTGCTGCCGTCGCCATGGCACCAGCGATCAACACGCCAAATGCCACCAGCGCCCATTTGAAAACCCGCTTCATTCTGGTCCCCGTAACCATGCTTTTACCACCCTTATGCGATAGGGCGGGAATGTTAATAATCCAATGCCTGCTCTCCGCTATCGCGCTCATCCTGCTTGCGGGATTTGCTGTCACGGTGGCCTATCTCCACGGCCTGCATCAAAACCAGAACCGTGGTGCTGCTGCTCAACTGGATTATCTCAGCCGCATTCTAGGGGAGCCTAATGAAGGTGTCGCGTCAAACCTGTTGCGTGACCTCTCACCTGACCGTGTTGACGCTCTTTCAACGGGCTTACGTGAGATAGCTAAGCCACGCGCATTCATTGGCTTTGGTTTCTCAATGCCAAATTATGGCTTCCGCATCTAACCTCAGCACTAACTCATCACTTAGCTAAATACTGGAAAATATATTCCGGGACTAAATGATGGGTTTATTCGACTTTATAAAAGGCGGTGCTGATGACTTCATAAAACGAAACATCGAAACGGTATCATCTGAGCAGAAAAGCTACGATTATGCCGCTTAAGCGCACTGCTCAGTTCGGTTCGTTCGTTGGACAGCCAATCGTGGGGGCCTAACCGTGAGCCTCCAGAAGACGATCTACAACGCCATCAAGCGCAACGGCAAACCTGCAACCGTCACGTGGCAGGCCAGCACCGCACTGGATCAACGTGCGCCAAAGAAAGGCACTGTCGAGACTGTCGCCTACGAGGCCACCGTAAAGGCCGTCACTCAGTCAGGTGCCATCGCATACGAGAAGCGCATTTACCTCCCTGTCCTTGAGCGTTCCATCGTGGGGGCGACCATCACCATCGGCTCTGCCAGTTGGAAGGTCATCACGGCCAACGTCTATGAGGCGGGATCGCGCGGCGCATTGATGCAGGAGGCGTCCGTGAAATGACGATCAAGCGCATCGACGTCCTCATTCGCCGTGCAAAGGACATTAGGGCCGCAATGCAGCAGGACGCCTTCATGGGCGCTGCTCAGGATTGGGTAGAGCAAGACGTTGTGCCTTACGCTCAGTCAATCGCCCCCGTTGATACAGGCGAGTTCCGCGACAGCATTCAGGGCGCGGTGAACCCAAACCAAATCAGCATCTTTTCAGATGCCCCACACGGCAGGGCTGTTGAAGAAGGCACCAGCAAAATGCCTGCTCGCCCAACGATCCAACCAGCAATCCAGAAAATGCGCCCCAAGCTGCTCGCTCGTGTCCGCGCCAAGCTCAGGGAGATGACCAAATGACATTAGACGACTTCACGACAACCATAGCGGACGCAATCAAATCCGACCCTGAGTTTCGATCAATGGACATGCCGTTTCATCTGGGCATTCCGCCTGCGGATCAGGCTGGCAAACCTATGGTGCCGTGCGTCACTTTGGACGGCCTTCTCTGCATTGATGACAAGATAGGCACTTGGACTGGCAACCTAAACCTATGGGGCGATGATATGTCGCTATCATTCATTCAATTGAGCCAGCGCTTTCTCCGCATCCTTGATGGAACAAGCATAGTCCAGACAAGCGGATTTTTAAGCAGGCCCGAACCTGAAAATGCAATCAATCGATCACTCTATCCAGTGAGGTTCTACATCACTGCCTAATATGAACGGCTTTCTGGCCCCTCCATAAATAATCGAAAGCATAATATGGAGGATTCCAGAATGGCCTTATTTAAAGGTAAGAACTTAAAGTTATTCATTGCAAACGTAGCAGAACCAGAAAGTGATGCGGACTATGTGATGGTCGGAACCGAAAACGAGATCACAATCAGCATCAAGTCGGATGTTGAAAGCTACAACACAAAATCATTCAAGGTTGTAAAGGATGGGCTGGCCTAACCGACCAGATTTTCCTCGCATTCGCTGCCATAGGCGAAGGCGATTTCAGCAAGTCCATTGCGGATATCGTCAATGGGCTGACCACTGGCTTAGCGTCCGCAACGCCGATGTTGCAGGGCATAGGCTCGGTATTTGGCGGCATCGTTGATATCGCGTCTGAACTTGTCTCAGGCATCGCCAGTGTCTTTGATGCATTTAGTGGCGGTGATGACAGCCTCACACTGCTTCAAACCCTAAGCCTGACATTCAATCTCGTCGGTGAAGCGGCATCAGTCGTAGCGACATTGATTGGTGAGTATTTCGGCGCAATTAGTTCCGTCATCAGCACGTTAGTTAGCACCGTTCAAAGTCTCTTTGGTGGTTTGTGGGATTGGCTCGGCTTGTCCAGCATCCAGTCCACGCAATCTATGGGACAGGCTTTTATGGGCATCTTGCGCGCTGTCAGGGTCGTTGCGCTGGACATTCCCAAGCTGTTCAGGGCCGCTTTCGCGTCCGTTACAGGCATATTCCAAGAGATTGGTGGCCGTATTGCGTCATTCCTCAGCGGCAATTTCACCGCGTTCGACGGCGTTGGTGCTGCCCTGCAAAGGCAGATGGGCATTGCCAGCAGCGCTATCAAAGAGACGGCGGCAGAAGCAGCGAAGGTCTATAGCGATGCCCGCGCCAATCAGGCGGCATTGGATCGCATGTCAGGTCGCAACAAGGGCAAGACTGCCAGCCTAGATAGCGTCGGCGGGACAGCGACACCAACAACCAAAGACACCCCTGCCAGCGATGCTGCATCCAAGAAGCAGAAGGCAGCGGACGACGCAGCCAAGAAGGCGAAGAAGGAAGCCGAAGAGGCGACGAAAAAATACAACGACACCATCCGCGCGCTGAACGACAGCATATTGCAGTTGAGCGAAACGGAGGAAGAGAAGGCAGTCAGGGACGCCCTTGTCCGTGCTGGCCTCCCGCGTGACATTTCCCTCACCAACGAAAAGGCCGCTGCGGTCGTGAAGCTGGTGAAAGCCCTACAGGCGGGCCAACAATCGACGGGAACGGGCCGCGTCGAATTGGTCACGCCATCCTATGCGCAGATGGACAACGCCATCACCTTGAAAGCGAACACCAGCTACGAGGCGCGCATTTACGTGGGCGACAATGGCATGAGCGTTCGCCCTGTCGCCATTCAAACCGCTGACACGCTGACCGCTGATATTCCGTTCGACACGACCGACCTTGAAGCGGGGACACCGATCAGCATCGTTGAGACGACAGCCACTGGCATCAAGCCAAGAGTGTTCCGCATCATCGACATTAAAGAGAGCGGGATGGCTTCTTACACAGTCACCGCGCAGCTTCATATCGAAGGCAAATATGCTTGGCTTGATAGCAATGTGCCTGTTCCAGATATCCCGTGGTCACAGATTCCGCTTAACATTCCACAACCAACTGGATTGAAGGCAACCAACAATAGCTGGGTTGATGATCTAACAGGCGTCCACCATGAGATTAACCTGTCATGGGATGCCGTGAATGTCCTGCCAGTAGGCGAGAACCTTGGGCAGCAAATTCCAATCAATGGCTATGTCGTAGAAGTGATGCGACCAAACACCAGCGTTTGGGAACGTATCTATAATGGCAATAGCACCTTCTGCACCATGCAAGATGCACAGCCAGGAAAGCAGCACCTACAACGACCTGATTACGGCTGGCACCAACACGCTCAATCCGTGGAAATATGGCTCCGACCAAAACGGGATGGTTCCCAACGCCAACACGTGGCTGAAATATACCCCGTTCAATCAGATGGGACGTTCGCCAATTACAGGTCCGGGCGGTGTCCGTGATGACCGTCAGATTATGCCTGAGCCTGTTGCTCGCTATGCGCGCGACGTGACGGTCAAGCGCCTCCACGACAATCGCAGCATTAAGGATATCGCGCTCGATTACCTGACTGGCTACGCTTCCGATCCATTCCACTGTTTTGAGAATGGACGCCTGACGCCGCTCTACAAGGGTGATGCGCGCCGCAATATCACATTAAGAAACCACTATTACGGCGGCGGCGAAAGCGGCACTCCACCAGAGCAAGCCTATTACA
>MIAK01000001.1:0-10831 GCA_001829085.1 Sphingomonadales bacterium RIFCSPLOWO2_12_FULL_63_15 | reverse complement strand
AAGCCCCTTCGTGATCGCGCGCATCGGCGCTTCTGTCTCACGATAGCCCGAAGCGTAAGCCCAATCGAGAACGGTGCCGATACGCTGCCGGACCCGTCGCGCTGTCTCTGGCTTGGTGAGCCAGATGTCCGATAGCAGGTTCCGGATCATCGGGCCGGTGATCTCATGAACCTGTAAGTCGCCGATCTGAGGGAACACATAGGTTTCGAGCGTCTGAAGCCATTGTTTCTCATGCTTTTCGTTCCGCCATGTCTTGCTGTGGGCGGCAATCACCCTGGCGGACGCCTGCCGGAAAGTAGGAATTCCCTGCACTTTGCGCCGTTCAAATATCGGGTCCAGTCCAAGCTCGACCCAGGTGCGGATTTCCCGTGCTCGCTCCCGGGCTGTCGCAAGCGACACCTTGGATACACTGCCCAGACCAAAGTCGCGTCGGTTGCCATTCTTCTGCACCCGACAGACCCAGCTCTTGCCGCCGCCTGGCTGAATCATAAGAAACAGGCCGTCGCCATCGCCGAGCTTCCCGGGGCGCGTTGCTGCTTTCACAGCGGTAGCGGAGAGCTTTCCCATGCCACCAATTCTCCCACATTCTTTCCCACATTTCCAATCGGTCACCGGTGGACGGGCAGGGATGCAAGTGGATACGAATCACGCTGAAAGCCGCAGAAATGCTGGGCTTTAGTGATTCGTAACGGATGTGGAAGGACAGGCTATTGGCGGAGAGGCAGGGATTCGAACCCTGGGTACCCTCTCGGGCACGCCGCATTTCGAGTGCGGTGCATTCGACCACTCTGCCACCTCTCCGCAGAAGGTCCGCCGGGCCGATGGCCGCTGCGTTCCTGGTCGAGCGGCGGCCATTAGCGAATGAAATCGCGCTTGCCAAGCGGGGTTTCCGGGTTTTTTCTTGTGTCGGCGTTGAACCACCCTAAATTGGGGACATGAGAAACACGATTCAGATTTTCGGCGCTGGCGTCACGGCCCCGCCGATCGTCCATTCCCGCTTCAGCATTGGCGACGTGGTCCGGCACCGCATGTTCGGCTTTCGCGGCGTCGTGTTCGATATCGACCCGGTCTTCGCCAATAGCGAGGAATGGTATGAGGCCATCCCCGAACATGCCCGGCCCGACAAGCAGCAGCCTTTCTATCACCTGCTCGCCGAAAATGGCGAATCCAGCTATGTCGCTTATGTCAGCCAGCAGAATCTGGTCACCGACGATAGCGACGAGCCGGTCGACCACCCCGCCATCACCGGCATGTTCGGTGCCTATGCGGACGGTAAATATCGCCTGCGCCCGCTCCATCGCCATTAAGGGCGCCGCCGCGCTGCTGCTGGCGCTCGCGCTGCCTGGCATTGCGCACGGGCAGGCGCAAGGCGGACAGGCGGAAGGCGGGCAGGCGCAGGATCGGCCGCCCAATGCCGATCCCGCCTTTCCCTTCGCGCGCGAGATCGAGGCGTTCGCCAAGGCCAATGCCGCCAGCCCGCCGGTCGAGGGCGCGACACTCTTCCTGGGCAGTTCCAGCATCCGCCTGTGGGACATAGCGGGCAGCTTCACCGACATCCCGACCGTCAATCGCGGCTTCGGCGGAGCCAGTACGCCCGACGTGCTGCGCTATTATCGCCGCCTGCTGCCGCCGACGCAGCCCAGCACGATCATCGTCTATGTCGGCGAAAATGATCTGGCGGCCGGTGCCAGTGCCGACAAGGTCGCCGCCGACATCCTGACCCTGCTCAAGCGGCTGCGCAATGATTATCCCCGCGCGCCCATCGCCTTCCTCTCGCTCAAGCCCAGCCCGATCCGCTGGACGCTCTGGCCCAAAATGGCGGCGATCAACCAGGCCGTGGCCGCGCGGGCAACGTCCGTCCGCTTCACCTATCTCGACGTCGGCAGCCTGCTGCTGGCGCGCGATGGCTTGCCCGACGCCTCGCTCTTTCGCGCCGATGGATTGCACATGAAGCCCGAAGGCTATCAGCGCTGGACGCGGCTGGTCGATACCTGGCTCGATCGCGTCGCCCTCACTGCCGCGGAAAAGGCCTCCTGACGGTCCCAATTGCACTTTCCGATTGATCCACGGTCAAGCAACATTATTACCAAGCCCAAGCAACAAGCACGAAGCCAAGGGGATATAGGGTGACAACGGACAAGCCACAGGCCAGCGGGATGGCCGAACTGACGCTGCGCGGCGTCATTCTGGGCGCGCTCATCACCCTCATCTTCACCGCGGCGAACGTCTATCTCGGCCTCAAGATCGGGCTTACCTTCGCGACGTCCATTCCTGCGGCGGTCATCTCGATGGCGATCCTGCGCCTGTTCGCGACCGGCACGATCCTCGAAAACAACATCGTCCAGACCATCGCCTCGGCGGCGGGGACGCTCTCGGCGATCATCTTCGTGCTGCCGGGCCTGGTGATGATCGGCTGGTGGCAGGGCTTTCCCTATTGGCTGTCGGCCTGCACCATCGCGCTCGGCGGCATCTTGGGCGTCATGTATTCGGTGCCGCTGCGCCGCGCGCTCGTGACCGGCTCCGACCTCCCCTATCCCGAAGGCGTCGCCGCCGCCGAAGTGCTCAAAGTCGGCGCGGGATCGCGCGCGGGCGCGGAAGAAAATAAGCGCGGCCTGTCCGCCATTCTGCTGAGCGCCGTCGCCGCCGCTTCCTTCACCATCATCGCCAAGACCCGGCTGATCGCCGAGGAAGCCGCCACCTTCTTCCGCTTCGGCACTGGTGCCACGTCGATGTCGACCAGCTTTTCGATGGCGCTGATCGGCGTTGGCCATCTCGTTGGCCTGTCAGTCGGAGTCGCCATGTTCGTGGGGCTGGTGATCAGCTGGTTCGGCATCGTCCCCTTCCTGACCGCACCCGTACCCGCAGGCGCTGATCTCGCCACCATCGTCGGCGACACCTTCCGCTCCAAGGCGCGCTTCATCGGCGCGGGCACGATCGGCGTCGCGGCGATCTGGACCCTGCTCAAGATTCTCGGCCCCATCATCGGCGGCATCCGCTCCGCCCTCGTCGCCAATGCGACGCGCAAGGCGGGCAATGCCGGACTGCTGGAACTGACCGAGCGCGACCTGCCCATCGGCATCGTCTTCGGCACCATCATCGCATCCATGCTGCCGATCGCCATGCTGCTCTGGATCTTCGCGCAAGGCGGCCCGATCGCCGCCAACCCGGTGCCGGTCATCGCGCTGACGCTGGCCTATGTACTGGTCGCGGGCATCGTGATCGCGTCGGTCTGCGGCTATATGGCCGGGCTTATCGGCGCGTCGAACAGCCCGATTTCGGGCGTCGGCATCCTCGCCGTGCTGGGCGCATCGCTGATGCTCGCGGCTATTTACGGGTCGGGCGGCGACCCGGATCGGTCCCAGGCCCTGGTCGCCTACGCCCTGTTTACCACCGCAATCGTGTTCGGCATCGCCACCATTTCCAACGACAATCTTCAGGATCTCAAGACCGGCCAGCTGGTCGGCGCGACGCCCTGGAAGCAGCAGATCGCGCTGATCCTGGGCGTCCTCTTCGGCTCGCTCGTCATCCCGCCAGTGCTGGACCTGCTCAACAGCGCCTTCGGCTTTGCTGGGGCACCCGGCGCCGGGCCGAACGCCCTGCCCGCCCCGCAGGCGGCGCTCATCTCTGCCCTCGCCAAAGGCGTCTTGGGCGGCGATCTCGATTGGGGCCTGATCGGCATCGGCGCTGGCATCGGCGCGGTCGTGGTGCTGGCCGACGAATTGCTGGGCAAGGCAGGCAAGCTGCGCCTACCGCCGCTGGCGGTCGGCATGGGCATTTATCTGCCGATGGCGCTGACGCTGCTGATCCCGGTCGGCGCACTGATCGGCCATCTCTACAATCGCTGGGCGCTGCGCCAGTCCAACCCCGAATTTGCCGAGCGCATGGGCGTATTGATGGCCACTGGCTTCATCGTCGGCGAAAGCCTGTTCGGCGTCGCTTTCGCCGGCATCGTCGCGGCGACCGACAGCGACACGCCGCTGGCGCTGGTGGGCGAGAGTCATTGGGCCGTGCCGCTCGCCATCCTGATCTTCGCGGGCGTCATCGCCGGCCTCTATGCGCGGCTGCGCCATTGGGCGAGCGCCCCGCTGACCTGATCCGTTCAGCCGCGCGACAGCCGGACGCGGATACAAGTCGGTTCATCGCAGGATAAGAGGATCGGGATGATGGGCAAGACGCGCTGGATGACGGGATCGCTGGTGGCCCTTGGCCTGATGCTCGGCAGCGTCAGCGCAGCCGAGGCCCGCCCCCGCTATGATCGCGGCTGGGGCCATCATCATCGCGACCGGGGCAATGGCTTCGGCTTTGGCGATGCGGTGGGCGTCGCCGCGCTGATCGGCGCAGTCGCGATCGTCGCGTCCTCTTTGTCCAAGGACAAGCAGGCCGCCCGTGGCAACGCGCCCTATGCCGACGATGACGCTCCGCTCCCGGCCACCGGCGCCGACTATGGATTGGACAGCCAAGGCGCAGCACCCGGCGAGGAGGATTTCTCCGACGCCGTCGGCAACCCCGACGCTATGACCGACGCCTGCGCCGTCGCCGCCCGCGACGAAGCGCAAAACCGCGAGGGCGGCTATGCCGAAATCCGCGCCATGGACGAGCCCCGCCCCACCCAGGGCGGCTATAATATTGACGGCGAAGTTGAAACCCGCGCCAGCTACCGCGCCACCACCGGCACCACCCGTCGCTTCACCTGCGCGATGCAGGACGGCCGCGTCGCGCAGGTCTATCTCAGCCGCGACGTGGCTGCGCGATAGGGCCACGCGCCTTCGCTTTATCCTGTCCTCTCAGCCCTCCCTGGTCTAGCATTTTGCTGAACCAAGGGGTGGCGATTGATGACCTTATTTGCAGCGCCGTACACGATCATCGTCTTGTCCCGGATCGCCTGACCCATGGGTGATCACAGCCTGCCGCGCTATGCGCTGGCCTTTGGACTGGCCGCGCTGGCCGGGATGGTCGATGCGTTGGGCCTGCTCAAGCTGGGCGGCCTGTTCGTCTCCTTCATGAGCGGCAATTCGACACGGATGGCAGTGGGCATCGCCGGGGGCACGGCGGTCGCCGGCATGGCCATCGGCCTGATCGGCGCCTTTGTCGGCGGCGTGTTTGGCGGGGCGCTGATCGGCAAACTGGCCGGCCGCTGGCGCAAACAGGCGGTGCTGGCAACGGTACTGGGCATGTTGATCCTCGCCGCCCTGGCCGTCGGCCGCCGGGGCGACGCCATCACCTTCCTGATGGCCGCCGCGATGGGGGCCGTGAATAATGTGTTCCAGCGCGACGGAGAGGTCAGCATCGGCGTCACCTACATGACCGGCGCGCTGGTGAAGCTCGGCCAATCCTTCGCGCTCGCCTTGACCGGCGGCCCGCGCTTTGGCTGGCTGCCCCATCTGCTGCTGTGGCTCAGCCTGGTGCTAGGCGCGATCATCGGCGCAGCCCTGTTCGCGCAGCTCGACCTGTCCGCCCTATGGGTCGCATGCGGCTGGTGCGCGGCCTTATGGGGCTTCAGCCTCTATCTCGGCCCGCTCGGCGGGACGGCGACAGCGCGATAGCAAAGGCCGCCAGTTTTGGGGGGCATCCTGACTATCAGATCAAGCCCGGCATGACGGCAACATCTACACCTCTCCCGTCTTCGCGGGAGAGGCTACGGAGACTTGGCAGCTTGCTGCCTAGTCGATGTCGGTGAGGGTCTTTCTTGCAGCGGTAGATAGGCCCTCACCCTCCCACGCCTTCGGCGCGGGCCCCTCCCTCTCCCGCGAAGGCGGGAGAGGGCAAACCAAAACCACCCCCCCCTTTCCTATTAGGATTTTCTCTGGTCTATCCTTCCAGATGAAACGCCCCCGACCACCCTCCCCACGCTGGCACCGCCCCGAATCGCCCCATATGCGGCGCGCAATCGTCGCGTGACTGTCGCGCAACTGTCGCGTCATAGCCGCGTCCCTGTCGCGTCGCTGCGCCTTTGCCGGGGCCTTCCCACGGCTTTACCGGCACGATTGGCCAAAATCGCCGTGCGACACCGTGAACTTCGGCCCTGTGACCTTAAACGCCGTGCCCCTCGCCACCCGCTTGGCATTCGCCAGCCATCGCTATAGCGGGACCAGCATGTCCACCCCGCCCGCCCCCGCACGCACCGCTGCGATCCTCTTCATCCTGGTGACGGCATGGCTCGACGTCATGTCGATGGGCATCGTCATTCCGGTGCTGCCACAACTGATCGAGCAGCTGTCCGGCGCGACCAGCGCGGCTGGCTTGTGGAACGGGCTGTTCGTGGCGCTGTGGGCGGGGATGCAATTTCTTTGCTCGCCGGTGATCGGCTCGCTGTCCGACCGGTTCGGGCGGCGGCCCGTCATTCTGGTGTCGGTTTGCGGACTGGCGCTCGACTATGTACTGATGGCGCTGGCGCCGAGCCTATGGTGGCTAGCGGTGGGGCGCATCCTCGCCGGGATCACCTCGTCCAGCTTCACCTCGGTCTTTGCCTATATGGCCGACATCACCGCGCCCGAAGATCGCGCCAGGGGCTATGGCCTGATCGGCGCGGCGTTCAGCGGCGGTTTCGTCGCCGGGCCGCTGATCGGCGGGGTGCTCGGCGAAATATCGCTGCGCGCACCTTTCTGGGCGGCGGCGGGCCTGTCGGGCCTCGCCTTCCTCTACGGCCTGATCGTGCTGCCCGAATCGCTGCCGCGCGACAAGCGCATGGCGTTCAGCTGGCGGCGCGCCAATCCGTTCGGCGCGCTCCGTCTGCTGCGCTCGCACCCCGAACTGTCCAGCCTCGCGACCGTCAATTTCCTGCTCTATTTCGCCCATCACCTGTTTTCGGCGGTGTTCGTCCTTTATGCGGGCGACCGCTATGGCTGGGGCGCATGGCAGGTCGGCACCCTGCTGGCGCTCGTCGGCTTGATGGACATGGGGGTACAGGGGTTGCTCGTCGGGCCAGTGGTCAAGCGGCTGGGCGATCGGACCACCATGGTCATAGGCCTGTCGTTCGGCGCGGTCGGCATTGCGGCGATGGGCCTTGCGCCGACGGGATGGCTGTTCGTCGCCGCCATGCTGCCCAATGCGCTTTGGGGTCTTGCCATGCCGACCCTCCAGTCGCTCATGACCCGGCGCGTGTCGGAAAGCGAACAGGGCCAGCTACAGGGCGCGAACAACAGCGTCGCCAGCATTGCGGGCATCGCCTCGCCGCTCTTCTTCGGCGCGGTCTATTCCGCCTCGGTCGGCACCGCGCCGATCCTGCCCTTCATCGGCAGCGCCTTCCTGATCGCCGCCGCCGTTCTGGCCAGCGGTGCGTTGCTGGGATGGACCGCCGGGCGCGGCGCGCGCGCACCTGTGCTGGACAAGGACGCGACAGGACAGTAACCGGACGCGAATCCCTATCCCTCGGACTGACAAAGGCGATTCTATGACGCTGCCCCTTCAGGATTCCATCCTTATCGTGGACTTCGGCAGCCAGGTGACCCAGCTCATCGCCCGGCGCGTGCGCGAAGCCGGCGTTTATTCCGAAATCGCCCCCTTCAACAGCGCGGCGGAAGCCTTTGCCCGTATGCAGCCCAAGGGCGTGATCCTGTCGGGCGGGCCATCGTCGGTGATGTGGGAAGACAGTCCCCGCGCACCGCAGGCCATCTTCGACGCGGGCGTGCCAGTGCTGGGCATCTGCTATGGCCAGCAGACGATGATGCAGCAATTGGGCGGCAATGTCGAAGGCGGCGAGAGCGGCGAATTCGGCCGCGCCTTCATCGAGGTCAAGAAGAGCTGCGCGCTGTTCGACGGCTTGTGGAACGAGGGCGAGCGCCATCAGGTGTGGATGAGCCATGGCGACAAGGTGACGCAGCTCGCCCCCGGTTTCGAGGTCGTGGCGACCAGCGAAGGCGCGCCCTTCGCCGTCACCGCGAACGAGGCCAAGCGCTTCTATGCCACCCAATTCCATCCCGAAGTCGTCCACACCCCTGACGGCGGCAAGCTGCTCGCCAATTTCGTGCGCCATGTCTGCGGCCTGGCGGGCGACTGGACGATGGCGGAATTTCGCGCGACCAAGATCGCCGACATCCGCGCACAGGTCGGCGAAGGCCGGGTCATTTGCGGCCTGTCCGGCGGCGTCGACAGCGCGGTGGCGGCGGTGCTGATCCACGAAGCGATCGGCGACCAGCTGACCTGCGTGTTCGTCGACCACGGCCTGATGCGGCTGGGCGAAGCCGAACAGGTGGTCAGCCTGTTCCGCGAACATTATGGCATCAAACTGGTCCATGTGGAGGCGGAAGCCCGCTTCCTGGGCGGCCTGGCGGGCCTGACCGACCCCGAAAAGAAGCGCAAATTCATCGGCGGCGAATTCATCGCCGTGTTCGAAGAGGAAGCCGCCAAGATCGGCGGCGCGGACTTCCTGGCGCAAGGGACGCTCTATCCCGACGTCATCGAAAGCGTCAGCTTCACCGGCGGGCCTTCGGTCACGATCAAGTCGCATCATAATGTCGGCGGCCTGCCCGACCGCATGAACATGAAGCTGGTCGAGCCGTTGCGTGAACTGTTCAAGGACGAAGTGCGCGTGCTGGGCAAGGAACTGGGCCTCCCCGACATCTTCGTCGGCCGCCACCCCTTCCCCGGCCCTGGCCTTGCCATCCGCATCCCCGGCGAAGTGACCAAGGAACGCTGCGACATATTGCGCAAGGCGGACGCGGTCTATCTGGACGAAATCCGCAATGCGGGCCTCTATGATGCGATTTGGCAGGCGTTCGCCGTGCTGCTCCCAGTTCGCACGGTGGGCGTCATGGGCGACCTGCGCACCTATGACAGCGTCTGCGCCCTGCGCGCCGTTACCTCGACCGACGGCATGACTGCCGACATCTACCCCTTCGACGCGGCTTTCCTCAGCCGAGTCGCAACCCGCATCATCAACGAGGTCAAGGGCATCAACCGCGTCGTCTACGACTATACCAGCAAGCCGCCCGGCACGATCGAGTGGGAATGATTCAGGCCCATCCGAACGCCGTCGAAACTACGCTGCGGTACGACCTAAGTCATTGAAATAAAAAAGTTATATCTCATCACCTATCGACATCTATCGTAGGGCATGCGAATGGAATGACGGTACGGATGACGGTATGGCCGAATCTTGATCGACTACCAAAACCATTATACCGTCAGGCTCAAGAGAGCCTTGACGGTATATTTTTTGGCCATACAGCGTTGAAATTAAAGCGATAATTCATCTTCAGAGAGGGTGATTTTGGCCTGACGGTATAATTCGAGACTCTCCCTTGGAAATCGCCCATTTTTGGAGGGAGTTATGCTGACGGATGCCGCTCTTAAGAGATTGAAACCAAAAGACAAATTATACAAGGTTGCCGACCGTGACGGTATGTACGCACTCGTGCAGCCATCGGGCAAAATCGTATTCCGCTATGACTACCGTTTGAACGGTCGACGCGAGACGGTGACGCTCGGACGATACGCCCCGACCGACCTGTCCCTGGCGCGGGCGCGTGAGAAACTGATCGATGCCAAGCGAGCGATCGGCGAGGGCCGCTCGCCGGCCCATGAGAAGCAGCGCGAGAAGCGTCGCCTCAAGGAAGCCAGGAGCTTCGGCGAGTTTGGCGAGCGTTGGATGCAAGAGGCGAAGATGGCCGACAGCACCAGGGCGATGCGACGCGCGATCTTCGAGCGCGACATCCTGCCGACGTTCCGGAATCGCCTGCTGACGGAGATCGATCCGAACGATCTGCGGGCCATGTGCGCGAAGGTCAAAGAGCGCGGGGCACCGGCCACGGCGGTTCATGTCCGTGACATCGTGAAGCTGATCTACGCCTTCGCGATCCTGCACGGCGAGAAGGTGGCCAATCCTGCGGACGAGGTTGGACCGGCCTCGATCGCAACCTTCGTCCCGAAGGATCGCTCGCTGTCACCCTCCGAAATCCGGGTGATGCTCGGGCAACTCGAGCATGTGCCGACGCTGCCGACGACCCGGCTCGGTCTGCGCCTCATCCTGCTGACGATGGTCCGCAAGAGCGAACTCCAGGATGCGACTTGTGGGACGAGGTGGATTTTGAGAACGCCGTCTGGTCGATCCCCAAGGAGCGGATGAAGCGCTCAAAGGCGCACAACGTCTATCTCGCCCAGCAGGCGGTCGACATGCTCATCGCGCTGAAGACCTGCGCGGGCAACTCGAAGTATCTGCTGCCGTCGCGTTACGAAGCCAACGCGCCGATGTCGCGGGCCACGTTCAACCGGATCACGACCGCTGTGGTGGTGCGCGCGAAGAAGGAAGGATTGCCGCTGGAGCCGTTCACGGTCCACGATCTTCGGCGAACCGGCTCGACGCTTCTCAATGAGCTGGGTTTCAACAGCGACTGGATCGAGAAGTGCCTCGCCCATGAGGACGGTCGTTCGTCGCGCGGTATCTATAACAAAGCCGAGTATGAGCATCAGCGCCGTCACATGATGCAGGAGTGGGCGAACCTCGTCGACGCTTGGGTCGCAGGGCAGAAGTATGCCCCGACGCTTTATCCGCCGTCGATGGACCTGCTGGTGCCGGAACCTACCGTGTGACCGGCCGGGTCTTCCTCAGATGTACGTCTGGAGACGGTGCGCGTTTGACGGTCTTCGCATTCGAAGCCTGACGGCGCATGGCCAGCCAGGCTTCGACTTCGGCCAGATCCCATACGACGCAGCGGGACGTCAGATAGAACCTCTGCGGGAACTCGCCCCGCTGCTCCATGTCGTAGATCACCGATGCTAACGAGATAGAAGGTACGCATCCGGTGTGGACCGCACCCGCACGTCCGAGCTGGTCCAGAAGCTTCAGCTCGCGCGCCGCGAACTGGCGCTCGAATCCGCCATCGCCAAGCTCGAC